>CALUTP010000028.1 GCA_944323725.1 Candidatus Gastranaerophilales bacterium | reverse complement strand
TTGGTAAATAATGATGTAAAAAATGCTACCGCATTTGATGGTAAAGGAAATATTGTAATTAAAGCTCAGTCAATTAAAGAAGCTGTAAATCCAGGTTTAGTAGAAAAGCTTGTAATTGAAGGTAAAGAATATCTGGTTAATGATTTAATTAATGAAGAAACAGGTAATTGGCTAGATGACAACTTATTACCTCAAGAGCTAAGAGATAAAGGTGTAACTGGCAGTTATTTAACAAATTTATTGAAAACTACAATAGAAAATTCATTACCATCTGATGCTACAAATACTAATGCTCATAATGATACAAATTATGCAATAGTAAATATAGATAATGCAATTTTAAAGGCTGCAAATGATATAACTATTGATGCTACAAGTAAAGTAGATTATATTTCAGGCAGTAGTGTAAGCTTAGTGCCGATATTGGGAGATACTTATACTTCAGCACTTGGACAAAAAATTGAAGCAGCTATTACCGGTGAAAAATTTGATTTTGAAGGGGCAAGAGCAAAGGCGGAAGTGAATATTAATTCCGGAGCTGAACTTACTGCTGGAAATGATGTAAATTTGAGTTCAAATGCAGTTGCAAATACTATTTATAAATCCTCAAGCAGATTTGCTCCTATGTTAGATACATCAGAAGAGTTATATTACGCATTAGGTTCTAAAACTATATCATCTGTAAATGTAAATGATGGAGCAGTTATTACATCAGGTAATAATGTCAAATTACATGCTCAATCCCAGAATGCCCATAGTATAAAAATAAAAAACCCGACAGCAGTTGCAGGTGCAACGATAGATAAAATTACAGGGCTTCCAAGCTTGCAGGTGCTTATCCTAGCGAGTGAAACTGATGCTGAAACTACTGCTGCAATTAATTCAGGAGCAATTGTTAATGCTGTAAATGTTGAAGTTGATGCCGTAAATCATTCAAGTATTTCATCAAATATTCAGTCCTTAGCCAATATGACTCCAGGTACAAATATGGGAGTAGCAGTTGCAGTAAATATAAATAATTCCGATATAGATACAAATGCAAAAATTGACGGAACAATTAATACAAATGGTAAGGGTAATGTTTCCGTAAATGCACAAAATCTTCATATGAGTTCTACAGTTGCTAAAGCGGATGTGTCATCAGAGGCGCCAAAACAGAGCATGATCAATAAACTGAAATTTAATTTATTGCAAAAAGTCGTGGATAAATTTGCTGGTTTATTAGATTTGCAAGGTACTCCGCTTATTGATACTTCAGGCTTGCCAAATGCTAGTATAGCAACAGTGATTAACGAATCAAAAATTGATACAAATGCAACTATCGGTAAAAATGCAACTATTCATGCTGATAATGTCAGTGTAAATGCAAATACGATAGATTTAACTGTTAATAATGCACTTTCAAATATAAAAGTAGAAAATAAATCAGGAAGCGATTCATCATATATTCCAAATCCAGGAGTTGCAGTAATTGTAAATAAACAGGATAATTCAACTAATGCCGTAATTGAATCAGGTTCAGAAAATCAATATGCAAAAGTTACAGCAAATGACACATTATCAGTTAATGCTACGACTGAATTACCGAGAAACAGCGGTACAATTGAGTTTATTTTAAATCTATTGCAAACAGGTTCTGATATAAATAGCTTGCCGGATGATATAAAAGGTAATCTGAAAGCAGCGTATGGTGATGATTGGGATATTCGTTTATTGATGCAAGGATTAATTAATCCTGCAGAAGAAGTCTCTACAGATATCAGTAATGTTTTATATGGCTTAAAAACTAATGTAAACGATTCTTTAGGTCTACAAGGGTTTTTCAATAACTGGGCATCTACAACATCTTCTTTGATGGAGGGTACAGGAATTGCATCATCAGTTATAGACTCTTCAATTACTAATGATACATTTGCGACAATTGGTGACTATGCAACTGTAAATGGCGGAAATGTTTTAGTTAATGCAGCGAATAAGACTGTTCAATATAATGCAGCAGGGCAGATAAAGAAATTGTTTATTCCTACAGGAGGTATAAGTGGTGAAAATGGTCTAGGCGGTAATGTTATTGTAGAAAATGTTACTAATAACACAGAATCAAAAATTGGAGATAATTCTACAATTACAGTCACTGGGGATGTAGATGTACTTTCTGGTACAGAAAACCAATTCTTAACTGTGGTATCTACAGGCAGTAAAGCAACAGGGGCAAACGGTGCTGCCATATCAGGAAGTGTTACGGTTCAGACTGTAGATGGCACTACTAAATCTTCTGTTGGTAAGGTCAAAAATCTTAAAGCTAAAAATTTAAATGTAAAAGTCGGTGGTGCAGAACTAAAAGAATTAGCAAAAGCTGATGATGTTTTATTTACTTTTGGTGATGAAATTTGGAATGATTTGCCGACTGATGTAAATTTTGAGCCTGGTTTTGATCCAGACTTAACTTCTCCAACTATAAGTAATTTTGGTGGAATTGATCCTGATACAGGCTTATTAACTTTTAAAGATAATCCTGTAACAATAAAAGATGGAATATCAAATATTTTAATTTCAGGAGCATTATCACAGCAAAGTCAAACTTCAGGTGGAGGTGCTACAAGCTCATCAGGTGGAGCTGTAGGTGCTTCGGTGAATGTAAGTCAGTTTAATAGAGATATATCAGCGACTATTGCAGATGGTGCGACAATTACGCTTACAGATAGTTTAAATGTTTATGCTAAGAGTCAGACTCAATCTTTAAATATTGCTCTAGCTGGAGCTTTTGCAGGCGGAGTGAGTGTTCAAAAGCCGGCAGCTTCTGATTCAACTGCATCAAATAAGGCTTTATCAAAGGTTGGAGATGTATTTAATAAATTATCTGGTAAGTTGTCATCAACTTCTGCAAATACTTCAACTGATGCAAACCCTGAAATTTCTGTTGAAAACGAAAAATATAACATTGATAAGGATGGGAATATTGTAACTAAGGGCGGAACTTCATTAAAAGATGCAAATGGTAATGATGTTAAATTTCAAGGTTCTACAGGAAAAGAAGCTTCATCATTGGATAATTTAGATGCAAATAAAGGTCAGTCAAAGAATATTTCATTAGCGGCTGCAGGTTCTGTTAATGCTCAAATTAATGAATCTGTAGTAAAAGCTGAGATTGGTAATGCGACAATCAACGTTGCAAATAATGTAAATGTAGAAGCAAACCAAACTACAAAATCGTTGAATGTTGGCGGAGGTGTTGCAAATGCTGCTACCGTAGGTGCCGGTGCAGCGGTTAACTTTATTCAAAATTCAAATAATACCAATGCATTAATTAATGGTGCAACTATTACATACACTGATAAATCTGCCAATAATCAGTTAAATGTCATATCAGAAGAAAATAATGACAATATTCAAGTCGCAATAGGTGTAGGGGTTACAAAAGTTGATTCAGGTGATGCAAATACTTCAGTTTCTGCAGGTGGATCGTTTAATGCTGACGTACTTGAAAATTCTGTAACTTCAGCAATTGATGGTGCTGTTATTTCGCATAATAATAACGGCAAAATTGATGTTAATGTTGATGCAGAAAACCACTCTGCTGCTTATAAAGGTGCAGGTGGCCTTGCCGTAGGTATTGCTTCAACAGGAAATAATTCTGTTGGGGCTGGCATGAGCGGTGATTTAAATATTATTAACAAAACAACAAAAGCGGAAGTTAAAAATTCTGAAATTAACAATGCAAATAACATATCAGTTAGTGCAAATAAAGATAGTAGTAAATTAACAGAGGATTTAATTTCTGTAGGTGTAGGCGGTACTGTAATTGGTGGCGGAACAAATGCTTATACATTCTCAGGTGCTATGGCAACAGATGTTGTAAATAATGAAATTGCTGCTATAATCGATAATTCAACTATTACAGCAACTGGTGATTTGGATGCTGTAGCAAATAATAATTTTAGAAATACCAATCTTGCTGGATCTTTGAATTTTTCATCAGCTTCAAATGGTGCAGGTGTAGGAGTAGGAGCTATTGTCAGTGTTATCAACAATAATATCAATGCTTCTATTCAAAATAAATCAAATGTCATAGCAAATTCTATTGATATAAATGCAAATAATAAAGAAGAATTATCTTTCTTGGCTGCAAATATGGGGGTACAGACAGGAGCCGGAATACCTGTAAATGCAAACGGAATTGTAAATGTTATCCAAAATGAAGTAAATTCTTCAATAACAGCTTCAGTAGTAGATAGCGTTAATGCAATTAATGTATTGACGGATTATGATAATTTAATTCAAGGTATTACTGTAGTAGGAGCTATTTCAGGTTCAGGCAGAGCAACGTTTGGGGCAAATGTGTTGTCAAATACAATGCTTAGCAGTAATTCAGCTCAGGTAACAGGCTCTAATGTTAAAACTAAAGGGAAATTAACAGTAAGTGCAACATCTGATGAAAATATAGATATAATTCCGGTTGCTGCAGCAATAGCAGGAAGTGCTACAGCTTCTGCGGCTGTGAATGTTGGAGTAAATGTTGTTAAAAATTCAACAACCGCTAAAATTGATGCTGTAAAAGATGATAGTGGCAATGTAATTAAATCATCAACGATATCTTCAAACGGAATTGATGTTATAGCTTCTGATAATACAAAGTCAAGAAGTCGTGGCGGAACATTAGCAGCGACAGGTGGAACAGCAGGAGTCGGTGGCTCTATTTTAGCTGATGTCTATGTTAAAAATGTTGATGCACATATAGATAATACTTCAATAGAAAAAGGTGAAGATATTAAAGTTCAGGCAACAGCTAAAAACATTTTTGGTGAAGAAACTCCTGGAGCAATTACGGCATCATCTATAGTTGAAAAAATTCAAAATGGCAGTTATGATGCATCAACTGATGCCGATTTCCAAAATTGGGATATGACATTTGATGCGGCTGGAGCAAGTAATGTTGCAGCGGCTGGTTCATTAATCTCCAAAACAGTTGTAAATGAGGTAAATTCTTACATAGGTGCTGACACGGAAATTCAAAATGCAGGTAATATTGATGTTTTAGCTTCTAACAAGACTGTAGCTGATGTAATTGTAGGGAATGTTGCAGGAGCAGGTTCTGCTGCTGTTGGAGGTTCTGTATTCTCAAATGTAAATGTAAGTGATGTAAGTGCTTATATTGCAAATGGTGCGAAAATCGGAACTGGTTCTAATGTCGGGAATATAAATGTAGATGCTGAATCTTCTCAGATTTATAAATCAATTATGTTTATAATAGGAGCGGCTGGTAGTGCCGCTGTAGATGGCTCAATAAATTCAAATATTGTTGCAAATGCTACAAATGCTTATATTGGAAATGGAGTAACAATAAATTCAAATGGTATTCTGACTGTTGATGCAACAGATGTAATGGATATTGAATCTTTGAATTTAGGTGTTGCTGCAGCAGGCGGTGCAAGTATCGGTGGTGCTGTGTATGTTGATGTTTTAGCAAATAAAGTTAATGCTGTCGTCGGAAAAGATGGTACTGACGGTAAAAAAGCAGGTGAAATAAATGTTGGCGGTAACGTTGATATTTCGGCGGATGATACACAAAACTTTAAAGCTAATATTGCATTGATTTCAGGTAGTGGTGCTGTTGCTGTAGATGGTGTTGCTATATCTAATACTATGGCATCTGATGTAAATGCAGGTATTGAAAATACCACTGTGAAAACTTCTAATGGACAAATTGATGTTAAAGCTGAGAATTATTTCAATAAAGATAAAGAAGCTGTAGGTATAGGTAATTTATTTGGAAAAGATACAATTACCTCTTCTGATGTAGCTTCATTAATGCTGTTAGTAGGTATTGTAAGTATATCAGGTAGCGGTGGGGCGTCTATTGGAGCTAATGTCATAGCTAATGTTGTATCTTCTGATATTAATTCCTATGTAAAAAATTCTATTATATCTTCAACAAACGGTTTGAATGTAAATGCATTATCTTCAATGAATACTTATGATGCTGTATTAAGTACATCATTTGCGTCATTTGCTGCGGTTAATATAACCGGTGTAAATAATGTATATTCTGGGAATACAAAAGCATTAGTTGAAAATTCTGAAATAGAAAATGGCAGTCTTAGTACAACAGCACAGGATACATTTAATTTGAATACGGTTGTATTTAGTGGTGCTGGTTCTGTTGCCGGCACAGCTGTTACCGGAATAGAAAATGCAAATTTAATTTCCAATAATGTAATTGCTAATGTTATTAATACTAATATTTTAAATGCTTCTACAGTTAATGTGAAAGCGATAAATACAGTTAATGTAAATGACATATTAGCTGCGATTTCAGCTGTTGGTACAGGAGCTTCTGCAACAATAATTCCTATTACAAATGTATTTACAGGAATGACAGAGGCTAAAATACAAGGTCAAAATCACTTAATAAATGGAGCAACAACAACTGTTTCTGCAATATCTACTGATAATGTTAAATCTGGAGTTGTTGGAGTATCAGTTTCTGGAGTAGGTGCTGCTGTTGGCGGATATGCAATTACTAATGTCTTTGATAATGATTTAAAGGCTATAATAGATGGTGCAAACATAACAAAAGCTAACTCTACATCTGTTAGTGCTAATTCAGATATAGATATTCTTAACGGTTTGGCTTCAGGAGGGTTAAATGCTGTAGGTGCAGGTGTTCTTATTAATTCTCTGGTTAATGTAGTCAATAATAATATTAATTCATATATAGCAAATTCATCTATTTCTGGAGGTAGTATTGCATCTTCAGCTATCCAAAATTCTTATATTAATAATAACGCATATTTCGGTACTGCAACTTTAGAAGGTGCAGCTGCGGCAATTAATTCTGCTGTGAACGTATTCAATAATAATATGAATTCTTATATTGATAATACGTCTGTAGAAAATGCTTCAACAATTTCTGTTGCTGTGGACAGTGATGAAAATATTCAAAATACCAATATGGGTGTATCTGTTGCGGCTGTAGGTGCTGGTGTGTCTGCTCATTCAGTTGTAAATGTTCTTGAAAATACATCTAAGGCATATATTAATGCTGGAAATAATGCTATTAAAGCGTCAGGTTCAGTGACAGTTAATGCAAATGATCAAATATTAGTAAATAACAAACTTGGACTTGCTTCAGTAGCAGGTTTAGGTGCAGGTGTAGGTGCAAGTGTTAATGTAAATGTCATAAATAATGCAGTGTTAGCTGAGTTATTGAGCAATACAAACGGACAGATTAGTGCAGGAAATGTTGAAGTCGTAGCAGATTCTATTATAGGTATGGATAATACTGCTGCAACTGCTGCAGGTGGTATTGGCGGAATTGCAGGTAATGTTGTTATAAATTCTATCGGTGGTAAGGTTGATTTTTCTGGTGCTGGTGAGTTAAATAATGTCGGAATAAATGAGTCAATTGCCAAAATTGATAAAAATACCAATAATATTCAATATGAAAAAGTTGGAGTATCTAAAACTGCTTCATATGATTTGCAAAGCGGTCAGGCTAAAGATGGAGTTAAGTCTAACTTAAATGCTAAAGTTACAACAAATAATAAAAATTCTGATGGAGATGCGGCAAAAGTATCTGCAACAAATACATTGAAAGGGTATAGCGATAATACATTCAGTTCGAATAATACATCAGCGGCGGTTGGTTTAGGTGCTGTAAATGGCAGTGTTATGGTTACTAATATGAAGTATAAAACCAATGCTTCAATATCAGGTGGCGAGGTTATTGCAAATGCCGGTAATGTAAAAGTTAATGCTTCTTCAAACGTTAATGCCGAAGTAGATATTACGGATGCTGCTGTAGGTGCAGTTGGTATTCAAGGCGGTGT
Source organism: Candidatus Gastranaerophilales bacterium (assembly GCA_944323725.1). Classification (GTDB taxonomy): domain Bacteria; phylum Cyanobacteriota; class Vampirovibrionia; order Gastranaerophilales; family Gastranaerophilaceae; genus Scatousia. Next base: position 45,676 of record CALUTP010000028.1, on the reverse strand, counting down.
AGGCTACTTCAATAATTCTGCTGAGACTATTGCTAAAGCTGAAAATACAAAAATTGATACAAATAATGATTTAATAATTAGTGCGATTACAAATGACAATATTAATGTTGATGTGTTAAGTGTTATTGCAAATATTGCAGGAGGTGCTGCGTCTGTTGCCGTTGCTGATACTGCAAACAATTCAAAAGCTTTAATTTCAGGGAATGTTGATATTGATGCAAATAATGTAAGTGTAAAATCTTCTAATAACAGTACATTAGTATCAAAACTTGATAATAAAACAGTTCAAGGAATCGGAGTCAATGTAATAGTTAATAGAACTAAATCTAATGCGATAACTCAAGCTCTTATTAATGCTTCTGGTGCTATAGATGCAGATAATAATATGGACATAATATCATCTTCAAATGGTATAAATGCTTCAACTACATTGAGTGTGGGTACTATAGCCGGAATTAGCGGAAATGGTTATATACAAGGTGCAGAAATTAATTCTCAATTCAACGCAGGAATTGATAATTCCAATATAACAGTTAATAATGGCGGAAAAACAACAATTGCATCAGGTGTTAAGACTTCAAATGTAAATGAAGCTTCTGAAATGAAAGCAGAGGTTAAATCTCAAAAATCAAGTGCAACACTTGGTAGTGTAGATGTGACAGAATTAACTGCTAAAGTTAATGCTGCGACAGAAGCAAAATTAAATACAGGTAAGTTCTCAACTGACAGTTTAAATATTGCTTCTAAAATGAAAAGAACAGCGAATGTAGGCTCATCAAGTGAATCTTTAGGACTTTTAACGATTAATACTTTAAATATGAAGTCTTCAGTAACCGGTTCTAATACTATTACAATTAATGGTGATAATACTATTATTAATGATGCTGTAGTTGCATTAGTTGATGATGCTGATACAAATACTCAAATGCTAAATGCTGAAATTAAACTGGTAGGTGGTAATTTAAGCAAATCCGAATCAACTATTAATACAACTACTGCAATCAATCTTGACGGCACATTAGCTATGGATAATATGGATGTTACTTCAACTGTTAATAGAGATACATTTAACTCTATTAATTCTTCTGGCAAAGGTCTTGTAGAAGTTAACAGACTGCAAGTTGCAACAAGTACTCAAGGTACATCAAATGTAAATGTTACTGCAGATGCCGTAAATAGTGATTTTGATAATGGTTTATCAATTAATGCAAAAGCTGTAAATACTGCTGAATCTGTATTTACTGAGAATAATGCTGCAGTAGTTGCTGTTACAAATAATAATTCTGGTAATACTCTTAATGCTACAAATAATATCAATTTAGATGGTGCAAATATTAATGCAAAAGGTGATTTAGAGTTAAATGCAGAAAGTGATAATAAAATTGCAATGAAACGTAATTCCAAAGATTATGGTGCAATCGTTTCTTCTGTCGGAGAATTATATAATAATGTTACTTCAAATTCTGATATAAATATAAAAGGCGGTTCAAATTTAACTGCTGATAATATCGCAATAAGCTCAAAGGCTGATTTAGGTACAAAAGAAGATAAAAATATTGAATATACCGTATATGTAAAAACTGGTATAGGAAAAGTTGATGTTAATATTGACAACGAGGTTACACAATCTTCAAATATAACAATAGATAATTCTACTGTATCCGCAGCTAAAAATATGGATTTAGATGTTGAGTCCAATTCAAAGTTCTCTCAATCTGTTGATATGGATGGTTCAGGATTTACTACAGATTTCAACTCAAAATCAATTTTGAAAGTGACAAATAACAATAACTTGAATATTCTTAATAATTCAACATTAAACGCTGATACTTTGAATGTTGCCCTTGATTCAACAAATACTCTATCAAACAACGTTGATATAAGTGTTTCTCAATTCGGATTTAGAGATATTGATGGTTATGCTGATGCTTGGTTAACCGTAAATAATAATGTAAATAATAATGGGCATATTAATACAGCGACTCTTGCTCAGTTTGATTTCATGAAAAATTCTATAAATAATATTACGCAGGGTGTTAATCTGAAAGTTGAAGCTGCAATTGCAACAGCAGAGTCTGGCGGACAGTTAAGATATACTGTTAATAATAAACTAAATGTGGCTCAAGGTGCTGATATTACATCCGGTAAAGATATTATTGCTAATTATACAAATGGTAATCACACATTGAGTTCTAAGATGGTAGAGACAAAAATTTCAAGATTATTATTTGGTATACCAATAAAAATAGTTTCAAGATTTACTCGTTTAGAGCAGTCGACTAATAATTCATTGGTTTTAGACGGAACTATGGCTGCGGGTTCTTCAGCAAAAAGATATATGTATATTAATAGAAACGGTGAAGTAGATATATCTAAGTTAGAAGGATTTATGCAAAATGAATATAACGTAGTTGAAGCTACTAATGTTTCAGGGGAAGAATTAACTCTAGATACAATTGAATCCTTGCAAAAAGAAGCTGATAAACTTCAAAAAAGCATCGATGAGCTTGCCAATAACAAGGCTCAAAATGATGCTTTGATTGCTGATTATACAAGTAAGTTGAATGAGGTAAATGATCTAATAAATTCTTTAAATTCTTCAATTACCGCAGACGAAGCATCCAATTTGTTTAAACAAGACTTACAAAATGCACTTGTAGGAGATGGCGAAAATCAAATATCTCAAGATGTATTTGATAAAGTTTGGGAAAATGCAATTTCTACTAATGAAACCGGAAAAAGCTTTTCAGAAGTGTTAGACGAACAAGGTATAAGCGGAGATCAAAAGACCAGTCTGGTAAATTCGTATAATACTGTTAATGCAAACTTTACCGAATCAAATGGTGTTACTTTGTATAAAGGTGTCATTGTTTGTGCTGAAGATGCTGCACAGAAACAAGAGGTAGAAAATTTATTGAATGATAGTAAAAATAATATTACTACTTTTTTGAATAATTTAAATAAACTAAAAGAAAACTATAATAATAGTATGAATTCTTTGACAACTGCTAAGAATTCCATAACTGCAGAAATTGCATACTTAAAAGAAAATCCGCTGGCAGATTTGGTAGTTGATAAAGGTGCAGTTGAATTTGATAACTTATATGTTCCGGAATCTAAAATTGAATTAAACGGACTAACAAGAGAACAAATTTCCTCTACAACCGGTACGGGGATATTTAAAACCTTTACTCCAAATCTAAAAATTGATAATTATTCAAATCTAGATTTAATATTTAAAAATGTTAGTCTTGATAACAGGGGATTGTCAGGGTTTATAATAAATGGTACAAATTACAATTATTTAGCAGATACAAGCACCCCTGTAAATTTACCGGATACGCCTGGTAAAAATGTATATTTGGTTTCAGATTCGACTAATGGAACTGGTATTGTTATCAATAATTACTATGATTATATGAATCCGACATTAGTAAATTCTGTTGCTTCAGATATAATATTTAACGGTTATATTTCAAATTCTGGAGAACAGTTAAGTATTTGGAATGAAAGCGGAGATGTTATATTTAACACCAGTGTAAGTACAGGAAGTACTGATGTCGTTGCTACTCAAGGTGATGTAACTTACAAAAATGCTGGTGTCTCTTTTGAATTAAAATCAAATGATAGAATTATTGCAGGTAAAAATGTAGAAATAAATGCTACGAATATAAAAATTGATGGTACTGTAAAAGCGGGGTATGGTGATAAAAATTTAACTATTACAGAGGATATGTTAACTAATCTTATTGAAGATCCTACTACAGGTGAAAAGAATATGGTAAATCTCGGAGGTAGTGATAAATCTCCATACTTAAATGAAAATAATAATTTAAAAGTTTTATATAAAGATGAAAAACTTATATTATTTAATTCAAAACAAGAAGGTGGAAATGTTAAACTAACAGGTACAGTAACAGGTAATGGCAGTGTTACATATACAGATGGTTATGCAAAAATTACAATTGATAACCAAACTGATAAACAGCTAGTTGTAAATAATCTTGATAATAACAGAATGGATGGTACTTTTGTTAATAAGGGTGCAATTACAAATATAACTAATCAGGGTTATGATAAGGCAAATACAACAATTTCATCAAATGGCAGCATTAATGTTCTCGGTGTGATTAATAATGGATTTGGATATAAAAATGGCGATGCTGTATCTGAATTATTAATTAACGGAGAAAATGGAGTTAATGTCGCAGAAAAATTATCAGATACAGGAGTATTGATTGCTACTATAAATTCTTATGGTAATTCAAAAATTACTAATACTGGAGCTTCTGTCATTATAGATGGTATTATGCAAAATACTTCAGGAAACAGTGAAATAACAAATTCCGGCGATGGCGGTATAAATATAAATGGAACAATTTACAACGATGGTGATAGTATCGTCATGACAAATGATGCTGGCAAATTGTTAGTATTAGGTATCGTAGAAAATAATGGAAATAACTTAACAGTAAGCAATAAAGGAGCAGAAGGTACAGAAATCTCAGGTACCGTAAAAAATACTGGAAATATCTTAGAAGTGACAAATGATGCCGGCAAATTGTTAGTGTCAGGTACAGTAGAAAATAATGGAAATAACCTAAATGTAACAAATAATGGTACTGGCGGAACTGAAATTACAGGAACTGTTACAGGTTCAGGTAAAACATCAAAAGTAACAGTATCAAATACACAAGGAGATATAACAATTGCAAGTAATGCAGAAGTAACAAATGATTCAGAAACATCTGAAGATAATTTGACAGTAAGCAATACAAGTGATTCAGGAATACTTGCAGTAATAGGGAAAATATTTAATAAAAACAAAGGTAATACAAAAGTAACAAATATAGGTACAGGTGGAACAAAAATAAGCGGTACTGTAGAAAATACAGATGGGAATTCGCTTGTAAGTAATGAAGGCGGAAAGTTATTAATAGATGGATTAGTAACAAATAATGGAAATAACTTAACAGTAAGCAATAAAGGAGCAGAAGGTACAGAAATCTCAGGTACCGTAAAAAATACTGGAAATATCTTAGAAGTGACAAATGATGCTGGCAAATTGTCAGTATCTGGTACAGTAGAAAATAATGGAAATAACCTAAATGTAACAAATAATGGCACTGGCGGAACTGAAATTACAGGAACTGTTGCAGGCACAGGTAAAACATCAAAAGTATCGGTAGTAAATAATCAAGGGGCGTTAACTGTTGCTAAAGATGCAGAAATTTCTAATAATTCGGAAACATCTGAAGATAATTTGACTGTTGAAAATAACAGTACTGGTCTTATGAATATTTTAGGTAAGATATTCAACAAAAATAAAGGTAATACAATAGTTAAAAATACAAATTCCGAAAGTGGAATTAAAATTGCAGATTCCGGTGAAGTGATTAATACCGATGGTAAAATTCATATTACAAATGATGGAAAACAAGGAATTTTAGTTGATGGTTTAATTAATAATAAAAAAGGTGTTACTGAAATAAACAATAATAATACATCTTCTACTTCTGGAATTACAATTTCTACAATAGGTAGAATTACAAATGATGCTGGAACTATAAAAATATCAAATTCTGGTACAAGATTTGCCGGTATAGATATAGATGGTCTTATCACAGCTATAAGACAAAATATTGAGTTGACCAATGAAAATTCTAATATTGTTATCGGTGAATATGATAGTAATAATGATGACTATTTGACAGCGTCTAATGGCAGTGTAAAAATTACCCAAACTAATGGCGATGTTCTAAATGGTATTGTGGATCCTGATAATTCATCTAAAAATCAAAATCACGATTTAGGAAATCCAGATAAATCATATAAAACATTAATTAAAACAGGTGGAAATCTTGAATTTAATATAATTAACGGTAATATGGGTAATGATACTCATGCATTAACTGATAAAGAATCAGGCTTTGGCATAAATGCTTCAACCAGAGATTATACAGAATCAATAAATGTTAATATAGCGGGTACTGTATCTGGTAGTGCAACTAATAATGGTAATGCTTTAGTTAATATAAGAGCGAAAAATTCTAATTTGAATGTCGGAAATATAGTAACAGATGGAAATGTGATGCTGACAGCAGCAGATTGGAAACAGGCTGATGAGTACAATCCAAATCCTGATAATGAACCATATTATCATGGCTATTCAATTAATAATGCTTCTGCAGATAAATCTAAAGCAAATATTACAGGAAGACATATGTCTTTAATTTCAAGTGATAATATTGGCTCTAATGGTAATTCTTTTACATACAATCAGCTAGCAAACGGCTCAATAAGTGCTTTAGCTGAAAATGACCTATACCTGAGTGGTTTAGGCAATAATGATAATATCTGGCAGTTAATTGCTAAAAGAGGCAATATGGGATTGGATTTCTCCGGTAATGCTGTAATTCGTGAAATAACTGCGGGCGGTCATTTGAAAATTGTTTCAAAAGCGGCAAGTTTGACAATTTATGACTTAGGAAAAATTACAAATCTATTAGGAGAAGATGACGATATCTTATATCCACATGATAAAATCTTAATGGGTTCTGTTATTCCTGATTCAATTGAAATCCATGTTCTTGATGTAAATCCTTCAACAAGGGTAAATCCAGATGATGCAAATTCAATCTTGAATATTTATAATGCATACCTAGAAGGTAAAAATGATGGTACTCCTGATGTTATATTAAGAGCGGATAATGTAATTGCTCATGCTTACGATGCTCCAAGTTCACCGGTATATAATAATGCTCATAACGGCTTTGATGCAACATTGGATAGAACATACGCAAATGATTTTATGGATCCAAATTCACCAAAAGATTTGAAAGCTTCCGGATTTAATACAGTCGGAGATGGAGATAAACTGGTATTTGATATTCAAGGAGTATCTCCGGATGCAGTAAAAGATGCAGGTGTATCAGTTGAAGCAAGAAATTATAAACCTCAAGAGGTTGTTCAAACTATTGAAATATTTGATAACCCTCTAGGGTTTAAGGAAACTGTGTATAAAGCTAAGGATGTCACATTATCATTAAATTCATCAGAAGAAAAGTCTGAAGAATTTAATAGAGGTATGGAACTAAGTAAATTCTATACTGATTATGCTTATGTTGATACAAAAGATTTAAATATTCATATGAGTGATGCATTTATTACTAACTATGCAGAATTCAGAAACGGTAACAGGGGAGGAGAACCTGGAGGACACTATATAAATGATGATTACAGATGGTCTGTAATTGTAGATAATGATTTCTATAGAAATTTAGCAAATGACTATCCTAATATGCCGGTCACTGCACAGTTATATACGAAATTAACCGGTTCATACGCATTAAGCATGGGTAATGTTATTGCAATGGAAACAAAAGCTCCTGTTGTTCATTACAATCCTTATGAAGTTGTAAATCTTCCGAGAACAGAAAACAGTTTCTACAGATTAACATATAAAGATGATAAAATCCAGAAAACAACAACAACTCCAGATTTCGAAGATATTGATAAATCAACTTATAAGCCAACAAAACGTCAGTATTTAAGATTTGAAATAGCAGAGGGTGATGGATATATTAAGGTTTCAGATAAAAAACATAAGAAATCACCTAGAATTATTGCAATAAATGATATATCAAGAGGCGGAGCTCTAGTTACTCATGATGGGTCGTTGAAAGTTGGAGAAGTATTTGTGTTAAATTTGAGCTGTCATGGCATAGATGCTTCCCCAGAGACGAAAGTTGTCAGAGTCTCTGGAAACAGAGCTGGATTGCAGTTTATAAACTTAGATGCAGCAACTGCTAATAAAATCTTATATATGAATATGTATAGTGCAGATCATCAAGGTGTTCAAACTTCAAAACAGTAATTAATTGAACAAATATGATTAAATAATTTGATAAACTTAGGCATAAGGAGGAGATTCCTTGAATTTAAAAAATAGAAATTTAATTATTAGTATTTTTATAATATTAATAGCTGTAATTTGTAGAATTTTATTTATAGATAAAACTGGAGGCCTTTGGTATGATGAGATTGTATCATTTAAAGAAGCTTCTCAGAGTAATATTTTTAACGTAATTACATATACTTTAAAAACTGACGTTCATTTGCCAATTTATCCTGTGTTACTTCATTTCTGGGCTAAATTATTTTCTTTAAGTGATATTTCATTAAGATTATTTTCTGCATTTTTTGGGATATTAACTGTAATTATAGCTTATTTTACAGGAAAAGAGTTAAAGTCAGAAAAAACAGGTCTTTTTTGTGCTGGAGTTTTTTCAGTAAATAGTTTTTTAATATATTATTCTCAAGAAGTTCGTCTTTATTCTTTGTTGATTTTTTTTACAACACTATTAACGTACTTTGGTTTAAAGTTTCACAATATACAATATAAGAATTCTCTACCTGTGATTGTTGGACTGGCAATTACATCGTGGTTAATAGTTAATACCTATACGATAGCTTTTTTATATGTAATTCCTGTGTTTGGAATTTTATATTATTGTCAATTATTCAAAGAAGAAAAATCTTATTTTAGAATGTTAAATTATTCATTAATTTTGTTTGTAATATTGTCAATTCCAACTTTGATATATATGTTTTCTCATTACGAAAATTATACTAATCAAATAAATGGGTACTATTGTGACTGGTCATCTTTAGTTGTGGTAATACAAGATTGGTTTAGCCCAGTCCTTAACGGGTTGTTAAATAATCCAGCTAATTATGTTGATTATTTGTTTAATAATTTAACATTGGAAACTTTAATATATATAATTTTGCCAGTTTTAATTTCGGTTTTTGTGATTTGTTATATTCTTAAGAAAAACAAACAGGCAAGGTTTATATTAATTCCTTCTTTACTTTTTTTATTGGCAGAAATTTTAGCTTTTGAATTTACTAATTTTAAAATTTTGCCAAGATATGTTGCTATAGCTGTGCCTAATGTCCTTTTAATACTGGGTGTTGGTCTATCTGAATTACCTAAATTTAAAAAACTTAATATTATAATTCCAGGGTTGCTTATTTTAATTAATTGTTCATATCTTATATTTTCGGCTAATTCAGCATTTAAACTACCAAGAAATGGCTTTCGCGCAGTGTCAGAACTTATAAATGAGCAACGGTTAAATAGTGGAGATTATATTGTAGTTTGGAATAGAAGAGAAATTCTTGATAAATATGTAAATACAAATAAATTACAAATACTAAGTTTGTTAGTAGATTTTGCATATAAGTCAGAAAAAATTTTAGGTCATGAATTAGAACTTAATAAATTATCTCTTGAAGAACGTAAGGTGATATTAAGATCATATTTTGCAGATTTAAGACCTCCTAAAAACAATATAAGTTTGATGATTTTTATTTTAAATAGGATGAAATCAGGGCAAAAATTTGTTATAACTTCAAATAAATATTTTGATAAATTTTCTCCTCAAATATTTGTTGATACGGTTAATGATGATAAAAAATATAGTGAGATAAGTTATAATGATTTGTTAACTATAAAATCATTAATAATTATCAAAGAAATTTGTGCTTATAATTTGAAATTTATAGGTAGATTTGAAAGAGACGGAAATGTAATTTTTGTTTTTGAAAAATAGAATTAATTTTCGTCAATGTCTTTTTCTATAATTTGTGGAATTGGGGATTCTACTATCATCTGAAGATAATTATCGTTTTCTTTTTTGATATTATTTCCAATTTCAGTGATTTCATTATTGTTGTCAAAGAAGTATCTATCTGCATAGCGTAGTACCATCATACCTTTATCTGGGTGTTTTTCATATTTGTAAATATTGTATTCGAAGAAATTTTTGTTTTTGTTATTCCCATATTGTAGAAAACTTAGGGCGGCTTTATCAGCTTTTTTGTTTTCAATAAATTTTAAAAGTACATTAGTTTCATCATTTTCTACTTCTTTGCATTTATTATCAGCAAATTTGAGTGGGTTGCTTTCATCTGGGTAATAATAAATTCCAATCATTTTAATCCAGTTTGTTTTATTTTGATTATTTAAAAAATATTCATTTTCATATCCTTTATTGATTACAGAAAATGTACTGTATTTAAGTGTGTATATATTATTATTAAAATGGATTTCTTCTGCATTAGTATAGTTTGTAAGGGCAATTGCTGTGAATATTAAAAAGCAAAATCCTATAAGAATTATTTTTAACATATTTTCTCCTTTGATGGCATTAATATCATAGATAAATAAAGTTTTAATTAAACATATAGATAAATTTGCAGTATAATTATATTAGTGTTAAAATAAAATAGAAATTAAGTTAATCATTAATTGTAAGCGGATGTAATTCAGTGGTAGAATGCAACCTTCCCAAGGTTGACGTCGCGGGTTCGAGTCCCGTCGTCCGCTTTTTAATTTAATTAAGGAGAGTAATATATGAAAGAATGGGTAAAAGCAATATTAATTTTACCATTTAATGTATTAGTATCAATTCCTTTTTGTATATTATATTTTTCAAATTTCAAGTATATTGCACCTGCTATATTACAAATAATTTTTGGGTTTATATTGTTGTTATGTGGATTATTTTTGGCAATATGGACAATGGTATTATTCCATAAGATAGGGAAAGGTACTCTTGCTCCATGGGCAGCGACCAAGCATCTTGTTGTGGATGGTCCGTTTAAATATTCTAGAAATCCTATGATTACAGGAATACTTTTTATTCTTATAGCAGAAGCTTTAATTTTGAATGATATAAATATTTTCTATTGGGCTTGTGTATTCTTTTTAATAAATTGTATTTATTTTAAATTATTTGAAGAAAAACAATTAGTAAATAATTTTGGTGATGAATATATAGAATATAGAAAAAAAGTACCAATGTGGTTTCCAAGAATAATAAGAAAACGTTAGCAAATTTATAAAGCATGGTCTAATTTTAAAAGTTGTTACCATTTTTTGAATATAAAAAATACAGCAAGAATAATAAAGAAAAATCCGACAAGATAGTTCCATTTGAACTGTTCTTTAAGATATAGAACAGAAAAGAAACTGAATACAACAAGAGTAATTACCTCTTGGATAGTTTTAAGCTGTGCTGCATTGTAAACATAACTCCCAATTCTGTTAGCAGGGACTTGAAAACAATATTCAAAGAAAGCAATTCCCCAGCTTACAAGGATTACAAGCAAAATAGGAGCTGCTTTAAATTTCAAATGACCATACCAAGCAAAAGTCATAAAAATATTAGATATAGTAAGTAGTAATATAGGCATTAAATTTCTAATCATAACAATAAAATTATACAACAAAAAAAGTGCTTGACTTTTAGAAATTTTCTTAATACAATAAATTCTGTTAGCCGGCATAGCTCAACGGTAGAGCAACGGTTTTGTAAACCGTAGGTTGTAGGTTCGATTCCTATTGCCGGCTTTTTGTACTTTATAATCAAAGCTTCGACGAGCCCTTGTGGCGCAGGGGTAGCGCACTCCCTTGGTAAGGGAGAGGCCACGAGTTCAAATCTCGTCAAGGGCATATGTGCTACCAGCAAGTTGCAGGCAAGGCAGAGGTGATGATTATATAATTCAAATATGGGTAGGTGCCCGAGTGGCTAAAGGGAGCAGACTGTAAATCTGCCGTCGCGAGACTACGGTGGTTCGAATCCACCCCTGCCCACCATTTTGACTTCCTTTGGAAGTCTTTTTTATTAATATTGAGTTTTATTTTTGTTTTTCTGCTAATAACATTTGATTAAGCTGTTTGTTTACTTTTTCTTGAGCTTTTAATGTTTTATCAATTATTCTTGGACTTGTTTTGATAGGATTTTCTTTATAAAACTCATTCAATTTTTGGGCATGTAAATTAATTATGTTATCAGTTTTATTAAATAATTCATTGTATTCAGTTGATATTTCACTTTTGGTTAAATTTTCTGAAATATAATTTTTGTTTTCAAGCAAAAAGTAATTGATTTCACTATCAATACTGTTATTATTCATAGTTTGTTCTTGAAATTGCTGTGCAGCATAGTAAAGTCTATTAGCTCTTTCCATAAGTTTAAAGTTTGGCTCATTTTTCTCTTTGTAGTCAATGAATAAATCCTCAGCCTCTGTAGATAGTTTAATCATATCTGTGTATCCTGAAACTAATATAAGCATTACGGCTTCTCTGTTTGTTTTATCAAGAACTTTTAGTCTTCTTGCAAAATCAGGTTTATTATTTATGTTGATTTTATCTAAGTTTTGATTTAATTCTTCTTTTGTAGAATTATATTCTTCATAAAGAGGTTTAATTTTGTTAAATTCTACATCTTCTTGGTAGATTTTATGTGTATTTTTTTTAATAAAATTTTTAATTTCAGGGGTTGCATAATTTTCGTTGTTTAGAATAATCTTTGATGTATATTCAAATTCTTTTATATTAGATAAATATTTTTCATACGGGTCAATTACTTTTTTTACTTTTTTAAAAGTATTTTGATTTTCAAAATCTATTTTTTTATTAAATAGTTGTTGTGTAAGATTTTGTGCAAGTTTTAATTTTTCTTGAGAATCATAACCAATTTTCCCAATTTGTGTAAATTTAGGTTTATTTTGATTTATATAGGGATTAATTTCTTTATCGAAAATTTCCTTTAGATTGAAAATTTGTGAATCAAGTACAGTCCCAAACTGAGCAGAGTCATTTGATGTAAATACTGGTGTCATACTTATTTGTTTTTTATTATTTTCAAAATTTCTAGTATTGTTTGTTTTGTAAGAAACTAAAGGTAAAATTTTCATAGAATACTCCTTGTCTTTTTATTTTATCATCGTGAGAATTTAAAAATCTGTCAATCTATATTTTAGCCTATTTTACATAACTTTAGATTATCTTGCTGAAATTCTGTTTTAAGGTTACGATTTTATTGGATATTTATTATAGGAGAATGGTTATGAAAAACGTACTAAGAATGGCTCTTTTGTTATTAGTATTTGTTTTTGGTTTTAATGCTGCAAATGCATTCCAATTCCCAGATGTTGCGAAAAATCACTGGGCATCAGAACAAATTCAAATTCTAACTGACAAAGGTGTAATTGTAGGCTACCCAGATGGAACATTTAAACCTGATGATAATGTTTCAAGAGCAGAATTTGCATCAATGGCAATAAAAGCATTAGGACAAGAACATACAAATGTTGCCCAACCTGTTGCTTTTACTGATATTACAGAAGATTTTTGGGCATATGATGCTATTCAAAAAGCTTTATTTTTTGATTTAATTTCATGTCCACCATCAGGGGAACCATTTAGACCGGATGATACCGTAACAAGAGCAGAATCTATGACAGTTGCAGTTAATGCTTTAACTACAGAACAAATAAGTGTACAAAAAGCAAAAGAAGTGTTATCCAGAAAATATGCTGATGCAAATAAAATCCCAGAAGAATTTATAATTCCTGCAGGTAAAGCTGAAATATTAGATATGTTAGTTGTAATGCCAGCTGATGGAAAGAAAAATATAGAAGCTGAGCGCCCTGCAACAAGAGCTGAAGTTGCTGCAATTTTATATAATATGATGGAGCAGGCAAAGCTAAATCCAAATGCAAAATTAGCAGAGGCAATGAGAAAGAAGACAGGTGAGGGTTATGTAGTAGAGAGTGCGATCGTTCAAGGTAGTGTTGGAACAATCCCAGCAGGTGCAATTGTTCCAATTAAACTTACAAAATATATCAGTTCCCAATCTTCAAAAGCTGGAGAAATTTATGCTGCTGTAGCTCCTGAAAATTATATAACAAAGGATAAATATATTCTTGTCTATAAAGGTTCTCAATTGAAAGGTCAATTGATGGATGTACGTGATGGAAAGTGGTTTGTACGAAATGGAGTATTAGTTCTTGATAATTCGCTTGTAGTAACTAATAATGACCAGACTGCAAGTTTTCCTGGTACAAGTAATGTCACAAAACATAGAAACTGGTTTATGAAATTTGTTAGAGCTACTTTGAAGGGTGAAAAATTAGATGTTCAACCTGATGGTGTTCTTTATTTGAAATTGTTACAACCTATAAAAGTTGATTTAACAAACGGTTGGATTTTTGAATAATCTAAAATTAAAAGCTCCCTTTTTAAAGGGAGTTTTTTTAAAACTTGATTGGATAATCTTTTGGTATTTTAAAATTGTTATTCCATATTAAAAATGTGCAAATCATTACTCTTGGGAGTACGTCTATTGGATATTCATTTTCAGACACACATCCGTTTATATATTGTGTTCGATCAGTTTCTTTATAACTGTCTTGTATTAGCTGATATACTTTAAACCTGTTATTTTTTCTTGTGAATTCTAGTGAAAATACATCTCTTCCTATAACTTTATCTTGTTTATCAGGTTTTAGATATATATAAAAATAGCCCATTTGGTCACCGCCTCTAGCGGTATAGCATATTCCGGTACCATTTATAAGTTTATAAGTATTTGCATTTGCTGGGACTCTGGTAAATATTTGAGTTTTGCCCCCTATATCTTGAGTTAGTTTGAGATTCTGCTTTATTATAGCTTTGTGTAATTTTAAAATATTTTTTAAAGTATTTTTCAAATACAGCTTCGCTATGTTCATATGAAAATCCATTTGCGTCATTATAATCATCAAAATTATCCGTAGTGATTTCAAATCCTATTCCATTATCTACTTCTGCCCATTTTATTGCATTTGAAATAATTGTGTATGCGCTTTTTAATTGATTTTCAACTACTATCTTTCTATATTTTTGGATAATTGTTGGTAATGTTATTGATGCAACTATTCCAATAATTCCTAACGTAATTAAGACTTCAGCAAGTGAAAATGCCTTTTTGAATATTTTATCCTCCTTATATTGCGACTTTTTGTAAAAAAGTGTGATATCATATATTATGCCTAATTTAAGGATAGGTTATGCAGGATACTAAAAAATTTTTAGGAGCAAGAATTCAAGAAATTCGCAGGCAGCAAGTTCTCAAACAGACAGAATTAGCTGAAATTGTTGGTATTGATTCCAAACATATGAGTAAAATTGAGTGTAGAAGATGTTTCCCTTCATTTGAATTATTAGATAAAATTGCTTTTTGTTTAAAAAAGCCTGTGTCTAAGTTTTTAGAAACTGAACATATAGAAAATAGAGAAATTTTATTAGAAGAACTCATTCAAAATTTACAAGATATGCCTGAGGAAAAATTCCGTCAGGTATATAAAATAATACAGACTTTTCTTTAGATATCTTTGGTTATAAAACCTGTTTGTATTATATTTTTGCCAAATTTTTCTTCCAGTTTATCAAAGCATTTTGATAATTTATCTTTTTTTTCAATTGCTTCATTATCTGCAAAAAGAGAAAGTTGAGCTTCTGAATTTTGAACAAAGGTATCTAAGATAATGCCGGTACTTCTATATAAGATACTTGGGTTATAAAGATAATCAAGCATTTCAAATACAATATCAGATATCTCTAGTTCAAAGCTTGTTGGTTGATTTAATATTCTTTTGTCATAAAAAACTTTAAAATCTTTTGTTCTTAGCATAATTCCTATACCATGACATTTCGCATTTATTTTTCTAAGTCTTACACAAGCTCTGTGGATATGGTAATTAAGGGAGTTTTTGATGTAATCTTTATCTGATGTGAATTTTGCCATTGCACTTGTTTGTTGGATTGATTTTGGTAGTTTTATATCATCGGATACCGGAGATACCATTTCACCTAAAAGTTCATGTTTCATTTCTAAACCGCGTATTCCTATTTGCTTGTTAATCCATATATCAGATTGTCTTACTAGTTCATAGGCTGTTAAAATACCATTTTTTCTGAGCAGAGCAGATAAATTTTTCCCAATCCCCCAAATTTCATCAATACCTGTATTTTCAAGTACTGGAATTATTTTCCTTGAGCCTATTAAAAATACACCATCTCCATTTGTTTTAGCTTTATCAGAAGCTAATTTTGCGAGGGATTTTGATGAACTTAACCCTATTGAGACTGGGATATCTACCTCATCTTTTATTGCCTGTCTTATCATTTGTGCAATTTCTAGGTAATTTTTTTTATATAATCTTTCTAATCCGGTTAAATCGACAAAGGCTTCATCAATTGAATATATTTCAACTTTCGGTGAGAATCGTTTTAACACTGCCATGACTTCTTTTGAAATTTTTCCATACAAATCATGACTTGCATTTATATAGATTGCTTCTTTCATTTTGCCTTCAATTTGAAAGTAGGGCATCCCCATTCTAATCCCAAGAGCCTTTGCTTCTTTAGAACGTGAAATCACGCATTGACCACGTCCTGACATAACACATACAGGTTTGTTTTTAAGCTCTGGATTAACTTTTTGTTCGCATGATACAAAGAAAGAATCACAATCAACCAGTGCTATAATATTTTTCTTTACCATAGCAGTATTATCTATTCTATTTTGAAGTTCTTCAAATTTTTCTAACATTAGTCGATTATTATTTCTTGTTCTTCTTTATATGTAACATATCCTAAGTTTGCTTTAGGAGGTTTTTTTATGAATTTTCGTTTTGTATAGATTACACCTACTTTTGATGAGTCGGATGCTGATGAGTTTATTTTAGCTAGTTTTGCGCATTTTAGTATAATTTCATTTGTTGGATTTTTGCCCTTTAATAATATATGAGATCCTGCACAGTTTCTTGTATGAAACCATAAGTCGTCATCTTGTGCTAGTTTTGATATAATGTAATCATTTTGCTTGTTATTTTTACCTATAAAAATAGTATAATCACCATCTTTTATTTTAATAGGTTCTATTGCAGTTTTTTTCTCTTTGTTATTTATCTTTTCCGGTTCTAATTCGTTTTTTATCTCCAGTAATTCTTTTATATTTTTGGCACAATTTATTGAATATAGTACTTGCTCATAATAGGTCTTATTTTCATTAAGTTTATCAATCATTTCTGTAAGTTTGAGTTTTGAAGTTTTTCCTTTATTGTATAATTTATAAAATTTATTTGCATTTTCTTTTAGCGTTTTGTTTTCATCGAGTTCTATTGTGATGGTATGACCATTTTCATAGTCAAATACTGATATGTTGGATGAATAATCTTTATTATTATAAAGATTAGCCATAATTAAATCCCCAAGCAATCTGTATTTGTCATATTGAGCATCATGTATTATTTGTTTGTTTATTTTTTGTATTGAATTTAGTATTTTTTTTAATTTTTGATTTGTTTCAGCTATAAGATGAGTTTTTAGCAGGTTATATTTTTCTTTGACTTGATAATATGTAAAGTAATTATCAATCATAGAATTTACACTGTCTTGTAAAATAGCTGGTTCTATAAGTTCTTTGAATAGACAAAACTCCTTGTAATCTTTCGATATTACAGGGGATATATTTATTAAATTAATATAGTTTTTCAATGTTTGTAGTGGAATATTTTTACATTGTTTGGCAAATGATTTTGAAAACCAAAAAAATTCATCAGAAAGTTTTTCATAATCAATTTCCCCATTGTAATTTAAAATATCATTTTTTATTTGTTTAGGCGGATACACATAAGGAAGAGTCCCTGCCATTTCTCTAATGCTGCTTTTTTCAGCTCCTACATTATGTGCGCATCCAATGATAACATTAGTATCATCATTATATAAAATTACATTTGAGTGTTTTCCCATAAGTTCTATTGCAAGACATAAATAAATTTTTTCTGATAATTCATTATAAGTTTCAATATAAAATTCTAAAATTCTTTCATAAGGAGGTTGTTTTACATTGCAAATTTTTGCATTTTCTAAATATTTTCTCAAAAGCATACAAAACATCGGCGGTTTTTGAGGGATATCAATAAGTCTTTTTTCTTCGTTTTCTTTGCTGAGGAAACAAAGATGATGATATTGCGGGTTTATATTAATATATAGTTTTTTTGACTGTGTATTATTTCTAATAGTGAATAAAAAATCTTTTCTTGTCGGTTGTTGAATTTTTTGTATTCTAGCCCCTGTCAAAAATTTTATATTTTCGTTTATGAAAGCCTTTAATGTTAAACTATCGAATGTGATCATATAATTATGTTAGCACAGATAACATAATATATGTTATCTTGTTTAATTAGTTCATTTCTTTTCTTTTTTAGCCAGAAAAAAGAAAAGAAACCGAACCAAAGAAAAGAAAAATCGGCTATTATTATAGCATCGTAAAACGATGCAAAGAAAAATGGACGTAGTTAAATGCTGGCGCATTTAACCTTTTAAGCCTCACTATTGCACTAAAGTGCACGTTCGGCGACCAGACCTATATAAAAGTCTGGTAATAACAAGCGAGCGTGTGCAAAGCACAATAGCGAGCTGATTGGTGAAAAGCTAAGCTTTTCACTCCATCAATTTGATTGAGGCGGCACAACATGCCGCTATGTCTTTGCATTTTTCTCTTTCTTTGATTCATTTCTTTCTCTTTTACTTGCAATAAAAGAGAAAGAAATGAATTTATAGTGCTTGATAACATATATTATGTAAGATTGCTTAAATCTTGTATATATGATATAATTATTTTCGTATTAAAAATAGGAGTTATTTGTATGCAATTGTGGCAAATTTATTCAATTGTTGGAGTGGTTGGTATTATTCTAGAGATGGTTATCCCTTCAATGTTTTTCTTAAATATTGCTATTGCAGGTTTTATCACAGCTATTATTTCTTTATTTATTCATGATAGTAATATTTTAGCTATAGATTTTATTGTTTTAGCAATAGTTTCAGTATTTCTCTTAAGACCTATGCTTTTGCGGTTGTTGAAGTCTTCAAAGGATAAAGAAACTGGAATTAATTCCGAATATATTGGTAAGGTAGTAAAGGTTATTGAGCCAATATCGAAGTATAAAGGAGCTATTACTATTTATGATGAGCGCTGGGATGCGCGTATTGAAAATGATGATGAAATCCCTGCAGGTTCAGAAGTTCGTATTGTAAAAAATGATAGTTTGGTTATGTACGTAGAAAGGATATAGAATTATGACAATATTATTGTGGATTTTATTTGTTGCAGTCATTATATATGTTGCGAAAGGAATTTTAATTGTACAGCAGCAAGAGGTAATAATTGTTGAAAGATTAGGTAAATATGAAAAAACTCTTGAGTCTGGTTTGAATTTTATAATTCCAATATTGGAAGCTCCTAGAGGTATGGCAAAAAGAGTTACTCAAAGAAGCATTGATGGGAATGTATATTCTTATTCAAAAGAAGTTTCTAGGATTGATTTAAGAGAGACTGTATTTGATTTTCCTCGTCAAAATGTTATTACTAAAGATAATGTAACTATTACAATTAATGCACTTTTATATTATCAAATAGTAGACGCAAAAAAAGCCGTATATGCGATTGCAAATCTCCCTGATGCAATAGAAAAACTAACTCAAACAACATTAAGAAATCTAGTTGGACAATTGGATTTGGATGAGACTCTAGTATCAAGAGATAAAATTAATCAAGAATTGAGGGCAATTCTAGATGAAGCAACAAATAAATGGGGTGTAAAAGTCAATAGAGTTGAACTCCAAGATATTATTCCACCAGCAGATATTCAAAGTTCAATGGAAAAACAAATGAAAGCAGAAAGAGATAGACGTGCAGCTATTTTGGAAGCTGAAGGATTAAAGAAATCCGCTATATTAAAAGCTGAAGGTCAAAAAGAAGCTGCAATCAATCAGGCTGAAGGTGAAAAGCAGGCGGCAATTTTGAGAGCAGAAGGTATTGCGCAAGCTCGTGTGATTGAGGCAGATGCTGAAAAAGAAGCAATTCAGCGAATAATAAATGCTTTAGCAGATAAAGGACAGCCTGATAAATATTTAATTGCTATGAAATATTTAGAAACCTTATCAGATATTACAGCTGGTGAGAATAATAAGGTTGTATATATGCCTTATGAAGCTACAGGTATTTTATCTTCTGTTGATGGTATAAAACAAATGTTTGATAAAAAATAGACTGTTAATATAACTTTTTAGGGCGGATATTTTCGCCCTATTTTTTAGGATTTTGATATGTTGATTAAGAAACCAGAAATTATATTTATAATTTTAGCTTTTATTTTTGGAATAATTTTCATGTTTTTAACCCCTCCATATAAAGTTCCTGATGAGTCTTCTCATCTATTGAGGGCATGTGAAGTTGCTGATGGAATTTTTTATAATAAGGAACCTGCTCAAAATGTTGAATGTGATAAATATATAAAAAAACAATTTGCTTTAATTCGTCCAAACGAAGTGTATCAAGTTACTGGTTATCCTCCTACTTTATATACCTTTTCTGCCTTAGGTTTGAATGTTGGAAAGCATTGGGGTGGTGCTGTAATGTTTTATATGGGCAGAATTTTTAATTTTCTTATGTGGCTTATTTTAATTGCTTTAGCTATTAAAATAACACCTGTATTTAAATATCATTTTTTATTTGCAGGGCTTTTACCAATGTCTGTATTTGTTGGAATGTCGTTATCTGCGGATGCTTTTAATAATGCATTCTCATTTTTATTTTTTGCATATATTTTTAGGCTTATTTATGAGAAAGATAAGCTTGAAAAGTATGATTATGTATTGCTTATATTAATGTCTATATTAAGTGCATTTACTAAAGGTGCGATTTACCCAATATTTCTATTCTTTTTCTTACCTATTAAAAGACATAAATATTTGTTTGCATTTTTTTGTTTAGGATTAGCATTTATTTTGATGTCGTTTTGGGGTGCTATAAATCTTCCATTTTATAATCCAGAAGCTTCTCCGGATTATCATAAATATTTATTATTGCATAATCCTTTTGATTTTATAATTTTATATGTAAAAGCTCTTATATATAATTGTTTTTATTATATAAGGAGTTGTATTGGTATTTTAGGATTTCTTAATATTCGATTAGCTATGCCAGTTTATATTATTACAGTTTTAGTCTTTTTATTTTCGTTTTTTGCATTACCAGAGAAGAAAATTTCAAATTCACAAAGACTTATTTCAATATTTGTTATATTTTTATTTTTGACAATGCTTCATTGTATTTTATATATAACTTGGACTCCAGTAAATACATATAAAATTGCAGGTTTTCAGGGGAGATATTTAATTTCATTACTACCTTTTGTATTTTTAGTATTTGCACAAAATAAAAGTATATTCTCAAAAAATTTTCAAAATAGTTATAAAATATTTTCAATCGTATATATTTTTATGCTTCTTTTATATTCTTCATGGATGCTATTGAAAACTTATCATATGCGTTGGGTAATTCATCTGTTTTATTAATAATTATTTTGTAAAAATATAAAAAAACTAACTTATTTTTTATGTTTTTGTTAGAATATTAACAGACATTTACTAGAAAAGGAAAATAAAATGATTAAAACAAGAATGAAATCACATAATTGTGGAGAGCTTAACTTGAATAACCTGGATGAAGAAGTGGTTTTATCAGGCTGGGCATCAACAATCAGAGATTTAGGCGGAATTTTATTCGTGGAATTGAGAGATAGAAGTGGGTTTTTCCAGATTGTAGCTAATCCTCAGATTAATCCTCAAGTTCACAAAATATTGGAAAAAGTAAGAACAGAATATGTTATTACAGTAAAAGGTAGAGTTTCAAAACGACCAGAAGAAACTTATAATGAAAAATATCCTACAGGACAGGTAGAAATGTATCCTGAAAGTATTGAGATCCTTTCAGAAGCAAAAACTTTGCCGTTTGTATTAGATGATGAGAATGTTTCAGAAGATATTCGTCTAAAATATAGATATCTTGACATAAGACGTGATGCAATGAAAGATAAACTTGTACTTCGTCACAAAATAGTTCAAGCTGCGAGAAATTATATGAATAATCTTGATTTCTTGGAAGTAGAGACTCCTATTTTAATTAAAACTACACCGGAAGGTGCGAGGGATTATTTGGTTCCATCTAGAGTTCAGGAAGGCAAATTTTATGCATTGCCGCAATCTCCTCAAATTTTTAAACAATTATTGATGGTAGGTGGTATTGAAAGATATTATCAAATTGCAAAATGTTTTAGAGATGAAGACTTACGTGCGGATAGACAGCCAGAATTTACACAAATTGACATAGAAATGTCATTTGTAGAACAGCAGGATGTAATCCGAGTTGTAGAAGGTCTTATAGTTGATACATTTAAAGCTGCCGGAGTTGAGGTAAAACCTCCATTCATTCAAATGTCTTGGCAGGAAGCTATGGATAGATTCGGTTCAGATAAGCCTGATACTCGTTTTGGGCTTGAATTATTTGATATTGGAGATATTATTCTTGAATCAAATTTTGATATAGTTAAAAAGACTCTTCAAAATGGTGGAATAGTTAGAGGTATAAGAGTTCCAGGCGGGGCTAAATATTCAAGAAAAGATATTGATGATATTACAAAACTTGCAGTGTCATTTGGAGCTAAAGCTTTAGCTAATATTATTTATAATGAAGATGGTACAGCTAAATCTCCTGTATTGAAGTTTGTGACTGAAGAACAAGCAAAAGCTATTCAGGAAAGAGCAGGTGCTGAAGCTGGTGATATTATCTTCTTTGTCGCAGATAAACCAAAATTAGTTTACGATATTATGGGTAGATTAAGACTTCATTTTGGTAAGTCATTGAATTTAATTGATGAAAGTAAACATAATTTATTATGGGTTGTAGATTTTCCTATGTTTGAATGGAGTGATGAAGAAAATAGATTTATGGCTATGCACCACCCATTCACATCTCCTTGTATTGAGGATTTAGACAAACTAAAATCCGGTGATTTGGGTAATGTTAAATCTATCGCTTATGATATCGTATATAATGGTACTGAGTTGGGTGGTGGATCTGTGAGAATACATTCTTCAGAGGTTCAATCTGCAATATTTAAGGCACTTGGTTTGACTGAAGAAGAAGCTAAAGAGAAATTCGGATTTATGGTAAATGCTCTGCAATATGGTACTCCGCCACATGCTGGTCTTGCTATCGGATTAGATAGACTTGTAGCACTGCTTGCAAGAACTGATTCTATTCGTGATGTAATAGCATTTCCTAAAAACTCAGGTGCAAAAGACTTGATGAGTGATGCGCCTGGAGAAGCTTCTTTGCAGCAATTAAGAGAACTTCATTTAAAAAGTACAGTAACTCATAAATAAAAAAAGCTCGGAATTTCCGAGCTTTTTTTATGCTGACTGATAGCTTTAGCACTAGCAGTAAGTATACCTACAGTTATGACTCTTACAGCCATATTCCAAAATGTTTTTGGTACGTTATAACCAAAAAATATATTTTAAAAGCTTCTTTTTAGCTCATTTTGTTTATTTCTTGCAATTTTTTCTTTAACACTTTTACTCGAAATTTTATTTATGTATTTATCCAATATAGTTTGTATAAATTTCGTTTTTAAAGCTTTATTCTTTTTGTCAAGGGTAAGTCCTATATATTGTCCATTAGAAAAATTTGCTGTACCTGTAATATCTTTACCATTATCAAGTTTTGTACTTATACTAATAGTATTTATTGATTCAAACATATCTGGATTTTGTGCGATTGTTTTTTTGTAAAGATAGTTCATTAGTGAGGAAAAGCGTCTTGGATGATGCCCTCCTCCAGAGAATGTCAATATACTATTTGATTTTTTGTTATTTTGAATTTTACCAATTTCCATAAATACTCCTTTTCTTATAAATACAATAATCATAATAAAAATTTTTTAATAAAATATGAAGTTATATTAATTTGTATTATAATAAATTTATGCAGATTTATACTGAGTTAAATAAAAACCCGAATTTATCATTAGCGCTAGGCTATTTTGATGGAGTTCATTTAGGTCATCAAAGAGTCATTTCAAGTGCGGTGAATTTTGCTAAGCAAAATGGTAATAAATCTGCGGTTATTACTTTTAAAGATCATCCATGCTGTTTTTTTTATGGAGTTTGTCCTAAGTATATTTTGACACGTAAAGATAGGTTGAAACACCTAGAAGCTCTAGGTGTTGATTATGTTTATATTTTAGATTTTAATGCAAATTTATGTATGCTTTCAGCTGAGGATTATTTAAAAAATATTTTAATAGATAATTTCGCTCCAAAATCGATTTCAACGGGATTTAATCATTATTTCGGTTCTAAAAAATCTGGTGGAGTAGATTTATTGTCAGAAAAACAATCTGAATATGGATATGTCTATTGTGAAATCCCTCCTCAAAGGGTTTTTAGTGAAACAATAAGCAGTACTGCTATCAGAAATTCCTTATCTGACGGTCAAATTCAAAATGCTAATGAAATGTTAGGGTATAATTTTACGATTTCTGGTAAAGTTATCAAGGGTCAGCAATTAGGACGTAAAATAGGTTTTCGAACTGCTAATTTATTATATCCTCCTGAATTGATTGTTTTGCCATTTGGTGTGTATTCAGTAATTGTTAATTATTCTGGGAAAAAGTATAGGGGAATTACTAATTTTGGTATGAGACCTACTGTTTCAAATGCCAATAGCTGTTCTTTAGAAACTCATATTCTTGATTTTAATAAAGATATTTATGGGGAAGAAATTTCTGTATCATTTTTAAAAATGATAAGAGCAGAAAGAAAATTTAATTCGCTTGATGAATTAAAAGCTCAGATTAATCTTGATATTCAGAGCATATAATTATTTATCAAATTCGAATAATTCAGGTAATTTTATTTTCAATGCTCTTGAAATTTTAAATATCATTAAAAGACTTGGATTTCGCATTCCTCTTTCTATAAAACTCATATATGTTCTATGAATACCTAATTTTTCAGCAAGGTCCTCTTGAGAAAGTCCTGAAATTTTGCGTTTTAATTTAACTATTTTACCGAAATTTTCAAGTATTTTTGTATTCATAGCTTTATTTTACAAAATATGCGACTATTAGTTACACATACTATTAGTAACAAAATGTTGCTTAAAACGAATAATATATTGAATATTTATTGGTGTTTAATTATAATAAAAGTAAGGAGGGTATATGAAAAAACTTGGCTTTACATTAGCAGAAGTGCTTATTACTTTAGGTATAATAGGTATCATTGCTGCCTTAACTCTACCTGCTATTCTTGCTAAAACTGAAAAACTTGAAACGATAGCTAGATTAAAGAAAGCGTATAGTGTATTATCTCAAGGTATAAAGCAGTCAGAAATTGATAATGGTGATATATCAACTTGGCCAATAGGTGAGCAAATAAGTGATATGAATGAATATTTTAACAAGTACTGGAAGCCTTATTATAAAGGACCTAAAATTTGCCAAAAAGCGACTGATTGTGGCTATGTGTCCAATTATCCTTGGAATAACTTAAGTGGAAATAGGTTAGAATGGCAGCTTCTTAGTGGAAATAGTCGTATACTTTTTATACTTGCAGATGGAACATTTATTTTTAGTCCTAGAAATACATATTTAGAAGGGGATGATTTATATCAAACTGCTTTATTTTTTTATGTTGATATAAACGGTCCAAAGAAACCTAATGTATTAGGTAAAGATGTTTTTATTTTTACATTGAAAGATGGGAAAATGTTGAGACCATATCATTATGATGTAGAATACAAGGATATTGATTGTAGTTTGAGTAGTCATGGAAATTATAATGATTGTGCAGCAAAAATTATTGCCGATGGTTGGGAATTTAAAGATGATTACCCTTGGTAATTTTATAAAATAAAGGTTTCCCCATATTTTTATTTAATAAGTGCTTGGACTTCTTTGAATTTTGGATTTTTAGCTCCTTTTAGCCATTCAAATAATGCAATTTCTACACAAGAAATTTTTGCTCCGTTTTGTTGCATAATGTCAATTCCTTGCTTGAATTCATATTTATTACGGCTTGCACAAGCATCTTTGATAATATATACGTCATAACCTGCTTCAATTAGCGCAGCAGCTGTTTGATGTACACAGATATGAGTTTCTATACCAAATAAAACAATTTGTTTTTTCCCATAGCTTGCTATTTTTTCAGACAATCCTTCTTCTAAAAGAGCATTAAAGTTTGTTTTTTCAATTATTTGTGTATTTTCAGGTAATACTGCTTTTAATTTGGGAACAGTATTTCCAAGTCCTTTTGGGTATTGCTCTGTTACAAGAATAGGAATTCCTAAAGTCTTTGCAGCACTGGCAATTTTGACTGCTCTTGTTACAACAATATCCTTATCTAAAGCTCCAACTAATCGTTCTTGAATATCAATAATCATTACAAGACTATCTTTTGCTGATAGTGTATTCATCTTTTTCTCCTTAATCTATTGTTCTTTTAAATTCATTGATAAAATCTTCAACTATTCTTATTAACTCTTTTTGAGTAATTTTGTTTAATGGTATTGAAATTTCACTATTTTCTGGACTATCTAGACCTGAATGTGTAATATATATTATAATCTTTGCAAACCCTGGATATACAATTTTTAACTTGCTATCTTGTTTTGGATGTTTTAAGCTAAATACA
This sequence comes from Candidatus Gastranaerophilales bacterium, assembly GCA_944323725.1. GTDB lineage: Bacteria > Cyanobacteriota > Vampirovibrionia > Gastranaerophilales > Gastranaerophilaceae > Scatousia. Next base: position 19,230 of record CALUTP010000028.1, on the reverse strand, counting down.
CTTTGATTTTCATTTGTATATTGTTCAATTTTTGTATTAAAAAGTTTTTCTTCATAACTTTTTTGTAATCTGTAAAATACTGGAGCAATAACTTTTTCAAGTTTTTTATTGAATATTTGTTTAAATAATTTATAATTTTTTTCATTTATTTGAGGTGGTTCAAGCCATTCATCAAGAGTTTCATTTTTATCTGCAAAAATAACCATTTCCTGATTATTAATCATAGCATCTGAAAGTGCACATTGTGCTTTTTTTTCAATATCAGAAAATTTTCTCCCTTTTATTTCACATATTCCTGCTTTTATAGTGAATTTATCTTTCAATTCGCTTTTTATCTTTTCATATACTGCGATAGCGCCATTTAAACCTGTTTCATTGAGCATTATGTAATATTTAGATCCGCTTGCGGTGGTTGTTATATCTCCATGCCTAATTGATTTTTTTATTGCATATACAAAGTTCTCATCAGAAAAGTTTGCTTTACCATCTTCATCTGGTGATAATATAATTAAAGCCCCTTTATCTTTAAAGTTATTTAATTCAAGTTGACATATATCCTGTGTAAATTTTGGACTTATAAAGTCTGTATCTTTTGAAATTATGCCATATTCTTTTAAATAGCTTTTATATTGTAATACTTCATTTTTTAAATTAGTTTTTTTTATGCAATTAATTACTCTAATAAGTATTTCAGATGGATCTGCATTTATTGAAACATAATCATCAATACCTTCATCATATGCATTTAGCACAAAGTCTCTATTGTATTTATTAATAAGAAGAATAATATTATTGCATTTATCTTTAATATATTTTATTAAATTAAGAGTTTTTTCTTTATTTTCATGTTCCTGTATAATTGCTAAGTCATATTTGTTCATAAATACGACGTCAGGAGCATCTTCATAATTACAATAAGACATTTTATCAGATTCTCTTAATAAAATGAGTTTCTCGTCAAATGTTTCTATAGTAGATGTGTTATTTGTGATTAATAAAATATTATTCATAATTTAATTACACTTGTAAGTGTTTTTTGATACATAAAAAGCTGCCTCCAGCTCCAAATAGTATAGCCATCATAAACATTGTAAATATTACAATACTTTGAGCATATACAGGTGATGGTACAATGAAGAACTGGTGCATATTATTAAGCCCAGTTTGAACGAAATTTAACGGGATTATCGCAACGACAGCCCCTGTAAATCCGTAGAAAGCACCTTGCATGATTAAAGGGAACCTAATATACCAGTTAGATACTCCCATTAATCTCATAATTTCGATTTCATCTTTTCTGGATTGAATTACGAGTTGGATAGTATTATTTATAATTGTGATTGTTAGTATACCCATTATAATTATTACTAGTATTGTAATCGTATTTACAACATGGTTTAATGTCTGAATTTTTTTGGATAGTTCTTGAGCATAACTCATATCTTCTACTGAATTAAGTTTTTTTATATTATTAAAAACAGTTGAAATATTTTCAGGCTTATCAACTTTAACATGCAATGTATCAGGGAGTGGGTTGCTAATATCTGGTAAATTCATTTCTCTCCTTAAATTTTGCCAAGATACATCCTTAGGAATAATTTTAACATTTTCAACATGTTCAAATTCTTTTATTCGATTTTTTGCTATATTGGAATCTGTTCCAGATTTTAAATAAACAGAAATTTCCAAAACATTCCCTAACTCATGTGCAAAAGCGGAAATTGACATTGCCGTTCTAAAAAATGAACCGAATATTGTCAAAATAGCTGCCATTGTTGTAATAATAACAAGATTAACAATTCCAGTCCTTTTTATATCATAAAAAGTTTCCATTGTAAGTCTATATAAAATTCTTAACTCACACAGCCAATCTTTTGGAATATGTTTTTTTACCTGCTTTTTTATTTTTGATTTTTGATTATTCATAAGTACCTGCTTGAATATCCCTTACAACTTCACCTTTATCAAGAGTTATAACTCTTTTTCTAAAATAATCTACCATAGCATTATCATGCGTAGAGACTATAACAGTAATGCCTCTTTGATTAATCTGATCTAATATTTGCATAATTTCTAAAGAATTTTTAGGATCTAAATTTCCAGTAGGCTCATCAGCTATTAAAAGAGGAGGCCCATTAACAATTGCTCTAGCAATACCAACTCTTTGTTGTTCTCCACCAGAAAGTTCCGCTGGGGTAGCATGCATTTTATCGTGTAGACCTACAATTTTTAAAGCTCCAGCAACACGAGCATTAATTTCTCTAGAACTTATACCAAGTGTTCTGATTACGTATGCTACATTATCATATATACTCATATTTTGAAGTAGTTTATAATCTTGGAAAACAATTCCCATGCATCGTCTTAAATTTGGAACCTTGTCATTTGATAAATTAGCGATATTAATACCACCAATAGTAACAGTTCCGCTTGTAGGGCGTTCTTCATTATATAGAAGTTTCATTAAAGTAGATTTACCAGCCCCAGAAGCTCCTACTATAAAGACAAATTCCCCTGATAAAATATCAAGATTAATATTTTTTAATGCGTAATGGTCATTTTTATATTTTTTAGTTACAGCTCTGAATTGAATCATATTTTATTCCTTATTATTTTACCAGTCTGTAGGTATCAATATGTTTTTTTATATTTTTAGCTAGTTTATTAGCTGTTAGTCCATAATATTCAAGTAGATAATCCCATTTGCCGCTTTGTCCAAATGTATCATTAATACCTATTCTTTGTACCGGCATCGGGTAATATTCAGCTAAAAGTTCGCATACAGCACTGCCTAATCCGCCTATTATTGAATGATTTTCGACAGTTATGACAAATTTTGTTTTTTTAGCTTTTTCAATAATAGTTGCACCATCAAGAGGTTTTACAACTGGTGCATGTATTATTTGGATTGAGTATCCGTCTTTTTTTAGTATTTCTCCAGCTTCAATTACTTCAGCAAGAGTTTCCCCATTTGTAATGACAGTCACATCAGTCCCATCTTCAATAACTTTTACTTTACAAAAATCAAATTCATAATTTTCATCAAATATATCGCAAACATTTGTTCTTGGAATTCTGATATACATAGGTCCATAATTTTCAGCAGCAAAATTAATTACTTGTTCGCATTCTTTGCAGTCTGCGGGAACAATTATTGACATGTTAGGTATAGAACGCATAAGTGAAATATCTTCTAAAGCTTGATGGCTAGCTCCATCTTCTCCAACTGTAATTCCACCATGTGTGCCTACGATTTTTACATTAAATTCAGGATAACATACTGTATTTCTAATTTGATCATAAGTCCTGCCAGTTGCAAACATTGCAAAACTTGATACGAAAGGTGTTTTCCCCATAGCAGCTAACCCTGCAGCTGAGGCAATCATATCTTGTTCAGCTATACCAACATCAAAAAATCTCTCAGGAAATTCTTTTTGAAAAATCTGAGTCTGAGTTGAGCATGCTAAATCAGCATCCATAACAACAATTTCCGGATGAGTATGCCCTAGTTTAGCAAGTGTTTTTCCAAAAGCTGAACGTATAGATTTTTTTTCTTGTTTATTTATTAACATAATTGATAAACACCTTTAGTTCTGTAAGAATTTCTACTTTGGATATAATACCCCGTGTCCAATTAATATTATATCATAAATAAAATATTTGTCTTACAAATGTAAATATATCTCATCTTTTGTAAAAATTTAAATTTTAAAGAAAGATTGATTGTTAACTTTTGTTAAAAAAAAACGTCATTTTAGCAATTTTATTTCTTGAGGAGTATTTAAAGGGTAGAATAGGAATAAGACAATATTATTTATTGAAAGGAAGAAAATAAGATGATGCAAATTCCAAATTACGTAAATCCTTACTTACAGCAACCAATAGCAACACCTGCTCCTAATTACAATGCTGTAAAAATTGACGTTCACAATCCTAGTGTTTCAGCTCCTGGCGTTGGTCAGTCTGTAGTAAATGTACCACAGCAAGTACCTCAGTATGCAACTCCTACAATGCCTTATTACACATATCCACAGGCTCAGTTATACCAATATCCGCAGGCTCCACAACAACCATATTACATGCCTCCGGTTCAGCCACAGGTGCCAGTACAACCAGTTTCTGCACCAGTAGCTCAAACTCCTGTACAACCTCAAGCACAAGCTCCAGTACCGGTTGTAGTTCCAGCTCCTCAAGTAGCTCAACAAAATATTAATGTACCTCAACCTGTAGTTACTCAGCCTGAGGCTTCTCAACCCTCATCAGCTCCTGTAGAAGCTCAAAAACCGGAAGTTATTCCATCAGCTCCTGTAGCTCCTCAGGTTGATTTAAATGCTTTCATTTCAAAACTAGCAAGTCCAGATTATGAAGTACAAGCAGCTACAATGGAAGAAATGGCTAATATGGTAAAAGAAGATCCACAAAAAGCAACAGAATTGCTTGATGTAAAAGTAATGGATGCTTTATCTAATATTGTGAAGACTGATTCTAGCAAATTAGCAGGTCCTACTCAAGAACAAATTGCAGCTAGACAGAAGTTATTATCTAATCAACAAATGACTGATGCAGAAAAGCAATTAGCTACAACGATTACTCCGATGGAACAAGCCGAAAGAAATAAAAGCTATGCTTTATTTACCTCAGCAATTCTTCAAAAACTCTATGGGGATGAAGTAGCTAAGTTAACTAATACAACAGTACCTCTTACTGAATTGCCAGGTGCAGTTACTGTAGTTGAACAGTTAAAGAATAACCCTAACCCAATGGTTAGAACTTCTGCAATCGAAGCATTAAGCTATATACAAAACCCAAGTTACAAAAAAGATTTGAATACATTGTTTACAATTGCTAAGAATGATGAAGACAAGGGTGTTCAAGACGCAGCAACTGCAGCATTAGATAAGTTGAATCAAATGGCTGCTTAGTGCAAAAGCAATTCATTCCTTTCTTTAAATATAAATGACAACAAATCTCTGAAAGATAATTTCAGAGATTTGTTGTATTTATTAAATTTTATATTTTTCAAGTTTATTTAAATATTCTACAGTAGTTTCATTCTTGATGGGGGATTAAACTTTTGCAGGTTGTTCTACGATTGTTTGTTTGTAACTTTCAGGAATTGGTGCACAATTCTCATATTCAGCGAGTTCAGAAATTTGTTTGCACCATTCATAGATTATAACATCTTCTGGTAATTTATATGAAATTGGTTTACCAATATGGAGTTGAACATTTCTTCTTGTAAATGGCTTAAGTTTCGGATATCCATCCCAGCCGGCTATTGCAACAGGAATGATATCAGCTTTTGCATTTTTTGCGATAACAACAAACCCTTTCTTGATTCCTTCGAGCTTTCCATAAGGTCTGGTTCCGCCTTGAGGGAATACTCCTAGTGACCAGCTTGTAGTAAATATATCACGTACAGTTTTAAAGGTTGCGATTTCTGGTTTTGTTCTATCTACTGCAAATGCACCTAATCTTTTTATAAGCCAGCTGAATTTTTCTTGTGGTTCGAATAATTCTTTTTTAGCCATAAATGCTATAAGTTTTTTTACCGCCATTGGAACTAAAAATGGATCAAAGATAGAAACATGATTAGCTGTAAAGATATATTTATCACGTTTATTCCATTTTGGAAGGTTTTCTTTTCCTGTAATTCTATAATTATAGAAAATAGTGAAAAATGGTATTACAACAGAATATAAAAAGCAAAGATAGAAAACTGATCTGAATACATTATATTCAGAAGCATATCGTCTATTGAAATTTCTTTGTCTATTTGTCATCCTTAACTCCAATCATATCTTGAGAACCATCATTAGGGATATATTCAAACCCTGTTAATTTTTGAATTTCGTCTGTCCATTGTTTTACAACACTTTCAGTATCAGAACTATATGGAATTGGTTTTCCAATTTTAACTATAATTTTTCCTGTAAAAGGGAATCTTTTAACTTCGTTAGTTCCAATTATGCCGACAGGGAGCACAGCACATTTTGTTATTTTGGCAAGTCCAGCAAACCCTTTCGTAACTCCTTTAATTTCACCAGGAATTCCTCTTGTTCCTTGTGGAAATATTCCAAATACCCATTGGCTTTTTTTTATTTCCATAACGGTTTTTATTGTAGATGGGCCTAGACTTTCTCGGTTTACAGCAAAAGCACCAAGCCAATCTATCCACCATCTTAGAAAAGGAATATCAAATAATTCTTTTTTAGCCATAAAAGACACTCTTCTGGGTATTACTGCGCAAATAAGCGGGGGATCTAGCGTAGAAAGATGATTGGGGCACACTATATACTCGTTATCTTTTGGAACATTTTCAAGTCCTTCAACTTGAAGTCTATATACGAGTTTAAATCTTATCATATAAAAAACTTTACATACAAGAAACATGAAAATACTGCGCCAGATATTATATTCTTCAGCTGTACGTTTAGAGTATTCTTTTTTAGGTTTAGCCATAGATATCTCCCTCATTAAAATTATACAATAAAAAATTTTTATTATATAATATTTTCAATAAATAAGAAGGAGATTTAACATATGCCAATGCCAAAGACATCAAGTAATAGTTTGGAAAATGAGTTGTTTAAAAGTGTTTATGATAAAACACCTGATTATATAAAAAATGCGAATTTAATGGATTTTTCAAAAGATGGAGAAATTTCATTTGTTTTGAAAAAATCTCATCTTGAACCATATAATGAAAAGACAAATCCTGAAGGATTAAATTTAAAAGAATGGTTTGCAAATTATGCAAAGGAAGCTAAAGTTTCTACTGCGGGGATTAGAGGTCCTCAGAATATTTTATATCCTCAGGATACTAGATTCCCCATTAATCTTGTAGGTATAGTTTTGGCAACACTTGCTAAGGCTCTTGTAGCTAATGGAAAATATAAAGGAAAAGAAATTTTAAAAATTGCAGGCCGTGAAGTAAGGTATAATTCGGCACTTTTTCTTGATGCTATAGCTCGAGTTCAGGCTGCAAATGGTATTAAGACTTTAATTCCTGTAGGAAGAAAAACTATTCCAATTTGGCTTGCCTCATTTTTAGCATTCAAATTAGATTTGTTAGGTGGTGAATATATTACTTCAAGTCACGGAATTTCTGTTAAAAACGCTACTAAAGATTTGAATTCTCAAGGTAGTCAATATTTACCTGAAGAATCTATGGAATTTGTTGATAAGATTCAGGAAATTTTCGATAAAGTTGAAAAAGAAGGAAGTTATGAAATTAAAATTGCGGCAAAAGATAATCCTTTAATAGATGAAAAAATTATGGCAAAGCTTGATGATGGTGTTGATTTGTATGTTGATTATCTTAAATCAGGTGTAGCTCAAAAAGTTAATCTTGATTTAATTAAGGATTTCAAAAATAAAATTTTTATTGAAAATGTTGGGGGATCAGCATATAGAACTCTATCTAGGGTTTTGAAGAAATTAGATATTTCAGATAAGTTTGAATGGTTCAATATAGAAGAAGATCCATTTTTTCATTCTATTGGCAAATATAATATTACACCTAAAGGAGAACACGCATTTTATGACTATTCTGTAGATGCTACAGTTATTTCTCATAGACAAAATGGTGAAAAGTTTTTCCCAGTAATAGAAACTCTTCATTATGATGAAAAACTTAAAAAATCTCCTTTAAATACAGCGATATTGATTACAGATCCTGACCATGACAGACTTACTATCACGCAGATAGAAAGTTCTGACAGAATACCTTTCTTGGAAGAAAATGGTATTGATTATGTTATTTTAAATGAAGATAGAATTTTAACAGTATTCACAGCAAATCAAGCATTTTTGATGCTAATGGATTTCTGGGCAAAACAGTTAAAATTTCAAAATACTTGGGATAACCATCCTAGATTTATTATAAAAACGACTGCTTCTGCTAGTTCATGGGATGAATGGGCAAGGGCTCATAATGTAAAAGTTGTAAATGTTCCTGTAGGCTTTAAAGAAATTGCAAATATTATGAAAAAAGTAGAATTGCAATTAAAGAAATATCCGGATAAAGAAGTCGTTGTAGATGATGTATTCGGCAATTCAATTAATTTAGGCAAAAATCCTAGATTGCTCTTTGGTGGAGAAGAATCTGGCGGAATGATTATGGGAACAGAAGATTTGATTGAATCTTTAGCTGGCCGTAAAGCAATAGCTATGAGAGAAAAAAGTGCTACTGAGGCTATTATTGTTTCATCTGCTCTTATTGCTAAATTAGTAAATACTCCTATGTCTGGATATTTGAAAGAAATATTTGATGAAAACAATATCATAGGAAGATATGATACACGGGTAGATATAGCCTATTATAATGAGTCTGAGCCAGATATTAATAAGTTAAAAGCTGATAAAATTGAAGGTGAAAAAAAACGTACTAAAAATGACTTATTTTATCTATCCATGTCAATGGGAGTCAAGAAAGGGCTTATGACAATTGAAGATGTAAGAGAAGTCTTAAATGATGCTTTTAAAAGCTTAATTTTTGATAACCTAGAAGAAATTAAGTTTGTAGGTGATGGCACTTATTTGAAATTTGCTCATAAGTATATCGAAATTAGACCTTCTGGTACAGATGCGAAAACTAAGGCTTATGGAGGCGGTTCAAATAAAGGAATGATTGAAACTTATGCGAATGTTTTGGGAAATTATTCAGGTGATAGAACTGAATTGCATAAAAAATTCATTTCTGATGAGTTCTATGAAAAAACAAAAGATGAAGCTATGAAATATTATCTTGCTTTTGTAGATAAAGATGCAAATAATGAAGTATTTCAAATCCCAAAATATAAATTCTAAAAAAGCGGGTTATATAACCCGCTTTTTTTATGGAAGATTATCCCAATAATTTTTATCAGTTAGTGCTTTATAAGTGCAACCTATGCCATTTATTACATTAGTTGAAGTATAAGAACAGTAGATATCATTGCTGTATTCCGTACCTTCTGCGCCCATTGGTAATAGTTTTCCATTGTTAATAATCTGAAATGTAAACAAATCGTGTCCCCAAGCATTTGGCTTTTTGTCCATTCCATTAACGTCTATTGTAAAATAAATAGGTGCATTATGTGTAGTTTGATGCTCTATCATAATAAGACTTCCATCTTTTATAATAAACTGTCCATCATCAAAGTAGTTCGTTTGAACTGTTTGTTTTTTATTAAAAGTTTTATATTCCTTTATAACAAAATCTAAAATATCCCCACTTTCATTAGTTTCTGTGTTTCTAACAATACAACTACCGAGCTTGCAGTCTTTTACGTAGTCGAATTGCGTCATTAAAAGTTCATGAAATCTCGTTCCACTCACATTACTTGGGTTTATTACTAAGCCATTCTCGTAGTTAGCTTTATTTAGTGCTGATTGAAGAACAGAATAGTTTTTCTGCAATGCAGCCTTTAGTTCTCTGTTAGTTTTTTTTTGTATTAGAGAAGGTATAGTCATTGCTGCAATTATTCCGATTATCCCTATGGTTATTAATACTTCTGCTAGTGTAAAAGCTAGTCTGTTCATTAATTTACCTCATAAATTATAGTTTATATATTTATATTATAGATTATTGTAACAATAAAGTCAAGATTATAAATTTAAACTATGGATAATAAAAATTTGTTAAAAATATTCGGAATGAACATAAAAATAGAGCGGATGAAACGGAATTTGTCGCAGGAAAAAGTCGCTGAGGCTCTTGATTTTAGTTCCGTTTATTTGTCTAATGTAGAGCTTGGCAAGCATAATTTGTCACTTGTAAATGCATCAAAATTTGCATCTTTTTATGGTAAAACTATAGATTATTTATTGACAGAGAAAGATTAATTATTTATTTTTATATTTTTTTCTTGCGTTTTTTGTGAATGATTTTTTTGCATATTCAATGGCTTTGATTTCAGAATAGAAGATATTATCCTCTCCGATTTCCTCAATCATTTTATATTCTTTTAATTGATTGAAGATTTCTGTATTTTGTAAAACAAGAATTAGTTTAATATGTTGGGATTTTAAGCGGAGTACAATATCTTCAAACGCAAACAGTGCTGATATATCTAGTTTCTCTTCAAAATCACAGTTTAATATCAAGTATCTGGTACCTAAAAGTTCGTCAAATTGCGAGATAAGCTGTGTAGCGGATCCGAAGAAAAATTGTCCGTCAATGTGGACTACACGTATTTTTAATTTATAGTCACGTTCTACTTCTTTTTCAAGTTTAATAATATCTTTATCATATACTTCTTTGTGGATTAGTTTTGCATTATCTGCAACTTTTTTTGCGTAAAGTAATGCTGCAAGGGTTATGCCTGCACCTACCGCAACTATTAAATTATAGAAAACAGTAAGTAAGAAAACCACTGCAAGTACATATTTATCTTCTTTTGGTGCTAATTTTAAGACTTTTAATAATTTAATATCTATGATATCATATCCAATTTTTATCAGAATACCTGCGAGTACACAAAGCGGTATTTCTGCGACAAATCCTGAAAATTTAAATAACAAAAGTAATAGCACGATGGGGCATACTATTGCCGCAATTTTAGTTGTAGCACCGGTTTTGATTGCGGCAACAGTTCTCATAGTAGCTGCCGCACCAGGTAAGGATCCGGTTAATGCACATATAACATTACCGATACCTTGTGATGCTATAAGTGTTCTTGGAGATAGTTGAGTTTTAGTAAGCGAATTACATACAAGTCCTGTTAAAAGTGTTTCAGATGATAGAATTATTGCAAGGGTTATCGCATAGTGAAAATATGTAATTACATCATGCAAGTTGCTTGATGGCAAATGAATTGATGGGATTGATATAGATACTTCTGAAATTTTTGGGATATTTAGCCCCATTTTTATGGAAATTATTGTACAAATTATTAATGCTAGAATTTGAGATGGTAAATATTTATTTAAGCGTTTTGGAATACCAAATACTATTATTAATGTTAAAAACCCGAGTAATGCTGCTTGTATATTCATCGGATGCAGTGATGTAAGAATATGCTCAAGGCTCTCAATAGTGTTAGAAAAAGGCTTCAATCCTAAAAGCGGATTTAACTGCATTATGATAATGATTGTTCCAACCCCGTTCATAAATCCTGATATAACAGGGTATGGCACATATTTTACTATATCGATGAGTTTTGTTAAAGATAATAAAAGTTGGAATATTCCAGCTAATATCATAATCATTAATACAGAATTTATATCTTTATTTAGTGCGTGCATGATTGATGCGATAACAATTGCTGAAGGTCCAGTAATTCCTGAGATCATAGGCACTTTTGTGCCTAATATTCCTGCAATAAAGCATAAAATAATTGCTCCCCATACACCAGCACTAGCTCCAAAACCAGTTGCGACACCAAATGCTAATGCTTGTGGTAGTGCGATTATTGCAGCATTAATTCCTCCAAAAATATCCCCAGTTAGTATGTTAAGCTTTAACTTTAATTTGTCAGCTGTAATCATGGTTTTATTTTAGCATAAATTTTTTCATGATATAATCAGCTTATGAAACTAAGTGAGATATATGAGGATAGAGCAATTGCTTCAAATGTAATGCCAAAGATTTCTTTTGAAGTATTCCCGCCTAAAGGTGGAGAAAGTGAGTTTCCTTTATTATATCAGGAATTAAATTTATTGAAAAAATACAATCCAGTTCTTGTTTCTCTTACTTGGGGTGCTGGTGGAAATAATAACAATTCAATGGAGCTTGTCAAATCCCTGCTTACTGATTTGAAATTAAATGTAATGGCTCATTTTACCTGTATTTGTAACAGTAAAGAGAATGTAGAAAAACATATTAAAGAAATTGAGTCATTGGGAATTGAAAATGTTCTAGCTCTCAGAGGTGATGAGCCTCAAGATATAGAAGTCTGTCATAATGATTTTCGTTATGCTAATGAATTAGTTGAATTTATTAAGTCTAAGACTGATTTATCAATAGCTGTTGCTGGTTATCCAGAAGGACATATAGAATCTCCTGATTTGGAATTTGATATCGAAAATTTAAAACGCAAAGTTGATTCTGGTGCTGATGCAATTTATACTCAGCTGTTTTTTAATAATGATATGTATTTTTCGTATGTTGAAAAAGTTAGAAAACAAGGGATTAGTGTTCCAATTATCCCAGGTATTATGCCTGTAATCAGTTATAAGCAGATTGAACGGATGACTTCTTTGGCAAGAGTTTCTGTGCCTGTAAATATGAGAGAAAAACTTGAAAGGTATAAGGATCGCCCTGAGGATATTAAAAAATTCGGTATTGAATATGCTAGTGAACAATGTTGTAGTCTTATACAATCAGGTGTTAGCGGATTACATTTCTATACTTTAAACAAAGCTTATTCAACCGCTAATATTTTAGATAATATTATGTCTGTTGTATAAAGGAGAATTTTATGAATAATTTGAATAATTTTATTGAACATACATTATTAAAGCAAGATGCAACAAAAGAAGATTTAGAAAATTTATTTAAAGAAGCAAAAGAATATAAGTTTCTAGGAGTATGTATAAATCCAGCATACGTAAAAATGGCAAAAACAGCCCTTATTGATACAGATGTAAAAGTTGTTACTGTAATTGGGTTTCCCTTAGGTGCAAATAAAACTGAGGTGAAAGCTTTTGAAGCTTCCTGCGCTGTAGCTGATGGTGCTGATGAAATTGATATGGTAATTAATGTTTCAGGAATAAAAAATAAAAATTACGATTTTGTTAGAGATGATATAAAAGCTGTAAAAATTGCATGCGGTAATATCCCATTAAAAGTTATTTTAGAAACTGATTTATTAGATAAAGATGAAATTAAAAAAGCCTGTGAATTATCAGTTGAAGCAGGAGCTGATTTTGTGAAAACTTCTACTGGGTTTGTTAAAAACGGTATTGGAGCTAAAGTGGAAGATGTGAAACTTATGTATGAAACAGTTAGTCCGCATGGACTGAAAGTTAAAGCTTCAGGTGGAATTAGAGATAAAAACACAGCTTTAAATCTTATAGATGCTGGAGCCTCACGTTTAGGTACGTCTTCTGGCGTGAAAATAATTTCATAATCATTATAATGTTGATAGTAACCTATGCAGGTTATGTTTTTTGATTAATAAAGGATTAAATAAATGGGTGATGAAGATAAGCAGTATGATGCCACCCCGAGAAAATTGGAGCAGGCAAGAAAAGAAGGACAAGTTGTTAAATCAAAAGATTTTTCAACAGCTATTTCCTTGCTTATTTTATTTTGTGCAATATTTGGTCTAGCTCCTTTTATTTGGAATCAAATTGCACAGTTATTTACTCTTTTGTATGAACAAATTCCAAATACCCATTTAGATAAAATAGGGTTGGCTTATATATTTACAATAACAGTCAAGGCTGCAGTTTTAATTATTGCTCCAATATTAGCCTTAGCTTGGTTTGTAGCAGTGATGGCTGATTTTATTCAAGTAGGGCCTCTTGTTGCAACAGCGCCTTTAATGCCAAAGTTAGATAAGCTTAATCCTACAAAATATTTCAAAAATATCATGTCTATTAAGACTCTTTTTGAACTTTTTAAAAATATATTAAAAGTTGTAATTTTAGGATATATTGGTTGGTCTGTCTATTCTGATCATATTGAAAGTATTTTAATGCTTGCATCTATTGATAATAATTTTGCTGTAATGATTGAGTTTGGAAAGCTAATTACAGAATTTATTTTTAAAGCTTGTATTGCTTTTTTAATCATATCGGCAGCGGATTATGGGGTTACCAAGTGGAAATTTCTAAAAGATCAGAAAATGTCATTCAAAGAAATTAAAGATGAATACAAAAATACAGAAGGTGATCCTAATGTAAAAGCAGCACTAAGACAGCGCCGTATGCAAATGCTACAAAGAGGTATGATGGATGCAGTTCCTGATGCTGATTTTGTTGTTACAAATCCTGTCCATGTCGCGTGTGCACTAAAATATAAAGCAGAAGAGATGGCTTCTCCTATGCTAATTGCTAAAGGAACAGAGCTTATTGCTAAAAAAATTATAAAAATTGCAACAGAACATGGAATTCCTATAATAGAAAATCCTCCTGTAGCTAGAGCCCTTTTCAAAATGGTTGATTTAAATCAGCAAATTCCACCAGAATTATATAAAGCTGTTGCAGAAATCTTACTTTTTGTTTACAACTTGAAAAATAATAGAAATCAGGGTAGAATAAATCAAGAGCCTAAGAAAAAATAATTAATAATCATGATTATGCAAGATAAAAATAAGTTAAAAGAATATATAGACATAGTTCAAAAGGTTGCGAAGGTTGAGCATAGAAGAATTCCATCTCATATGGTTGAGTATGAGGAACTTTTGTCTATTGGTATTATTGCAATCCAGGCCTTGATTAAAAATAAAAGTGAAGAACAATTGGCTCGTTATAATTCTGCATATATAGCGACAGCAGTCAGATGGGCTATTAGAAACGAATTAAGAATAAGATATAAATGGTATTCTCTAAAACATAAAGTTGAAGAAGAGGATGATTCTGAGGAAGAGGTTGATAACAGTCAGGAAACACAAAAAGCTAAAGTAAGAGAAGCTATTTATGAAACAGTACTTTCTATTGATGGTTTAGCTGATGCGGCAAGTGATAATGATTCCCCATTTGATTTCTTAAAAGATACGCATGCTATGCCGGATGAAAATGCTGAAATTTCAGAAATGGCTAGAATGATTAGAGAAGCTATTTCTAAATTACCTCCAAAAGAAAGGACTGTAGTTGAGTATAGATTTTATAGAAACATGCAGGTAAAAGATATAGCTCGTCAGGTTGGGCTGTCTTCTTCAAGGGTTACACGTATTGTTCAAGCTTCATTAAATACAATTAGAGAATACTTAAATTCAAAAGAGCAATACGGTTACTAGTTAGTTATTTTCATGGCTAATAATTTTTATACGGTCGTCATGTTTGACTTCAAATGAGCCGTTCATCTTTTTGATATAATCGCAGGCTAGCTTATTTTTATCTATATTAAATTTTTTAATAATAAAATCTGGGTTTTCATTAGTTGGAAGATAATTATCTCCTCCTGTTGCAAAAAAATCATCCATTGCCACTGTATATTTGCGTTCAGTACTAGGGTTTGTTATGTCAATTAAATTTTCATTACCTGATTTATCAATAAATGATAGTGATTTTAATTCTCCTTTATCAGTCATTGTATATTTTAGACCGGAAACGAGCAGGATACCTGGTTTATGACCAGTTCTAACAAAGGATTGACCACCGACTTTAATTGCATCAACAATTTCCTTTTCACTTAATTTACCGATAAGCATTTTATCTTCAAATGGAGTAATATCGTTTATTAAACGGGAATCTACAGGGCCTAAATCAAAATGTCCTCTTATATTTCCTGCGTTCAGAATTGCAATATCTGTTCCAAGTTCACTTCTCATTGCATCAGCTATGATATTTCCATGAGGATTATTTTCTATTAATCTTTCTTTTGGAGGTGCTACAGTTGAAGTTACTTTTCCAAGTACTTCGGGCTTTCCAATTATACTTTCTACAGCGCTTCTTGATGAAAGATTTCTTGTATAATTCCTTGTTTTAATAATATTATTTTGTGCTTTGGTAATTACTCCATTTTGATTAAATTCTATATTCAAAATGCCAACATTCTCTCCGTCTTTACCGCCTTGAGTAATAACTACTGGTTCTCCAGTTTTGGAATACAAAAGATTTTCACCTTCTTTTATCCCATTGATTAAGTCATGTGTATGAGCGCCAAGAATTACATCTATTCCGCTGGTTTCTTGTGCCAACTTTTTATCATGTTTTAATCCGCTATGAGAGAGTACTATGATTTTATTTATTCCTTCATTTTTTAGTCTATCGACTTCTGCTTGAACTTTTTTTACAGTTGTTGGGAAGTCATCGATTTTGATATCTTTAACTGAATCATTAAGTTTTACTCTTTCTGCCATATCTGAAGGGGCTATACCTATAATACCGTATTTTTGTCCATTGCGTTCTTCAATTATTGAGTTACCTATTTTACCTGCCATAGGACTTTCACTATCTACTGTTGCATTTATTGCTAGAAGTTTATATTTTGCGTTATCCATTAAAGCAGAAAGATTTTTAGGAACAACATCTAATTCGTGATTCCCCAGAGCATTAGCACTTACTCCAATCCAGTTTAGAAATTTATTTGCTACTTGATTTGATGTATAATTTGCGCCTAGAATAATATCTCCTGATGCTAGTTTTAATTTGCCGGTATTAGGCTCATTTTTGTTATCAAATTCTTTTGCCGCAGCGTAAATCCTTTCCATATTAGTCATTTTCCCATGAATATCATTTAAATAAAAAATGCTCGTTTTAATAGGCATTTGTTCTGGGTATTTTAATTTATTTTCTAATGGTGCTTGGATTAAGTTTTTATTTTGTTTTGTAGATGTTATTTGGGAGTTTTTTTGAACATATGCTTTAAGTTGATTTGTATTGGAGTATGCATTTATAAGATTTATCATTTATTTTTCCCTTATGCTGCCAGTTGTATTTGTGATTCTGATTGTTGTTTCTTTTTGAGTTCTTTATAGTTATTTATTCCTTCTACCCAGTTTTCGACAAGTTTTACATCATTTTCTACTATGTCATGAGGAAGTGCTGCATGGTGAATTTTAGGTAATAAATAATCTTCACTATATTCTATTGCTTTAGATTGATTGTCGTCTGTATCATTGCAAATAAAGATTAATTTACCATCTTTACCTTGTTTATAACCTAAAATTGTTATTTCATGTCCATTTATTATTGTGTTATTTTTATCTACTTGAGTATATCCAATAATGACATTTTCTCCCCTATTAAGAGAGTCAACTAAATGTCTTTTTGTTGTTGCCATATCAGTTTCATACCCAATTAATTTTGCATTTTCATCGACAGTTTGATATGTTACTGAAATTTTGTTTTTGTCTTCAACAACTGATTCTGTAAATGTCTTTTCAAATTCAATTAGACCTTTGTCATTTTGATTAAATTTACCTTGACGTTTATCAGTTAGTGTATTATAAGATTGTTGAGATCCTACCTGCATAAGAGTTGATTGCATTAGTACATCAACAACGGATCGTTCTTGTGGATCTTTATCGGTGGTTTGTATTTGAGCTCTTATTATAGCATTTTTATCTGGTGCAAAAGTAAGTGTTGCTTTGTTGAAGTCTTTTGCTTCATATGGTATTTCAAAAGCATTTAAAAGCCAGATTGCATCAAGTGTATTATCTGCAAGATTATTAAGATGAATCTCTTTATTTACTGACATGTTTGGAGAGCTTAGCCCTTCAACAAATCTTGTGAATTCTGCGGGGTGTTTTTGTGCCATGTTAAATTCTATGCTCGCAGCAACACAAGTTCCTGAATGTGTTACATTTATATCATTTTCTGCAGATCTTTTTTCAAATAAATTACTTGCACCTATGCTGTTTGCCTGTTTTGCATAATCTTGATATTTTGATGGAATATCTCCAAATTCTTGATTAATTACAAAAGGATTATTAAGTGTATTGATTGTTTCTTTTAAAGTAACAATATTGTCTAGTCCTGCAGCTCTTGGGGTATTAGCTATTTTATGTAAATTGTCTAATACGGTTGAATTATTATTAGAGTCTGAATTTAGCAGAATACCTTTTTTCAGTAAGGCATCAAGTGATTTTTTACTATGTCTGTCTAATACTTTTTGTAAATCATTATATTTCTGCTTTTCTTCATTTGATATGAGTCTTGTTCTAAAATCAGAAGAATGCATTGCTGCATTAAATGGAATATTATATTTTGGATTAGTAACATAACCTTGAGGAGCTTTATTGACAGGTTTGTCAATATTTACATCAACACGTGAAGATTTTGTCTTACCTGTTGTGGTATAATTGTATTGAGGAAAGTTTGGATTTATTGAATACACGATTTCACTCCACTGCTACTATTATATTAAAATATAGAGAACTTAAAAAGTTGCTATTTTAATTAATTTTTGTAAATATTGTTACAAACAAAAAAGAGGAAGTATTGAAAGATCTTAAGATTAAACCATTAACAAAGGAACAAGTTATAATATCAATTGACAGGCTTACTCGATTTAAACCTCCAGAAATTAAGTATTTGCGAGTGTTCTATGACATACTTACAAATAACTTGATTTCCCCAAAATTTAAAAAATCTGAGTTAGAAAGAATGGATTATAATGAAATAAGAGTTCTCGCTGAATTTGTATTTAATTATTCATTAAAAACTTTTAACATAAATTTAGATGATGATTATATAATAAATCAACAACTCTTAGATTATGAAAATTCCATTTTTATTATTGATTCTGAAACTGAGAAATTATTAAAAAATAAAATTAATTATAAAGCCGCATTGACTCTTTTGGATAAAGAAAAGCTGCCAATTAATTTAAAATGGCTTAAATCATTACTTACTAGTAAAAATAATATACTTTCTCGTTTTGAGTCCTCATTGTGTTATCCTTTAGAAAAGGTAGTTATTTGTGAAGGGATAACTGAAGAAACTTTATTGCCTAAATTCGCAAAAATTTTAGGTTACGATTTTGATAAAAATGGTGTCTATATAATCTCAGCTGGTGGGAAAAACCAAGTTGTAAAGCTGTTTTATAGACTTGTAGACTGTTTAAAGATTCCTATTTTTGTTTTGTTAGATCATGATGCCTTTGATAATTATAATGAAATTCTTCCAAAACTTAGAGATATTGATAAAGTACATGTTTTGAAAGTCGGAGAGTTTGAGGATACTTTAACGAGTTCTCTTATTGAAAAAACATTAAAATATGCAACTAATAATATTTCATATGCACCTTTAGATAATATAAATTATTCTGTTTCTAGAGTTAAGTATCTTGAGGAGTTTTTTAAGCATCGAGGTCTGCATGAATTTAAAAAAGCTGAATTTGCATCTCTAGTAAAGATGAATGTGTCAGATATGGAAGATATTTCTGATGAAATTAAAGTTGTAATTAATGAAATAAAAAATATAAAATTATTTTCTAAATAAATTTTAAAAACAAAAATACCGAGGTTTTATAAAACCTCGGTATTTTTGTAGTAAAAGTTTATTTTTTAACTATTTACCAGCGCCATAAAGAACAGCTTCAGCAGCTCTTGTAGCAGGTAAAATTGTTTGATCATACATTACAACTGGATAAATATCTGTTGGGTTAGATACTTTACAATTATCACCAGTAGC
>CALUTP010000027.1 GCA_944323725.1 Candidatus Gastranaerophilales bacterium | reverse complement strand
TTATCAAAGCTTCAAAAACAATTTTAATGAATGGCCCTGTAGGCGCATTTGAAAATCCTAAATTTGCAGATGGTACAAAGGCTGTTTTAGAAGCTATTGTTGAAGCTACTAAAAATGGTGCTGTATCTGTAATCGGCGGAGGTGATTCCGTTTCTGCGGCTAAAAAATTCTGCAAAGCTGAAGATTTCACCCACGTATCAACAGGCGGCGGCGCTTCCTTAGAATTTATTGAAGGAAAAGTTCTTCCTGGTGTTGCAGCTCTTGATGATTAGTATTTTTAAGAGTAAATTAATAAAAAAAGACCTTCCTATTATTGGAGGGTCTTTTTTAAAATAAAATTAGAATTATTAGTTGTTATTACAGGTTGGTTTATTTTTTTTAAGGTGTTTTATTATTGTCTGAGCAAATAGTTCTGCTGATTGATAATTTTGTCCTGTAATTAAATTGTCATCTTCTATGACATTAATTTCTCCTTCATCTTCCTGCATGAAAAATGCTCCTTTTTCTTTTAGGGCATCTTCTAGGAAGAATGGAACTATTTTATCCATTTTTGCCCATTGTTCTTCTTCGTTTGTAAAACAGGTAAGTTTTCTGCCATTGACAAATGCAATATCATCTTTCCC
This sequence comes from Candidatus Gastranaerophilales bacterium, assembly GCA_944323725.1. GTDB lineage: Bacteria > Cyanobacteriota > Vampirovibrionia > Gastranaerophilales > Gastranaerophilaceae > Scatousia. The sequence continues at coordinate 12,127 of CALUTP010000027.1, read as the reverse complement.
TGCTGGAAGCAGGCCAGCAGGGCCATGACAGATTGCGCCTATAATTTTATTATTTTCGCTGAAATAATTAATTATTTCTCCCATTAATTCACTTTTTGCAAGATCTATCATAGGGCCATGTCCGCCTGGTAGAACTATTGCATCATATAGTTTATAATCTATACTTTCTAGAGGTATTGTATCTTCAAGAGCTTGTTTTGCTGTTTTCCATTTTATATCATCTATTAAATTTTCACTTTTTTTATCAATAGGAGCTTTCCCGCCTTTTAGGCTTGATGTAGTTATGAAATAACCCTCTTTTAAAAATTCAAGGTATGGTATTGCAAATTCTTCAAACCATACACCAGTTTTGTGGTTTTCTTTCCCTATTTTGTCTACATTTGTTACTACTATAAGTATTCTTATTGGTCTTTCAAATTCACAAGCTTCTATTATCTCTTCTTTAATTTCAATATTTTCTTCTGGCATATTTTTTTTCCCTCCCTTTGATTTTTTATTTAAACCAGAATATAATGTTATGTATATTGCCAGATAAGGTAAAGATATATTATTTTTTAGTTTGCTCAAAAAAAAAAAGCCTTTAAAAAGGCTTAATGGAATTAAGAATAGCTGGAAGTATGAAAAAGATTTTTTATTTTCATTAAATATTCAATCATATCATATTTCCCGTACAATCACCCGATTGGGCATAATTATTCATAATATTTGCGTGTCATTATTACATTGCCTTTATCATCATAGGCATTTGCACCGAGCCAGTGTGCTATAAGTTTTCCAGATGGTAAATATATAAAAGTCTCACCTTTTGAGACCCGAAGACTCATATTTACAAGTTTCCCTGAGGGAGTGTATTTGTATGTTTTATAAGGGTATTCTGTTTGATTTTTTCTTTCTGCGTAGATTAAGTTTCCTTGTGAATCATAATACCAGACATATAAAGGGTTATCATGTGTCATCACCGCATAGGTACTATCAGAAAAAAATGCTAGAATTCGATCTTTTAATTCGGCTCTCCCCTGATAAATATAGGAAATATTTTCTTTGTAATGAGAATCAGTTAAATTGACTCTAATTATATTCGGGTCAATACTTTTATCAGAATTTTCCATTAAGCTTTGGCGAGCACTGTTTACATCATACTTGACACCGCCCTCAATTGTTAATCCATAGGCTTGCAAAGGGATAATTACTACAACAAGTATTATAATCAATATTCTCATATTTATTAATTTAAATATTCATGTTTTAAAAGTCAATATTTCTATATATTTTTTTAAAATTTATATTTTTAAAGTCCCTTTTTGGATATCTTGTTTAACTTTATTAACTTTAAGTTTTTGGGCTTTTTTACCTATATATTTTTCAATATTTTTTTTCAGGTTCATAAAATTATTGGTTTTTTTTATACAGTTTATAAATTTATTTTGATGTTTTCCTGTCAATATATATAAAGTTCTATTCTGTTTAGATTTATCAGCATAAAATATAAAACTATCAGGTAAAATTTCTTTGATAGATTCTGCTATGGGATTAAGTTTTTCTACATTCCCTTTGAGTTTAGCAAATCCTGTAAAAGTTTGTTTTGTGTTGTCTAAGCTAGAAATCATTTTTTCTCCATATTCTTTTATTAGTAATTATATAAATGGACAAAAATTTTTGTTTAGTCCCATTTTATTCCGCATATTGCTTTAAATTTTTCTATAAATTCTTTAAATGTTATGTCATATTTTGTATTTGTTCGTTTTTCCAGAAGTTGTATGGTTTTGTTTGTAGGATTAATTCCAATTATCGGCATTGTATGCCATTTATCTAGTTTACTTACTTTTAAAGAACCTGTTACTGCTACAAAGCTGTATTCTTTTGGATTTTTATTTCCTAATTCTTTTAATAGGTTAAGTACATCAGTTTCATATTTTTTTAAAGTTAAACTTTTTATATCTTCTCCATATGAAATTGGAGTTTTTCCTGTGAACCATTTAAAAGCATTTGAGGGTTTATTATATTCACAATTTTTGTTTCTTATTATTGGAAACATATACAGTCTTGATATTATAGGTTTTAATGAGGGATGTTTACTGATAAGTTTGTTGATAGCAATATTAACACCTAGACTTAAACGGGAATCTTCATAGTTAAAGGAACTTAGACCAATAGGATTTGGACTGTATTCTTTATATGTTGAAAATTCTCTTCCAAAATAATCTTGTTTGGTTGCTTTATATATTTCTTCTTTTCCGTTTACATTTAATTTTAATTTGTATGCAGGATCAAATTGAGCATTTTTTTCTATTTTAAATCTTTTTTTTAGTGTAGTCCTTCCTTTTTCTGATGCTAATAGTGCGTATCGGGTAGCTTCATCATAGCAATTCGCTATCATTTGTTTATCAGACATTGAACGATCTAATTCAGCGTCTGTAAGATTTCGCCATTTTATATTTTTTTGATTTTTGGGTAAGTAGGGGTATATTTTCCTTAATATTGAAATTTTCATATTTATGTTAAATCTAAAAATAAAATTATTTGCTACAATTTTTTTGATTATCAAGTTTATCTGAAACAAATGTTGAGATAAAAGGAATAACTAAATAATAAATTCCACCTAAAATTAATACTGGTTTTGCAACTTTTATTCCTTCTATATATTTATCGAGTTTAGGATCTTTTTTGTTTATTTCTGCGAATTTTTTTATAAATTTGTTTGTTGGGTTTTTCAACAAAGAATTAATAGTATAACCGCCGGTAATACTTAATCCAGTTGCTATTCCTGCATTATACATCAGAGCTCTTTTTCTAGATTCTTCTATTTTTTTACTATTTTTTGTTTGTTTTATGAAAGTTCCTGTTAAAAGTATATCTGTTAATGAGATTATATGTTGCTCAAAATTCGTATTATGAAATTTATTTGATATTTTTTTCATAAAATTTGTATCAATAATTTTTCCAATCCCTTTCGATAATTTTTCAATATTTTTTTGATATGAGCCTTTAAAAGATACTTGTTTGCTTTTATTTTCAGATTTTTCTTTAGTTTTTTTGCCAAATAAAGAATACATAATTGGAGGGATTAATGCGCAGGTGAGAATTGATTTTGGTACTGCGATTACAAAACCGACTCCAAGTTTGAATAGTTGTGTTACAAATTTATACTGTTTTGAATGGGTTAATATTTTTTTATTTTGTTTAAGTGTTTGAATAGTTGATTGCTTTAAGTATTTATATGGGTTTTTATCAATATTTTTAATTGCATTTGCAACGGGTAAGGATGCTCCAAGCATTAATAAATATCCTACAGCACTTGAAGCTATTGATTTTGCGCAGGCATATCTTTTATTCTCTTTATCTGTTTTAGGGGTTAATAATATAGCAGCTGGTCTTGCTGCTGTGGATAGTACTAGAGATGTACCTGCTGCAAATAGTGAACCGTTATTCGCCGCAAATTCTAATCCTTTTTTTATTATTTTGCTGTTATATATCCCAGTAAATGATGTTTTATTATTCAAGTTTGTATTGTTTATTTTCATCTTATTTTATAATACATGTTAAAAAGTAAATTTCTATTGACAGTCCTTTGCAATTTTCTTTAAAATCTATTTATAGGTTTTATAATGTTAAGTTTAAAAGAGTTTATACGATATGAATTAAAAGGATGGAAAAGAGTTGAAATTATTGGACTTTTATTAGTTTTTTTTATAATTTCCTTTGTATCTTTTTTAAATCAGGATAGTTTAATTGCTTTTATTTATGCAATTTGTGGGATATTATACACAATTATTGCCGGCAAGGGAAAAATTTCCTGTTATTTTTTTGGTATTATAAGTTCTATTTGTTATAGCTTGCTTACGTTTAGTAATGCACTGTGGGGTAATTTAATTTTAAATATTTTATATTATATTCCTATGGAAGTTATTGGTATTATCAGGTGGAAAAAATATTTAAAAAAAGATACAAAGGAAATTATTAAAACACAACTTTCTCATAAACAAAGATTAATCATTTCTGGTATTTCTATTATTGCTTGTGTGTTTTGTGTTTTTTTACTAAAGTCTTTTAAGGATACTAATCCTATTTTTGATGGTATCACAACAATTTTATCAATAGTTGGGATGTATCTCACTGTAAAGCGCTGTATTGAACAGTGGATTATTTGGATGATAGTTAACGGGTTTTCTGTTTTGATGTGGCTTGATTTAGTAATTCATGGGGCAAGGGCCTCTGCTGCAATTATTGTATGGAGTATTTATTTTGTTCTTGCTGTTTATTTCTTTTTTATGTGGAAAAAAGATATTCAGCTGAATTGTTATAATGTTAAAAAATAGTTGTAATAATTGAGCAATTTTTTTTGTTCAGTTGTTTTTCATAAAACGTGAATATATCAAAGATTACTCCAAAACTCACAAGCGAAATCAAAACAAATTTACCTGCTATCAGGTATAGAGTACTTGATGTCCCTATAAAGGCTGTTCCTATTCAGCTGGATAGTGATTTACCTTTATCTAATGTGAGTGCTAAAATTCTCAAATCGCTTATACATGCTGAGACTATATCTTCTAAAACTTTTATTAAAGAAAGAAATTCAGGGGTACTGGTGCCTGTTTATATTACTAAATTTGAACGTGAAGGTAAAAAATATTTAAATTTAAAAGATGAAAATGCTTGTAAGCTTGGATATTTAGATATGGAAAAGCCTCAGCAGGGTTATTTTAATAATCCAATTGGAGATGATTATATTTATAATTCTATGGAGGTAACAACTTTGGAGTCAGTAAATAAAGGCTGTAAGGCTTCTCCATATTCTGGAATTGGGACTGAATTATTAAAAGCAGCTGTTTTGGAAAGTAAAAAAAGCGGGTATAATGGAAGACTTCATTTGATGGCATATAATTCTCATCCCCCTACTCCTTTTTATTATAAATGTGGATTCCGTTTTTTGGATTCGGAAAAAAATTCTTTAATGGAAAAATTTCTTAGTTCTTCTGCTTCAAACAGTAGTATTAATTTTGATGAGCCAATTCAAAAAGGTTTAATGTATTTGCCTGATGAGAATATAGATTATCTTTTAAATATTAAATTTTAAAATAATTTATCTTATTTGAATTTTTGTTGTATCTTTTCTAAAAATAATTTTGATGCAGGTGTAAATATTTGATATTTTTTCCAAATTAAACTCCAATGAGCTTCTATTGCAGGTTTTATTGGACGAAAATATAAGTTACTATTAAGGCTTGTATTAGCAAGATTATTCAGTGTAATCATATATCCTACACCTTTTTCAACCATTACTGCTGCATTATAAAATAACGTGTGCGTTGCTACTATATTTAATTTGTCTTTCTTTTCATTGAACCATTTAAAAAATTCATTATCTGATGTTGATTTTCTAAAAACTTTTCTTGATAAAATTAGTGGTAAATTTTCTATATCCTGAAAAGTTACGTACTCTTTTTTTGCAAGTTCTGAGTCCTTTCTCATAACGATTCCCCAGATATCTTTGTCGGGAAGATTTATTGTGTTATATTTTGATAAATCTACAGGTTCCATTATTATTCCAAAATCTAATAGTCCATTGTCAATTTTTTCTGTCACATCTTCCAAAATACCACTATATATGTTGAAAATAATTTCAGGATAGTTTTTTTGTATTTCTGTAATTATTTCTGTGACGTATTGAAAAATCTTGGTTTCTCCGCTTCCTATATAAATTTCGCCAGCAATTTCATGTTTCAAGGATGAAAATTCATTTTCAGTCTTTTCTACCATATCTAGAATTTCTTCTGCTCTTTTTCTTAAAATCATGCCTTCTGCTGTTAAAGATACATTATGATTTGTTCTTATTAATAATTTTTGTCCTAATTCTTTTTCTAAATCTTGTAATTGTCTGGATAAAGTAGGCTGAGTCAGATGCAGATAATTTGCTGCACCTGTTATTGAGCCTTCTTTTGCAACTGTTAAAAAATATCTTAGTATTCTAATTTCCATAAGAGTAGTTTACCTCTTTTTTGATATGCCTGTCAAGCATTATAAGCTATGCAATATAAGTATTTGCTATTTCATTAAACATGATAAATAATAAAAATATGAATAGAAATGATATTTCAATAAATTTACAAGATGCAGGTTGTAGTTCTGAAGTAATTAAAGAATTTTTCTATTTTCAAAAAACAGGACAAAAAGAACAATTATTAAAACTTCTTGCAAAACATAAAAAAGAATTACTTAGTATTTTGCATGAAAGTCAAAAAAAGATAGATTGTTTGGATTTTTTAATTTTTAAATTAAAGCAAAATATATTTATATAGTGTAATTAGATTTAAGTATAATATAAAAGGATAGAATATTATGAAAATAATCAGTGTACCAACTAAAAGAGGATTAATTTTAAGAACTGTAATGTATGAAGCAGAAAAAACAGATACAGTTTTAATTTTAATGAGTGGTATATGTTCAAATATTTTTAATAACCAGCTTATTCAAACAACAGGAGAAATATTATCCCAAAATGGTATTTCCTATATTGCAGGGCAGGCAATGGATGCTTTTTCTGTATTACATTATTCAAATACTGTTACAAAAGAACAAGAACTAAAAGGTGTTGCAATTGATGATTTTGGTGTAATTAATGAGGATATTCAAGCTTATATAGAGTATGCAAAATCATTAGGTTACAGGAATATTATTTTAGGTGGTCATTCTTTAGGTTCTAATAGAGTTATTTATTATTTATCTCAAAATCCGGATGAGTCAGTTAAACAATTTATATTGTCAGGCCCTGTTGATTTTGCTGATATGATAAGTAAAACAACTACTCATGAACAATTCGAAATTGCGCATTCTATGATTAGAAAAGGTCATGGAGATGATATTTTGCCATTTTTATTCGGGGGCTTTTCTCCAATGAGTGCTAATACTATGATTAGGAATTGGTATAATAATAAAATTTATAAAAATTGTCCATTTTTAAGTAAGGATGGTGAAACCGATTCACTTTCTAAAATAAGAATTAACGGAATGATTTTGATAGGCTCAAAAGATAGCTGTGCTGGTCAAAATCCTTTTGAATTTGCTAATCAAATAAGTAATTCTATGCAAAATCCTGAAAAAAATAAAATTGTTATTTTAGAAGATGCCGGACATATTTTTTATAATAAACATGATGAATATGCCAAAACTGTCCTTGAATATATTAAAAGTAGAGAATTAATAACTGTATGAGGGAAATTTTATGATTAAAAAATTTCTAGCTGGTATAATTATAGGTTTGCTAATTATAGGAGGTACATCAATGACTATTGCTAAAGATTTAAATGAAAATAAAGAGTGGGATAAGATTTTTCCTAAAAGTGATAAAATTGATATTCAAAAGGTAAGTTTTAAAAATAGGTATGGAATTAAATTAACAGGGGATTTATATATTCCCAAAACTTCGACAAAAGATGAAAAATTACCAGCAATAGCAATTTCCGGACCTTTTGGAGCAGTAAAAGAACAAGCATCTGGCTTGTACGCCCAGAATTTAGCTGAACGAGGTTTTATCACCCTAGCATTTGATCCAAGCTATACAGGAGAAAGTTCAGGGAACCCAAGAAATGTTGCAAGTCCTGATATTAATACTGAAGATTTTTCAGCAGCAGTAGATTTTTTAAGTGTTCAAAACAATGTTGATTCTGATAAAATCGGTATTTTAGGGATTTGCGGATTTGGTGGATTTGCTCTAAACGCTGCTGCAATTGATACAAGAATTAAAGCTACTGTCACTTCCACAATGTATGATATGACGAGGGTAACTGCAAGAGGTTATAATGACATAATGGACTCACAGGCTCGTTATGAGTTTAAAGAGACGCTTAATAGACAAAGAACTGAAGATTTTAAAAACGGAGATTATGCACCTGCTTCAGGCTTACCAGATAGATTGAATGGCGATGAGCCCCAATTCGTTAAAGATTATTATGGATTCTATAAAACAAAAAGAGGTTTCCATAAACGATCTATTAACTCTAATGGAAATTGGAATATGACATCTTCGTTATCATTAATTAATATGCCGATTCTAGCTTATAGTGATGAAATAAGAAGTGCAGTTTTGATAATTCATGGAGAAAAAGCTCATAGCAGATATTTTTCTGAAGATGCTTTTAAAAAATTGAAAGGAAGCAACAAAGAACTATTAATTATTAAAGATACAAACCATGTTGATTTATATGACAATTTAGAAAAAATCCCTTTTGATAAAATTGAAACCTTTTACAAAGAAAATTTAAAATAGACATAAGATGAAAAAAATATTAGTCATAATTTTATTATTCATCGGGATTACTTCATCTGCAATTGCAGCCAATATCCAGTTGAAAGACAAAAATAACGGCATGCTAGTCAGAATTTCTGAAATTGAAATTTATCCGCAATATTTAAATGAATATCTTATTTTCGCTAAAGAAGTAGCGGAAATATCTATAAAAAAAGAAAAAGATGTAATCTCAATTTATCCGATGATGTTAATAAAAGATAATAACCAAATCAGAATTTTAGAAATTTACAAAAATGAAGAAGCCTATAAAAAACATATAGCCTCAGAACATTTTCAAAAATATAAAAAAAGTACGCTTCATATGGTAAAATCCTTAGAATTAGCCGACACTTATCAAATAAGTGAAAAGAATTTCGGAAAGATATTCAAAAGAAAATAATTAAAAGGAGGGTTATAAATGAAACGGAAAATTTTAATAGCATTAAGTATCTTCGCAATATCTTCGATATTTGCGATGAATTCTTGTTTTGCAACAACAAAGAACCAAAACAAAGGAGTAAATATGAAAAAAATCACACAAACTGCAGGAAGAACTCAATTAGAGAATTTTTCACCTGAATTTGCCCATTTTAATGATGATGTGTTATTCGGTGAAAACTGGAATAACCAAGATATTGATTTAAAAACGAGAAGCATTGTTACAGTAGTTTCATTAATGTCTATGGGAATTACTGATAATTCCCTAGTGTATCATCTGCAAACCGCCAAAAATAACGGTGTTACAAAAGCAGAAATTGCTGCAATAATCACTCATAACGCATTTTATGCAGGCTGGCCAAAAGCTTGGGCGGTATTTAATTTGGCAAAAACCGTTTGGACAGATGATACTCCTACATTATCTCAAAAGGATAAATACCAACAAACAATTATGTTCCCAATAGGTGAGCCTAATAACGCTTTTGCCAAATATTTTATCGGTCAAAGCTATTTAGCTCCGATTTCTACAAAACAAGTAAAAATATATAATGTAACCTTTGAGCCTAAATGTAGAAACAACTGGCATATTCATAAAGCCAAAACAGGTGGTGGACAAATGCTTATAGGAGTAGGCGGCAGAGGCTACTATCAGGAATGGGGTAAAGAGCCTGTTGAAATAAAAGAAGGTACTATAATTAATATTCCAGCTAATGTTAAACACTGGCATGGTGCAGCACCTGATTCTTGGTTTTCACATTTGGCTGTTGAAATAGATGGCGAACAAACTTCAACTAAATGGCTTGAAGAAGTCTCTGCAGAAGAATATAATAAGTTAAAGTAATAAAAAATTGCTCTTTGTATCACTAATTCTAAAAAATAATAAAAAATAAAATTTATAATAAGAAGAAAGAATATGATTATCCACCGATTAAAATATAGTGTTTCGGTGGCTGTCAGTTCCACCTGTGACAAACATTTTGAACTTTTTAATGAATTTTTCCAGTCTAGGTTTTATGGCATTTATATATTCTTCATCCCATTTTTGATATTGATAATTACCCTCAACTCCATTTATTCCGTTTGATTTTAAAAAAATAAAGAAATCTTCGTTAATTTTCTCTGGTGTTACTATAGGATGTGCCCAAGAGAAAATTCCGCCTGCGTTAATAATTGTTTTAGTTTTTGAAATGTGGTTATTTGAAGCAAATCCTTTCATCATACTTTGAATATTACCATCAAATGGATTAAATCCTAAGCCTACAGCTTCAAAAGCACTATAAGGTTCTTTATATCCATGAAATAGAAACTCACATCCACTTATAAATTTAAAATTTTTATATTTATCAGGGTTTTGTGATATTAAGGCAATAGTTTCTTTGACACTTTTGACGGTGTCATGATCTGTAATTGAAGCAGAAAAAGCGGGTAAATCGTCATTATTTTTCCTTGATTTGAAAATATGATTTGTCCAATCTATACATTGTTCAAGAAATTCTTTTGGTGTTAAATTCCCATCAGATGCTTTTGTATGGAGGTGAAAATTTGCTCTAAAATTTTCTCCGACTTCATATTGAAATGGTTTAAGTTTGCTTATAATGCTTTTTACTTCTTCAGGCCCTGCTATAGGATTTAAGTGTTCAATTTTGCAGTTTATTCCAAAAGAATCTTTTAAACCTTTTTGCAAAGCTTTTTTGTATTTTAAATCTTGCGGATAGTTTATTCCTTTAAAAGGTATCTGGTTATTTAAGTAATTAATCATAATTATGTATCAATTTTAGCATAAAACTTTTATAATTTGGCTTTAGACCTATAAAATTACATTTCAAAAGACTTCAATTTCTATAATATTTTGTCCAAGAATTCTTGAACTTCCATAGTAATCCTGAATAGTTTCTAGGTAGTCACCATTTAAAATTTTGATACAATGTCTTATCTTAGAGATTTACAGAAAGTAATTGAATATTTTTACTAGTTCAGAAATCGGAGAATCTTCTGGCTAAACATTAATTTATATTGTAAATACAGCCATTTTGTCTTTTAATGGCAGATGATATTTGTCAAACGATTGTAAAATAGCATCTGCTTTGAGAAAATGTAGCAGTAGATTTGAAGATTTTATTTAGCAACACATATTGCAAAAGTATCTTCATTACTTTTTGCGGTATAATTTGGATTACCAATAGTGAAAATGTTACTATAAAGTCTATAATCAGGTATTCTATATGGTCCTGTAAATTCACTTGATAACAATAGATATGGGGTGGTTTTCGGGAGATTTGCTTTTGTTGCATTAAAAGAATTGTATTTCACATAGCTTTTTTCCTGCAAAGGAGAGAAAGAATCAAAAGGTTGTCCATATACATATTCGGCAATATGAGCTAACTCTTTATTGTTCGGTAGTCTTCCATTGATATCTTCACATTGTCTTACTGCATCTACCCATATCCAATAGCCATCATTTCTATATAATTCATATTTACAATCGCTTATAGGATAACCTTTTTTCTTTAATTTTGCACAAGTTATATGTGAAATTTTTTTTGGTTTAAAATAAGGTGAAATTATTTTTACTCCATTAATTTCAACTGGGGAATTTAACAAACTTAGGTTATTATTGGAAGTTGTTATTAATGCATTTGAAACATACCCGATTAAAAATTCAATAAGTATGATAACAGCTGCTATTGTAAGTATATTAAAAATAAAGTATGTTCCTATATTGGTCCATAGTGCAATCTTTTTAAGTAAAGGATAATCAGCATTTTTAAAAAAAATCTTTTTATATGTAAACAATTCTATATAGTAAGAAATAATAAAAGTAATTATATGTAAAGACAGTACTAAAAATCCAAGATCAATAATAGCATTATTATTCATACCTATTGATTTAACAATACTCAACACTGGCACTGTTATTATAATACCTGCAATTACAGAAAAAATATTTGCCACAGTTACAGAGCAAATTATTTGTTTTAACTTGAATTGTTTATCTTTATCTAAAAATTTGAATATTAAAACTTCTACAAAAATAACATATAATAAAAAAACAGTTCCTAGAAGAAAAGAAAAATTTCCAATCCCTTTTACTGTAAAGGCAGAATATGCAGCACTTGATGCAGTATATATCCACAAAGGGATTCCACCATCAGCGTAAGCCGGTGTAGTATTAAGTAATAATAATAAAAGTACCAATGATAAAATTAATCTGAAATGTTTCATAAGACAATTGTAACATAAATATACTGTCAGAGTTCCGCAATAGTTCCTTGTGGATGTTAAATTTTAAAAAATACTCAAATCAACTGTTAAATTACATTAAAATTAAAAAGAGGGTATCTAAAACCCTCTTAAAATGGTAGCAAGGGAGAGATTCGAACTCTCGACCTCACGGGTATGAGCCGT
>CALUTP010000026.1 GCA_944323725.1 Candidatus Gastranaerophilales bacterium | reverse complement strand
GTTGTATAGTACCCTATAGTTTCCCCTATTTCAGATACAGTCTCAGCAGCATATGCAAATCGTGATTTAGTTTTCTTTTTAGCTTTTTGTAATTCAGATATTGTAATTGGTTTATCAATGAGATTATTTAATTCTTGTTCAATTAATTGTATAGCCTTTTCTTTATTTTCTGGTTTAAAATTAGCTTGAATAAAGAAATTATTGCCGTCTTTGAATTGATAATGCTCTGAATTAACCATATTAAAGATTTGTTCAGGTTGTTTTTCTATTAAGTTTTGATATAGTCTAGAGCTTCCACCATCACCAAAAATTATACTGATTAAATCAAGACAGATTGTTCCTTTTATATCAGCAGCTTTTGGGCCAAGCCAGCCAAACATAACGTAAGCTGTATTTGTATGCGCTTTTGATTCAATAATTTTTGTAGGTTTTATAGGTTTATCAATTTCATTTACCTTTCGAGGAGCATTTTTTCTGCCTTTAAAATCAAATTCTTTTTCTACTTTTTCAAGAATTTTTTCATTATCAAAATCACCTACAACAATTGTTGTCATGTTCGCAGGAGAATAGAATGTTTTATAGTAATTCATAATATCATCCCTTGTAACGTGAGATATAATTTCGGGTGTTCCAATTACATCACGCTTGTAAGGATGTTTAGTATACATATTGTAATTGCAAGTGTTATAGACTTTTGTCCAATTTTGGTCTTTTCTCATTCTAATTTCTTCAATTACAACATGACGTTCTCTTTTATCAGTAACTTTTGCGTCATTTAAATCAAATGGTGCTCCAATTTCTTCTTCAGGTAAAATTGGATCAAGCATCATATCAGCATGAAGTTCGATTGCTAGATTAAGATCTTTGCAATTTTCACCTTTTGGTAAGGTAACATAATAAAAAGTATAATCTTTCCATGTAGCAGCATTGACAATAGCCCCTTTAGCTTCAAGTATTCGGTCAAATTCTCCAGCTTTGTGTTTATGAGTACCTTTGAACATTAGATGTTCTAGAAAATGTGAAATTCCGTTAATTTTATCATTTTCATTTATTGAACCGGTTTTAACCCATGTACTTACGTTAGCCATCTCTCCTTCTTTATGAGCAAGAACTATTGTATGACCATTTTCTCTTTCATATACTTCTACATCTTTTGTTAAAAACGGATATTTCACTAAACTTTTTTTCATGTTAAATTTCCTCACCTTTTTTAAAATTATTATAGCACAAGTTATTATTTTACGTTATAATGAAGCCATGGATATGATTAATCGTTTGAAGAATAAGGTTGTAGTGTCAGTACAGGCAATGCCATCAGAGCCATTGTATTTAGAAAAATGTATGGTAGCTATGATGAAGTCCGTAGTAAAAGGCGGTGCTGGTGGACTTAGAGTAGCTGGAGCAAGAGATGTGAAAAATGCAAAACATCTTTTTGATATTCCTGTAATAGGGCTTACAAAACCTGATGTTATACCTAAAAATTGGCAGGAAATTGTATATATAACTCCAACATTAAAAGACGTAATATCTTTGATAGGAGCAGGAGCTGATATTATTGCTTTCGATGGGACATCACGACCAAGAGAAGGTTGTACTCTTGAAGAAATTATAAAGTATATCAAATTAAATAAAAGAATTTCTATGGCAGATGTATCTACAGTAGAAGAGGGCGTTAATTGTGCTAAATTAGGCGCCAACATCTTATCTACTACTTTGTCTGGATACACTACTCATTCGGCCCCAGCTACAGATGAGCCTGATTTTGACTTATTAAAAGCTTTAGTTAGTGAAACTGATGTGCCGGTAGTTTTGGAAGGTAGAATTTGGGAACCATGGCAGGTTGATAGAGCATTTAAATTAGGAGCTCATTGTGTGGTTATTGGCTCTGCTATCACAAGACCTCAGCTTATTACAAAACGATTTGTGCAAAGAAATAAGTAGGTGATGTTATGAAATTTAGAATTATGTCAAATTATGATGTTGCGAAAAATTTTTTTCATATAATAGAAACACATCAAAAAATTAATGAAAAGTCTATAAATATAGGTAGTGATTTACTATTTAAAAATATTAAAAATCAGAATAAGTTTATTCAATGCACAGATACATTTGAAAAATTAAGTGACAAGGCAGTAAAATAAATGAAAAAAGCTTTAGCAATAGATGTAGGTGGTACAAAAATTTATAATACTATTGTGGATGAAAATGGTGAGATTATTGGTGAAATTGAAAAGCAATCTACACCTAAGACTTTTGATGAAATAAAAAATACTTTTGAAGATATAATTACTCGTTATGAAAATGAGGTCGATGTGATTGCTTTTGCAACTTGTGGAGCTGTTAATAATTCTAACGATGGAATTTTAGGTTCAACAGGAAATATTGCAAAAGAATACCCGTTAATGGATTTTAAATCATTGAGTAAAAAGCCTGTTTTTGTTGAAAATGATGCAAATGCGGCAGCGTGGGCTGAACATGTAATTGGGGCTTCAAAAAATATGCCTTATTCAATTATGATTACTCTAGGCACTGGTGTTGGTGGGGGGATTATTCTTGATAATAAGCTTTATAAAGGTAAAAAAGGTGCAGCTGGTGAAATGCACTTTAAAATGAGATTGGATAAACATAGAAAATGTACATGCGGGAGTTTTGATTGTTTTGAAAGCTATGCTTCAGGTACTGGTCTGAGACTTACTGCAGTTGAGATGTCTAAGAATCCTAATATTACAACTTATGATGTGATTGATGGGTGGAAAAATAATGATAGACTTATGACTGCTATTTTTAACCGCTGGCAAAATGATATTCTTGCCGGGCTAATTGGTTTAGCAAATATTTTTGATCCGGATGTAATTGTACTTTCGGGTTCTATGGCTGAATTTACAGATACAGACTATTTAACAGATAAAGTTAATCAAGAAATTGTCACTACACCTTTAAAAGTTGTAAAAGCAGAGGCTGGAAATTATTCAGGAATGATAGGTGCAGCACTTTTAGCTCTTGGGATAAGTAAGGTTGGAGATTTATAGAGTATTATGGGGAAAGCTAAAAAAAGAAGTCTTCATTTAGGAATTAATGACAGGATTACGAATCTTTCAAGAGAAGAAGCGGTAAGAACTGTTGTTGATATGCTTAAAACTGGGGATAGTGAAATTTTTGGTCTGGTTACATTATTTGGGCTTACCGCAGAGGAATTGCTGGAGGCTGGTGCTTCTTATGAAGCTGTAATAGGAATAAAAGGAATTTTGAAATAGTGGAAAAATTTATATTTTGGTTAAATTGCTCTAGAGCTTTTGCTTTACCGCTTACAATTATGTCTTGGCTTGTTGTATTTTTATTTTCGCTAAAGGCTGGTGGTAATTTTTTAAATGGTTTATTGGCTTTAATTGGAATTTCTTTAGCCCATCTTGCTGGTAATTTAGCTGATGATTATATTGACTATGGAATTCTTTCAAAAGATGAAAAACTTATGAATAGTGCTGTTAGATCTAAGTGTTGTTATATTCGTGATGGCAGTGTAACTTTAGATGATATATTGAAAATGATTGTTCTATTTAGTTCAATAGCTTTGCTAATCGGAGTATTTTTGTTTTTTAGAAGTGGAATTGGTGTAATATGGCTTACAATTTTGGGTGGAATTCTTACTATTTCCTATGCAAAGTTTTCTATGGTTGGTTTGAGTGAAGTCGTAATTGGACTTTTGTTCGGTCCTTTTATGTTTGAAGGTGTCTATTATGTTATGAAAAAAGCATTTTCTTATGAAGTATTTATTTTGTCTATTGCTGTTGTTATGTTTACTTTAGCTTTTTTATATGTTCATACTCTTCTCGATTTTGACAGTGATCAAACTTCGTATAAACGTACTTTGTGCTGTAGGGTAGGTGATAAAAATAGGGCTTTAATTATACTTATAATATTTTATATTTTAGGGTATTTGTCTGTTGGGTATTTTGGATTTTTAATAAAAAACTATGTGATTTATTTTACTTTTTTAACTGTACCCATTGCTATCAATGTATTTAAACTTATAAAAAAATATAATGAAGATAAATTATTTAAACTTCATATTAATTGGTGGAATTTGCCTCTTGATAATTGGGAAACTATAAAAAAGCAAGGGACAGAAACTTTTTATTTTGTTTTATTCCAAGCAAGAAATCTTATGATGTGGTTCTGTGTTATTTTATGTATCTGTATTTTATTATAAACTAATTTATTTTTTGTATTTTAATTTGAATTTCAGCGTGTTAAAATTTTACTATAAGCATATGAGATAATGAGGAGTTTAATAAAATGCAGATTAGTACAAATCAGTCAATCAGCCCAGTTACAACTGAAATTAATAAAGAGGGAAATCTTTCTATAGGTGGTTGTGATCTCGTTGGACTGGCAAAAAAATATGAAACTCCATTATATGTGCTGGATGAAACTACATTGAGAAGTATATGTAAAGATTATAAAGAGGCTTTTTCTCCTTATAAAAATGTTAATATGATGTATGCTTCAAAAGCGCTATGTACTATAGCTACATCTGCTATTCTTGCAGAAGAAGGTTTTGGCTTTGATGTTGTTTCAGCAGGTGAAATTTATACTGTCTATAATGCTGGTGTAGATATGAAAAAAGTCCTTTTTAACGGTAATAATAAATCAGTTAGTGAGATTAATTTAGCTTTAGAATTAGGTGTTGGACGTTTTTCTGTTGATAATTTTTTAGAATTAGCTTTGTTGAATGAACTAGCTAAATCTAAAAATAAAATTGCTGAAATTCTTTTGCGAATTACTCCAGGTATTGAGTGTCATACTCATGAGTATATTCAAACAGGGCATCTGGATTCGAAATTCGGGTTCGATTTAACTCAGATTGATGATGCAGTTTCTCTTATTTTGGATGAATATTCTAATCTAAAATTAAAAGGACTCCATGCTCATATCGGTTCTCAAATTTTTGAAACTAAAGTATATCACGATGAAATTGAAATTCTTGTAAAAGAATTAGCTAGATTGGATGAAAAATTCGGACTGCAACTTGATGAAATTAATATTGGAGGAGGACTAGGGGTAAAATATACTGATAAGGATTGCCCGCCTTCTACATATGAGATAGCTGGTATTATTATCGAAAGTTTAAATAATAGTGTTAAAAAGTACGGAATTGATTTCCCGACATTATTTATTGAGCCTGGTAGAAGTATTATCTCTACATCCGGTGTAACACTTTATACTATAGGCAGTTCAAAACAGGTTCCAAATGGTAAGAAATATTTTGCAATTGATGGTGGTATGGCTGATAATGCCAGACCCAGCATGTATCAAGCTGAATATACAGCTTCTGTTGCTAATAAACCTGATGCTGAAATTTCACAATGTGTTACAATTGCCGGACGTTTTTGTGAAAGTGGTGATGTTTTAATTCAAAATATAAAGCTCCCAAATCTTGAAGAAGGTGATATACTTTGTGTTTACAATACCGGAGCTTATAATTATTCTATGGCTTCAAATTATAATAGAGTACAAAAACCAGCTATGGTACTTGTAAATAATTCACAATCTGATATTATTATAGAAAGAGAGACTCTAGATGATTTGATTTCTCATGATAGAATTCCTGATAGGTTGAAAAAGTAATATGCTTAACGATTTTTTATCATACTTGCAATTTCAAATAGGTGCTATGGATTTGTCGTTTAATTGGACAAATCTTCTTGAAGTACTTGTCATTGCAGTTATCCTTTATGCATTTTACAAAAAATTTATTAAGAATACTCAGTCTGAAAAGTTTGTTAAAGGCATATTTATTCTTATTTTTGTCTGGGTATTCTCTGAAATTTTGATAAGAATTGATTTGAAAATACTTGGTATGTTTTTAAAATCGATTGTTACCCTTGTTTCGTTGAGTTTAATTGTAATTTTCCAGCCAGAATTAAGAAGATTTCTCGGCTTTCTAGGTCAAGTTGATTTTATTTCTAAGGCATTTTCTGGAAGTTCTAAAAAATCCAGCGATGAAGAAATAGATGTTATAAAAGAAATTATAGAGGCTGTAAAATTCTTTTCTAAAACTCATACTGGAGCTTTAATTGTTTTTCAACATGATTTAAGCAATACATATTATGAGGTTGGAACTAAACTTAATGCAGATTTATCTACTGAGTTGTTATTGACAATTTTCCATCCAAATACTCCACTTCATGATGGTGCTGTTGTTATAAATGGTGCAAAAATTATTTCTGCAGGAGTTCTGCTCCCACTTACTGAGGATCCAAAATTGAGCTGGAAATACGGGACAAGACATCGTGCTGCAATTGGTATGTCTGAAGTAAGCGAGGCTGCTTGTCTGGTGATATCTGAAGAAACTGGTGATGTCTCCATTGCTTTGGGTGGAGTTTTAAAAAAATATGAAGACTTGGTAACTCTTAAATCAGATTTGGAACATATACTAGGTTATCGTGATAAAAATGAAGATAATAAAAAAACTATTTTTAAAATTAATAATTTGATTACAATCAAAAAGAGTGAGCATAAAAAAGATAAGTAAAAAGTGAAGGTATATCATGTCTGCAAAAGAATTAGTCAAAAAAGCTTTGTCGGTAGTTAAAAAAGGATTTTTCTTGACTTTAGGTGCTTTTATTGCAGGATTTGCCATTGATACGTTTTTAGCGCCAAATAATATTATTGATGGTGGTATTGTTGGTATTTCAATGATATTAAGTTATCTTTTAAAATATAATCTCGGGTTATTAATTATAATTTTAAATATCCCATTTATTTGTCTTGCTTTTACTAAAATGGGTAAAAATTTCGTTTTTCAAACTTTTTTTGCAATTTTAATGTTTGCAGTTGCAACTAATATATTTCACTCAATAAAAATTACGAATGATTTACTGCTGGCAACTGTATTTGGAGGTATTCTTCTTGGGACAGGCGTGGGTTTAGTGCTTAAAAATGAAGGATCTTTAGATGGTACAGAAATAATGTCGCTTGTAATTTCTAAAAAATTCGGTTTGTCAGTAGGTGAGATTATTATGGGCATCAATATATTTATATATGGTGCATCAGGGCTTGTATTTGGCTGGGAAAAAGCTATGTATTCAATCCTTACCTATTTTCTTGCGTCAAGAGTGATTGATGTAGTGTTAGAGGGTGTGAGCAATTCTAAATCGGTACGGATTATTAGTAATAAATGGGAAGATATCGGTAATGTATTAATAAAAGATTTAGAAATAGGTGTTACCTATCTTCATGGAACTGGCGGATATTCTGGTGAAGCAAAAACAATTATTTATTGTGTTGTTTCCCGCTTAGAAATGAGCAAAATGAAAGATGTTATTAAATCAATTGACCCAAGTGCCTTTATATCAGTTGTTGATGTTCATGAAGCTTATGGTATTAGAATGGGGAAAAGAATTGATAAAATTTAACCTATAGACAATTTTGTTAAAATATATTATACTTATGATATTAATAGTTTAAGTAAGGAAAAGAAAATGGCTAAAAATTTAGATACAGTACCAATAGAAGTTAGTATTTTGACAGTTGATCACGATATTAAAGGTATTGTTCATGTTTCGAAATATACAAATACAAACCGTGAGTTAACTGACCTTTTAAATGATAAAGAAAGACGTTTTTTGGCTGTAACTAATGCTGAAATTTATCCTAGAAATGCCAATCAATCTCCAAGAAAATATAATTTTCTTGAAATCCACATGGATTATGTCTTGATGGTTCATCCATCCACTCAAGCTGTATTTCAGGATACTGGAAAAACTCAAGAAGATATTGCTCGCTTTAGAGATTTAAGACTTAAATTAAATCAAACTAAGCCTTTTTAAATTTAAATTTTAACTATAAAAAAAGAGTTTCTATTTGTTGAAACTCTTTTTAAATTTTTAATCCACTATTTTTAGGATAAATATTTGTGATGATATTTTGTTTTTGAGGCTTACATATTTCTGCAGCTGGTTTTTCCGTAGAATAATTATTTTCAGTATCTTTATTTATCTGTACCGGTTTATCATTGCGACTCATCCAAGCTTTGGTTTTATCTGCCAAAGGTGTTGCTATGAAAGGAACTATAACTCTTTTACCAACGGTTGTTGCAGCTATTAATGATGTTATGTTTGCAAAAGCATCAAATGTTGTTTCTTTAATTCCATCCATACCTTTTTTAAATTGGTCTTCTGGCAAAGTCCTAAATCTTTCACGTCCTTTTATTATGGATTGGTAGCCTTTTCTTGCAGCTCGATCAAAATGTTTCCCAAACATCTTTTCAAACATTTTACTTTGAACTATTTTATTAGATACTGTTTTGAACATTAAAATCTGCATTGCAATCATTAAACCGCCATTTGCAAGGTCCAGTGCTGCAACGAATTTACGTTTGTCTTCTGGAATTTTTTCATTATGCATACTCTGGTTTACGTAAAAATAACACCCAAGACCATCTTTGATTACAATTGATGCAATTCCTAATCCGCTAATAAAATTTCTTTTATTTGCTCTATATTTTTTGCAGACATAATCCATTGGTTTTAATTCAGAAAGTGACTTAAGAGGTTTTTTTATAAGTACATCTAAAGCTTTTTCAGTATATCTTCCTATAGCACTCATTGTTTTACCTCAACTTTCTTTGGAGCTTTTGCTACTAAAGCAGATGCTTCATTATCATGTTTTTTATTTGAAAGATTAGGGAATACTGCGTCCATAAATATAGGATATACCCAGTTTAGTAATGCACAGGTGAATGGTAATATTGCACAAGAAACAATTACTCCTGCTATTTGTTTAAACCCTTTTAGATTATTGGTAATATTTTTCTTGAGTTTTTCAACAACTTCAACGGCAAAGTTCTTATTTAACAGCTCATTTTTTGATGCTCCGAACTTATCTGCAATTCTTTTTTCGATTTCTGCTAAAGTAATAGAATTTTCATTAATTGCTTTTTTTATGCTATCAAAGAATTCTTTTGATTCTTTGACTGCATCAAATTGACCTTTTATACTGTTATTAACAGCTTCAATTACTTCTTTTGCTGTTTTTGTGTTACCATAGCGCTCTGTATGTCCAAGCATTTTGGTAACTTTGCCTCTCATTGCTTTTATAATTGCATTATCTGTTGCTTTATCATGTTGGCGAGTCGCTGGTGCTCTTCCTGCAACTTCTTTGACCATTTGTATTAATTCAGGGTTTGCCTTGCTTGAACGAAGATTTTTAATTTTTTTACTCAAGTATGATTTAAATTCTTTTAGTGAATTAGGTTTTTGGAGTTCCTCATTAATTTCTTCTAAAACCTTTTTAGCTTCTTTATTATGAGTTCTTAAATATTCTCCTCTAGCTTTTCTTCTTTTACTTTTTGTCTCTAATTCTTTTTTAGTCTCTTCTAAATCACTGATTATGCCTTCTACAGTTTCAATAAGCAGATTTTTATATTCACTTTTACTCATTGGAACTGTTTCACCTTTATAATTTTTGAGCATAATAGTATTTTTACTGCGTAGTGAAGTTAATATATCCTGTGTCTGTTCAGCTTTTTTGGTAATGAGTTTTTTCTTTAACTGCTCTTTTGTTATATTTGGAGATTCTTTTTTTATAAGTTTTTCTATATAATTATCATCTCTAATTGCGCTTTTGTTATATTTTTCTCCTAAATATCCAGAGTTTGCCATATTATTAATTAATGTATTAAATGGAGCGGTAATCCCGGCTTGTGTTACAACTGCAAGGACTGCTGATATTGGTTGACGCCATGCTGAATATGTCCTTGTATCTTCATCTGTTTTAGAAAGCGGATTCCATTTTATGAATATAGGAGCAACTAGACCTGTGGCTAGAGCATTAAATACAATATTTTGAATCTCTCCCATGTTTTTGGCTAATTTATTCATTAATTTTAGAGATGACGGCATAAGTGCATGAAGTTCTTTTTGTAAATCTTTTGGATTAGCTTTTGCACTAAAAGAAGGTTGGTATGCCTGCTTTTTGCTAACAGGGATTCCACCGCAAGATGCTTGTGAATTAATCTTTTCTACTACCTTCATCATACTTTTAATACTAAACCCTTCTATATATATATACTCTCGAACATGAGAAAAATTGCTATTAAATTACTAATTGTTAAGTTTTGTGAATTTAACAGCACTCCAATCTCCTCTGCTCTCAAATCTAACTACAGCAAGACTTTCATAGAAATCTTTTACAACTTGTTCTTTTATATGTGAAAATACCAAAAATAGAAGCGGTGTTTTTTTATATAAATTGTCATCAGATGCAATTTTTATAAGTTGTTCTGGGCTATAAAATGCTACGCTATTTAATGATATAAGAATTACACTTTGATTTGGTTTTAGTTTGCTGATTATTTCTTTGTTTAATTTTTCTTTTAGGTATCCATTTGTGGTAGATTGAAATGTCGGTCTATATATTTCTTTTCCATTTTTGACAGCTTTTTCGTAGTTCATATTTTGAGAAAGATATTCAGGGAAATTCCCTTTGTCTATTGTAATTACATTCAAATTATCGAAATTTATATATTTTTCAAATCTGTCTTTTGGATAATATTCAATGACAATAAAGTCTCCTTTTTGGGGGGCTGCTCGTTTAATCATGTCTGCTGGAATTTTATGTCCTTGAGCTCGCCTTATTTTTGGAGCGGAAACTGGGCTCAAAGTAATGTATGTCATATGGATTAAGCAATATAATATAATTAAGATGTTTTGAGTGACTTTATTTGATATATGGCATGCTCCATATGCACTAAGAAATAATAATATTGGATAAATTTCTATTGAATATTTTGTAATAAAGACCAGTTTACCAATAAGTGCAGCCAGAGTCATTATAAAAATTACTCCAATAGGAATAATTGTTAATAGTGAATTCTCTTTTTCTTGTTTAATTCCTATAATAATCCATATTATTGAAATTAAAGCTGGTATTATTGCAAATATAATGAATCCGATACTAATGTTATAGAAAAATTTTTCTGGTGCACTTACAAGATTTGTCAGAACAGGTGAAAAATAATCAGTTAGTAAGAATCCCAAATTAGAAAAGCTGAAATTAGCCCACCATTGAGAAAAGGAGTTAGTTGAAAATATTTTTATTATAAATGGAGATGCTGATATAATTACTAAAATTCCAATTCCCCATATTTTTAGTATTGTTTTTTTATAATTTCTAAATAATTCAAGGCTTAGATATAAAAGATTAAAAAATACATATACAAAACCAATTGTATGAGTAAAAATAATAAGCAGATTTGATATTGATAATAATATTATATTTTGTATAGTAATTTTTTTTAATAGTTTTATTGTGAATAATAATGATAATGCAGAGAATAGAAATAATAATGAATAAAATCGGACTTCTTGAGAGTAATATATTAAAAAAGAACTTATTGCTGTGAATAAAGCTGCAATAAGTCCTGTTTTTTTATTTTTTTCTAAACCAACAAAATACATTACTATAATTGATAATATTCCGCTCAATACGGACGTTAATTTTAAAATAATATCACTTTGTCCAAATAATGACATGAAAAATTTTAAATATAAATAATATAAAGGCATATGGCATTGAGATTTTACTCCAGCCCAAAAACCATTAAATAATGGTTTTGATGCTATCATCCATGATATATATTCATCATTCCACAGTCCATCCGGTTTATCAATAAATAATAATCTTAAAATTAATCCTAAAAGTGTTATTAAAAATATCCCCAATTTATTTATCCCTATTTGTAATTCTACGAGTTTAATTATATAATAAAAAAAATAAGAGGGGAATTTATGAAATTAGTTATACAAATACCATGTTTAAATGAAGAGGAATCATTGCCTGTAGCATTAAAGGCTTTGCCAAAAACTATAGAAGGTATTGACGAAATTGAAGTGTTAGTTATAGATGACGGTTCTATAGACAATACAATGAATATTGCACAAAAAGCTGGAGTAGAGGTGCTTACTTTAGGATCAAATAAGGGATTAGCAAAAGCTTTTATAGCTGGATTAAATAAATCCCTAGCAATGGGTGCTGATATTATAGTTAATACAGATGCGGATAATCAGTATAAGGCTGAATATATTAAAAACCTGATAAAACCAATATTAGAAAATAAAGCAGATATTGTGATTGGTGCTCGTCCTGTAGATTCAATTAAGCATTTTTCCCCATTAAAAAAGTTTTTGCAAAAACTAGGTTCAGCAGTAATGCGTTTTGTAAGTTCATCTTCGGTAAAGGATGCTCCTAGTGGTTTCAGAGCATTTTCTAAAAATGCAGCCTTGCAAATGAATGTTTTTGATAAATATACATATACTCTTGAAACTATTATGCAGGCTAGAGCTAAAGGCTTGATTATTGAATCAGTTGAAGTTGATGTTAACCCTGAACTTAGAAAATCACGATTATTTAAAAATATGTTCCAATATATTAGACGTTCTATATTTACCATGCTAAGAATGTTTATAATCTATCGTCCATTTCGTTTTTTTATAGTTTTCGGCTTTTTATTTTTGATTGCGGGCTTAATTCCTGGATTAAGGTATCTTTATTTTTATTTAACCGGCAATGGCGCAGGTCATATTCAGTCTTTAATATTATCTGCGATTCTTTTAATCTTTGGGATTCAAATTACCCTCATAGCGGTACTTTCTGAACTTTTATCCATTAATCGTAAACTTCTAGAGGATATACAATATCGAGTAAAACTAGAGAGCTTGAAAAATAATTCAGAAGGTATAAAATAAAAATAACATTTATTTAAAATTTATAAGGTGATATATGAATAAAATTATAACAATTTCAAATATAAAAGACTTTTTTTTGTCATCAAAAGTCTATAAAGTTTCAGGCTTTTTGTTCTTTACATTTTTACTAACGGCCATTATAGCATCTCAAAACTATTTTTTTCAAAGCATCGTTGAAAATGGTATCAGTAAGAGAGATATTATTGCGCAAAAAACAATTACTGTAGTTGACGTAAAACGTACTGAGCAGCATAAAAAGGAAGTGGCACAAAAAGTTGAGCCTATCTTGACTTCAGCAGAAGATGATTTTATAAGGACTAATCTAGAAACACTTGAAAATTCTATAATACAGATAAGAAAAAAAGATGTAGAACCGGATGTTAAAAAAGAGGAGCTTTCCTTACTTTTTGACTTGTCAGATGCATCAAGAAAAGAATTTGTTATAAATTTCCTGCTTAAATCAGATGATCCAACACTTAGAGAAGCTTTTGATAAAGCTAATTTGACTCTCGCTAATATATTAAGAGCAGGTATCACAGAAAAAGACTTTGAACGAAATAATATAGATAATATTATTACAAATAATCTAATATCAAATGTTTCAAGGCGTCAAATTTCAGTTATCAATGCTCTGTTAAGTCAAATTATTGTTCCAAATCTAGTGGAGGATGAATTCGCAACAGAAATTGCAAGAAAAAAGGCTGAAGCAACAGTTAAACCTTATGAAATTACATTTCAAAAAGGCGACAAGATTCTATTTGAAGGTGAGCCTGTTACCAGGTTAAAACGAGATGCCTTAAGACAGGCTGGTTATAATGTGTATGAGCTTAACTGGATGGGCTTGTTTGCAATTTATATTTTAGTCTTATTAGCTTCAGTAATATTTATGGCATATATGAAATATTTTGAAAAACAATTTTTAGAAACACGCTATATGATGTTAGCTGTATTTTTATCAGTTATGTTGGCTATAATTGCTGTGGTACTGCCTACAGGTTTTTCCCCTTATGTATTACCAATACCAGCTTATGTATTGTTATTAGCAATATTTACAAATCCTAGAGTATCCTTTATTGCAATAACTATACTTCTGGCGGTTATGACAGTGGGAGTTCAGTATCCAGCCCAGTATTTTGTAACTTTTACACTATTGAATCTTGTAGCTACAATTACTATTTCTCAAATTAGATATTCAAGGCGTTTTGATTTAATAAAAGCTGGATTCGTTATTTCAGGAGCAGGCTTATTGATTGTATTGGCTATATATATCCTAGAGAAATGTCTGATTGATGTTAATAATGTTTTAATCCTAAAAAATAGTACTTTTATTTTGTTAAATGGTATTGTGAGTTCAATGATAGTATTAGGAACTCTTCCATTATTTGAAAGTTCTTTTAAAATTATTACCCCATATGGTCTTGCGGAATTAGCAGACCATAACCAACCATTATTAAAGCGTTTACAATTTGAGGCTCCAGGTACATATCATCATAGTTTGATGGTTTCAAATTTATGTGAGGCCGCGGCTGAAGCTATTGGAGCAAATCCTATTTTAGCCAGAGTCGGTGCCTTTTATCATGATATTGGAAAATTGAAACGTCCGCTTTTCTTTGTTGAAAACCAGTCTTATTTTGGTATAGAAAATCCTCATAAAAAGTTAAATCCAAGATTAAGTAAAATGGTTATAACAGCTCACCCAAAGGATGGTGTAGAACTAGCAAAAGAATATGGACTCCCATCTGTCATTAGTAATTTTATATTACAACACCATGGTGAAGGTCTTGCAAGTTATTTTTATAATCAAGCTATACAAGAGGAAGGTATAGAAAATGTAAAAGAAGAACAATTCCGCTATACAGGGCCAAAGCCTAATATGAAAGAGACTGCAATTCTAATGATAGCAGATGCAGTTGAATCTGCTGTAAGATCATTAAAAAATCCAACTTCAGAAGAAATAGAACAGATAATTAATAAGATTATAGTAGAAAGACTAAATGATGGTCAATTAGCAGATAGTCCGCTGACTCTCCATGACATAAAAGTGATTGCAGCAACATTTAGTAGAATTTTAAGAGGTATGCAGCATAATAGAATTAAGTATCAGGAAAATATAGTTGCTGAGTTAAATAAAAATAAGATTAATATGCCAGCTAAAATTTTGGATGAAGATCTTGAAAATAAAATTAAACAACTTGAAGATAACCATGAGGATAAAAATGACGCCTAAAATGGTAAAGTTAAATATATTCAGTGAAAATATTTTTGAGAATTTGGATTTAAATGAAAAAAAATTTATACAAATTGCTAAAAAAATTTTTAAATTTTATATGACATTCCCAGAAATAACAAATATATGTTGCCTAGAAGGTAGTGATTATGATGCGGTATCTTTTGATTTTTTATACTGTGATAGTAAAAAAACACATGAAATTAATAAAGAATATAGAGAAAAAGATTATCCAGCAGACATAATAACTTTTGCTATATATGCTGATACAGAGCCTTCAGAGCGTATTATTTTTGATGGTGAAATAAATCTTGGAGAAGTAATTATTGCACTTGACAAGGTGCAGGAAGAAGCATTGAAAAAGAATGTCTCATTTGATTATGAGCTTTCTTTTTTGATAAGTCATGGTATATTACATTTGTTGGGATTTGACCACCAAACTGAGGAGGATTATAATTTTGTTATAGGAATGCAAAATAAGGCTTTGGAGAGTATTGGAGTATGAGTAAGTTTAAATCACAGGGATTTGGTAATACTTTTAAAAATGCAAGAAAGGGAATGCGTCTAGTCCTAAAAAGTGAACGGAATATAAGAGTCCACCTAGTAATGGCAGCATTTGTTTTGATGCTTGGATTCCTTTTAGATTTTAGTATAACAAAATTGTGCATATTACTTATATCAATAGGTATGGTAGTTTCAGCAGAAATGATGAATTCGGCTTTAGAATATTCACTAGATGCCGTATTTCATAACAGATATTCAAAACTCGTGGGTATGGCAAAAGATATATCAGCGGGTGCAGTAATGTTTGTAACTATTATCGCAGTAGTGATAGGACTTTTAATTTTTGTTCCACCAATATTAAGTTTATCATTTTGATGAAGTATTGAAATGCTATAAAAAATAGTTTATAATACCCCATATGATATTTACATTGATTTATAGATTAGTTTAATGGAGGTTCAATAATGGAAAACTCAGTGGTATCAATGATTTCGGGGGGGGGGGGGAGGTGATTTAAGCTCTCCAGTGAGTATTAATGAAGTATTGAAAAAGCTTAAAATTTTAAAACATAGAGGTGTTTATAATCTTTTTTCTTATAAAAAAAATGGTTTTACATTAGCTGAAGTGTTAATAACTATCGGTATTATTGGTATTGTTGCTGCTATGACATTGCCTAGTATAATAGAAAATCATCAAAAACAGGAAACTGTTTCTAGGTTACGTAAAGCTTATGCAACCCTTTCTCAAGTAATAGCAAGATCTGCTGTTGATAATGGTGATGTCTCACAGTGGGAGGGTGCATCTTGGGGAGAAGATTTGACTTCTTCTGAAACTACCAAAAAGCTTGAAACTTTTGTAAAAACATATATTATCCCATATATGATTGTGACAAAGGATTGTGGATTAGGTAATATAAAAGGTTGTAGAAATGAAAAATTTTGTATAAAATCTAAACAACAGTGTTGGAATTCTACACCTTCATATGCATATTATTTTATTACTCCTGATGCTAGATATGTTATATTATATGATAATTCTGGTGGAGTTACTGTAAATAATAGATTTCATGTATTTATAGATGTTAATGGCAATAGTGGACCAAATGTATATGGTAGGGATGTGTTTTTTGGATTCATAAACTTAAAGAAATCCCGTTTTGAATTTGTAGGTTATGATGCCAAAAGAGAGGATCTTATTAATGATAAAACATCTTGGGGATGTAATGAAATATCTACAACTAAGACTTCCTGTGCAGCCATTATTCAACTTGATGGCTGGAAAATTAAAGATGATTATCCATGGTAGATAAAATGAAACCTTGCTTTTTTAAGGCAAGGCTTCATTTGCTTTGGGCATAATGTATATTTATTAGTTATTGCTAAGAACTAATCTGAAAGTAGCAAGATTTTTAATGGATAACATAGCATGTTTGTTATGCTGTTCTTCTGAGATATTAAAAATTCTGATAATTCTTTGAATTTCTTCCAAATCTTTTCTTGAATTGATTTTATAAACATTCTTGATTGGATCAGAAACTACAGACATCATTGTATTTAATTCTTGTTCTTTCATATTAATCCTCTTTCCTTATATTTCTATAAAGGATTTTTTTCTAAAGAAATTGCTTTTTTTAAACAATAATCCTTAATATTTATTAACATAACCCTAAAATTCAATAGCTAAGCTCTTTTTTAGCAGTTCTCCATAAATTGTCGTATTCGTTAATGGAATATTCTGATAAAGGTTTATTAGCTAATTCTTCCATTTTTCTAAATCTTTTTATAAATTTTTTATTAGCTTTTAGTAGAGCTTGTTCAGCATCAATTTTGTTCCATCTTGCAAGGTTTACAATTGCAAATAGTATATCTCCGAATTCTTCTTCCATCTGCTCTTTATCATTTATAGCTTTAGCTTCTTTAAACTCTTTGAATTCAGACATAATACATTCGTATAAGGATTCCTCATCAGGCCATTCAAATCCTTGTTTGACTGCTTTTTTACTGATTTTTTGAGCACTCATTAGTGCAGATTGAGCTTTAGATATACCATCCATAGCTGATTTTCGATGTTTTTTCTCTTCAGCTTTTAGTTTGTCCCAATTGTCTAAGATGTCTTTGGTTGATGTAACTTTAGTGTTTCCAAATACGTGAGGATGTCTATGTATAATTTTATTTTTTATTCCTCTAGTCACATCTTCTATAGTGAATGCTCCTTCTTCACTTGCGATTTGAGAATGAAGTACCACTTGCAACAGCACATCACCGAGTTCTTCTTGTAGATGTTTCATATCATTATCGTCCATTGCATCAACAGCTTCATATGCTTCTTCTAGCATATTTGGTCTTAATGATTGATGCGTCTGCTCTTTATCCCACTGACATCCATCAGGTGCACGCAGACGTGCTATTACCTCTACAAATTCTTTTAATTCTTCTACATATCCCATACAAAAATAATAGCACAAACGAAATTTTAATTGATTAAATCTTTATGAATTTTATACAAAATTTGAAGATGCTTTTCGTCAGAGAACTGTAAAAGCTTTTGGAACTCCTCTTTTATGAAACTTTTATCCTTAAGACCGTCAAAGTTAAAAAATTCTTTAATTTCAACATCCAGAACATTTGCAATGCGTTCAAGGGTTTCTATTGACGGATACGAACCGGCAATTTCAAGTTTAGAGATATGTTTAGTATCTCTGCCTATCAATTCGGCTAGTTTTTCTTGAGTGAGCCCTCTGCTTTTTCGGAGCTGTTTAATCCTTATAGCTAATAATTCTTTTGTGCTTCGCATAATTATCTTACTTAATATTAAAAATTAGTTGACTTTGTTATAACCTCATGTCATGATTATTTTTATTTAATTAAGTATCATTATAGTAGTAGTTATTGTCAATACTACGCATTAAATCATTAAGGAGTAGCAATGAGAATTAGTTTAATTGTACCAGTGCGCAATGCGTGTAAATATGTGAAAAGTTTATTAAAAACAGTTGTAGCAAATTTTGATTTTACGCAGGGCGAGGTCTTGATTATTGATGACTGTTCCGATTATGAAACAGCAGAGTATTTGAAGTTATTTGTGAAAAAGTATCCGGGCAGATTTAAGCTTTTGCAAAATGATAATAGGATAGGGTATTTGAAAAGTTGTAATAAAGCAGTACTTCATGCAGAGGGCGATATTTTAGTATTTTTGAATAGCGATTGTGAGATTCCAAAACATTTTAGCAAAAAAATTGTTAACTGTTTTTTATCGGATAAAAATATTATGTGCGCTTCTCCGGTTTCATCAAATAGTGCAAAGTACTCAATCCCCTGCGTACTGCCGCTAAATGTTATGAATTTTTTATTTGAAAAACGTAGGAAGCCAGTGTATCCTGATATATTCAACGCCGAGGGCTTTTGTTTTTGTGTAAGAAAAGATTATGTAGACAAATACGGGTTATTCGACCCTATTTATGGTGATGGATATTGTGAAGAGGTGGACTTTTCTTTTTCAATACAGAGTAGAGGCAAGCGTTGTGTGCTTATAGATAATTTGTATGTGCTTCACTGTAGAAATAAGAGTTTTAAAAGTTCCCGCAAATTTGAGCTTATTTCACAAAATACATGTATTTTATTTAACCGGTGGGGAGATTTTATACATAAAAAGGAATGTTCTCCCCATAATACTATTATGAGTGATATAATTGCTGATATTTTTGGTTGTTTTAAACTGATAGTCTGGTTTAGAATAAAATTAAATTCTTATTGTATTTCTAGCAGGATAAAAACTTTTGCTAATTTTCTGAAATATAAAACATACATCCGGAAAAACAATAGAGTTGTATATACGGCAATAGCAGGTGATTCAGATATTATGCCGATTGTCCCGGATTATATACGCGATAGCTGGGATTACGTATGTTTTACCGATAACAGGACGTTGATTAAGATGAAACGCTTTGGATGCTGGAAAATATTGCCTCTTAGATATTCACAGCTTGATGATACCAAAAATGCACGCTGGCACAAAACTCATCCAATAGACTTGTTTCCGCAATACAATGAAAGCCTGTGGATTGACGCAAATATTAATATTCTAACACCTTATATTTTTGATCTTGTGGAAAATTCAGAATCTGAACTTCTTATACCTGTGCATTATTGCAGAAAATCTGTTTATCAGGAGGCCGAAATAGTAGAATTTCTCAAAAAAGACAGCAAAAAAAATGTTGACGACATGGTTGAAGTTTTAAAAGCAAATAATATGCCGGATAATTTCGGTTTAAACGAAACAAACATTATCTATAGGCAACATTCTTCAGCCAAAGTAAAAAAACTAATGGATGAATGGTGGTTTTATATAGAAAAATATTCAAAACGTGATCAACTTTCATTTTCTTATATATTGTGGAAAAATGATGTTGAGATAAGCAAAATCAGTATTCCAAATGCAAGAATTGATGTTCAAAACTTTAAACTATATACTCATAACACCAAAAAAACATTAACCGGTAAATTCCTTTCATCTATCCTTCGCTAATTGTTTCTATTAAATTTGCAACTAAAGTATAGGTATTTTTATAAACAATACACCAAAAGGTTGATTGATATAATCTGAGTTATGTTATCCTTATAATGTAAAGTATTTACAGAGAGAGAGAGGATTATATAATGGGAAGTTTTTCAATTGATGCGGTTCGTGAACGTCTTTTTAATTCGACTAAACACGAAAAAGTGGTGTCTAGAACTTCAAATCCATTTGTTGCTACTTCATTCAAAGGTAACGTATTAACAGCAGATGTATTTGAAACAAAAGACAAACCTAGTTTTACTGGTAAATTAAAAGCAAGTGCTTTAGTAAGTTCAATTTCAAATATTGGTTCAAAAATCCGTTCAGGTATAGAATCTGTTGCTGAATTTGGTAAAAAAGTTAAAGATGGTGTTATTAACGGCTGGAACAAGTTAAACGAAATAGAAATTTCTATTGCTAATCCGGTTAAATCTATTAAAGAAAGCTGGAATGCAATGCAAGATAATATGATTGTTAATAATTATGTGAAAAAAGACACAGCTAGTTTAGAATCAATGCTAAAAGGCGAACTAGGTCTTTCAATAGCAGCATAAGTGGAGGATAGATGATGGATAGAAGAAATGTAAAAAATATTATTGATGCTTTAGCAATTCATCAGGATCCTGATTCTATCAGAGTTCTGAATGAAGTTGGAACTAATTCTTCAATTGATGAAGTAAGAGAAATGACTTCTCGTGCCTTAGTTAAGAAAAATGTACATGATTCATTGGAAGTTGTTATAGCAAATCAAGGTAAAGGTATTAATGATCTTAGTACACTTGTTGCTATGAGTACAATCAATGAGTTATTAGCTCTTGAAGACAAAACTGAAGCTATTAAAATTCTAGAAGATACTGTTGAAAATCATTCTGAAGAAGAAGTAAGAGATAATGCTAGATCAGTAAAAGCTCTAATGGCTCTTAGCTGCTAATTAATTTGTGTGTAATTTTTATATATAAAAAGCTCCGGTTAGTTATATAAACCGGAGTTTTTAGTATTTGGTTTTGTATTATTAATTATTTATCGAAATAAAATCCATCAGCTTTAAATCTATCAATAACTTCTTGTAGCTGTTCATCACTGCAAACGTAGGATAACCTGAAGAAACCTTCACCATGTTCGCCAAATGCATTTCCTGGAACAAGCACAATACCTGATTTTTCTAAAGCATCAGCACAAAATTCAAAAGCTGAAGTATATTTTTTAGGTATTGGAAGCCATAAGTAGAATGTTGTATGAGGTACTTTGGCTTCATCTATAGGCCAGCCTAATTCTTTAAAGCCTTTTATAATTATAGATTGTTTATGTTTATAATTTTCGTTTCCTTTTTCTATATATCTTTCGCCAGCTTCAGAATTAAGGATATATGAGCATGCTTTTTGCAATGCTTTGAATATACCATTATCTATAGTTGATTTTCCCTTGCCTAACCTCTGAATTATATCTTTGTTTCCGCAAACCCAGCCTAATCTCCAGCCAGTAATTGCATATGGTTTTGATAAACTGAAAAATTCTACAGCTATATCCTTTGCTCCTTCTAATTCAAATACACTAAAAGGTTTCTCATTTTCATCAAAATATAAATCGCAGTATGCAGCATCTGATATTAAAAGAATCTCGTGTTTTTTACAGAATTCAATAACAGATTTCACATATTCTTTTGTAGTGCTTACACCTAGCGGGTTATTAGGATAATTTATTATAAGAGCTTTTATATTTTCTGGTTTATAGCCTTCTTTAATCATATTATCCCATATTTTATCCATATTAGGTTTAAAATCATTTTCATAAGTTAATGGTACAGGATAAGCAGCGCCACCTGAGCATTTTATAAACTGTAAATAAGAAGCATATCCAGGGTCTGGAACCATTATTACATCTTTTTCGTATTGATTTTCTTTAGGTGTAATTAAAAATCTTACAAGGTTAGCAATACCTTCTTTAGAGCCCATAAGTGAAAAAATTTCAGTATCTGGGTTTAAGTCAACTCCGAAACGTCTTTGCATTCTTTCTGCGATTGCTTTTCTAAAGTATGCCTCGCCTTTAGGGGTTGAATACATATGAATGCCAGCATCATGAAGAGTTTCTTTTAATTTTTCAATAAGTTCTTCTGGCGGATTAGCTGTAGGTGCTCCCATTGATAGTGAAATTGGTGCTCTGTTTCTTTTTATTAAATCAGATTTTAACTGTTCGGTTTTTTCTTTCAATTTGAACATAATATATGTATCAAGTGACATTACATCTTTGTTAAAAAGTTTTTCTGTTAATTGTTCTGATGTTTTCATAAAATAATCCTCTTTTTCATATTATTTATACATTCTTAAATTTAAGCAATCATTTTCATAGGTCCATCTAATGATGCTGTTACAAACTGTTTTGTGTATGGAGTATCTTGTTTTAGCATATCTTCTGGAGTGCCAGAAAAAACTATTTTCCCGTCATAGAGCATAATTACTTTATTCGCCGTTCGAGTAATAGTTGACATTTGGTGTGTAACGACAATTGAAGCTGCATGAGTTTCTTCTTTTAGCCTTACTATATAATCTTCGATCAAAGTAGATGAAATTGGGTCTAACCCTGCAGTTGGTTCATCATAAAGTATAGTTTTAGGTTCTGTTACAATAGCTCTTGCAAAGCTTACTCGCTTTTGCATACCCCCTGACAATTCTGAAGGAAATTTGTTTTCAATGCCTTTTAATCCAACTAATTCCAGTTTCTGGGCTACAATTTTTTCTAATTCTTTTTCTGTGTATTTATTTCTTAATTCATGACGTTCTCTTAGTGCGAATGAAATATTTTCAGCTACGTCAAGGGAATCGAATAGTGCTGAATACTGGAATACCATTGCAATGTCCCCTGCTGAGGTGATAATTTCACCATCATCTTTTTCTATAAGCCCACAAATTAACTTTAGGATAGTACTTTTGCCAGACCCGCTAAATCCTACAATTGCTAGAGTTTCTCCATCTTCAACTTTAAAAGATACATCATCTATTACTCTTTTTTCATCAAATATTTTTACAAGATTTTTAACTTCTATACTCATAATTTATCCTTTTTATTAAAAGAAGAATATAATTGCGAAAATCATATCCCATATAACAATAGCGACAAAAGACCACACAACAGCCTTTGTAGTAGCCAGTCCTACACCTTTTGCGCCACCTTTGGCAGCATATCCGCAAGCGCAGCTAATTAGAGCAATAGTTCCTCCAAAGCATATAGCTTTTAATAGGCTTACACTTAGATCTTTCATATATACTCCAAGCCATGCTGAATCAAAATATGCTCTATATCCTAGTTCTGTAGTCAATCTTGTAGTGACTGCTCCAGCAAGCACTCCGATTATGGAAGCTAAAATAACTACTACAGGCATCATGAAAAGGCCTGATAAAATTCTAGGAACAAAAAGATATTTTACAGGATTAACTTTTAAAACTTTTAATGCGTCTATTTGTTCTGTAACCCTCATTGTTGCAATTTCTGAGGCAATAGATGAGCCAATCATAGAAATAATTGCAAAACCTGACATAATAGCTCCAACTTCGCGTACAATAAGCATTGTCATCATTAAACCTACGAAATGCCCACCACCTTGTTTAACCATTTCAGAAGCTACTTGTGATGCTACGATTATTGAAGTCATTCCGACTATTGATAATGTTATTGGTAACGAGCTTATACCAAAACGCTCACATTGAGCTATTAATTCTTTTTTTTCTACTTGAAATGTTATTATATATTTAAGTGCTGCAAAACCACTTTGAACAATTCTTCCTAGAGTATCTAAAAAATCAACAATTTCTTCGCTAAGACCTTTGTAAATCTTATAAGTTGCTGACTGTCTAAAGTATTTTTTTAGCGATCCCATTCCACAATTATACTAAAAATCATCATTTAAAGTCAATTAATAGGCTTTATTTATTAAGGAATTATGAGTATCTATTTCTATTTTGTCATTGAGAGGCAAAAGTTTAATTTTTTCTCCATATCGTTTTTCAAGAGCAAGTTCAATTAAATAATCTGCAAAATGGGGGTTTTTTGGAAGAAAAGACCCATGCAGGTATGTGCCAAAAACATTTTTAAAACGGGCGCCTTCTGTCTTGTCAGTTCCATTATTTCCATTTCCAGTTGTAACATAAGCAAGCGGTTTAGTATCTCCCTGAAGGTAAGTAAGCCCGCTGTGGTTTTCAAATCCTACAATGGTTTTCGGATTTAAAAAATCGGTTTTAGCAGTCACATTTCCTATAAATCTTTTTTTGCCGGCAATAGTGTAAGCATCCATCAGGTTTATCCCTTTTAATTTTTCTTTATCATGCGGCTGATAATAATGCCCGAAAAGCTGGTATCCTCCACAAATCCCTAAAAATACAGCACCTTTATCGCGTTCTTTTGACAGAAAATCTTTATGGGAATATAGGATATCCGCAACTTCTTCCTGCTGTTTATCCTGTCCTCCTCCTATAAAATAAAGGTCATGTTCTTTTATTTCGTCTTTAACATGAATTTCTTCGAAATTAACCTCAATACTTCGCCATTCACAGCGTTTTTTAAGGGTAATTATATTCCCTATATCACCGTAAAGGTTTAATAATTCAGGATATAGATGTGCTATTGAAATTTTTAATGCTTGATTTTTCATACAAGGTGATTATATCACAAATTTCTGATGTGGTATAATTGTTATATGAACGAAACATATTTAATTGATACACATTCTCATGTAGATATGCTTGAGGAGATTAGCGTTGAGGATGCAATAAAGAATGCTAGAGAAAACGGGGTTAAAAAGATTATTGTCCCTTGTGCTTACCCGAAAGATGTTGATAAGATTTTTGAGCTTGTAAATAAGTATGATGAGCTATATGGCTTGCTTGGGGTTCATCCATCTGAAGTTAAAGATTGGGATGATTCAATAATAAATAAAATTAAAGAATATTCTATATCCCCTAAAATTGTTGGTATTGGAGAAATAGGCTTAGATTATTATTGGGATAAGAGTTTTGTTGATTTGCAAAAGGAAATTTTTATAAAGCAAATAAAGCTCGCAAATGAATTGAATTTGCCTATTTGTGTCCATGATAGAGATGCTCATAAAGATACTTTTGATATTTTAAAAGAATACAATAAAAACTCAAAAGTTGTAATGCACTGTTTTTCCGGCAGTGTTGAATTCGCGTGCGAGTGTATAAAAGAGGGCTGGTATCTAGCTCTGGGCGGAGTCGTTACATTTAAAAATGCCGTTAAGATGAAAGAGGTTGCTGCAGATATTCCTTTAGACAGACTTCTTATTGAAACTGATGCGCCTTATCTTACTCCTGTGCCATATAGAGGAAAGGAAAACCAACCTGCTTATTTGAAGTTTGTGGCAGAATGCATCGCAGAACTTAGAAATATATCTTATGACCTAATAGCTGAAGTAACTTCAAAAAATGCAGAATTAATATATAATATTGAAATTTTATAATAAATTATGTTATTTTTAATTTATGAAAAAAGAAAGACTAGATAAATATCTTGTTGATTTAGGCTATTTTGATACTAAAAGTAAAGCTTCTTCTGCTATTTTGGCAGGTCATGTTAAGGTCAATGATGAATATATTACAAAGGCAGGTTATCAAATTTCTCTAGATAAAGAATATGATATAACTGTAAAATCTATGCCATATGTTTCACGTGGAGGTTTTAAACTTAAAAAAGCCTTGGATACATTTCCTGTAAAAGTTGAAGGACGGATTTGCTTTGATGCGGGTGCTTCTACGGGAGGTTTTACTGATTGTCTTTTGCAAAATGGTGCAAAATTTGTATATGCTGTAGATGTTGGTTATGGTCAGCTTGATTGGAAAATTAGAGCTGATAATAGAGTTAAAACGATCGAGCGTATGAATCTTAAAATCTGTCATTACGATGAAATTTATTCTGAAAATGAATCTGTTGCTGATTTACTGGTAAGTGATTTATCTTTTATTTCTCTAACTAAAGTTTTAGCAAACTTGAAAACTCTTCTTAATTCTGACTTTCATGAAATGATTTGTCTTATAAAACCACAATTTGAAGCTGGGAAAGAAAATGTTGAAAAAGGTGGTGTAGTTAGAGATAAGAAAGTTCATATTAATGTAATTCAAAACATAATTAATTATGCAATTTCTCTAAATTATTCAGTTAAAGGGCTTACTTATTCAGCTATAAAAGGCCCTTCTGGAAATATAGAGTACCTTATTTGGATTTCTACAGACTCAGAGAGTATTTCCCCTGATGTAGCCAATATTGTTAATGAAGCTTTCAATAATTTGAATTAGAATTATTTATAAAGCTGGTTTCACCTCTGTTAAAGGGGTTGCTCCATACATATCAATATATTTATAAATATTTGAAACTATTCCAGGAGCAAAGAAATAATTATTATTGGTTGGTGTAATTTTTAACATGGTATTTTTATCATCAACATTGATTATACTTGCTAGAAATTCTTTATTGACAGCATTGAATAAAATATAACCTGTTTTTGTTTGCATTTCTAAAGTTTCAAATCTATTTGCATTTATGCTAGCAAGTGTCATATAAAATAGTTTTTCAGATGACATAGGATAAGTACGTGTACAATGCTCAAATGGAACATTTTGAGGGGTTATAAGTGTACTTAAACTTATACTGGTCTCCTCTGCTTTTAGATTTAATCCTGTAAAAAATAATGAACATAATACTATTAAAAAATATTTTTTTATTCTTTCCATGTGTCACCTGTACTAATATCAATTACTAAAGGAACAGCTAGTGGTTGATGCAATTCCATTGATTCTTTTATTAAAGTCTTTATCTTGGGTAGTTCTGTTTTTAGTGCTTCTACAACGAGTTCATCATGTACTTGCATAATCATTTTTGATTTTAACTTGTTTTCTTTTAGTTTTTTTGCAAAATCAATCATTGCAATTTTCATTAAATCAGCAGCAGTACCTTGCATTGGTTGATTTATGGCAGCTCTTTTAGCAAATTCTCTAATCATATTATTAGGACTTGCTAGTTCTGCTTTCAAATATCTTTTACGTCCAAATACAGTTTCAACATATCCATGTAATTCAGCTTGCTTTACGGTAGCTTCCATATAAGCTTTAATTTTAGGATAGGTAGCGAAATATTTATTAATAAAAATATCAGCTTCTTCGTTTGAAATTCCTAAAGCTTTTGCAAGTCCATATTTGCTTTGTCCATATATAATTCCAAAATTTACTGCTTTTGCTTTGTATCTCATTTCTTTTGTTACTTCTTCAATTGGAACTTCAAAAACTTTAGATGCTGTAAGTGTATGGACATCTATTCCTGATTGAAATGCTTCAATTAGATGCTCATCGCCTGAAATATGAGCAAGCAAGCGCAATTCAATTTGAGAATAATCAGCTGATAATATTACAGCAGTTCTTTTATTTTCTGGAACGAACGCTGTCCTTATTTTATTACCTTCTTCTGTTCGTATTGGAATATTTTGTAAATTTGGATTTGATGAGGATAAGCGCCCTGTTGCAGTTATTGTTTGATTATATGTTGTATGTATTCTGTTATCTACAGGATCAATTAATACTGGTAGTGCATCAGTATATGTAGATTTTAATTTTGCATATTTTCTATATTCAAGAATTAATCTTGCGATTTCATATTCTTCTGCAAGTTCTTCTAATACTTCTGCACTTGTTGAATACTGTGCTCGGCCTCTTTTTTTCTTGCTTTTTAGACCTAATTGGTCAAATAATATTTCACCTACCTGCTTAGGCGAATTTATATTAAATCCGCAATCAGCTATATCATAAATTTTTCTTTCAAGTTTATGAAGCTGATTATCCATAGATTTTGAAAGCTGCTTTAAATAATCTACATTAACAGCAACTCCATTATATTCCATCTGTGCAAGTACTTTAGACATTGGAGCTTCGACTTCATATATAAACTTCACTTCGTCTTCACTTAGTTTTTTTAACCAGAAAGCTGTAAGTTCTATAATCATACCTACTTCATCAGTTGCATGTTTTAATACATTATCAATATTTGCATCTTTTACTTTTATTTGTTTCTTTTTGTCTTTTTCAAAAGGTGCATATTCGCATATAACATGATTTAAGTATTCTAATGCCTGTACAGCCAGTTCATGGTTTCTAGCAGGGTTTTTTACATAACTGGCTAGTATAACATCAAATTTTATTCCATTTAATTCTATTCCTGCATTTTTTAATATGTTATAAGCCGCTTTTGAATCATATGTTATTTTTTTTATTTCACTATTTTCAAATATAGGGCCTATAGAACTTATGACATAATCTTTTTCTAATTGATTTTCTAGTTTTGTGTGGTTTATTGGGATATAAAAAACTTTTTTTTCTGAAATTTCATTTTGTAATTTAACTTTATCATCTTCAATTGTAAGCATTTTGTTATAACTGAGTGCAATTCCTGTAAGGTCGCTAGATACTGCACTTCTTACATCTGCATACACTTGAAAACTAATAAGTTTTTGTGAATTTAATTCAGATAGTAATTTTTCAAAGTCTTCTTTGTTTGTAATTATTTTACTAGCATAGCAATTGCTGTCTTTGTTCACTTCAGCTTGTATTACTTGAGAAAATATTCCCAACTGCAATTGTGCAGCCTCACTATCTGATTGTTGTTTTGTTTTAGTTGTTTTTTTGGAATTAGATTTCTCTTTATTGAATGATGTTAATATTTCATTGATATTTTTTATGAAACTGTAGAACTGCATTTTAGTTAAAAATTCTGTTACAGCTTTTATATCAGGTAGTTCTACTTTTGTTTTGTCAAAATCAAATTTAACATCTAAATCTTGGACAATTGTTGCAAGATATTGACTTAAAAGGGCATATTCTTTTCCGTTACATACCTTTTCTCTGATTGAATTTTCTGGAATTTCTGTACAATGTTCTAAAACTTCGGCTAATGTTGTGTATCTGAATAGAAGTTTTTGGGCTGTTTTTTCGCCGATTCCTTTTATTCCTGGAATACAATCGGATGTATCACCTCGAAGAGCTTTATAATCTATAACTTGGTTAGGATATACCCCTAACTTTTCATAAACTTTTTTCCAATTATATTCGATTAAATCTCCTCTGCTTGGTATTATGACTTTTATGCAGCCTTTTTCATCCACAAGTTGAAATGCATCTTGATCTCCTGTAAGGATAAGAACCTTATGACCTAATTCGCACGCCTGTTTTGATATTGAGCCTATAACATCATCAGCTTCATAACCTTCTTTTGTGTATATTGGTATGCTAAATGCTTTTAACCCTTCATAAATTAATCCCATTTGGCTTTGCATCATATCAGGCATTGCTTCTCTATTTGATTTATAATTGGCATATTTTTCTGTTCTGAAAGTATGATGACTGACGTCGAAGGCTACAGCTATTGCATCAGCTTTTAATTCTGGGTTTTTTAGTAAATCAAAAATAGCCTTAAAAAAACCATAAACGGCCCAAGTAGGAGTTCCATCTGTAGTTTTCATATTTGTTCTTTCCAGCGCATAATATTGTCTGAATGCCAGTGCATGACCATCAATCAAGATTAAAGTTTTTTCTTTTCCCATAGTCAAATCCCAAATATTTTACGCTGATAATTTTATGCGATAATCTCTTTTGAATCCCCATTAGTTTTAGTTGGTAATGGTATTAATTCTCCAGAGTTCCTATTCTTAACCATATCTGCTGTAACTACAAATTTACCTTTATTTTCTTTTGAAGGCACATCATACATTACATCCAGCATAATTTCTTCCACAATCGCTCTTAGAGCTCTCGCTCCGGTATTTCTTTTTAAAGCTTCTTGAGCTATCAAGTCAATTGCTTCAGGTTCAAAATCAAGCTCTACTCCATCCATTTCCAATAAACATTTGTATTGTTTTAATACAGCATTTTTAGGTTCTGTTAGAATCATTTTAAGAGTTTTTTCATTTAATGGATCTAAAACTGCATAAGTTGGAATACGGCCTATAAATTCAGGGATTAATCCGAATTTTAATAAATCATCAGGCTGTAATTTTTTTAATAATTTAGCAGCATTAGCCTCTTTTTCAGCTTGAGATAGAGGGGCTTTTGCACCAAAGCCGACAGACGATCCCACTTGAGCTCTTCTTTCTATAATTTTTTCTAGACCAACAAAAGCTCCACCGACAATGAATAAAATATTTGAAGTATCAACTTCTATAAATTCCTGATGAGGATGCTTTCTTCCGCCCTGAGGTGGAACATGAGCAACAGTTCCTTCTATCATTTTTAATAAAGCTTGTTGAACACCTTCCCCTGATACATCTCTTGTTATTGATGTATTTTCTGATTTCCTTGAAATTTTATCAATTTCATCGATGTATATAATACCTTTTTCAGCCTTAGAGGAGTCAAAATCCGCATTTTGGTATAATCTAAGTAATATATTTTCGACATCATCACCAACATACCCAGCTTCTGTTAGAGTTGTAGCATCAGCTACGGCAAATGGTACATCAAGCATTTTAGCCAAAGTCTGAGCTAATAAAGTTTTACCAGAACCGGTAGGCCCTACCAATAAAATGTTTGATTTTTGAATTTCAACATTATTTTTCAAATCTGCAGATTTGTTATGTTTTAGTCTTTTGTAATGGTTATATACAGCGACAGAAAGAACTTTTTTAGCATCATCCTGACCAATTATGTATTGATCAAGGTATGCTTTAATTTCATGAGGTTTTGGAATAGGTTTTTCTGCCTTTTTGTCCTCAGAAGTTTCTCCATCTTTTTCTTTGTTTTCAAAAAATTCTTCATCTAGAATTTCATTACAAAGCTCAACGCACTCATCACAAATATAAACCTCAGGGCCGGCAATTAATTTTTTCACCTGATCCTGTGATTTTCCGCAGAAAGAACATTTTAGTCTGCTGTCATCGTGTTTTGGCATCTTTATCTACCCTTTCCGACTATGATGTCGAATTTTTAATACCTATTTACTTAATTGCATCTCTTGATACAACTTTATCAATCATACCATACTCTAAAGCTTCTGCTGGAGTCATAATATAATCCCTATCTGTATCTTTTTCAATTTTCTTGATAGATTGACCTGTATTTGAAGCGAGTATTTCATTTAATGATTTTTTAATTCTAATAATTTCAGCGGCTTGAATTTCGATATCAGTAGCTTGTCCTTGAGCGCCGCCTAATGGTTGATGGATTAAAACACGAGAATGAGGAAGAGCCATTCTTTTCCCTTTTGCGCCTGATGATAATAGGAATGCTCCCATTGAAGCAGCTTGTCCAAGACAGATTGTAGAAACATCTGCTCTTATATGCTGCATTGTATCATAAATCGCAAAACCTGCAGTAACACTACCACCTGGACTATTAATATATAACATAATATCTTTTTCAGGATTTTCACTATCAAGCAATAGCATTTGAGCAACAACCAAATTTGCTACCATATCATCTATTGGGGTGCCCAAAAAGATAATTCTCTCTCTTAGCAGTCTTGAGAATATATCGAATGAACGCTCGCCTCTGCTTGATTGTTCTATAACTACAGGTACAAAACTCATGTTTTTATTTCCTTTCTTATTTCATTTTATTCTACGGATTATTATATTTCTAGTCTTAATTATTTTGCAGCTTTTGGTGCAACAATTTCTGATTTATTATTTTCCATTAAGAATTCTTTCACTTTATCATTAATAGCTTGCTGAGATAAAGAGC
This sequence comes from Candidatus Gastranaerophilales bacterium, assembly GCA_944323725.1. Classification (GTDB taxonomy): domain Bacteria; phylum Cyanobacteriota; class Vampirovibrionia; order Gastranaerophilales; family Gastranaerophilaceae; genus Scatousia. Next base: position 21,448 of record CALUTP010000026.1, on the reverse strand, counting down.
CTAGAATTTCAGGATTTTTGCTGATTTGTTTCATAATTTCCTGTTGAGAAACGCCATAAGCTGTTCCAAGTTCTTGGAATTTTTTATCTAAATCCGCTGGAATAAGTTTGATATTTTCAACTTTTGCAATTTTATCAATTACTAATGAGTTTTTAATTCTCAATTTAGCATCATCTTGGATGTTTTTCATCAACTCTTCTTCATTTTGAGTCTTAGAAACCATTTCCCAGCTAATGCCTTGAGCTGCAAGTCTATTTTTATAATCAGCAAGTAATGAATTAGCTTCTCTATCAATCATAGATTGTGGAATTTCCACTTCGGCTGCATCAATTACTTTTTTAAATACTTCGTTTTCTGATTTAGTTTTATTTGCATTTTCTCTTGCGTTTTCAAGATATTTTCTTACATCATCCTTTAATTCTTCAACGGTGTTAAATTTACCAACTCTTTGTGCAAATTCATCTGTAATTTCTGGGATAATTCTTTCTTTTATTTCGTTAAGATGAATTTTGAAGGTTGCCTTTTGACCTTTTAATTTTTCATCATGGTAATCTGCTGGAAATGTGACTTCAATTTCAAAATCATCATTAAGATTTTTACCTACGATTTGCTCAGCAAATCCAGGAATAAATGTAGAATTTCCTAAATCTAATCTATAATTTTTAGCTTCTCCGCCTTTAATTTTTTCGCCATTAGAATATCCTTCGAAGTTAATGTTAACAATATCTGTAGTATTTGCTGGTCTATCTAGAACCATTTTTTCTTCAGCATATTGATGTTGGATATTTTCTAATGCTTTATTAAATGCTTCTTCTGAAACTGGAGTATCTTCAACTTCAACATTTAAGCCTTTATATTCGCCTAATTTTACTTCAGGTCTAGTTTCTACTTGAACTGTTACATTCAAATCTTTGCCTAATTCGAAATCATAAGATGTAATATATGGTTGAGTAATTACATCAAGATTATTTTCACTAATAGCATCATTTATAACTTTTGGCATTAAGTTTTCAATAGCTTCTTGTTTAATTCTTTCCTTACCAACTTGAGTTTCTACTACTTGTCTAGGGGCTTTCCCTTTTCTAAATCCATCAATATTTACATATTGAGATATCTTTCTTACAGCTAGATTATAAGCATTTGTAGCTTCGACTGCCGGTACTGTGATATTTAACTTAACAACATTTTCTTTTTCATTTTCTAATGTAACTTTCATAATTTTTCCTTTATATTTATACATGTATCTATCCTGATTATACTGCAAAAAAATCATAGTGCAAGTACGCCAAATATATGATATAACTATGAGTTATTTAGTTATTTATAAAAATTTTTCTGTGGTATAATTTTTCTATGGTAAGATTGATTAATGAAAAAAATATCTGGATTCTAAAAAAAGCTGTGCTAGGATATATGAAGCTTCAGGAACCTCATACGCATATTATTGAAATAAATCAAAAAAATCATCGTCCTTGTATATATGTTATGTGGCATTCTGATCAGTTTTGTGTATATGGACTGCAGGATAAATCAAAAGTAAATGTTCTCATAAGTACTTCTTTCGATGGTGAAATTGTTGCTTATGCTGCTCAGGGAATGGGCTTTAGTATAGTAAGGGGTTCATCTGGTAAAAAAGGTGCGGTAGAATCTTCTATGCAGATGCTGGAAAGACTTAACAATGGTGAGGATGTTGCAATAATGGTTGATGGTCCGGGCGGGCCGTATCATTCAGTAAAAAATGGAGCAATAAAACTTGCTAAAATGTCTGGAGCCCCTATAGTTCCGGTATGTTGGTATTCTGAAGATAGAACATTCCATACTCTGCCTACTTGGGATAAAATGACTTTTCCTGTTGGTAGTGCAAGGATTGTGAATCTTTATGGGGAGCCAATATATATCCCAAAAGATCTGGGGGATGAGATGTTAGGGGAAAAGAAAAAACTAATAAAAGATGCTCTGGAAAGCTTGCAGAAAAAAGCGCCGTCTGTTTATAAAGAGGCGTTGAGGGATAACTTATGGGAGAGGAAAAAAGTATAAAAATTTGTGCATTGCAGATGAACTCAAAAATCGGTGATGTAGATGCAAATTATAAAAAAGTTGAGAACATTGTCAAAAACGAGCTTCCTGATAAAACTGACTTTTTGATTTTACCAGAGGTCTGGACTGTAGGATGGTCTTGTGAAGATTTTTTATCTAGTGCTGAATTTATAGAAAATTCTAATACTATTAAATTTTTATCAGAAATAGCTAAGAATTATAGTGTAAATATTTTGGGTGGAAGTTTTATTCAAAAAAGATCAGGTGGCTTGAAAGCTTTGAATACTTCTCCCGTTATTAATAGAAATGGAAAATTAGTAGCAACATATTCTAAGAATCATCTTTATTCTTATTGTGGTTGTTCAGAAGGTAATTTTGTTGAGTCTGGGGAGTATCCTGTTTTGGTGAATTTAGATGGTGTGAAAATTGGTCTTACAATTTGTTATGATATAAGATTTCCAGAAATTTTTAGAGCTTATCGTAAAGCAGATGCAGACTTAATTGTCAATATGGCTGCTTGGGGACTTCATAAGCCTATTCCATGGGAGACACTCACTAGAGCAAGAGCTATTGAAAACCAAGTGTATTTAGTCGCACTTACTCAGTCCGGGCTTGTAAAAAATGGTGAATGGAACATCGGACATTCGCGAATTTATGATTATATGGGGGAAACTATTGCTGAAATTAAAAATCAAAAAGAGGGAATCTGCTCTTGTGAAATAAATTTTAATGAAATGTATAATTACAGAAATCATTGTACTATACTGAAAGACATTAAAGAGAGTTATGAGGTAAAATCAGTATGAAAAAACTGTTATGTGTATTAGTAGGGATATTGTTCTTATTAAATTTTTCTTTAGCAAGTTTTGGTGCGGAAAATTATAATAAAATTATTTCAGATTCAAAAATATCAAAAGATAATATTTCAGTTTCAGTTAAAAATGTTAAAACTGGAGAAGTCGTTTATGAGTTAAATTCTAAAAAACTTGTACCTCCTGCATCTACTCAAAAACTTCTTACTCTAGCTGCGGCTTTTGATACTCTGGGAGAAAATTTTCAATTTGAGACTTCAATATATAAATCAACTAATAATGATTTGTATATAAAACTTGGTGCTGATCCTTATCTTTCTTCAAATGATTTAAAGACTCTCTTAGAAGCAGCTAAGGCTAAAAAAGTAATTACACCAAAAAATATTTATATTGATACTTCTGTATTAGATAAAACCGAATGGGGTGAAGGCTGGCAATGGGATGATGATTTAAATATATTGATGCCTCGTTTTGGCGCTTATAATTTAGATGGGAACCTCCTGTGGGTTTTAATTTCTCCGACTACAAAGGATGCGCCGGTTCAAATTAGTCCAAAAGTTTTTTATCCTATTGCTTTTATGAATTTAGCAGTTACTGGTGATGAAAATAATATAACTTTCGAGCGGAATAATAATATTGCACCAGATATGGTGACGGTAAAAGGTTCTATTGCTAAAAGTCAGGGCTATGCAATACCTGTAAATAATTTAAAAAGGTATTTTATTCTTCGATTAGAAGATGCGATTAGAGATACAAAGATTGAATATTATGGTAATATTACTGAAAAAATACTTCCTCAAAATAACGTCTATTTAATATCATCAATAAAACATCCTTTAGCAATTGTTCAAAAATCGATATTACTAAATAGTAGTAATCTGGCAGCAGAAACATTATTTAAAGTTGCTGGTGGAAAATATGTGAATTCAACTGGAACCATTGATTCAGCAATAAAAATGTTTGATGCTTATTGTAAAAAAATTGGTGTAAATAATGAAAATATCAAGCTTGTTGATGGAAGTGGCGTTTCTAAAAATAATTTGATGAGTGCAGATTTTATGACAGATTTCCTTGTCGCTCAAGCTAAAACTCCTAAGTTCACATTATTACAAAATGCTATGGCTACTTCTGGTGAGGGAACTTTAAAAGATAGAATGCTTTATTTTAAAGACAATTTAAGAGCAAAAACAGGAACACTTTCTGATATAAGTGCAATTGCAGGATATATAACTTCAAGAAATGGAAACCTTTATGCTTTTGATATTATGATAAATGATGCTAAGTCTCGTTCTATTGATAAAAAAGTGCTTGAAGAATATATAATTAGAGCAGTGTATTTACAAGATTAAAAAAAAGAGTTGGGGAATAGGTTCCCAACTCATTTTCTACCTAGTTGTTTTGGGTTGACGGATTAAAGAATATAGATACCAGAGTTGTTAGGGTACCCAGTGTTACAGCACCCGCTACTGCAGACCGGGCTCTAGCTTTCGGTAGAAATTTTTTTATGGAATCATAGCTCTCTCGTAAGGTGTTTTTATTAATTAATTCAAAGAGTTTATTTGATGTTGTTGTGTGCTTATTTGCAAGAGCTTTTTGCATTTCTTTGTATGCATTTTTAACATCATATCCTCTATCCGGCAGCGCTCTCATAGCTTCAAATTTAGCTTTTCTAATTGCTTTTAATGATTTTTTGTATTCAGATATGAGCGGTTTTATTTCAGCTCCAGTTTCTGTAGCTTCTCTAATAGCATCTTTTTTTCTGGTTGCATCATTAATAAGTTCTGGAGTTATTTTTATAGCATCATACTTTGTTTTCCAAGTTCTTGCTGCTTCTTTTACGCTTTGTTGATCAGTAATGCCAGATTCGTGGAATTCTATTGAAGCTTTTTTGATTTCATTCAAAGAATTGTATTCCTTTTTTATCATAGTGTCTGTTAGATCTTTTGGGAAAAGTTTTTCAAATGTATCGGGTTGTTGCACGAGCAGTCTTTTAAGAGAGTATTTCCTTGGTGCGAAAACATAGCCTCCGAACATACCGGTGATACTTCCTGCTGCTAAAGCTTTTGCAGGACTAATTGATAAGGAATTCTCATTCATGATGACCTCCTTATATTTTTATTCTTTAACTCCTAATAAACCTGCTCACACTTTAACTCGTAAAAAAGTTTTTTGTTGAATTTTTCTTGATAAATTTACATCTTGTAACAATTAGTATTCCTATTTTCTCTGTGATATACTCTAAAAAAGGGAGTTAGTTAATTATGGATCCGCGAGTAACGATTATTACAACTACACATAATATTATTGATAAAGAACAGACTGATGATTTTAATTTGATGGTTAATCTCCTTGATATGCAGACTTATCCAGAAATAGAGCATATTATAATTGATAATGCTTCAACTGATGGTACAGATATTTTATTGAAAGATTACAAAAATAAAGGATACTTAAACTTTTTCTCAGAAAAAGATACTAGTAAATTTCATGGATATAATAAAGGAATAATGCGAGCTAAAGGGAAATATATAGCTTTTATAAGTGTCGACGATTTTTTCCATGATATTACAGCGATTCAGGATGTTGTAAATCTTATGGAGGCAAATAATGCAGATTTTTCTTTTTCTCCTGCTTATTGCAGACATCCTGACGGCTTTGTGTTCCTATTTCAGCCGGCTATGCATAATGCTTTTCAGGTTATGCCATGTGCTAGACAGGCGATGTTTTTTAAAAAATCAGTTTTGGAAAAAGAAAATTATTTTGATGAAAAATTTAAAATTCTGTCAGAATTTGATTTAATTATTAGATTAATGTTAAAAAAGTATAATGGGATATATTTTGATGGAAATTATACAACTTATAAGTTAGGTGAAAAATCTTATCAAGAACCAGAAAAAGCTGAAGCTGAGTGTAAGGCTATTTTTTATAAGAATTACAGAAGTCTTATAAGACTTGATGATGATATGTTGGATTATATGGTGAAGGATTCTGATTTTCCGCGAGAACTTTTAGAAAAACTTGCGGGGTGTTTCCCTGATGAAGATAGAGATTTGTTCTTTGAACGATGTGAGCAGATGCATCAGCTTCGTTTAGAAGCTCAAAAAAGATAATGTTAAAACTTATTTATTATTTGCAAAATAGCATGTGTAGCGTATGATAATAATATATAGTTAGTACAAAATATTAAGGGATAAGTATGAAACAACAAAAAATTGCTGTTATTGGCTGTGGCGTGTGGGGCCGAAATATTGTTAGAAATTTTTATAATTTAAATGTTCTAGAAATTGTTTGTGATTTGGATGAAAGTAATCTTGAAAAAGTAAGAGAGCAGTATCCAGGTGTTAAAACAACAAATGATTTTAATGAAATCATTAAAAATTCAGAAATTACTGCAGTTGCCGTTGTTACACCAAGTCATACCCATTACAAAGTTGTTAAGGCTATGTTAGAGGCTGGAAAAAATGTATATGTAGAAAAGCCTATTTCTACAGTAGCTCAGGAGGCTAAGGATTTAACGGAGCTTGCTCATGAAAAAGGTCTTGTATTAATGGTCGGGCATCTTCTTTTGTATCATCCAGCGGTTAATAGATTAAAAATGTTAATAGAAGAAGGTGAACTTGGAGATATTGTATATGCTCAAAGTGATAGATTAAATGTTAACTTTTTCAAAAATGATAGAAGTGTCATGTGGGATTTAGCTCCTCATGATGTTTCTATGATGAGTTATGTGACAGGTAAAGATCCTGTAAGAATAATTTCTGCTGTTGGGTGTTCTTCTGAAAGAAATGATATTATGGATATAACTCACATAAGTATAGAATTTGAAGATGGTATGATTGGCCAAATTTCTGACAGTTGGATTACCCCTAAAAAGCATGTTCAGTTGCTTGTAAGAGGTACTAAATCGACCGCAATTCTTGATGATACTGTAGCAGAAAATAAACTTGTTATTTTCGATAATTTTGTAAAAGATAATTCTAAAAATATAAGTTTGGATTACCTAGAAATTGAACCATTAAAACTTGAGTGTCAGCATTTTATTAGTTGTTGTGAAAGCGGTAAAAAAGCCCGTTCTGATGGTGATAACGGCTTCATGGTTACAACAATTTTAGAGCAGGCTGAGAAAATTATGCTTGGCGATAGAATAAAAAATTTAGATGAAGTTAATTTTGCACTTTCAAGAACTAAAAAGTAAGGAGATAAGATGATTAGTATAAAGAACAATCTTGCAAATATTGTATCCATAAGTAGAATTTTTGTTGCATTTGCTGCAGTTGCTTTACTATTTGAGCCTTCGGATTCAAACTTTATTTGGGCTTTTATATTGACTATAATAGCTTTTTCTATGGATGGATTAGATGGTTATATTGCAAGAAAGTTTAATCAATCCTCTGATTTGGGTTCTGTTTTAGATATTATGGGTGATAGAATTGTTGAGGTCACTTATTGGGTTGCTTTTGCAGTTTTGGGATGGGTTAATATTGCTTTTCCTTTAATTTGTGTTACCAGAGCTTTTGTAACTGATGGGATTAGAAGTGTAGCGTTATCACAAGGATATACAGCTTTTGGAGAAAAGACTATGCAAAAGTCAGAATTGGGTAAATTCATTTGTGCTTCAAAATTCATGCGTATAAGTTATGCTGTAGCTAAAGTTGCAGCTTTTATGCTGTTAATCCTTTCACATGTCGCAGGTTATCCAGTATTTGCATTAATAAATTTGCCTGCAATTGCTCAAGTTTTAGCATTTGTTGCAATTTTGTTTTGTGTTATTAGAGCATTACCTGTTATTTTTGAAAGTGCTGATTTATTTAAAAAGGCAGAAAATGAGTAAGTTAAATATTGTACTTTATGAACCTGAAATTCCTCAAAATACAGGAAATATTGCAAGGTTGTGTGCATGTACTGGAGCTTCGTTATATTTGGTAGGTAAACTTGGTTTTTCTTTGTCGAGTAAATATACTAAACGAGCAGGATTAGACTACTGGGATAGTGTAGATTTGCATAAAGTTGATACAATGGAGGAATTGTTCGAAGCTAATAAAGATGCTAATTTTTATTATCTGACAACTAAAACAAAACGAGTATATACAGATATCAAATTTCAGGAGGGTGATTTTATTGTATTTGGACCTGAAACTAGAGGGTTGCCTGATGTATATGTAAAGGATAAAAATGCTCTCACTATTCCAATGAAAGAAGGTCAAAGAAGTTTAAATTTATCTAATTCAGTTGCAATTGTAGCATATGAGGTAATAAGACAAAATGGACTTTAAAATGCCAGAAAGACTTCAAAATTCTCATAAAGGAACTTTTGGTAAAGTCTTAAATATTTCAGGCTCAGATTATATGCCAGGGGCTGCGCTTTTGTCGAGTCTGTCAGCTTTGAAAATTGGTTGCGGATATGTTTTTCTAGCTTCTAGTGAGCGAGTTATTGATGCAGTTGCTGCTCAAACTCAAAATATAGTATTTGTACCATTACAAGAAATATATAAGCATTTGCAAACTTCAGATGTTTTGCTTATTGGATGTGGACTTTCTACGACAAAAGAGGCTGAATCAATTTTTGTGGAGACTTTGAGTAAAATTAAAAATGTTCCTTGTATAATTGATGCGGATGGATTGAATATTTTATCTTCTCATAAAAAAATTTCTCTTCCGCCGAAGACGATATTGACACCTCATCCTAAAGAGGCTTCAAGATTACTTGGTGTTGATACTGATGAAGTATTATCTGATATGACAGGTGCAGCTATGGAAATCTCAAAAATGTATAATGCTGTTACGGTTTTAAAGTCTCATAATACTGTGGTATGTTCTAAAGATTTTGATATATATATAAATAATACGGGATGTAGTGCGCTTGCTAAAGCTGGTAGTGGTGATGTTCTTGCAGGCATGCTTGCGGGGCTTTTAGCTCAAAAGTGTGATATTTTTTACGCCTCAAAGTTAGGAGTATATTTGCATGGGCTTTGCGGTGATTTGGCAAAAAATGACCTGACCGAATATGGCGTTTTAGCTCATGATTTGATCAGGTTCATTCCTAATTCTATAAAAACTTTACTCTAGAATTAACCAAAATAGTCGATAGAAGGTCTATTTTCATCAATAACAACGATAGGTTTAGTTTCTTGTGCTACAGATTCAAGAGATTTTTTCTGTCCGATTATTCTAGGTGTAGTTGGAACATCGCCGAAGTATGCTCCAGGAGCTACATATTCTCCAGCTTTAGAAGCTTTTTGGTTTGAGTTAATTAAAAAACGAGCTGCTTCCTTAGTTTTTTCAGCTACTAATTGAGCTTGCTGATTAGCTTTTTTCTGTAAATAAGCTTTTGCCATATTACCACTGAATGAAACGGCATTAATTGAATTGTTCATATTTTCTCCTTTTAAATTTAATTGTTCGGGGTAACAAATTTTATTTGCTGATTGGTTATACTTATTAATAACTCATAAATAAAATAATTGCAACCAAATTATTGTAAGCTTTACAATAATTAACAATATTATAATAGCACAAATAGATAATATATCAATTAGCTATTTTACCTAATACAGTTCGTTTTTTTGCACCTGTGCATTCTGGTAAGTTGTTGGGAATGCCATAATAGCAACAATATCCAAGAAGGGCAAAGGCCATGACCTCTTTAAAATTATTTGAAATTCCATAATCTTCATGCGTTTTTAGTTTTATTTCGTCTGGTAAATACTTTCTCAAATATTTCATTAATTGAGGATTAAAAGCTCCGCCCCCGCCTATTATTACTTCTTCTATGTCAATATCAGGATAAATAAATCTTTCATAAGATTGAGCAATTGTCTTTGCCGTTAGAGCCGTTACAGTTGCTATAATGTCTGCAGGATTTTCAGGTGCAAATCTGAGAGCATTTTCAATATACTGTGGAGAAAAATATTCTCTGCCTGTGGTTTTTGGAGGATTTTTAAAATAATATTCATCCTGTATAAGGCAGTCAAGCCAGCTAGATGAAATATTCCCAGACTTTGCAATTTCTCCATCTTTATCATAAGGTTTGTTATAAAATTTTTGCATGCAGTAGTCAATCATAATATTCCCAAGTCCATTGTCAAATCCGAATGTGGGATGAGAGTGCGATATGACTGTGACGTTTGAAATCCCTCCAATATTTTGTACTGCAATATTTTTACCTGTTTTTTTGAACCATTTTTCGTCAGCAAAACATACAAGAGGTGCTCCTTCACCTCCACAGGCAATGTCTGCTTCTCTGAAATTTGATATTGTTAAACATCCTGTTTCTTTTGCAATTACTGAACTTTCTCCTATTTGAAGTGTACTTTTTAAATTTATATCATCAAGTTTTTCATCAAAAGGGAAATGATAAATTGTCTGACCATGACTTGAAATAAAATCAGGTTTGCCGTGTTCTGAAATTAATACATTACAAGCATCAGCAAAACAGTGTCCTATTGCAAAATTCATTTGGCAAACATCTTTTATAGAAGCATTACCTGAAAATAATTGAAAAATTTTTGAGCGAATATGTTCAGGATATTTGTAGTTAATCCCCTGAATAAGTTCACAACTTAAGTCTGGATGCACAATACACAGTCCAGCATCTATGCTGTCGCATGATGTTCCTGACATAAGTGATATTATTTTTTTATTCTCTAATTCTTGCATTTTTTAACCCAAAAGCTTGTGAATATTCACAAGCAGTAAACTTTTTAAAAAAACTAAATCCCCAAATACTCCGCCATAAAACTTTTTAATTTTGATATTTAAATACTTAAATTTAACCTTTAAATTTTTTAATAAAAATAAATATCCCTAATCTTTTTATTTATTGCAGTACACCTCAAGTTATTTAAACTTTTTGTTATTTTTTATCTTTTTTTTTTCTCCTCTTAGGACTGCTGTTAGCCATCACCTCTTTTTCTTACTGTCCTTATTGTGTGTATCCAAATCTCCCCAATCCGGTAACCGGATATATTCTTGTGGATAATTTAAATTTTATTTTTTGCTCTCCACATCTATTAATGTAAAACTAAGTAAATTAGTTGACAAGCAAAAAAAAATTAATTATTTTTTACAATTGACCATGCCCCTTGTATTAATAATAAAAAATTCAAGTTCTTAAATCTTAATGAAGTTTTTTTAATGAAATTACGTAAAAATTTCACTAATTTTTGGTTGACAAATTTTTTTCCCTACGAAGCTATTTGTCATGCTTTTTTGTCGATAGATTAATAAAGGATTATGCTGTTATGGTAATTTTTAGAATTTTATTATAAAATTAAATAAAGGATAGCTTTATGAAAGAATTTATGAAGAGTAATAAGGTTACTTATAATTTGATGTCTTTTACCGGCTTCAAATCTCTTTTGGTATTTTCACTTTTGTTAGAATCCCCAAAATCTTATCAGGAAATCAAAGAATATTTTGAGAAACATGAATATATTAAGGAATCAATTTCTATAGATACATTAAGGGTTTATCTAACATCTTTGCGGATGGCAGGATGTGAGATTATAAGAGCAAAAAAGTCAGATGGCTCAAGATATAGAATGATATCCCACCCTTTTGAGCTTTCTCTTTCAAATGACCAGATTAAGAGTATTACAAAGGTATATAAAGCTGTTTCTAAAAATATTGAGTTAAAAGAACTGATTATATTAGAAAAGTTTTTATATAAGTTAGCTAATCAGCTTCGAAATAATGATTTAAAAGAGGCAATTGAAAAAGTTTCACCTATATATGGATTAGATGTTCAATTGTTAGAGGAATTGCTGCTATGTTCAGCTAAGCAAAAGCAAATAACAATTTTATATAATTCTCCACGTTCAGGTGAAAAATTAATGGAAATATTTACAGATAAGGTCGGTTTTAATAATAATAAACTTTATTTATATGGGACAAGCATAGAATATAATCAATACACTTTTTTACCTATTTCTAGAATAAAGAAAATAGTTGACGTAAAGCTAATAAAAGAAAAAATAGTGCCTCCAGAAGAAATTGTAGTTGGTTATGAAGTAAGGACAAAGGTTTCAGAGTTTAAGTTAAATGATAATGAAAAAATTGTTCAAATTAATGAAAATAGCATTATAGTAGAAATGACTACATCAAATCCATTCATGTTAAAACAAAGAGTCTTATCATTAGGTCTTTCTTGTAAGGTACTTTATCCTCAATCAGTAAGGGATGAAATAATTTCTATTTTAAAACGAATGAAGGAGGGTTATTTCATTGGCTAGGTTGAGTGAAAAATATAATGATTCTGTTATAAAAATATTTGAGCTTTTAAAACTTTTATCAGCAGGTGAAGTACCTTTTTCGGATGTTATAAATATATTTGCAGATGAAGTGGATGGTGTTAAATCAAATTCACATGTTATTTTAAATAAATATTTAAATACTTTGAAGATTTTTGGATTAAAAGTTAGAAAGAAAAAGAACGTGTATTATCTAATAGATACACCGTTTTGTATGGATTTAAGCGGAGATGAATTAAAAGCGGTGATGCTTTTAAAATCTGCTTCAGAGTTAATTCCAGAGGGTAAGTCTAAGGAATTTTTTAATAAATTTATTAAAGATTTAGAAATCAGATTTAGTGAAAAAACAAAATTGCAATTTCAGGAAATTTCTCCAGATACAGCTTTGGATTTGTCTTTTTATTTTTCAAAACATAAAGATAGAATTAATGAATGTGAAAGATATTGTCAGGAAAAACAAAAGTTAGAAATTTCATATATATCAAATAACGAAATTCAAACGATTATATGTGCTCCGAAAGAGGTGAAATATCAAAATAAAAAAGTTTGTTTTTGTGTATATAATCAACTAAGTCGTCAGATTTTTGATATATCAATTGATAATATTAAATCAATAAGACAGCTCCCGACAATTTCTAGTTCACCAGAAATTAGCATGACAGTAGTTTTTAAGCTCAAAGGTCATTTGGCTAAAGCTTATAAATTAAAGGAATGGGAATATTCAAAAGGTTATGATGAACAAGGAAATTTAACAGTAATTAATACAAATGAGGATATAGATGTTCTATTTGCACGTTTAATGAAATATGCAGATAGTTGTGTAATAGTTTCCCCTAAATTTTTAAAAGATCGTATGATTTCTCTAATAGAAAAGACGCTTGAAAATTACAACGATTAATTTTAATTTACATTCACTCCTAAAATCAAATAGTGTATGATAGGATTAAATTATGAATAAACCATATGTACCATTGCATGTCCACAGTGAATATTCACTTTTAGATGGTGCAATCAGGATAAAAGATTTAGTTAATTTTGCAAAAGATAACAACATGCCAGCTGTTGCACTGACTGACCATGGTGTTATGTATGGCGATATGGAATTATACACTACAGCTAAAGAAAATGGAGTGAAACCAATTTTGGGCTGTGAATTTTATGTGCATGACGGTGATATTACAGAGCGGGATAAATTACATAATCCTTGTTACCATCTAGTATTATTAGCAAAAGATAAAGCAGGTTATGCAAATCTTATAAAACTAGTATCAGCAGCGTGGTGTAAAGGTCGTTATGTTCATCCCCGTATAAATTTTGAAATGATAAAAGAACATCATGAAGGATTAATATGTCTTTCAGCATGCTTAGGTGGTGAAGTATTACAGAATCTTTTGAAAGGTGATAAAGAAAAGGCTATTTTAGTAGCTAAGCAATATAAAGATTTATTTGGTGAGGATTATTACATAGAGCTTCAGGATCATGGTATTGATGAGCAGAAAAGAACGAATCCTGATTTGATAAATATTGCAAAAGAATTAAATATCAAAATGGTTATCACAAATGACTCTCATTATTTGCAAAGAGAAGATGCTGATATGCATGATACTCTTTTATGTATGCAGACTAATAGTGATAAAGATGATCCAAATCGTTTTCATTTTCCGAATAATGAGTTTTACGTGAAAACAGCAGAACAGCTTAGAGATTCTTTCAAATGGATGGATTCGGCACTATTTGATGAATGTATAAATAATACCGTAGAAATCGCAGAAAAGTGTCATCTAACTTTAGAACTAGGTAAGAGTCCATTGCCTGATTATAAAGTTCCGCAAGGTTATACAATTGATTCCTATTTAGAATATTTAGTCTATGAAGGATGTAAGAAACGTTATGGGGAGATTACACCGGCATTAAAAGAACGTATTGATTACGAAATTGGTGTAATTGAGCAGATGGGATTTGCTGCATATTTTCTTATAACTTGGGATTTTATACACTATGCAAAAACTCATGGCATTCCAGTCGGTCCAGGCAGAGGCTCAGCTGCAGGCTCAGTTGTTGCTTATGCTCTTGAAATTACTGATTTGGATCCTATTAAGCATAAACTATTGTTTGAAAGATTTTTAAATCCAGAACGTTTTACCATGCCTGATATAGATATTGATTTTTGTATCGAGCGAAGAGGTGAGGTAATTGATTATGTTACCCAGAAATATGGTGAAGATAAAGTCTGTCAAATCATTACTTTTGGTACATATGCAGCCAAAGCCGCATTAAAGGGTATAGCAAGAATTTTAAAAGTTCCATTTTCAGAAAGTAATAAACTGGCAGGATTGGTTGAACCTGCAATAGAACTTGCACAGGCAACCAATCCAAAGGCAAAAACACTCAAAGATGCTATGCAATGCGATGGCTCTGAACTGAAAGCGCTGTATGATAAAGATGAACAACTTCCTGTAGGAGATCCTATGGAAGGTAAGACGGTTGGAGTTAAAAAGCTTATTGACTTGGCAGTAGCAATTGAAGGTATTAAAAATAATACAGGCACACATGCTGCTGGCGTAATAATATCAAGGGTTCCTCTTGATGAAATCCTTCCTGTTCAGCCTTCAAAAGATGGTATTGTTCAGACAGGATATCCTCCTCATGATGTTACAGAAGTTTTAAGTCTATTAAAAATGGATTTTTTAGGGCTAAGAAACCTTACTACTATTTATAAAACTGTAGATTTAATAAAAGAACAGCAAGGAATCGATGTAAAAATAAATGAAATTCCTCTAGATGATAAGCCTGTATATGAAATGCTTATGAAAGGTGATACTGATGGTGTATTCCAGCTTGAATCACAGGGGATGAAAAATCTTGTTAAAAAATTAAAACCGGACGTTTTTGAGGATTTAGGTGCATTGGTAGCTTTATTCCGTCCTGGGCCTTTAGATTCTGGCATGGTAACAGATTTCGTAGAAAGAAAACATGGACGTCAGGAAATTAAATACGCTCATCCATTATTAGAACCAGTATTAAAAGATACTTATGGGACAATTGTTTATCAGGAACAAATTATGCAAGTCTTTCAGGTTCTTGCAGATTATACTCTAGGTCAAGCGGATATGGTTCGCCGTATGATGGGTAAGAAAAAAGTTGATGAGATGGAAAAGCAAAAAACTAAATTCATCGAACGTTCAGCCCAGCATGGTATGTCTTCAAAGGATGCAGAAGCTTTATTTAACCAGATTCTGGCATTTGCCTCATACTGCTTTAATAGATCTCATTCTGCAGCTTATGCTTTTGTCGCATATCAGACCGCGTATTTAAAATGTCATTATCCAGTAGAATACTTATCAGCTTTATTATCAAGTGTAGCTGGGGATCAGGATAAGACACAGTTATATATTGAAGAAGCTCAGAAAAAAGGCATAAAAGTTCTTCCACCAGATATAAATCACTCTCAATCAACATTCACACCAGATAGTGGCAATATCAGATTTGGACTTGCATCTATTAAGCAGGTAGGTGAGGGGGTAATTGAGGAAATTATAAAAGAACGTGAAGCTAATGGACCTTTTAAATCAATTTATGATTATTGTAAACGTCTTGATTCAAAATGTTCAAATAAAAAGACCTTGGAGGGTTTAATTAAAGCAGGTGCATTTTCTAATATTGAAAAAAGCAGAAAACAGTTAATGGAAAATATAGATTATATAACAGCTACTGCATCAAAAGAAGCAAAAGCAAGAGAGTCCGGTCAAGGTAGTCTGTTTGATCTGCTTGGAGATTCTTCTGCTATAGAAGATGCAAAATTCCAATTAGCAGGTTCAGATGAAGAATATGATCAACGTCAAATTCAGATATTTGAAAAAGAATTTTTGGGATTTTATGTAACAAGTCATCCACTTTCCACTATCCGAGATAAATTACCATTTTTAATGACTCATAAAATATCTGAATTGACTGAGATTGCAAATGATAAAGTTGTGACTATTTGTGGTTTAATTACTGCTGCAAAGCAAATTCCAACAAAGAAAGATCCAACAAAATTTCTTCGATTTGTAACTGTAGAAGATTTGTCTGGTAAAACTGATGTAATTGCATTTAATAGTAAAATTCAAGAGTATGGTAATTATTTAGAAGCTGAACAACGGGTGATTATTTCAGGAAAAGTAAACCGTAGGAATGAAGATGAACCTCCTGTAATTCTTGTAGATACTGTAAAAACTGTAGATAATTCAAATATTTTGACAGTAGAATTAAATGGTGAATTTAAGTTTGAAGAGCTGATGGTGTTAAAAAATCTTCTATGTGAATATCAAGGTTCGGATCCAGTGACTTTTAAAATAAAAGAGCTAGATGGTGATGTAAAAGTTCTTACCTCTGCAATGTTTTGGGTTAATACTTCAAATGAACTGATGAATCGTCTTAAAAAGGCTTTTCCAGACAGAGTTGATGTTTCAGCAAGGTCTATGGATAGTAAAGATGAAGAACGAGAGGATGTTCTTGTATGATCTATAACAAATTAAGTTTTGAAGGTAGAATTCAATTTGTGAATAAAGAATCTTACAAAAACTTTATTGGTTATAGAAAAAATATAAATGATTTAAAGTATCACTGTGGAAATAAACAACTTACGCATTTTATACAGCATGATGACAATTTTTTTATAATAACGACATCATTTGAACATGAAAAAAAAATTGATGGTACAACTTCGCATGCTATATCTGATGTATTAAGTTATCCAAATGAATTTAGTATAAATAAGACAATAAAGAAACATATTGAAGAAATAAAAGACTGGAAAGCAAGAGTAGATAGTTCGCCAAATCAAATTACTGCTGAAGCCTTTGTACTAAGAAAAGAAAATGTTTTTGCCAGAATATTTAAAAATGTTCAAAAATTTATAGAAAAATGCTTGCAAAAAAAAAATGTCCATGTATAATAAAAAAGTAACCGATGCGGGGGTAATTCAGTGGTAGAATGCCTCCTTGCCAAGGAGGATGTCGCGAGTTCGAGCCTCGTCTCCCGCTCCATAAAGAAGAGTCTGATTTTCAGGCTCTTTTTTATTTTGCTAATTTACACAAAATCAAGCAAATGTTCACATAAATTCTCTCCAAATTAAAAAAACTCCCATATGAAAATATTTTAGATAAAAATATTACAATTATCCCTGCTTGGGAAAAAGCTGATGTTTTCCATATAGTTTAATAAAATCATTATTCAGTTAGTTTATTTTTTATAGTTTAAAAAAGTTTTTCTATTACTTTTGAAAATCCATCCTGCGTAACAGATGAAGTTATAGCATTGGCATGTTTTTTTACGAATTCATTTGCATTACCCATTGCAATAGCTAATCCGCCTTCTTTTCTTATAAAATCCATCATTTCAATATCATTGGAAGAATCACCTATTACCATTGCTTGTCTAGGTTCTATTTTTAATGCACGTAGTAGAAAGTCTATAGCTTTGTCTTTAGAAACCCAATTATTTTGAAATTCTAAAACACTTAGACTTGATGGATTTATTTTTAAATCTGGAATGTTACAATAATTGAATGAGTCTATTATTTTATTCTGATTATAATTAGGACAGCTATGGGCATCTGATTTATAAATTAGAGCTTTTTGCAGTTTCATATTTTTATCAAAAAGTTCATCAAAAGAATTTACTCGTATAATTGGTGATTTTGCTTTCCACGGGTATTGAATACTGCTGACTGAATATGGTTGTTCATTAAAATACATTATTAAATGAGAATTTTTGTCCTGTTTACGAATTGATTTAAACCATTTTAACAACTTTTTTCCAGATTTTGTGGATATAACATTTTCAAAGAAAGGAATTCCTGAACTGTTTATAAGCTCACCACCTTGAAGGACTATTGTATAGTCTGGATTATGCGAAAATTGTTCTATAATTGGAAGTGTATCTTGATAGCATCGTGCAGTAGTTAAGACGACTGGAATTTTATTTTTATACAGAGTTTCTATTGTTTTGATCGTATTGAGGCTCAATATGTCGCTATGAGCACTTATCGTGCCATCAATATCAGAAAATACAATTTTAATATTGTTTTTAAAGCATTTTTCAAAGGAATTGTTTGGGGATTTTACTCCTTTAAATTCCGGCTGAGTTTTAGCTACAGTTAAATTTTTTTTGTTCCTGTTATTTGAAACTTGGAAATTTAATCCTATTTTTGAAATTCTCATATTAGTTGCATCCATTATTTGAAATTACATACATATTATTAAATAAGTTTAGTTTATGTTTATGTTTATTATTTAATTTATCTTCCTTCAATATCATTTAGTAAATTTCTGAGTTTACAATGCACTAAAAAATGATATGTTATTATTAATAAAATATTAATTAATTTTTTATTATTAATAACAACATTATTATCAGGTTTATTATAACTGTATTTTTTATTATTTTTAAAATAAAAATTACTAATCTGATTTAATATCATATTAAACTAAAGTACAAACAAAAATATTTTTGCTAATAATAAATTTTTAATTATAGATTTTCTTTAGATTTTATTACTTTTCTGTTCTTTAAAATTTTATCAAAATCAGGAGCTAATGAAATTTCAAAGCTGAATCGAGGATTTCTATAATACATTTCATGAGAATTTCTCATTAGCGGGAAGCCCCAGTATAATCTTGCAGTAGCATCTCCTGGTAAAGATATCCTTAGCCCCATGCCAACACTGATTAAGTAATCGTTATGGTTATATGTCTGAGCTCCAGGTCCCTCTCCTTTAAATGGAAATACTCCAGCGTGATCTACGAACACAACTCCTTTTACAAATTTACCAATAAATGGGATTTTTTTAGGTTCGGTTTTCTTTTTGATAGTAATTTCCTGAGGGGCAAATGGGAATAATAATTCTCCACTAATGATATAACCGGAACGTCCAAGTAGTAACCCTTCTGAATAACCTCTAATTGTTGCTAGACCACCTGCTTGGAACTGATCAATATATGGTATAACGTCTTGAGGTGAGAATTGATACATGCCTCTTAGTTGTCCAACAACACCATGTCCAAAGTCATGAAGTCTAATTAAGCTACCTGTATATTTAAAGTATTTTGAAGCTTCATCAAATATTGGAAAAGCTTGGTATACGCCTTGATTTAAATACCAAATACCTCGTTTGGTATCTAATCTAGCATTTAATGCAGTTTCAAAACTTGTAATTTTATCATTATTTATATTGTATCCGCCAAAATAAGTTGTGGCTGTTTTGTAATTAATAGCAGAATAACTTGTTAATTCAAAATTAGGTTTTCTAATTAACGGATGTGTGTAATATAAAGAATAGTTAAATGATCTACTTTCAATATCAAAGATTTTATAAGGACCTTCTCCTATATGTGCATAACTGGAGGAGAATAGAAATCCTACTTTCCCATCATATTTATTAACTGGAATATTATAATCTGCAAATGGTGTGACAGAATGCCTGCTCACGTAAGAGCCTATTGAAAGACGGTCTCTTTGTTTAAATAAGCTGTCAGCATAGATCATCAAGCCGCCTCTTAGCTCACCAATAGTTTTTCTTCCAGCATTATCCATTAACCCAATTACATGGAATGGGAATTTTTCCTCAGTTTCAAGGACAATGTCAGTTTCACCTTGATTTTCTCCCTTTTTTAGGTTAGCTTTTAATTTTACACCATCATTATATCTATTAAATTTAATAACATCTTGTTCTAGTTCAATAATCTTAAATAATTCACCATCTTTTGCAGAAACTCTTTTTTTAATGTAAGAATCACTTGTCCAGCGATTATTTTCTACAGAAATATGTCCTACAGTTCCTTCCACAAGGTTAATTCTAACAACTCCTTCTGAGACATTTTGAACAGGCAAAAATGCTCTTGCAGTAACATATCCTTTGGTTGCATATAAATAGTTAAAATCTAGAATTAATTTTTCTAAGTCTTCAATAGAAACATATTTACCAATTACACTGTTTGAAATATTTTGAATTTCTTCATCAGAAAGTATTCTGGAATTTGTGACAGCAACAGCTTTAATATAATATTTACCATCAACTATTTGAGATTTTTCAGCTTTAGCTTTAATTGTTGTGGTTGTTTCATCTTTTTCAATAATATTATCTTCTGTAGTTACAGTTTCTTCATTATTGTCAGTTTTTTTGTTTTTTTTATTTCTAAAAAATCTTTTTTTCTCTTTCTTTTGCTGTTCTAAAAATTCTTTTTTTTCTTTTTTTAATTTCATATCAGATTCGGCGTCAAAAATTTTTTCACCAGTATCTGTATAATTATTTATTACATTTTCCTCTTTTTTGTTATTTTTTTTCTTTTTTCTTTCTTGGTAATTTTTAAAATCTTCCTGCTCTTCCATTTGACGCTGTTTTTCTTTTAACATCATCATATCATGTGTATTAATAATTCCCCCGAAACCATAGTTAGCAGGATTAATTGATTCTATTTGAGGATTTGCAAAAACTGTACTATTTGTACTAATAAACCCTATAATTGCACAATATAGTGCTAATTTATGTAATCTTTTTTTTATCACCAATTTACTCTTACTCCGTATCCAACACGATTTTATATTAATATATCGTAAATTTTTTATAAAAAGTTAATCTGTAAATTTTAATTAACAAATTGTGACAGTTTTTTACATAATGATGAAAAATTTCTATGTATATTTTAAAATTTGCAACATGGGTTAAGTAGAGTAGGTGTATTTATATGAATAATAAATTGTTTAAATCAAAAAGAGTAATAGCGGGATTTTTATCTTGTATGGTGATGATGCAGCAAGCAATATGTCTTCCTGTCATAGCTTCAGAAATAACTGGTAATATACCTGGGAATATTGATACTACTCAAATAAATAATGGTAACAATACTCAATTTGATATCCGTCCTGATGTTGCACATGGTGATTTTGGATTTAAACATTATACAAACTTTAATTTATCTCAAGGTGATATCGCAAACTTGATTTTCGCATTGAAAAATGGTGGTGATATCTCTAAATTTGTTAACTTAGTAGATTCTCAGATTAATATTAACGGTATCTTAAATACACTACTCAGCAATGGAGATATCGGTGGGCATGCTATATTTGTATCCCCACAAGGTATGGTAGTAGGTGCATCTGGTGTTCTGAATGTCGGTTCCTTGACTGCAATTGCACCGACTCAAAGTGCTTATAATAAGTATATATTAGATTCAGTTTTATCAGGAACTGTACCTGCGGGTTATACAAATGAAGGTAATTTAGAAGCATTAAAAGCTTCTGATATGGGTAATAATATAAAAATTGACGGTAAAATTATTGCTCGTGGTGATGTAGAACTTGTAGCTCAGC
>CALUTP010000025.1 GCA_944323725.1 Candidatus Gastranaerophilales bacterium | reverse complement strand
GAATGTTCAAGGGTAATTCAGAAAAGAAATTAACCAGAAAAACAATCCGAAATCATCACATAGTCATTCACTCGATATTATCAACAGCAGTAGACTGGAACATCTTAACAAATAATCCTGCGGAAAGAGCAAAACCGCAGAAAGTAACAAAGACACAGGTTAAGTATTACAATGATGAACAAGTAGCAAATATGCTCAATGCTTTGAGAAGTGAACCATTGATGTATATGACAATGATTTATCTTGCTATTGATATTGGTTTGAGAGAGGGCGAACTCACAGGGTTGAAGTGGGAAGATATAAATTTCGACACCTGCGAAGTTAACATTAATAAGCAACGGCATTACATTACAGGTATTGGCAACATTGAAGGTAAACCAAAAACGGATGCAGGTATCAGAACCGTTACAGCCTCAAAAACAGTAATATCACTATTGAAGGAATACAAAAAGCAACAGAATGAGAACAGACTTAAATTTGGTACCGCTTGGCAAAACGGTAAATATGTGTTCCTACACGAGGACGGCAGTCCGATAAGTACACAGTTGCCGTATAAGTGGTTTACAAAATTCTTAAACCGCCATAACTTACCGAAAATAACATTCCACCAACTCCGACATACAAACGCAAGCCTGCTAATTTCGTCTGGGGAGGATATTGTAACCGTAAGTGGTCGACTCGGTCATGCTGACAAAAATGTAACCCTAAATACTTACTCGCATATAATAAAATCAAAAGAGGCACAAGTAGCTAATAAAATGGATGAGTTTTATTGTAAGCTAAAATTTTGTACATAGATTTCATAACCATTCTTGTTCAATATCGCCATTTAGACTAATACTAAATTTAATGTGATTTGTAGCTTTAGAATAAGTTGTTATATCTTCTTGACTTTTTAATTTACCCGACATCAACCTTAGCTTTTCGCCTAATAATAAATTGTTATGCAAATCCTTTAGAATGTAAATCTTTTTTGTATGATTTAAAATATTTTGAATACCTTGCGATTTGGGTAAGCCTGATTTATTGTATGTTGTAACTGCTGTATGAAAATCTTGCCCCCAATTATTCCAATTTTCTTTTGAATATGCAGTTTCACTTCCATGATGTGGGGCTTTAAGTAAAGCTAAATTGCAACAGGTATATTCTTGTCCTCTTTCTATGTTCATTGCATTTGACCAAGCTTGATTTTCTACATCTCCACCTAAAATAATATTATTTTCCCCAAATTTTATACATATTGCTGTTGATATAATATTATGTTTTCCTGAATCTAAGTATAGTTCTGAAGCAGGAAATCTTTTTTCTAAAAATGATTGAAATAAATCGATGTACTTATCTATTTCTTGTTCAGTTGGGGCAATACAATGAATAGATAGTTCTTTTTGTAATAAATCTTTTCTATATAATTCTGTTGAAAATTTGATTCCTTCAGAGTTTAATATTATCCCGTCCTTTTTCAATTCTGAAATTTGGTTACACAAATCTAAAAGATATTTAGGTTTTGCTTTTTCGGTATAAATAAATGGAGAATTTACAATAATTTCATATTTTTGTTCAAGCCCGATATCTAATAATTCAGATAATTTCTTAAATTTATTGAATGGAAATCTAAAAAAATTTTTGATTGTATAATTATTATTTTTTAAATAAATTAATAAATCAGATAAGTATCTCGTATGGTCATCATGAGGATGTGTCCATAATAAAAATTCAATGGTTGGGGATGATTTTGATTTCAAAAACTTGTCAAACCAAGAAAGAAAATGTTTATAACCAAAATCAACAATACCCAATTTTTCATTTTCAAATTCTATTAGTATTGTTTCTCCTGCCCCATCTCCAAAAATATGAATATCGAAACTAGAAGTCATCTTCCTCATTAATATTTTTTAATATGTTAGAAATTACTTGATTTTCTCTATTCTTGTAATATAAACTTTTTATATACTTACGAATTTTTATACATGATTGACCAGGAATATTTTCAATAATTACTTCAATCCAATCATCAATTTTTACATCAAAATCAAATAAAGTCCGTTCTAATACATAACATTCAGACTGGTCTGCAAATGGATTTTCAATATTAACAACAACATTACTATTATCAATATCAGTAACAACTGCACGATAAATAGTCGTTTCAATTTGTGCTTGCCCTCTGTCTTCCCAAAAAGGATAATTAATATGCTTAATAGGCAATTCTTCTACTATTGGTTTTATATCAAAATAATTAAACCAAAACTCTTTTACATTATTAGCAGATTTTTGTATGTTATTTAATTCTTTTGCAATAAAAGTACTACTAGTCATTTTTATTCAAAACCTTATCTATATAATCTTTACTTACACAATAGCAATATAAGTTAAATATTTTTGTGCTAAATTGTTTTAGCATTTCCTGCAAAAATTTAGATTCTAATTTTAATTCATTTGGATTATCTTGTTTAATTGTAAAATCATATATGATTAGATTATTATCGCTTTCTGCTTTATTTCTAATAATTCCACTTCGGAAGATAACAGTTTCTCCCGAATCTTCAACAGTTGTAAATTCTTTATATGTATTTGTATTAGCGAAATTATCAAATAAACTTGATTCATATAAAATATTCTGATTTAAAAAAGTTTCATTACCGTCTATTTCAACTTTATTTATTTTCCTCAATACTACTTCCATCAAATTTATTTTTTTATCATAAATCTGACAAAAGATAGTAAAAATTTTCCAGATTTTTTCAAGAAAATCTTTAAAAGATGTATAATTATTTTCAGGGTCAATACACTGAAAATCAATCTTTTTTTTATTAGTTATTACTCTTATCGTAGGATTTTCTTTATTATCCGTATATATGTATTCTGTATAACTTTCGCTCTGTTGATTAAATCCAAACTGATTTTGCACAGGAGAAATGGTTAATACTAGACTTCCTTCGCTAGCAGGTCTTTCTGTTTTATATGGCAATAATGACTTTACATAAGAATAAAAAAGAGTTTGATTATTATCAAAATCAATAATATTATCAAATTGAAATGCTATTCCAACATATTTTAAAGTATTTTTATTAAAAGGCTTGATTTCATCAAAAGAACTAACATATTCTTTTAAAATTTCAGCTTTTATACCCATGATATTCCTCTATCTCTTTATATTTATACTACAAAATAAATGAAAATAACATATAGTATTTCATTTATTTACATAATAAGACATTATCTCTACCACATCATCTCTCTTTTAACTAGACCAGTATAGCAATTAATTATCTTTAAGGCAAGCCCTTAAGAAAAATTAAGAGGGGGCTATTTGGGGGCTGAAGCTACTAAAAGCCCCCGAAAATTATTTTAAATTACTAAAAGTAAAAATGGGTAAAATTAAATAAGACTAAAGGTTTGGGCATATTATTGAAAGTTACGAAAAGTATTTTTAGGTGTTCGAATCCCACCTCCTCCTCCATTTAAACCACCTGTTAAAGGTGGCTTTTTTAATGCGTTTTGAACCTATCAACATTTCCGTAAATATACGTCCCATATCCCTCTTGGGGACTACGTGGGGACTAATGCTGTTATTGTTTTTGAACAATTAGGTTTAATTTTAATCTTAATCTATAATTTTTACTAAGTTCTTAAGTTTATTATTGATGTCATATTGCTTTAAATAATATCCGCTTTCATCCTTGATAAAAGTTGTATGATTTGTATTTGTTGAAATTATTTGTTCTTCAGTTATATTATATTTACTCCAAGAATTTAAAAGGAATTTTTTGAACACTTTGCCATCCCATATACTCCAAGGACTTGAGCTTGAAAGACCATTTATGGGTAGTGAAAAAATAATAGAATGATCTTCTTGTTCTTCTATCATGTATTTAGGAACTCTGTTAAAGAGAGAATACTTATAGTTAATAACAGCACAAATTTCATCAAACTGAATGTTAGCCAAACTGATTTTATTATAACCAACAAATTTATCCTTAAAAAATTCTTTATGGATACCATTATCTTCAAAAATTACAATTATACCTATATCATTAAATCTCAAACTACAAAAACCATTATAAGTATCGTGATAGAAAAAATTTCTCTCATCTGGATATTTTAGTGTTTTAAATATAAAAATAGACCATGGTGTAGTATTATTAAAAATATATGGTTTATGCACAGACTGCAAGAAGAAATGTAACATTTCAAATCTGTATATATCATCTTTATTCAATATAGTACCATTGTTTGGTTTTTCTCTATTCATATACAAAAAAAACTCTTTATAATGAATGCCATAATATATTTTTGATATCCATTGAAATATTTTTAGTTCATCTAATTTTATGAATTGCTCATAGCCTAATTTAGCACTTTCAGATATCTGCTTTTCAATTTCTTGTAAATATTTAGTGTTGCATTCTTTACAGCATGGTACTTTCAACTGTTTATATGGTAAATCTGTACCATTTAATAATATAATGCGCTGATTCCATAAGTCATATTGTTTTTGCAACCATTTAGGAAAGACATGTTCTTCTGTTTTAGGATTGTTTTCACAAAATTCCTTTCCACAAATAAAACATTTTTCTGAACTTAATTGTAAATTAAAAACATTATCATTTTCCATACCAATATAATTCCTAGGGACCTAATATATTTGTACTTACATCTCAAATATTCTTTTAGATACTATCATAAAATTTTTACAGTTCAATTGCTTGAAATTATCAATGCAACAAACCTTTCAAAATTTTATGAGCCATTAGAATTTCTTCTTCGCTTGCGGATTTGAGCATTGTGTAAATGTCTGATAATAGTTCATCTGTTGTTTTAATATGCGTTATGTCTAACATCTCCGCGACATCAACGCCGAAAACTTTTGCATAATTTTCAACCAGTTCGGCTGACGGATAGTTTTTGCCTGTTTCAATGCAACTCTGGTGTTTAGTCGCAATCCCAACTTTTTCGGCTAGTTCCGATTGTTTCAAACCGTTTTTCGTTCTTAATTCCTGTATTCTCTTTCCAAGTAGTTTCTTTAATTCCATATCACAACCCCACTTTCATGTTATGAGGTCAACGATTCTTATAAACATTTTTTGAGGTTATACGGTTTGTAAATAATCGTTGTTTATTATAGATTAATAACAAATAAAAAGGATTATTTATAAATAAATCCTTGTTAAAAATAGATAAGGAAGGCGGGTTATGAAAAATCAATATGCAGGTGATGTTGGTGA
>CALUTP010000024.1 GCA_944323725.1 Candidatus Gastranaerophilales bacterium | reverse complement strand
CTTTTCACTATTTCAATTTGAACTTGCAATGCCATTTTGGCATTGCTGTGATATCAGTGTGTTTTTCTTTTTCGGTTCACTTTTTCTTTTTGCTTCACTTCAAAAAGAAAAAGTGAATAATAGTTTCTATAACATATATTATGTTTATTGTAAAATTAAAATATGGATATAGTATCAAAAAGTCTTAAATCATTAGAATTTGATAAAGTATTAGAAACATTAGCCGGATATACAAAAACAACACAAAGCTATAAACTTTGTTTAGAATTGTTTCCGCATAATGAATACAGGACAATTTTACAAGAAATACAATTCACAAAAGAAGCAAAAAATTTTCTGGATATGCCTTCAGACATTCCAATAGAATTTGTCGCAGATATTTCTAAAATCCAAAATAATGCGTCGGTGAGTTATCTTTGTGAAGAAGATTTGATTGATGTAGCAAAGACAATCCGCTCATCAAGACTTGTAAAAAATTTTCTTAATGAAAATGGAGAAATCCTTCTAAAAGGACTTGCTAATTGTCTTATCTCAAATAAAGAACTGGAAGATAAAATATTTTCAACTTTTGATGATGATTTCAAAATTAAAAAGGACGCAACTCCAGAATTAAAAAGACTTTTTACAATGCTAAAAGATACCGAAAAAAATCTCAAAAATAAAATTGCAGAATTATTAACTTCAACTGATTTTACAAAGCACCTGCAAGAGACAATTTATACAACAAGAGATGAGAGAGTAGTATTTCAAGTTAAAGCAACCAGCAAAAGTAAAGTTAAGGGTATTGTGCATGATGTTTCTGCGACTAATAAAACATTTTATATAGAACCTGATAGTATAATCCCATTGAATAATAAAATGAGAGAATTACAATCAGAAATAAATTCTGAATATATTAAAATTCTATCAGAGCTTACAGGACTTGTTAAATTTGAGATGAAAGATATAAAAAAAAGTGAAGAAATCCTTGCTAAAATTGATTTTCACTTTGCTAAAGCTAGGTATGCAGTTAAAATTCAAGCAGTAGAACCTGAAATTTTACAGGAAAAATTAATTAAGTTTGAAAATATGAAACATCCCCTTCTTATCGGAACTGTAGATAATATTGTAACTAATAATTTTGAAATTGGGAAAGATTATAAATCTGTAATAATTACAGGCTCTAATACTGGTGGAAAAACTGTTACGTTAAAAACTATAGGCCTTTTTATTCTCATGGCTAAAGCTGGATTGTTTCTTCCTTGCTCAATGGCTAAAGTTTATCCATTTAAAAAAGTTTTTTCTGATATTGGAGATTCTCAAAATATATTGCAAAGTCTATCAACTTTTTCATCTCACATGACAAATATTATTGAAATTGTAAATCATAGTGACAATGATACATTGGTATTACTTGATGAAATTTGTGCTGGTACTGATCCTCAGGAAGGCGCAATACTTGCAAAATCTATTCTTGAATATTTTGCACACAAAGGTGTGTATTCTATTGTTACAACTCACTATGGAGAATTAAAAACTCTTGAATATTCAAATTCTTATTTTAAAAATGCTTCTGTAGAATTTGATACTCAATCCCTTAAGCCTACTTATAGGTTACTCATTGGTATTCCTGGTTTAAGTAATGCTATTTCTATTTCGGCGAATTTAGGGCTTGATAATTCCATTGTAAACAAAGCTAATGAATTACTTAATTCTGAAAAGGATCAATCTATAATAGCAGTAGAAAAATTGCAAGAAACACAACAAAAATTATCAAAAAATCTTAAAGAAGCTAAAGAATTAAAAGAGAATTCAGAATTAATAAAAAAAGAATATGAGGAAAACCTTTCTGCTGTAAAAAAAGATAAAAATAAAACAATAAAAAGAATAAAAGATAAATTTGATTATGAATTACTTTCTGTAAAAGCAGAAATTAAAGATATTCTTGACGAGTTAAGACGAGAAAAATCAGAAAAAATTGCAAGACGTTCCTATGCACGACTTGCAAAAATAGAAAAAGGCTTTCGAGATAAAATATCTGAATACGAAGATAAAAATCGTTACGCTGAAATTAATTGGAATGCTATTCAAATAAATGATAAACTTATACTAAAAGAAATTCATCAAGCTGTAATTATACTTTCATTACCCGATAAAAATGACAATGTATTTGTTCAAATGGGTAATTTGAAAACAAAAATTAAAAAAGATAAACTAGCACCATATGACAAGACTTTTGATACAAAGTCTTCAGGATACAAACCTTCAAGTTTTGAAAAATTTGAATACAAAAAGATTAACTTATCAAATAGACTAGACTTAAGGGGATATAAAGTAGAAGATGCTCTAGACGATCTTGAGAATTACTTAGATAAAGCGAGCCTTGCGAATCTTTCTCCTGTAACAATCATTCACGGACATGGTACTGGAGCATTAAAAAGTGCAATAAGAGACTTTTTATCGACCTCACCATATGTTGCAAAATTCAGACCCGGTGAAGATGGTGAAGGCGGTGATGGTGTTAGTATTGTCGATATAAATTAAAATAACATATATAAAAAAGTTGTAGATTTTGGAATATGTGTTAATATATAATTATTAATCAGGAGATGAAAATGGATTTAATGGAAATAAGAAAAGAAAGCGAATTAATAGATTTATTCTGCAATCTTGCAGAAATTCCTTCCCCATCATTACATGAGGAAAAAGTAGCTGAATATATAAAAAAATACTGTGAAAATAGCAATATTCAATGCAGTTTTGATAACTATAATAATGTTTATATTAATATTCCTGCAACTGATAGTTCAAAACAACCTATTATGTTATCTTCACATATGGATGTGATTGGAGATGACAGCCCTGTAGAAATATATCTTGATGGAGATTTAATCAGAGCTAAAGGTCGAACACTCGGTGCTGATGATAAGGCTGGTGTTGCAAATGCACTATATTTTGCAAAAACACTAACAAATTCTGATATAAAACATGGCGGATTGGAAATTATGTTTACCAGAGATGAAGAATCTGGAATGTCAGGGATTAAACATGTTGATTTCTCAAAACTCAATTCTAAATATGTACTAGTTCTTGATAGTGACAGTTTAGGTCAACTTATGACATCAGGGGCTAGCTATACGCTTGCTACAATTGAGGTAAATTCATTTAAAGGAGGTCATTCTGGAATTGACATTGCTGATAGAACTCGAGAAAATTCGGCTAAATTAATTGCAGATATTGTATCCAATTTGCCTCAGGGTGTTTATTATTCTGAAAACAAAAAAGTAGTTACTTCTTGCAATATTGGAGGAATTACCGCAGGAAATCCTGATGTGACAAATGTAATTAATACATATGGTAAAGTTACATATTCTATTAGAAGCTCAAGCAGAAAGTATGAAGAAGAATTAAAAGATAGAATGATTTTTGAAGTTAATGATTTTAATAAAGATTATGCTGGAGTTGCCCAAGCTAGTATAAAATTTGAAGAACATCTGCCGCCATTTGAAAAAAATGATGATGACTATATTCCAATTTTATTTGAAGCTGCAGCTAGAAAAGTCAGTATTGAGCCGGAAATTTCTTCATTCCATGCTGGAGCAGAGACTCATATATATGCAAACAATAAAAATTCAAAAGGAGAAAATTTCTCTCCTTATCTAGTAGGTCTTGCTGATGTTTGCAGTATGCACTCTATTGAAGAAAATGTAAACTACAAGTCTATAATAAAAGGACAAGAACTGCTTAAAGAATTTTTTAAGGCATATAATTCATAACCGTTATGTGATAGTTTAAAAAATAATATTTATTATTAAAAATGCAGTGTTTATAATTTTAAACACTGCATTTTAAGTTCTGTTTTAAAACCCAAAATATTAAATTGCTAAAGATGTAGCTTCAATTTCGAGTTCTATAGGAGTTTCATCAATAATCTCAACTGTTGCTGCGTTAACCTCTTTTACATTCACCACCTTTGGTACAGGTGCAACAGGTTTTGGTGCTGAGGTAACTTTAGGTGCTGTTGGTACCTTTTTAGCAGCAGCTTTTACCATTGCTGGATCTGGATTTGCTTTAAGTCGATGATAATCTGTCATGATTTTGCTTACAAAACGCTTTGTTTCTGCGTATGGAGGAACGGCTTTATATCTTTTTACATTTCCCGGTCCTGCATTATAAGCCGCTAAAGCAAGTTCCATTGAACCAAACATTTTATACATCATTTTGTAGTACATAATACCACCTTTGATGTTGTCGTTCAAAGAATAAGGATTTAACCCCATTCTTCTAGCAGTGGAAGGCATTAATTGAAATACTCCTACTGCACCATGATTGCTTCGTGCTTCATGTCTATAACCTGATTCTGTTCTAGCAATACTCAAAGCGATAGCAGGGTCTACCCCCATTTCAATAGCATGTTTTACTATTGTCGCTTTTACGGTGTTTACGTCAGCAGCTTGAACTTGCGCAGTCAACATTAACACTAGCGTAATAGTGAATAGTAATAATTTTCTCAAAATGTAATCCTCTGGTTGTAAATTGAAATCCTTAAAAGCAAGTGCGCTATCTCTTTAATGTCAAGTTTTAACTTTTAAGAATGAAATTTATGCCAACATTCTAGTACAAACATTTTAAAATTTCAACCCTTTAGTAAAAACCAACAAACTTTCAACTGGTTAAAATACTTATTACAAGAGCTATTTGAGTAATTGTAAATTTTTAAAATTGAGTGTATTTTATACAATTTTATTATACGTGTAGTAACAATTTAGACTTTGTTGATTACATATTTTGTTTTTGGTAAAATAAAAAAAAATTGATAAAAAGTGAAAGGGGATATAATATGACTGATAAAAAATTAGCGACAATAGGTGTATTTGGGGGTTCAGGTTTTTATAAATTTCTTGATAATATTGAAGAAGTAAGGGTGGAGACTCCTTATGGAATGCCTAGTGATAACTTATTTATCGGTCAGATTGGTAATCATAAAGTTGCATTTATGCCAAGACATGGTAGAAATCATACAATACTTCCTCACTTATTAAATTACAGGGCAAACGTATGGGCAATGAAATCTGTAGGTGTAGAAAGAGTAATTTCACCTTGTGCGGCAGGAAGTTTACAAAAACATGTAAAACCTGGTGACTTTGTAATTTGTGATCAATTTGTAGACTGGACAGATGGAAGAAAATCAACTTTCTATGAAGGTCCAATTGTAACACATCCATCTGCTGCTGATCCTTATTGCCCTGAATTAAGAGAATTAGCAATTAAGACTGGTAAAGATTTAGGGATAAATGTTCATGAAACAGGAACTGTAGTTGTAATCAACGGGCCTAGGTTCTCTACAAAGGCAGAATCCAAATTTTTTACAAATCAAGGATGGGAAGTAATTAATATGACTGCATTCCCTGAAGCATATTTAGTAAAAGAATTAGACATGTGTCCGTTGAATATTTCTTTAATAACAGATTATGATGCTGGATTAGTAGGAGATGTCCCTCCAGTTTCACATCATGAAGTTATTGAAGTATTTAATTCAAATCTTGCAAACCTAAAGAATTTGCTATTTAAGATGATTGAAAATATTCCAGCAGAAAGAAAACATTGCGAATGTGCATTAACAAAATCAAAGTCACAATTATAAGGATGGCTACTAATGATAAAACCATTAATAGATGCAGTAAATAACATATTTTTACTATTTTTGATTATAATTCTAGTAAGATGCTTATTGAGCTGGGTACCTAGTTTAGATTGGACAAAACAACCTTGGTTTACAATAAGACAAGTCGCAGATGCTTATTTAAATATATTCAGAAGATTTATTCCACCAATTAGCGGGCTAGATGCTTCACCTATCATAGCAATAATAGTACTTCAGATTATACAATATCTTACAGTTACAGTACTTTTAATAATAGGACAAGGCTTGTAAATAAAACTTATTTAATGTAGAGTTTAACTGTTATGAAAATAATTATATTTGGAGCAACAGAAGTAGGGTGTCTTCTTGCAACGGAATTTTTTGAAGATCACGATATAACAATTATTGATAAAGAAGAGAACCGCACTGATGAATTTAATAAATTGGATATTAGCTTTGTAAAAGGTAATGTATGTGATATATCAGTACTAAAAAATGCGGATATAAGAAATGCTGATATATTTATCGCTTGCACAGCAATAGATGAGGCAAATATTGTAGCATGTCTTACAGCGAAGAAAATTAGTGGAATTCGAACTATATGTTTTGTAAGTAAAGAAGAATACAAAAATACGCTTTGTTTTGAAAAAACTTCCCTTAATTGCGGGGATTTTTTCATAGATTACATTATTTGGCCAGAGGAACTTTTAACTCAAGATATTTTTAGAATTGTAACTGTAGCACAAGCACTAGATGTAGAAAATTTTGCTGATGGAAGAGCAAGACTTTTAGAATACAAAGTTACACCTAATTTGAGTATTGTAAATAAAAAAGTAAAAGACTGCGGATTTACTAATGATACATTGATTGTAGGTATAACAAGAAATGGAGACTTGTTTGTGCCAAATGGTGAGACTGTTTTATTGCAGGATGACAAACTTATTTTTATGGGGACATCGCATTCTCTTGATATTTTAGCAGGAACATTTTTTCATGAAAAAGAAATTGTTAAAAGTGCAGCTATAATAGGTGGCGGAACAGTAGGTGCCATGCTTGCAAAATACCTTGAAGACATGAAAATAAAAACTAAAATCATTGAAAAAGATTACGAGCGTTGTCAGACTATATCAGAAGAATTAAGACATACCCTAGTGATAAATGGTGATGGAACAAATTTAAAATTACTTGATGAAGAACAAATTGGACAATCTGATGTCATTATAAGTGTTACAAATAATGATGAAAAAAATTTGTTATGTTCACTATTAGCTAAACAGCTCGGTGTAAAAAAAGTTATTGCAAGAGTCGCAAAAGTTGTAAATATACCGCTATTTGAAAAGGTTGGCATAGATGTAGCTGTTTCACCAAAGAATTCTGCTATAAATGAAGTAAAAAATGATCTTGCTGAAAATAATGTAGATATTCTAGCTACAGTAGAACAAGGTCAAGGCGAAGTTTTAGAAATTCGAGTAAAACCGGAATTTGAAGGTAAAAAAGTTATGGATTTACATTTTCCGATTTCAGCAATTATCGGAGTAATCCAAAGAAGAGGTAAGGTAATAATTCCAAAAGGTGATACAGAACTAAAATATGATGATATTTTAATAATATTTACAAGAGCTGAAGATGGTTCTGCTATAAAATCCTTCTTTAAGGTAGGAGAAAAATGCGATTAAATTATCTGGCAAAAGCTATAAGCATAATAATGACATATATAGGTATGGTTATACTTTCGCCCATTATTATTGCATTTATATACAAGGACTATTATTCGATTATACCCTTTTTAAGTGCAAGTATTATTTCTACAACTGCTGGATTTATAATTAAAAAATTGTTTCCAAAAGTATCTGAACTTGAAAATCTTAATGATATAAAAAAAGGTGAAGCATTATTTATTGTAGCGATTTCTTGGGTAATCTTTGGTATTATGTGTGCAATACCATATTTATTTTATAACTTAAGTCCATTAGATAGTTTATTTGAATCTATTTCAGGAATTACAACTACAGGGGCAACAATATTAACAAACTTTGATTATCCAAAAGCTTTTTTCTTTTGGCGTTCACTCACTCAATGGCTGGGCGGTTTGGGGATTATAGTATTGTTTATAGCCATTCTGCCTCAATTTGCAGTTGCTGGACGACAGATGTTTTTTGCAGAGGCTCCTGGCCCAACTGAAGATAAATTTACTCCGAGAATAAGGAATACTGCATCAGCTTTATGGAAAGTGTATGCAGGGCTTACAATATTTGAAATAATTTTGCTTAAAATCGCAGGAATGCCATTATTTGATGCAGTATGCAATTCTTTTTCTACCTTAGCTGCAGGAGGATTTTCACCAAATCCACAAAGCACAATGGGTTATCATTCAAATTATATAACTTGGATTATACTAATTTTTATGTTTTTTGCAGGTTCAAGTTTTAATTTACAATATAAAGCTATAATGAAAAAAAATCCGCTTTTATTTCTCAAAAATGAAGAATTTAGAGTTTATCTTACAATGACTTTGATATTTTCGTCATTGATAGCTGTCGTACTTATTACTCAAAATAATTATTCGGTATTTGACGGGATAACCCACTCACTTTATCAGGTAATTAGTATTGCTACATCCACAGGAAGTGCAAGTGTTGATTTTGAGCAATGGAATTTTACTGCTAAAATATTTTTATTTATAGTAATGTTTATGGGTTCCTGTTCAAGTTCAGCCGGTGGTGGTATAAAAATGACTAGATGGCTTTTAGTATTCAAATCAATGAAAGCTGAGCTAATGCGAATATTGCATCCTAATGCAGTTTTTAATATAAAAGTTGATAATACCACTGTTCAACCGGAAGTTGTAAGACAAATAGTTGTTTTCGTATTTTTCTATTTTCTGTTATTTGGAATAATAGCTGCACTAATTACTTTGTTTGAGCAAAATGAAACAATAGGTATAACAGGTTCAATTACGGCTATAGGTAATATAGGGCCAGGTTTTGGTCCTATTGTTGGTCCAATGGGATCTTTTGAGTCTATACATCCAATTAGTAAATGTCTTATGATAACAGGGATGCTTGTCGGACGTCTTGAATTAATGCCATTTTTAGTAATGCTTCAAAAGGATTTTTGGAATTTCCAAAAAGATTAATCCATTATACTAAGATAGTTGGGTATATATAAAAGTTAATTTCCATTATTGGAATGATTAAAATGAGCAAATAATATGATTTAATCGTTAGTATAATATTAGAGGACAATAAATTTGAAAACTATCGATAAATTAAAATTATTTGCACTAGTTTTGACTTTCTTATTAAGTTTTAATATGAGTCCTGTATATTCAGCAGAAAAGTATGCAGTTATACAAAAAGGCTCTAAATTAACAATAGATGATTGTATCCAAATTGCATTAAAAAATAGTCCTCTTATAAATAAGGCTTACTTTAATTACAAAGTATCTCAAAATGATGAAAAAATAGCTAAAGCATCATACTTTCCAACAATTGGAATAGGAACAGGATATACGTTAAATTCTAATTCAAATAGTAGAACAAGTACAAGTAATGATACGTATAATGCTCAAGCTTCACTAAGTCAGTTAATATGGAATTTCGGTAAAACTAATGCTCAAATAAAAATGCAAAAATTTAATAAAATTTCTGCATTGTATAGTTTTGATGATATAGTACTTGATACGATTTTTGGAGTAAAAACAAATTATTATAACGTACTAGCGGCTAAAGCAACAGTTGATATTAACAGAGCATACGTCCAAATCAACGAACGAAATTACCAAAGAACAAAAGCATATTTTGATGAAGGTATAAAATCAAAAATAGATTTAGTTAATGCAGAAGTTAACTTGAGTGATTCAAAAGTAACCCTTGTAGAATCAATAAAAGCATACCAAAATGCCATAGTGCAATTAAACAATTCTATGTATGTTGCATATACTCCAAATTATGAAATATCTTCTACAGAAACTTTCAATTTTAAACAAAAAGAGATTCCTGTAAATCTTGAAAAGATTTCAGAAAAAAGAGATTTAAGCAAAACCCCTACTCCAGTGTCAGATGCAACATTAACATCAAAAGTTGAAAAAATGGATGTTATTGAAACATTTAAATTCAAACCTTTTCCATATACATTTGAGGAATGTGTAGAACAAGCAAAACAAAACAGACCTGATTTAAAAGCATATAATGCAACACTAGAAGCAATGAAACAGGCTCTACTTTATATAAAAAGAGAATACTATCCAGAAATTTCAGCAACAGCAGGATATAATTACAGAAACCAGTACAATACAAATTCATTTAATGTTGGTGTAAACTTATCAAGTTCAGTAAATATTCTGAGTCAAAAATATGAAATCGATAACGGGAAATTACAAGTAGCGCTTGCCCAAAATGAAATAGACTTACTAGAGCAAAATATATATTTCGAAGTCCAAAATGCATATATCAACATGGTGCAATTAGAAAAACAAATTCCACTTTTAGCAGTGAAAGTAAAACAAACTTATGAAAATTTCGAGCTTGCAGATGGACGATATGCCGTAGGAATAGGGGATTACATACAGCTTCAAGATGCAAGAGTAAACTATAATAACGCACAACAATCCTATGTGCAAACAGTATATAACTATAATGTAGCAAGAGCAAATCTTGAAAAACTAATTGCAATGAAACAAGAAATTACAATAAATGTCGAGGATGAAAGATAATGAAAGCTAAAAAAAGATACATAATTACAGGAGCAGTCCTACTTGCACTTATAATAGGCGGAGTATCATATAAAGCACTCAAAAGTAAAGTAAGATATATTACTAAGCCGATACAGAAATGTACAATTACCCAAGTAGTTGAGGCTTCAGGGACAATTAACCCGGTAAATACAGTATCAGTTGGTTCAACCGTATCAGGTCTAATACAAGATATCTATGTTGACTTTAATTCTCAAGTAAAAAAAGGACAAATATTAGCGCAAATAGACCCTAGAAATTTTGAAGCAACAGTTCAGCAAAACGAAGCCCAAATAGCAAATGCACAAGCAAATGTAGCCCGACTTAAGGCAGTTGTTGATTATGATAAAATGATGTACGAGCGCTATAAAAATCTTTATGCAAAGAATTTTGTTGCAAAAAGTGAATTGGATCAATATAAAAGTACATACTATGCAGATGTAGCTCAAATGAATGCTGCACAAGCTCAGGTAAATCAATATAGAGCAAATCTTAAAACAGCACAGACAAACCTTGGCTATACTCAAATTATAGCACCAGTAGATGGTACAATTGTCTCCAGAGAAATAGACGTAGGACAACCAGTAGCAGCGAGCTTTCAAGCGCCCCAATTATTCACAATTGCTCAAGACTTGACAAAAATGCAAATAGAAGTAAGTGTATCTGAAGCTGATATAGGAAAAGTCCAAGATGGACAGGATGTAACTTATACCCTTGACGGCTACCCAGATAGTGTATTTAAAGGTAAAGTTACCCAAGTAAGGATTTCACCTACAACAGTTTCAAATGTTGTCACCTATACAGTTATTGTTGACGTTAAAAATGACGACCTCAAACTTATACCAGGTATGACTGCAAATGTTTCAATAATAACTGATAAAAGTGAAAATGTTATGTGTGCTCCAAGTATTGCGCTAAAATTTAATCCTAATACAGATGGTACAAGATATAAAACCCAAGGTATCTGGATTATGGAAAAGAAACGCCCAAAACGTATTAATATAGAAACAGGCGCAAGCGATGATACAAATACTGAAATTATCTCACAACAACTAAAAGAAGGTGATAGAGTAATTGTAGATTCATCACTTTCAAAAAGTAAAGATAAAGGGACTCAAAGACGGGGTCCTAGGATGTTCTAGGAGGAAAATGTGAGTCTAATAGAAGTAAAAGACGCCATAAAAACATACCAAACCGGAGAAGATAGTTTTAATGCTCTAAACTGTGTATCTCTTTCTATTGAGCGTGGCGAATTCGTGGCAATTATGGGAGCTTCTGGTTCTGGAAAATCGACATTTATGAATATGCTTGGCACACTAGATAAACCAAATTCAGGCAGTTATTTTCTCGATGGAATTGATATGCTTTCTCTTGATAGTAATGAGCTGGCTGATGTCAGAAATATAAAAATGGGGTTCGTATTCCAGGGATTTAATTTAATTTCAAGAACAAGCGCCCTTGAAAATGTTCAACTACCAATGATATATAAAGGAATTTCTGAAGCTGAACGAATTATAAGGGCGAAAAATGCTCTAAAAATTGTAGGTCTTGAAAAAAGAGAAGACCATATGCCAAACCAAATGTCTGGCGGTCAACAACAAAGAGTCGCAATAGCAAGAGCAATTGTAAACGATCCGCCCTTAATCCTTGCAGATGAACCTACAGGGAATTTGGATACCAAAACAAGTATTGAGGTCATGGAGTTTTTCGTAAACCTTAATAGACAAATGGGTAAAACAATAGTTTTGGTAACTCATGAACCTGATATAGCAGAATATTGCGGAAGAATTGTAAGATTTAAGGATGGGAATATAATTTCAGATGAAATAAATAAAAATCCTCATCCAGTAAATACAAAAATGGAAGATTACGTATTATGATAGATTTTAAATCAACACTTGTAATGGCTATTCGCTCATTAAAAATAAATAAAATGCGCTCAATACTGACAAGCTTAGGGATAATAATAGGTGTAAGTGCAGTAATAATAATGCTTGCCGTAGGTACCGGCGCAAGTAAAAAAATAGCGAAAGATATGGAATCTATGGGCAGTAATCTTTTGATGATCCGTTCAGCATCAGCAACATCTGGTGGGGTAAGGATGGGATTTGGAACAAAGCCCTCACTTACATTGAAAGATGCAGAAGCAATTGAAAAAACTGCAAGAGGTGTCCTTGCTGTAGCTCCATATTCATCAGGTACAGCGCAATTAACATATGGAAACCAAAACTGGTCAACCACTATAGGGGGAACAACCGCATCTTATCTTTTTATTAGAAATTACGAAATACTTACTGGCAGGAATTTTATTCCTGAAGATATAAAAAATAATACAAAAGTGGCAATTATAGGTAATACAGTTGCTAACGAACTTTTTGGAGATGTTGATCCCATAAATAAAACAATGAGAATAGGTAATGTTCCATTCAAAATCATCGCTCTTTTAAAAACAAAAGGGCAAAGTGGAATGGGAATGGATCAAGATGATTTAGTTTTTATTCCAATTACAACAGCACAAAAAAAAGTTTTTGGTACTGATTTTCCTGGCTCTATTAAAATGATTAATGTAAAATCTCAAAGCGATGAAGTTATGAAAACTACAGAAGAAGATATTGATGAAATACTTACAAAACGCCATAATATAGGAAAAACGCAAGAAAAAGATTTTGAGATCAGAAATCTTGCTGAAATGCAGGAAACAATTAAATCGTCAGCAAAAACAATGTCAATTTTATTAGGCGCAATAGCATCAGTATCGCTGATTGTAGGCGGTATAGGTATTATGAATATTATGTTAGTATCCGTAACAGAAAGAACAAAAGAAATAGGTATTCGTATGGCTATCGGTGCAAAAGCAAGCGATATAAGAATACAATTTTTAATTGAATCATTCTTACTTTCTGTAATCGGTGGGATTATAGGAGTACTAATTGGAGTAATAGGTGCAAAAGCAATACAAATATTCTCGGAAATGAATATATCCATATCCGGATTTTCAATTGCACTGTCATTAGGGTTTTCAGGTGCAATAGGTGTCTTATTTGGGTATTACCCTGCATATAAGGCTTCTCTTTTAAATCCGATTGATGCACTTAGATATGAATAAATCTAAAATGATTCAAAAAAACTAATTATATCTTCTAAATCAGATTGATAATTATTTAAATTATGAATTACCGCAAGATTTTTTGTTGTAATTTTTACGCTTAGATTAATAACAAAATATATAGCTAGCAGATGATGAATTTTGTCTATATATTCAAAAATTTTTTTTAAAAATACTTCCAAGTAAAATATCATCTTTACCTCAACTATTAACTAATATGAAAAGTTCTTATCTTATATACTATTATATTAGCGTATAAGTCAAGATATATAAATTGCTTTAGTTAAATAAATATAATCTAAGTATGATAAAAATAAAACTTAGAGAATTAATGTGGGAGAAAAATATATCAGCAGTCAAAATACAAGAAGCTACTGGTATAAATGCTACTACAATTTCTAGAATAATTAATGGTAAACATAAAAATTTTGGACTTGATACATTAGACAGACTCTGTGATGTATTAGATTGTCGTGTTCAAGACTTGATTGAATTTATAAGGATTAATAAATAAAAAGTGTTTTAAAGATTTTCAAGTGCGGCAATTTTCATAGCATTAAAATCGGGAGTCCTTCCAAACCAGATTTCTTGTGCTGAAATTGCTTGATATATAAGCATATCCAATCCATTTATAATTTTTAGACCAAGCTTTTCCGCGTTTGATAATAATAATGTTTTTTTGGGATTATAAATAACATCATATAC
Organism: Candidatus Gastranaerophilales bacterium; assembly: GCA_944323725.1. Classification (GTDB taxonomy): domain Bacteria; phylum Cyanobacteriota; class Vampirovibrionia; order Gastranaerophilales; family Gastranaerophilaceae; genus Scatousia. Next base: position 46,827 of record CALUTP010000024.1, on the reverse strand, counting down.
AACAGCATCATCAGGTAAAGTCTCAAGAACATTTTTTTCAATAGGAGTCATATCGGCGGATCTTCCTAGCATTCCAATAGGGGTTGTATTTACAAGCATATTATATTTTGACAAATCTCTCACTGCATCTATTTGAAATGCAGTAAAAGTGATTGCAGGAAACTTTCTTCGCATATATGCCATGTAATCAAGTGCATTAGGAATATTTCTTGTATATACACCGATTTCTGCAACACCAAGTTCTGATAACCCGAGTACAGCAGCTCTGCTTGCGCCTCCAGTACCAAGTAGAGCAACAGATGCTCCTTTTAAATTAATTGATGTGGGAATAGCTTTTTTAAAGCCCATAGCATCTGTATTATAACCTTTAAATGTTTTGTCAGGATTTATCTTTACAGTATTTACAGCGCCTGCTATATCCGCATACTTATCTACTTCTTGCACAAATAATGAAATAGGCAGTTTTAAAGGAATAGTTACATTAAATCCGCAGTAATTATTATGTTTAAGATATTTAACTCTATCGACTAAATCCTCAGGATCAGTTTCTAAAATATCATATACAGCATTAATTCCTAAGCTTTCAAATCCAGCTTTATGAATTATAGCTGAAATAGAATGCCCTAAAGGGTATCCAATTAAACCGAATTTATCCATAAGCTTACTCCTCTGAATTTTCTTGAACCACTTTTTTATAACCGCAAGAACGGTTTGAACATTCAACACTTGTTCCTTTTTTCAAAGCTTTTTTTACAAGTAAAGCTCCGCAGTCAGGACAAATTTCTCCAGTTGGTTCATTCCACAAAACAAAATCACAATCAGGATACTTATCACACCCGAAAAATACAGTACCACGTTTTGATTTCCGTTCTACAATGACACCATCCCCGCATTTAGGGCACTTTACCCCAGTAGAACGTCGGTATGGCTTACGGAACTTGCAATCTTCATTTGTACACTCCATATATTTACCGTAAGGACCGGTCTTAAACACCATATCAGCACCGCATTTTTCGCATTTTTCTTCACATTTATCAATATCTTGTTGATTGTCCTCACTTTGTTCTTCTTCTGACATAGCATTAAGTGACATCACCGTTTTACACTCTGGATAACCTGAACAGCCTAAAAATTGGTTTCCCTGACGGCTAGTTCGCACCAACATTGGCTTACCGCAATTCGGACACATTATTTTAGTTTCAATTTTTACTTTCTCTGCTGTTTTCATCACTGAATTTACATTTTCTATAAACGGAGTATAAAAATCCTGCAAAACTTTATTCCAAACAGCTTTTTTATCAGCAATTTCATCTAATTTACTTTCCATTCCTGCAGTAAATTTATAATCCATGATATCTTTGAATTGAGCACATAATTGTTTTGAAACTGTCCTGCCTAAGAGAGTTGGAAACAGAACTTTGTTTTTTTTCTCAACATATTTTCTAGTTTGAATAACAGTAATAATTGTTGCATAAGTAGATGGTCTCCCAATCCCATATTCTTCCAAGGCTTTTACAAGTGAAGCTTCATTATACCTTGGAGGAGGCTGGGTAAAGTGCTGTTTTGGCTCAACTTTTTTACATTTAACTTTGTCACCCTGTTCTAAATCAGGAATTTTAGCCTCATCTTCTTGTTCTTCGTCCTCTGCATCATTATACACTTTCAAAAAGCCATCAAAAGTAACTTTGCTGGTCCCTGCTTTAAGTGTATAATCTCCTGCTGTAATTTCGATAGTTTTATTTGCCACTTCTGCAGCAATCATTTGAGATGAAATAAACTTTTCCCATATTAATTTATACAATTTATATTGGTCATTATCTAAATATTTTTTTATACTATCAGGAGTTCTTTCTGGATATGATGGTCTAATCGCTTCATGGGCATCTTGTACATTCTGTTTACCTTTTACATATATATTTGTTTTTTCAGGATAATACTCAGCACCATAATTGGCGGTGATAAAATCTTTAGCCATAGCATGGGCATCATCAGAAATTCTTACACTATCAGTTCTCATATATGTAATCAAACCGACTGGAGTACCATCAATTTCAATACCTTCATATAATTTTTGTGCAACCTGCATTGTTTTTTGTACTCCAAATCCGAGCTTTGAACTAGCTGCACGTTGGAGAGTTGATGTAATAAATGGTGCTGTAGGTTTTCTTTTTGTAGTTTTTTTAGTTACTTTTGTAACATCAAAATCCTCTGGATATGAGGTTAAAAAATCCACAATTTTTTGAGCTTCTTCTTGATTCTTAATATTTTTTTCTATTGATTTTCCTTTGATTTTAGATAATTCAGCTTCAAAAACCTTACCATTTTTGTCAAGATTTGCATGAATTGACCAATATTCTTGAGGAACAAAAGCTTCTATTTCATCTTCTCTTTCGCAAATCATTCTTAAAGCTACTGACTGGACTCGGCCTGCTGAAAGATTTCTATTCCCTATTTGTTTCCATAAAACCGGACTTAATTTAAAACCTACTAATTTATCCAGAATTTGTCTTGTTTGCTGAGCCTGCACCATATCCATATCTATAGCACGAGGATTTTCAACAGAATATTTTACTGCTTTGGGTGTAATTTCATTAAAAACTATTCTGTAAATCCTATCATCTGGTACTTTCAGAACTTGTCTTACATGCCAGGCAATAGCTTCTCCTTCACGGTCAGGGTCGGATGCAAGATATATTTTATCAGCTTTTTTAGCTAAATCATTTAATTTAGTAACAACCTTTTGTTTTCCTGGAATAATTTCAAATTTAGGTTCAAAGTTATGATTAACATCAAAACCTAAATTTTCTGTAGCGGAATCCTTTGCTGGCAAATTTCTTATATGCCCGTAACTAGCTTCTATTGTATAGCTATCTCCAAGGATTTTTCTTATAGTTTTTGATTTTGCAGGAGACTCAACTATTACAAGAGCTTTTTCTTTTTTTGATTTGGATTTAACAGTCTCTTTTTTGCTGTCTTTTTCCTCTGCTTCAGCTGCTTTTGCCATTTATATTTTAAACCCTCTTATACCTGTCACCGGTTACTTGTTTTATTATGCCTTTAAGCTCCATTGTTGTCAAGTTTATCAGCAAATCTTCTGTATTAATTTTTGTAATTGCTGAAATTTCATCGAAACCTTTTTCTTCGACCTCTAAAGTATCCAATATCTTTTGTTCATTCTCAGTCAAATTACTTAAATCCATTTTTAACTGTTCGGATTGTTTTATTTCCCAGCCTAAGGCTTCTAGAATATCTTCAGCTTTTGTCACAAGAGTAGCCCCATTTTTAAGAAGTTTATATATGCCTTCAGTATTTGGGTTGGAAATAAGTCCTGGAATACACATTAATTCTCGACCTTGTTCTAATGTCAAGTTCGCAGTAATCAGCGCTCCGCTTTTTAAAGAGGCTTCTGCGACCAGTGTACCGTATGATATACCTGATACTATTCTATTTCTTTGTGGGAATCTAAATTTTAATGGCTGGAATGTAGGATAGTATTCTGTAATAATACATCCTCCATTTTTTTCTATTTTTTGATAAAGTTGTTTATTCGATGATGGATAAATATAATCAAAACCGCTTGCTATTACTCCTATTGTTTTTATATTGTTTTCAATAGCATAATTATGAGCAGCTGTATCTATACCTGCCGCGAGACCAGATACTATGCAGATATCGGTATCTTTAAGTTCTGAAAATATTGTACTTACAGCATCTTTTGCATGATAACTAGCTTTTCGAGATCCTACTACAGCAAGTGTCCTTTCTAAATTACAACTTTCTATATCTCCTTTATAATACAATACAGCTGGAGGATTAGTAATTTGCTTTAACAATTTCGGATACTTATCATTTTCCAGTGTATAAAATTTAATATTACGCTTGTTAACTTCTTCCAATACCTTATCAGGAGCAATTTTCTTTCGTTCTTTTAAAAATGTCTCTACTTTTTTAACACTAAGACCATCTATTTGAGATAATTCACTTAATTCTGCATTATATGCTTTTTCAATATCTCCGAAATAATTATAAAGCCTTTGAATAAAAGGACTATCAATTTGTTCAATTGCAGAAAAGGCAATCCAGTATTTATCTTTCATTATTTTGTTTCTTCTTAATTCTTTCTATGAGTTTATTTACACTATCAATTTCTTCTTGAGGAACTCCTAGAGTAATATAATCTTCAAAATACTCTATGGCATCATCATAGTCACCTCTTGCTAAAAATAAAATTGCTACTTTTTTATAGGCTTGATAAAATCCGTCATCTCTTGCTATAGCTTTCAAATAATTTGAAATAGCTTTATCTATTTCATCGTTCGCCTCATAGGCTTGTCCAAGATAATAATAAATCCATATATTATCTTCTTTATATTCTAGAACATTTTCAAAGTTTTCTATAGCTACGTCATAATTACCAAGTTCAAAATGAACTTTCCCTAAATCATAATACGCATCATAGTTTTCAGGTTGTTTTTCAAGAATTTTTTCAAGCTCATCAATAGCCATATCAAGTCGGGCATCTTCCATATAAAATCTTGCTAATAAGTGTCTTAATGCCATATCTTCAGGAAGTTCATACACCCCCTGAGATAATAACTGTAATCCATTTCCAAAATCTTTTTGCCTATAATAAATATCCGCAAGATTAAGGTAGACTTGTGGTAATTTTGGATTTAATTCAATTGACTTTAAAAAATTATCTTCAGCTTTTTCTAAATTTCCTTTTTTTGAATAGCATAAGCCGATATTATTATATAATTCTGCACTAGGAGTTTCTATTTCTAAAACAGAGCTAAAAATATCTATTGCTTTGTCATACTCACCTTTATTATATAATTCTATAGCTTTATCAATTTTTTCACTCATTATTATTTCCTTACAAACCAAGAGTCATTTCACTATCGCTATTATCGCCAGATCCTATATTTCTAATTACAGTTCTAGTATTGCCTTCTGCATGGAAATCTTTAGGTTTCAGCATCATTTTAATTTTATCAGCATAAATAGTCCTTACTCCTTGAGTAATACTTGAACGCCCAGTGAAATAGATGTCATTTGGTTTATTCGTTGTCTTATCAGGATAGACTGTAATTTTTGGACCTACAGCATAGTAATCTTGGTACCATACACGCACATTACCGCTTGCGCTGTATATATTTTTGTCCTGACTATATTCTTGAACATTTGATTTCAAAATGAGTTTTTGACCATCCTCCATCATGGCGTTTGATGTAGTATTACCAGTTGCTGTAAGCATTTTGGTTGCATCATTATAATAAAATTTATCTGCAAAAGATTCGTTAGTTTTATCTTTTACTCTAGCATTACCTATTAGCTCCAAATCTTTCAAATCACCATTTTTATTTGTTTTAATAATAGCTTTGTTAGAAAAAGTCTCAATTTCTTTGTACTTAATAGTAACAGCTCCTGTTGCTGTCATAATACCTGTTTTAGTATCATATTCCTGAACATCTGAATTAATAACTACAATAGGCACTTTCCCGTCAAAAACTACTGATTGGGTATCTCCCTCAGCTCTTACTACTTTTGTTATTAAAGAAACTTTTAAAATATTAGCTTTTACCTCACGCTTTTTATTTTTCTTAACTTCATAAGCGTAAGGCTTGTCATAAAATGTTGCTGTATCAAGTTTTTGGTCTTCATTCATATTAATATCTGCAGAATCCCCAACAACTTTCATATCATCAACAGAAACTTTTACATCTCCTTTGAATTTAATTTTGTTATCTTCTTCTGAGAAAGTCTGCGTTTTAGATTCAATCACAAGATCAGAAGCCTGAGCAATTATACCTAACGAAAACATTATAACAGCTATTCCAATTAAGAATTTCTTCATTTTTTCTCCTTAACATCATACATTTTAGATTGAGCATGACCTATAATTTTAAAATTATCATAACTAGGGCTTATTTCAACTCTATCGGCAGTAGCTAGAAATTGTCCGTTTCTAGTAATTCTTATATTACCCTTAGCTATAATAGGGTTATTTGAGCCTGTCCAAGTAATCCTATCTGCTTCTAAAGAAGTCCCATCCTTTATAACGACACGAGTATCATTATACATTATAATCTGAGTTTTCTTTGAATTGTATGTACCCTTACTTGATTCAAAACTCATAGAGACCTCATTATTTTCATCATAAAAATTACCTATGCAATTATCAAGAAGAGCAACACCATTTGTACTATCATATGTACCGGTTTCGCCATAAATTTCCCAATATTTTTTTTCATCTTTAGTTTCTGTGAGTATAATCCCGTTAATAAGCGCTTCTTGCCTGTCTTGATTCGTCTGAAGCTGATTTCTATTAAAATTATGAGTAATAATTCCAGCCGAAACAAATGCCCAGAGTAATATCCCGACAATTCCTGAAAATGCTACTATATAAGCCTTCTTCTTTTTACTCAGATTATTCCATTTCATATAATATAAATCGTAACACAAATAATTTTGACTGTGTTATTTTGTTATGAATTATTAATTGACTATCACAATAGTAGATGTTATTTTAACTTACAAAAAATTTTTATTAGATTTTTAAAATTTTAAGTAATCTTAATAAAAATAGTCTTCTAGACATGTTTGCGATATAATTAAAGACGTAGTCTTAGTTTTGGAGAAAAGAGGTATATAATGGCTATCAGATATGACGCAGGGGAAGTCATAACGGCAATGGTAACACCGTTTGATAAGAATAGAGAAATTGATTACAATAAAGCAGAAGAACTAACAAAATATTTGATAAATCATGGAAGTGATACAGTTCTTGTTGCTGGAACTACTGGAGAAGGGCCTACTCTTACCCATGAGGAGGAAATAGAACTTCTCAGTACCGTAAAAAGAGCCAATGCAAATAAAGCAAAAGTTATTATGAATGCAGGCTCAAATTGTACAATGACTGCTTGCAGAACCGCAAAACTTGCTCAAAAAGAAGATGTTGATGCTATCCTTTCAGTTGTACCTTATTACAATAAACCAAATCAAAAAGGGATGGTTGAACACTTTTCAGCAATAGCAAAAAGTACAGATTTGCCAGTAATTATATATAACATTCCATCAAGGACTGGTGTGAATATGTTACCAGAAACTGTCGCAAAATTAGCAAAAGAATATGACAACATTGTTGGTATAAAACAAAGCTGTGCTGATATGGACGCTATTACTGAAATGAAATTAATTTGTCCTGAAGATTTTTCAGTATACTCAGGAGATGATAGTCTGACTCTTCCTATGATGGCTTTAGGAGCAAGAGGAGTTATTTCTGTTGCCTCTCATATTTTTGGGGCAGAACTTAAATCAATGATTAGAAACTATAAAACCGGAGAGTTTTTGGCTGCATTAAATATGCACAAAAAGCTATATCCCGCATTTAGAAAGTTATTTATGGCTCCAAATCCAGTACCGGTAAAAGCTGCATTAGCGCACAAAGGACTAATAGAAGAATATGTAAGACGTCCACTGGTTGAACTTAACGATGAGGAAAAGTCTGATTTGTATAATGTTCTAGATAATGTAGCAAATGATTAGCCCGTTAAGGCTATCTGATTTTATAAAAGTTTTTAATAAAATTAAAACAAGCACAATTAAAAGAGGATAAAAAAGTGAAAAACAAAATTATCATGTTTTGGGCAATTGTAATTATTGTAATCGCATCAATAGCTACAATTTTCGTAAAACCAACAAAATTAGGACTTGACCTCGTCGGCGGATCAAGGCTGGTAATTGAAGCCGAAACTACAAAAGCAATCCCTCAAATTACACAGGATGTTATGAATCGGTTGCAGTTTGCAATAGAAAACCGTGTAAATAAACTAGGTGTTGCAGAAACAGTAGTTCAACAAATTGGTGAAAAAAGATTACTTATTGAGATTCCAAACGTTACAGACTTAAAAGAAGCGAAGGCTTTCTTAGGTGAAACTGCACAATTGGAATTCAAAAAAGAAGGTAAAGGCCCTAATGGCGAGCAAATCTGGATTGAGACCGGACTTACTGGTCAAGATTTAGCAAAATCTACACTTAGTACTGATTCTACAGGGCAGTGGGTTGTTTCACTGGAATTTAACGGAGCTGGGTCTAAAAAGTTCGCAGACTTAACTCGTGATTTAGTTGGTCAGCAAATGGCTATTTTCTTTGATGGAGAACTTCAATCTGCACCTGTTATCAGAGAACCTATTTATGGTGGTAAAGCTCAAATATCAGGTGGTGATAGCGGATTTGAATATTCAGAAGCTGAAAGGATGGTTAACCTCTTAAATGCAGGGGCGCTTCCAGTGCCAGCAAAAATTGTTGAAGAAAACACTGTAGGGCCGACTCTAGGAGCTGATAGTATTGCAAAGTCAAAAGTAGCAGGAATCATAGGCTTGTCTATTGTAATGCTGTTTATGATAGCATACTATAGACTTCCAGGGTTAATTGCTGATATAGCTTTACTTATTTATAGTTTGATATTATTTGCTTTATTTAAAGCAATTCCAGTTACATTAACACTTGCCGGTATTGCAGGTTTCATATTAAGTATTGGTATGGCTGTTGATGCTAATATTCTTATTTTTGAAAGAACCAAAGAAGAATTAAGGGCTGGCAGAAATTTGTTTACAGCAATTAATTCAGGTTTTGATAGAGCATTTACAAGTATTTTTGATTCAAACATGACAACAATTATAACTTGCGTAATTCTTTACCTTTTAGGTACTAGTATTGTCAAAGGTTTCGCCTTAACACTTGCTCTAGGTGTAATTGTTTCAATGTTTAGTGCAATTACAATTACTAAAAACTTTATGCATTTAATTTTCGGTACAGGAGAACTTAAATATCCACAATTATTCGGATTGCATAAAGAAGAAATCGGCAAAAGTTTTGAAGCTACAGAAACAAAACGTGAAAATGCCCGTTTCGGAATTTTAGATTAGAAAAAAGAGGTAATTAAAAATGACAGATATAGCAAAACACGTAATAGATATTGTAAAATACAGAGTAGTATGGCTTTGTATCTCAGCAATTTTGCTTTTACCTGGTACTGTAGCTCTTATTTATTCAGCAATTAATAATGAGCACCATGTTCCATTAAAAGTTGGTATTGATTATACAGGCGGAACCATTTTGCAATATGGAGTAAATCAAAAAATTGACAATAATGATATTGCCAAAACCCGCACTGACCTTGAGAAAGCTGGGATTGAAACTCCTTTGCTTCAAGTAGTCCATGCAAATACAAATGTTGAAAAATCTGAAAAAAATAATTTACAAAATATAATTTCTATCAGAACGAAATTCATAGGTGAAAACTCTGATGGGGTAAGCAAAATTACAGAAGTCCTATCTAAAGATTATAATAATCCGGAACTTATTTCTGTAAGTTCCGTTGGGCCTACTTTGGGTAAAGAATTATTTAAAAATTCTTTACTTGCTCTAGGGCTTGCATTTTTAGGAATTGTAATTTATCTTTCTATAAGATTTAAATTTGACTATGCAATGGCTGCTATACTAGGTATTGCACATGATGTATTATTTGTAGTTGGAGCATTTTCATTACTTGGAATATTCTATAATGTGCAGATTGATGGATTATTTATCACTGCAATATTAACTGTTGTAGGATTTTCAGTTCACGATACCATCGTTGTATTTGACAGAATAAGAGAAAATTTAAGATACTATTCTAAAAAAATGTCATTTGGTGAAATTGTTGATGCTTCAGTTAACCAAACTCTTGCAAGGAGTATTAATACATCATTAACAACCTTAATTACTTTGCTGGCATTGTATTTCTTTGGGGGAGTTACAACAAAAGATTTTGTACTTGCAATGATTTTAGGTATCGCAATCGGAACATATTCAAGTATTTTCTTCTGTTCAGTGCTCGTTGACTTCTGGGAAGATAAGAAAAATAATAAGACATCAGCTTCAAAACCTGCTGCACTTGTGTAAAATAAATAAAATATAATCTAAAAAGCATAGGTATAAATTAACCTATGCTTTTTATTATTTTCTTTCCGGTAAAAATTCTAAATTATCATTAATATCACAATCAAAATAAATACACAATTTATTTATGATATCTAATCCAACATTTGTACGTTTACCTCGAACAATATCAGACAATATTGATTGACTTATTCCTGTCGCCTTATGAATATCGGTTGCTGTGGTCTCATTATCCCATATAAGTTGTCTAAGTTTTATTTTTATCATTACAACATTATATTCTTTATTTCTGTTGTATTGACAAATTTTATAAAATATTATATAATTATACTATATATCATAAAAATTTATAATTATTTATAAATTACTTGTTAAATTATTTTATTCGAAAGGTTATTTATGAAGATATATGGATTTACATTAGCAGAAGTTTTAATTACACTTGGAATCATCGGGATTATAGCAGCTCTGACCTTACCAACTATTATGAGCAAATATCGAGAACAGGTAACTATGAGTAAACTGAAAAAATTCTATTCTACAATGCAACAGGCACATTTACGTTCTATTGCTGACAATGGAGAGGTTGATTCCTGGGATTGGGTAGCTCAAGGTGGTGAAAGCACGAACGAAATATTATTATCGTGGTTTAATAAATATTGGGCTCCTTATCTTAACAATATCAGAATTATAGATAGAAAAGTATTAAAAGATAATGACCTCATAGATGGAGGAATAACATTCATTCTAGGAGATGGAAGCGTAGCTAATATGGCTGGATTTTCAGGGAATTATCTACATGTATCTTTATACACAAATTATAAAACCTTTATGAATGAAAGTGCCATTAAAGGAAAAGACTCTTTTTTATTTGGATTTGCCGCAAACCTATCAAACTTAGATAAATGTTTAACGAGATTTGATACTTATGCATGCAACAAAAATGATGAACAAGAATTAAAATTCAATTCAGGATATGGATGCTATAACAAGGAGGCGATTAATGGAGGTGCATATTGTACAAGGCTTATACAGGCAAATGGCTGGAAACTTCCTCAGGACTATCCGTATAAATTCTAATTAAGAGCAGCCTTGATTGCTGAAATCATCCCAGCTTCAGAAGCAATATTCTTACCGGCAATATCAAAAGCCGTGCCATGACCTGGAGAGGTTCTTATAATATCAAGACCAATAGTCATATTAACAGTCTCATCGCCTGCTATGGTTTTAATAGGGATTAATCCTTGATCGTGGTAGTTTGCAATATAACAATCATAAGGACAGTTTTTATTTTGATAAAAAGCCTTTCCCGCATTTACAAATAAAGTATCTGCAGGAAGCGGATTAGTTATATTTACTCCTAACCTACGTAAATCTTTTATTGCAGGATTTAATATTTCGATTTCTTCGCATCCTAAAATTCCATCCTCACCTGAATGCGGATTAAATCCGCAAAGAGCAAAATTTGGAGAAGTAATTCCAAAATGCTTATTGAAAAATTTTTTTAAATTTAATATTTTTTCTATAACTATGTTTTTGGTTAAATTAATATCCTTTAAAGCACAATGTCTTGTGAGGAGCAAAACCCTGAAATCCCTTGCAACAAAAAGCATTTCAGCGAGTTGTCCATTATGAGATAAAAAATTTTGAAGCACTTCTGTTTGTCCATTATAAAGGTGACCAGCTAAATGAAGTGCACTTTTAGCTACCGGTGCTGTTACAATAGCTTTAGGTTTAATCTCGCAGACTTTTTTTAATGATAAAAAAGAGAATTCTCCACCCTCAGATGTAACTTTTCCTGGTGTAATTTCACATTCAAAAGGCACTTCTATAATTTCATAATCCCGTTTTAAATTCCCATAAAAATTTAATATTCTTTTATTTGAAACTAAAACAATTTTACTATCTGGTAAATCTAAATTATTTAGAGCTTTAATCGTAATTTCAGCTCCAATACCGTTTGGATCACCAGTTGTAATTGCAATTTTATCAAAATAACTATTCATGTTGTTCAAAATATTTTAAAATATCAATTAAAGTATTAACACCACCAAGGTTGCCAGATTTTGTAACTATCCATTGAGCATTGTGGTCAAGGCTAAGTGCAATTGCAGGAGCGACTTCATCAATTAGCTGAAGTTGGTTTGCACCAATAGCTGTACAGCATTTATAAGAAGTTTCTCCACCTAAAGTAATCAGTATTAGCTCTTTACGTTCAACGACTTTTCTGGTAAGTTCTGCCAAAAAATCAGTAATAACACTTGCAAGATTTGCTTTTGTCAGTTCTGCATTCAATGAGTCTTCGGAAAATCCATCAAAATCCCTTACTAAATTTGAAGTATGAACAACTACAATGTTATTTTGTCCAAGATTATTAACAACACGACTTACAAGCTTATCATCGACACCATCTAAAACTGTTTTCATATCTAGGTTTATAACAAGCAAATTTTCAAATTCATCGGACTCTTCAAGTTTTTCAATCTGATTAGCAGTAATACTAGTAGCACTGCCTGAAACAACAAATTTTGGTAATTCCGGCAGTGTTTTCATAATATGCTCAGAGTTAAAATCTGAAAACCATAGTTCACTTAAGGCTTGAGCGGCAGCTGCAGTACCTGTTGGTAAAATTTTATATTCAGACTTGTCTATAGCAAGGACAAGCTGTTCAATATCCGTAGTAGAAACAGCGTCTGCAATAATAAGTTTTTTCCCGGTTTTAATGAGATTATTTAAATCTCTTAAAATAGGCCCTGCACCTTTCATAACAGTTGTCAATTCAATACTGCCGACTAAATCATTATCACATTCTAATTGAGATTTTAAAAGTGTTGGAAGATGAGATTCAAAAATAGGTGAATGCGGATCTCTTGCCATTTCTGTACGTTCTATTGGAACTCCTTTCAAAAGATGATAGCCGCCTACTGTAACTCTTGATTCTGCAGGAAATGCAGGAATAATAATAGAAGCATCCCAGCCTAGTGTATCCAAAATTGCCAATACTTCAACTGCAATATTACCTCTTATCGTAGAATCAATCTTTTTATAAAAATAATCCGGATTAATTTTTTCTACAAAAAATTGAGCGGCCCTTTGTGCTTTTTCAAAAGCATCATGTGCACAAACATTACGCGATTCTGTAGATAGCGCCCAAGTTTGAGTATTTTGAATATTAATAGGGTCAATTTCATCACTCAACAATATTTGAGTATTAGCACCTTTTAAGTGAAACTGCAAAGCAGTATCATTAGCACCGGTTAAGTCATCCGCAATAATAGCAACAGTCGTAGGATTAATTATCATAATACTTCAGCATCTCTTTTTGAACCAAGCAATCTAATACTTGTAGCAACTACTAAGAAATTTTCTCTCTCGTTACCCGTAGCCTTATCCGTCCAGCGGTTTTGAGCAATTCGGCCATCGACTGCTACTTGAATACCTTTTTTAACATATTCACCAGCAAATTCTGCTTGTTTATCCCACACATCAACATTAAACCAGTCTGTAACTTCTGATTTTGTTTTGGAGTCCCATCTGTTTACTGCTAGTGAAAAATTAGCTTTAACTTTACCGGATTCAAAGTATTTGATTTCAGCATCCCTGCCTACCCGGCCTACTAATATAACTGTATTCATCAATACCTCTTTCATTTAATAAATTCTTATAACATTTTACACTAAAAATAAAACATGGTTTGAAAAATACATTTTTCTAAAGAAATGTTAAATATAGTATATAGTAATCTTACTTCTTAAAAAAGCATTTTATTCCATACCCAAGCATAGCAAGTCCGCTTGCTATACCTATGTACTTTACAGATTTAGGGGTTTTCTTTGTATCTTCAAAATCAAGCCTTTTTTGCTTGGCATATATATCTGCGTTCATTTCGTTAAATTTTGCAGAAGCTTCTCTATCAGAATATAAGACAGGCTTATAATGCTTGTCAGGCGGGGTAATTACGCCAACGTGCAAATCCGGATTTTTCATATTTACTACATTCACACTGCTGTTTTTAACATTCATCTTATTTATTATAAAACCAAAACTACTATAAAATTGCCTTATTAATTTTACTTTACAAAAATGTTGACATATCTGAATTTATAGTATAAAATGAGAATAATTATCAACTTAGAGGTGTAAAATGAACTATTCAAGACAAAGAGAAATAATTCTTGACATATTAAAATCAAATGTAGTTCACCCTACGGCTGAATATATCTACTCAATATTGAAAAAAGAAAATCCAAAAATTAGCCTTGCGACATTGTATAGGAATTTAAATCAACTTGCGGAACACGGGATAATCAAAAAAATTGATGGACTTGAACCATCCTCTCATTATGACCATAATACCCATGCGCATTATCATTTTATATGTGATAATTGCAAAAAAGTATATGATATAAGCTCTAAAATTGCGCCAGAATTAGTCAAAAGAGCTGAAACTGAGACAAATTTTAAAATTATCGGGCACGACATAGTTTTTCATGGCATTTGTAAAGATTGTCAAACCCAAAACAATATAGAAAATAGAAAAAAGTAAAGGAGAAAATTATGAAGAAATTTGTATGCACAGTATGCGGTTATGAATATGATCCAGCAGAACATGACAATGTAGCATTTGCAGATTTACCAGATGATTACACCTGCCCATTATGCGGTGTAGGTAAAGATCAATTTGAAGAAGAATAAGTATTAGAAATTATAAAGCCGCAGTTTATCTGCGGCCAAATTAAGAATAAGGAGAGAAGTATATGCCAGAATTAAAAGGAACAAAAACTGAGAAAAATTTACAAGCTGCTTTTGCAGGTGAATCTCAAGCCAGAAACAAATATACCTACTATGCTTCACAGGCAAAAAAAGATGGATTTGTTCAAATTAGCAAAATATTTGAGGAGACTGCAAACAATGAAAAAGAGCATGCTAAAATTTGGTTTAAATTCTTAAACGAAGATAATAAAATTCCAGAAACAATAAAAAACCTTGAAGATGCTGCAAATGGTGAAAATTATGAATGGACAGAAATGTATGCTCAGTTCGCAAAAGAAGCGAAAGAAGAAGGATTTGAGCAATTATCCATATTGTTTGAGTTGGTAGGTAAAATTGAAAAAGAACATGAAATGCGCTATAGAAAGCTTTTAGAAAATATAAAAAATAATACAGTTTTTGAAAAACCATCAAAAACAATATGGGAATGCTCAAATTGCGGACACACTTTGGAAAGTGAAACTGCACCTGAATTATGTCCGGTTTGCAAACATCCTAAAGCTTATTTCTTTATGAAAGCCAATAATTTTTAATATTCTTTTAAGAGGCTTTACAAAATTTGCCAAGCCTCTTTTTTGTGATAAAATTTTAGTATAAAGGGAGTTATTTGTGAAAGAATTTAAAGGAAGCGAAACTGAACAAAATCTACAAAAAGCTTTTATAGAAGAAGCCGTAGATTATTATAAGTATGCACTTTTTGCATCTTTAGCAGAATTTGAAGGACAGGAACAAGTTCAAAAATGTTTTGAAGATATTGCTAAAAATGAAAAAGAACATGCAAAAATTTGGTATAAATGGATTAATGATGGAAAATATCCTAAAAGTATTAATAATCTCGTAGAGGCTGTAGAATCGGAAGAAGAAGTTGGTGAATCATATTACCCTGAATTTGCGGCTAAAGCTAGAGAAGAAGGGTTTGAACATCTTGCTGGTCTGTTTGATAAAATTGCAGAAATAGAACTTGAACATAAAGCAAGATTCCAAAAACACCTTAAAGCATTAAAAAATGAAAACTTAAAACCAAATAGTGATGGTAATTATATATGGGAATGCTTCGCCTGTGGTGCAACAGTAGAACAACCAGATAGACCTGATTTTTGCCCGTTATGCAAGCATGACGAAACTTTCTTTTTTAAAAAAGAGCCCCAATAATTTTATAAATATACAAGGAGATTATGATAAATGAAATTTCAGGAAATTAAAAATAATATATTTTATTGTGGATTAAACGATAGAGAAAGAAGAATTTTTGATGAACTTATTCCATTAGAGCATGGTACAAGCTATAATTCTTATCTTGTAAAAGGCAGTGAAAAAATTGCGATTATAGATACAATGTACCCTCCAAAATCTGATGAATATCTCAAAAATTTAGATGAGAATGATATTACCCATATTGATTATATTATTGCAAATCATGGAGAACAGGATCATTCTGGCTCTATTCCTAAGTTATTAGAAAAATATCCTGAAGCTATTGTTGTAACTAATGCAAAATGTAAAGAAAATATCATAGAAATGCTTCATGTTGATGATGAAAAAATTAAAACAGTAAGTGAAGGTGAAGAGTTATCTCTTGGTGATAAAACATTAAAATTTATGATTGCTCCAGGTGTGCACTGGCCAGATACAATGTTTACATATCTTGTAGAAGATAATCTTATCTGTACTTGTGATTTTTTAGGTGCACATTATACTTTTGACAATTTATATTCACCTGACAACTGTGCAATTGAACATAGTGCAAAAAGATATTATGCTGAAATAATGATGCCTTTCCGTACGATGTGTAAAAAATATACAAAAATGATTAAAGACCTTAATCCTGAAATGATTTTACCTAGTCATGGCCCTATTTATAAAAATCCTGACTTTATATTAGATTTATATGCAGATTGGAGTGCTGATGAAGGTAAAAATCTAGTATTGCTTCCCTATGTATCGATGTATAAAAGTACAGAGGAAATGATTGAATATCTTGCAAAGAAACTTGCAACAAAAGGAATTGATACACAGGTGTTCGATATTGTAACAGGCGATTTAGGCGACCTCGCAATGGGATTAGTTGATGCCACTACACTTGTAATGGGCTGTTCTATGGTGCTAGCAGGACCTCATCCTATGGCTGCAAATGTAGCTTATTTAGCTAATTTATTACGTCCAAAAACAAAATTTGCGTCAATTATTGGTTCATATGGCTGGGGTGGAAATTTGGTCGGAAAATTGGGCGAAATGCTTTCTGGTCTAAAATTAGAAATGATTGAGCCGCTTCTAATTAAAGGTAAACCAAAAGAAGAAGATTTTAAAAAGCTTGATATAATGGCTGAAACTATTTATGAAAAACATAAATCAGTCAATTTAGTGTAATATAAAAAAAGGGGGAAAAATGATTAGTGGTCTAATGAAAAATTTGGGAATTCAAACACAATTCAGCAGTTCAAAAAAAGTTGTAGGAGAAGCTGCAAGAGTAAAAAAGACACAGCAGAATAACCAGACAGCCTCAGGGGTTAAAACATTAGAACAAGATACATTTACATCAAATAAAAAATCTGAAGATATTACCTTAAATAATGGGGATAAATTTGAGAAGTCAACCCGAAACAAATAAACTAAAAAACTAATAAAAAAGCTTTCCTGAATTTCAGGAAAGCTTTTTTGCGTAATTTAAATATTTTGAAAAATGAAGGCAATTTTTTATATTTATTAGCTTTATATAAATGGAAAAATTCTTAAGGGAAAATATGTTAATACAAAAAACTAATTTAAAAAAAACAGACTTAAATACAAATATAATTTTAGATGGTCATAAAAATCAAGGAACAAATATCCCAAATAATAGTATTCAAAAGTCATTATATACTCAAAAAGGAGTATATATTCCGTTTTGCGGACTTGCTAAAGGACAAGATTTTATTGAAGAAACATGTATACACATGCTTAGAAAAGTTAGAGAACATCGTTTTAGGAAATTTGATGAAAATGATATTAGAGAAATTATTACAAGTTTAAAAAAAGTTCCAACGCCAGAAGAAAAACCCCATATTATTCAAGAAGCTCTTATTTTAAAAGATGAAAGTACAGGGGAAAACCCTCCAAAAAGTTTTGTAAAAAAAGTAATAAATCTTATTGCGGGAAAACCTGAAGATGATAGGTTTGCAATACTTGAATTTGCTCAACAAGAATTAAATAAAGCAACGCACCCTTTATTTGAATTTTCACAAATCCCTGAAAATAATCAAACAAAATTAATTAAAATATTAAAAAAAATAAATAATACAAACGAAACAGCTTTATATAAAAATTCAGAAGCACAATCTGAAACTGTAGATTCTATATATGATATATTTAGAACTGTAGTATATGCTCATAATGATCTTCATAAAATGAATACTAATAATGCAAATTCATATAAATTAGAAACTCTTAAATTATTGTATGATGATAAAAAATATATGAAAAACTTAAATACATACTCTAATGAAAATGCAAAAATAAAAATTATTGAAATAACAGACAATATAATTAATTATTTTATTGAAAATATTTTATAAAAAGCTTCCTCTTTATTGTTAAAAAGGAAGCTTATATGAGTTATATATTTTATTAAACTATGATTTTACAAGAGCTTTTGCAAAAGAGTCAGCACGTCTTGAATGAATTTCATCTTCTACTTTAGTTATAAATTCATCAATACTCATAGTCCCAACTTGTCCAATTCCTCTTGCTCGAACGGCAACAGAATTAGTTTCGATTTCTTTATCACCAATAACTACAACATAAGGAATTTTCTTATCTTGCAAGCTTTCTCTTATTTTGTAGTTCATAGATTCTGAACGATCATCAAGTTTGGCTCTTATACCAGCTTTACGCATTTTTTTATAGACTTCAGAAGCAAAGTCTGCGTGTTTTTCATTGCTAATAGGAACGATGGCAACCTGAGTAGGAGCAAGCCAGGTCGGGAATGCTCCTGCGTAGTGTTCAATTAATATTCCATGAAATCTTTCCATAGAACCAAAGATTACACGGTGTAACATAACAGGAGTTTTCATTTGACCATCTCTATCTTGATATTTTATGTCAAATCTTTCTGGTAAGTTAAAATCTAACTGAATAGTTGCACATTGCCAAGTTCTACCAATGGCATCTTTAACTTTGAAATCAATTTTAGGACCATAGAAAGCTCCATCGCCTTCATTGATATCATATTTCATACCACGTCTATCCATTGCTTCTTTCAAACCAGCTTCAGCTCTATTCCAGTTTTCAATTTCGCCCACGTAGCTTTCAGGACGAGTAGAAAGCTCAACTTCAAATTTCATATTGAACATTTCCATAGTATCAGCTACAAAATCAATGATTTCGTTAATTTCATCAACTAACTGCTCAGGCGTACAGAAAATATGTGCATCATCTTGAGTGAATCCCTGTACACGAGTCAAGCCTGATAGTGCGCCTGATTTTTCTTTTCTATATACAGTTCCAAGCTCAGCCATTCTTAATGGAAGTGAACGATATGAATATCTGTTTGATTGGTAAATTAAAATGTGGAATGGACAGTTCATTGGTTTTAAAATAAATTGATCATCACTATCTTCATCTTTTTGTATAAAGAACATATTTTCACGGTAATGGTCTGCGTGACCTGAAATTTCCCACAATTTTGATTTAGCAATATGAGGAGTATTAACAATTACATAACCGCGTTTTCTATGTTCAGTTCTCCAGTAATTTTCTATTTCTTCACGAACAACCGCAAGGTTTGGATGCCATAATACAAGTCCACCGCCTAATTCTTCTCTTGTTGAGAATAAATCAAGTTTTGCACCTAATTTTCTATGGTCGCGTTTTTCAGCTTCTTCTAGGAAATTTAAATAATCAGCCAAGTCTTCTTTTGTCCAAAATGCAGTTGCGTAAATTCTTTGAAGCATTTTATTTTTTTCATTACCTCTCCAGTAAGCTCCTGCAACTTTTAATAACTTAATTGCATTACCTTTGATGTATGAAGTATTAGGGATATGAGGCCCCGCACAAAGATCATTAAATAATACATTCCCGTCTTTATCTTTTGTTAAATATAATGTAGGATTATCATTTCTATGTTCTTCAAGTAATTCAGCTTTATAGATTTCACCTTCTTTTTTAAATTCAGCAATTTTAGCATCTACATCTTTAACCTCATATCTTTCAAAGGTTAGATTTTGCTTAATAATATTTTTCATCTCATCTTCGATTTTTTGCAGGTCATCTTCAGTGAAAGCATGCCCGTCAGTTAAATCGAAATCATAATAAAATCCGGTGTCTGTAGAAGGTCCAATAGCTAACTTTGCTGAAGGAAAGAGCTTCTGAACAGCCTGTGCCATGATGTGAGATGCAGAGTGTCTCAAAACACTCAAAGTTTCTTTGTTTTTTTCCATTTTGTAAAACCTTTCATGTCCTTTGGGTTGTCTTGGCAAATATCCGTTCAATTAACAACACTTAAATAAACATTTGCCCCCGGGGTGGACCCCCCTAACTATCTACAACAAAAACATACCACTGACATAATCTTATTACAACAAGAACCGCATAATATTTTATGCGGTTCTCATAATGATGAATAATATCTAATTAGTACTATGAAGATTTTTTATCTGAAAAAAGCTTTATAGCTCCACCTACAGCTAGTGCAGATAAAAATCCAGCAGCCATAGCATAAAGAGCTGCGCCTTTTCTCGGTATATATTTTTTAAAATTTTCAAAAGAAGTGTTTTCTAAAACAGGTTTAACTACATTTTTTACTTCAGTTTTTACAGTATCGAGCATGTCACTTTTTAAAATAACCCCGTCTTTTTCAAGAGTAGCAAATTTTTTATAAAGATTAAGTTCAGAAGTCCCTGATTCTATTACTTGAGCTTTTGTATTATCCAAACTTTTCATGAGATCATCATCTAGGGTTACTGGTATGGTAAGAACATCTTCACCAAAAGCTGCTACCAAAACTTTTTTAATTCCAGTTAAATCTTCTTTTTTTATTACTTTATTATCAATCATATCAGAATAGATATCATTTAGTGTAAATGGTTTTCCGTCAAGATTTTTATATGATTCTATGACTTTATCATATCCAGTTAAAACTTCTTTTAGAGAATCTTCTTTATTTTTTATAAATTCATGAACTTTTTCTACTGGTATTTTTTCACCCTCAAAAGATTTATCAACAATTGCATTCAAAGAATTATTAATAGTACGAGCAGGGAAAATTGTTTGCATAGCAACATTAAACATCTGTAGATTCTTTTTTCTTATGTTACTCATAGTTTTATCAAATACATCAACACTACCGGAAACTAAATCATCGAGCGTTTTAGCCGACCTAGGAGCCATATGAACACCCCCTATAGCTCCTCCAGCTCCAGCAACAGCTGCACCAACCCCTGCATAGATATTATTTCTAAGTCTATTATCTGAATTAATTGAATTTATAGACATGATTATTTCCCTTTCAAAATTTTTATTTTCTATATAAAAACCGCTAAAAACAATTTTTGATATATGTTTATAAAAATTTACAATATATTATCTATAGAGGTAATTATCCTATTACAAATTGTAGTATAATATCTGAAAAGAAGAGTAATATTTTGTATAAGGGGATAAAATGAAGAAAATTATTATCGTATTATGTGTATTTTTACTTAGTTTACCGTCATTTGCCGGTGAAAGTATCTATAATCTTGATAATGGTCAAACAGTTATTATAAAAGAGGTAAAAACTAATCCTATAGTAACTGTTGACACATGGATTAGGACTGGCTCTATAAATGAAACTGATAAAAATAATGGGGTTGCACATTTTTTAGAACATTTATTTTTTAAAGGCTCTAAAAATCATGCACCTGGAGAATTTGATAAACTCCTTGAGACAAGAGGGGCAATTACAAATGCTGCAACAAGCAAGGATTTTACACATTATTACATAACAATTCCATCCAAATATTTTGATGAAGCACTATCCCTTCATGCTGATATGCTTTTAAATCCTCTTATTCCTAGAAAAGAACTTGAAAAAGAACGAAAAGTCGTACTTGAAGAAATTTCTAAAGATGAGAATTCACCAAATAGCGTTGTATATGATAATCTCGTTAGTATGCTATATACTCATCATCCTTATAAAAGAAAAGTTATTGGAACAAAAAATATAATAGAAACAATTCCAAGAGATGAAATTTTAGATTTCTATAATAAATGGTACTATCCTTCAAATATGGTGACAGTAATCGTAGGGGATGTAAATATAGAAGAAATTCTTGCAAAAATTAACAAGAATTTTAATAGAGAACCGGTGAAAGCACAAAAAATTAATTATCCAAAAGAAAAGCAACTTACATCTCAAGCAAAGAAAATAGCATATCTTCCAGCTCAATCAGGATATATGCTGATTGGATTTAGAGGCGTAAACCTGTCTGACAAAGATAGTTATGCATTGGATGTGCTTGCGACAATTCTAGGTGATGGCCGTTCATCTGTCTTTTACCAGAATATTAAAGATAAAAAACAGCTTGCCTTTTCTATTTCAGCATCAAATGCTGGATTTAGAGATGACGGCATTTTTTATATATCAGCAAACTTTACACCGGATAAATTAAATAAATTAGAATCTAGTATTTTTGAAGAAATAGAAAATATTCAAAAAAATGGTGTAACAAAAGAACAAGTACAACTAGCTAAAAATATAATTGAAAGAGATACCTACTATCAAAGAGAATCTATTTCAAATATAGCTCAAGAAATAGGCTATGTAATGACACTTACAAATAATATCAGTATTTATGATAATTATGTAGATAATATTAAAAAAGTTACTCCAGAAGATGTGAAACGAGTAGCAAATAAATATTTATCAAAAAACAAATCCGCAGTATCAATCGTTTTACCAGAAAGCTCTAAAGAAGTTCAAATATCAAATTTAACACCTAAAGCAGGTGAAGCTAAATTTGTAAGTGAAAACAAAACAACTCAAAAATATGAATTATCAAATGGAGCAACGCTTTTAATTACACCGAACACTTCAAATGAAATTGTTGCAATAAGTATATTCGCAAAAGGCGGAAACTTTACTCAAGAAAAATACGGAACAGGTATTTTGACTGCTTCTGCAATGGTAAAAGGTACAAAAAAATATTCACCTTCAGAACTTGCTTTAGAACTTGAAGATAATGGGATAAAACTTCAACCTGGAATCCGTTCAGATGCATTTTCTATAAATGTTCTAACGACAAAAAATCAATATGAAAAAACTCTTGAATTACTAAATGAAATAATTAATAATGCGACGTTTGATAATTACGAAATAGAAAAAATTAAAACAGAGAAATTAAATACAATAAAAAAATCAAGAGATATTCCATTAGAAGTTGCAATAGAAGAATACAAAGATATGATTTTTGAGGGAACACCATACACTAATTCCACACATCTTCTTGAAAAAAATATTCCATTAATCGAAAGAGAAGATCTAATTAAATATTATAATAATATTTTTGTACCGGAAAATGTAATTGTATCAATTAATGGTAATGTTGATAAAAATAAAACAATTCAGACTTTCTCTACTATATTTAATTCTGAAAATAATGAAAAATTTGAGTACTCAAAGCATTCAAATGATATAACCTCGATTGATGCACCAAGAACAAGAACAATCACTAAACCTGATACTAATACTGATTGGATATTCCTAGCTTGGCAGACTGCTGGACTTAATAATAAAAAAGATTATGCCGCACTGCAGGTAATTGATTCACTTCTAGGGACTGGCATGAGTTCAAGATTGTTTAAGAATTTACGAGACCAAGAAGGCCTTGCCTATCAATTAGGATCGGGTTATTCAGCAAATAAACTCAAAGGAGCTTTTGTTGTATACATTGGTACGAATCCGAAAACACTAGATCAAGCTAAATTAGGGCTTTTCAGAGAAATAAACAAATTAAAAACAGAATTTGTAAGCTCAAAAGAATTACAAGAAGCCAAAGATAAATTAATCGGACAATTTACGCTTTCTCAAGAAACAAATCTTGATAAAGCAACAACCTTAGGCTGGTTTGAGACAGCAGAATATGGCTATAACTTTGTTAATGATTATGAAAGTTTAATTAATTCTGTAACTGAGTCTGACATTATTAATGTTGCAAATAAATATTTTAATTCCAATTATGTGCTATCAATTGTGAAAAAATAACAAAATATATTATATTGAAACCAATATTCCCCTTTCTCTTTTTGCGCGCAATAAAAGAGAAAGAATATATACTCATGTATTATGTAAAATTTTAAAAATCTTGCGTAGATATTATGTTTAAAGTAAAATATTAATATCGATAACTATAAGAAGGGGATATTAATATGGCTATAGAAAGACAAAGAGTTATAGAACAGGATAAAATGCAAAGAAGACGTAATTTTGATCCTGTAGAAAGTAATTTGACAGAAGAACAAGTTAAATTGGAAGCTTCAAGATGCTTAAATTGTAAAAATCCAAGATGTGTTCAAGGTTGTCCTGTAAATATTCAAATTCCTCAGTTTATTCAGGCAATAAAGGAAAATAACCTGGAAAAAGCTGGAGAAATAATAAGACAAACAAGCATGCTGCCATCAGTATGCGGCAGAGTGTGTCCTCAAGAAAGACAATGTGAAGGTAATTGTGTATTGGGTATTAAAGGTCTTCCTGTTGCAATTGGTGCTCTAGAAAGATATGTCGGTGATAATACTAGAGCTGATATGCCTGAAATTAAGCCTTCTGGTAAGAAAGTTGCCGTTGTAGGCTCTGGTTGTGCTGGAATTACTGCAGCAGCTGATCTAAGAAAAGAAGGTCATGAAGTAGTAGTTTTTGAAGCTCTCCATAAACTTGGCGGCGTTTTAAGATATGGTATTCCGCCATTTAGACTTCCTAGAACTGTCCTTGATAGAGAAATTGAAAATTTAAAAGCTATGGGGGTAAAATTCCATACAAATGTTATTGTTGGTAAATCTATTACATTAAAACAACTAAAAGAAGACGGTTTTGATGCTATATTTATCTGTTCAGGTGCAGGATTACCAAAGATGCTTCATGTTGCTGGTGAAAACCTCAATGGGGTGTTTTCTGCGAATGAATTTTTAACTCGTGTAAATTTGATGCAGGCAGGACAGCCAGATAGTCCTACCCCATTAAGAGTTGGGAAAAAAGCTGCTATTTTTGGCGGGGGAAATGTTGCGATGGATGCTGCAAGAACTGCAGTAAGAGTTGGATTTGAAGAAGTCTATATTATTTATAGACGTACTGAAAAAGAACTTCCTGCAAGATTGGAAGAAATTCGTCATGCAAAAGAAGAAGGTGTAGTATTCAAGTTCTTATATGCTCCAAAAGAAATTATTGGTGAAGACGGATATGTAAAAGCGGTGGATCTTGAAGTAATGGAACTAGGAGAACCTGATGAAAGCGGAAGACGTAAGCCTGTTGCTACTGGTAAAATAGAGCGAATGGAATTAGATACAGTAATTGTTGCACTTGGTACTGGTCCGAATCCTATTATACAGCGTTCAGCAGAAGCTGAAGGGTTAGAAATAATAACAGATAAACGCGGATATATTACAGTTGATGGAGAAACTCGTTGTACAAATATTCCAACTGTATATGCTGGCGGAGATGTCGCTCCTGTTGGGGAATCTAATGCAATAAATGCAATGGGGGCAGGTAAAAAAGCCGCAAAAGCAATAAATGAGCTTCTTTGTAAATAATTGCAAAATTATAGCGTGAATTGTGGAAAAATCTTGTAATAACAATGAGGGTATGTTTAAGAATATTATCATAGGTTATTGAGGATTTTTCCAAAGTTCTATTTTAGGAATTGTTAATATGTGTATCGTTAAAGTTTTACAAGTTAAATAATTGTACTTTTTGTAGTTTTATTTTAATTGCTTTTTTTCGGAATAACATATGAAAAAATTTAGTATATTTTTTACTGTTTTAATATTGCTTACTTCAAGTGTTTTTGCACTTGAGCTTGACTTGTCTGTAGATGAAGAAATCCGAAAGAATTATAATCCATCTCAATTAGAATTAGATGTTTTACCTCCGCTTCCAGGTGTTCCAGCATCTATACCTCAAAAAATAAATTCTAATCCTCAAATACAATCTAATACTAAGGCTATGCCTGATAATACAACCCCCCCAGTAACTTTACCTGTGGGAGAAACTTCCTCAAAAGTAGGGCGTGTTCAAAAGACTTTGCCAAAGAATAATTTGGTTTCTGAAAATTTTACTTCAATAAAAATTAAAAAAGGTACAAAATTTAAAGTTGTATCTAAGACAAAAATTTCTAGTTGGGCAAATGAAGGTGCAAGGATGAGTTTTGTCTCGGTTGCCCCTGTTTATCAGCGATATATTACAATTCCTCAGGGAACAGTTTTTAAAGCTGTCGTTATAGATGCCCATCCGCCTCAAGGCGTTGGAAATGGAGGATTAATTGTAATCAAGGCTGATCAGATGCTATATAAGGGTTCTGCTTATTATATAAATGCAAAAATTACAAAAGCTGGTGAGAAAAATATATTTTTTAATAATATAAAAGGGAAAAGAGGCTACCTAAAAGGTATTATAAATTCAACTCAACCAGGAAGCCGTTTTTATAAAAAAGCAATGCAAAGTACATCTAAATTAGCTCAGAATAAGTGGACATTAATTTTTACTCCATTTACAGCTGTTGCTGGGGTTGTAGTATATGGCGTAAATATAATTGGTTCACCAATATTTGCAATGTTTTCAAAAGGAGAGAGTATTACAATTCCTGTCGGTACTCAATATGAAATTAAACTCCTTGATGATGTTTACATATATTAAACTAAAATCCTTGCATAGCACGTTCTGCTGCGTCATATCGTTTTTTACGAGCTTGTTGTACAGCATTGATTGTTTTTTCTTTTTGTATTTCTTGTGTGACTGATTCTTTTGTAATTGTATGTTCACTAAAGAATTGGTAGGTTAATGAAAATATGAATACAAATATTACTAAAAAAATCAATCTTACCATGTAAAATCTCCAAATTAAATTAACTTTATATTCATTATAGCATATTTTTTTGTAATTTTCTATTTATAAATTATCCTTTAATATAATCGTATGATTTATTGTTAAATTATTGTTTAAAATAAGGAATTAGATTATAATGTTATACGGAAAAATTTACTTTATGAAGGGAGAGACTATGATTAACAAGTTATCTGCACCAAAGACGCTGTTAGCAGCGCTTACAGCTCTTTTTATTGGTGTATGTCCTGCAATTGCAGGTGAAGCAGATTTGATTGTTCCAAGTATCAAATCAATCAGTCCTCATAGTTATAACCTGCTTTTGATTGGTATGGTTATTTCTTTTATAGGTTTGATATTTGGTTTTATTGAATTTTTGCGAATTAAAAAATTAGATGTTCACAAAGCTATGGCTGAGGTAGGAAATACAATTTTTGAAACATGTAAGACTTATCTTATTCAACAAGGTAAGTTCTTATTAGTTTTAGAAGTGCTTATTGCATTATGTATAGCTTTTTATTTTGGATATCTGCAGCATATGGGACTCAATGGTGTACTTACTATACTTGCTTGGTCTGTAATTGGTATTCTAGGTTCTTATGCTGTTGCTTGGTTTGGTATTAGAATGAATACCCTTGCTAATGCCAGGACTGCATTTGTTTCTTTAAAGGGTAATCCGTTAAATATTTTAAATATTCCATTAAAAGCTGGTATGAGCATAGGAGTTTTACTCGTTTCTGTAGAATTAATTCTTATGCTTACAATTCTATTATTTGTACCAGGACATCTAGCAGGAGCTTGTTTTATCGGATTTGCAATAGGTGAATCTTTAGGCGCTTCTGCTCTTCGTGTAGCTGGTGGTATTTTTACAAAAATTGCTGACATTGGTTCTGATTTGATGAAAATTCAATTCGGTATCAAAGAAGATGATCCTCGTAATCCTGGTGTTATTGCTGATTGTACTGGAGATAATGCTGGTGATTCAGTCGGCCCTACTGCTGATGGGTTTGAAACTTATGGGGTAACTGGTGTTGCTCTTGTTTCTTTCATCCTTTTAGCTGTTTTAGGTCAAGATAATCAAGTTCAGTTATTGACTTGGATTTTTGTAATGAGATTTTTAATGATTGTAACTTCTGTTGTTGCATATTGGATTAACAGTATTGCAGATAGAATTTATGCTAAAAAAGTTGAAAAATTTGATTTTGAACAGCCATTGACAAATTTAGTATGGTTGACTTCTATACTATCAATTGCTATGACTTTTGGAGTAAGTCATTGGTTATTAGCATCTTTAGGTGGAAATTTATGGTTAGTACTTTCTGTAATTATTTCTTGCGGTACTTTGGGCGCAGCATTAATTCCTGAATTTACAAAAATATTTACTTCACCTAAAGCAAAACACACTGCTGAAGTTGTTACAGCTTCAAAAGAAGGCGGTGCGTCACTTACTATTCTTTCAGGTATTGTTGCTGGTAATTTTAGTGCATTCTGGATTGGAATGGTAATAGTATTACTAATGGCACTTGCGTATGTCGCAAGTATCCATATTCCAGCTAGTGTTATGATTTATCCATCTGTATTTGCATTTGGACTTGTAGCGTTCGGTTTCTTAGGAATGGGGCCTGTAACTATTGCAGTGGATTCTTATGGACCAGTTACAGATAATGCTCAATCTGTATATGAATTATCTTTAATTGAAGAAATCCCGAATGTATCTGAAGAAATCGAAAAAGAATATGGATTTAAGCCTGATTTTGAGAATGCTAAGCAGTTCTTAGAAGAAAATGATGGTGCTGGAAATACATTCAAGGCAACATCAAAACCAGTATTAATTGGTACAGCTGTAGTTGGGGCTACTACAATGATTTTCTCATTGATTTTAGTTATCCAAAACACTTTAGGCATAAGACCTGAAGATATTCTAAATATGTTAAATCCATATACATTGTTAGGATTATTAACTGGAGGAGCTGTAATATACTGGTTCAGCGGAGCTTCTATGCAGGCAGTTACAACTGGTGCATATAGAGCTGTTGAATATATTAAAGAAAACATCAAGTTAGGTGAATCTGATTCAAAGAGTGCTAATGTTGCAAATTCTAAGGAAGTTGTAAAAATTTGTACTCAATATGCACAAAAAGGTATGATTAATATATTTGTTGCATTATTTGCATTTGCACTTTCCTTAGCTTGTCTTTCAGCTCCGGCTCATGAAGCTAATGCTCCTGTAGCGTTCTTTGTAAGCTATTTGATTGCAATTGCAGTATTTGGACTCTTCCAGGCTGTATTTATGGCAAATGCTGGCGGATGCTGGGATAACGCAAAGAAAATTGTTGAAGTTGATATGAAGGAAAAAGGCACTCCGCTTCACGATGCAACCGTTGTTGGTGATACTGTGGGTGATCCGTTCAAAGATACTTCATCAGTTGCTATGAACCCGATTATCAAGTTCACAACATTATTTGGGCTTCTCGCAATGGAGATTGCTTTGAGTGAATCTTTCAGAGATATTGCTCCTATTGTAGGTGCAGTATTGTTTATCGTTGCATTGATTTTTGTAATTCGTTCATTCTATGCAATGAGAATACCTTCAAATAAATAGGGAAATGAGTACTATCTCATAAAAAGAAAGCGTTCCGTTAGAAATAGCGGAACGCTTTTATTAAGCTTTGTAAAAATTTTTCTCCCTTCTGAAATCAGACGTTATGAAAATACTTTTTATTGGTATGTAACTTATAAGAGGAGATTTAATATGACAAAAATTGATGGATTTAATGGAGATTTCCATAAAGGTAAACAGCCTCAGGCAGCAAAAACTGAGGGTGGTCAAAAAGTTGCAAATTCTTTGTTTGGCAAAGATACATTTGGTGATATTGATAATAAAATGAGTTTGTTTACAAATACTCAGTTTAACAAAAATCTAAAACCAGATGGTGGTGGCCGTGATTTTGGTTTCTTTGATAACTTAAGGACATAATAAATAAAAACCCCTTAAAGCAAGAAGGGGTTTTTATTTATACAATATATGTTATAATAAAAAGAGAGCATTGGACAGTCTATAGAGCAGATCTATTATTTTCTCAGATTCGCTCTCGTTATTGTTTCAAACATAAATATATTTCCTTAGATAAATAAAGAAAGAACTAAAAGTAAAGCTAGAAAAAGGAGGCGAAAGTATGCAAAACGCAGTAATATCAGTAATTCGGGGGGGGGGGCAGAATAATTTAAGCTCTATAGGAGGTATTGGCGCAGGTAATGAACCAATTCGCGCTGCCAGGAGAAGAACTATTAAAGCAGGCTTTACCCTTGCCGAAGTATTAATTACTCTGGGTATTATTGGTGTTGTCGCTGCTCTAACTCTTCCTGCTATAGTCGGTAAATATCAAAAGATTGAAACAATAAGCAAATTAAAGAAGGCAAATTCTGTAATTGGCAGCTTTCTGCAAAAAGCAGAGGCGGATAACGGTTGCCTTGCATATTGGAGCTGGGGTACTTCTGACTACCGTAATAAGGGTTTAGATGCAGTTAATAAATTTATAAAACCTTATTTCAATGTTTTGAATGATTCTGAAACTTATAACTCTAAGAAAGGCTATAGTTCCCCTTTCTCATTTATGTCTTCAATTGGTTATGAAATGTTTCTTTCAAAAAGCGGAGGTTACCTAGCGCCTTTTAAAACAATAAATGGCGATGTTTTTAGTGGTTACAACTATATGGATATATACTTTCTTACAACTGATGGGTTTGTTTATGGATGGGGATGGCATCAATCCCAATTAACAGGACGAAGGGAGATGGAATTTTTAGTAGATATTAATGGTCCCCAAAAACCTAACGTTGCAGGAAAAGACGTATTTATGTTTAAGATAGGCGGCGAATATTGCCAAAGCAAGATTTGGCCGTACAAACTTGGAAACCAGAGTTGTGACGGGAAAGGTCATTGCACTTATTTACCTCATAATTGCGGTTCGGGGGAAGATTGCAGAAAATTTGGATTTGATTGTACATGTAAAATTGTTGAAGACGGCTGGCAAATAAAAGATGATTATCCATGGTAGTTTGTTTATGTTAAACTTATAATATAGAATTTTGAAATAGAGGAAAATGTATGAGTTTAACAGTATATTTAGGGATAGACGTTGGTTCTGTTACGACAAAGCTTGCACTCGTTGATGAAAACGGCAAGTATGTAGACAGTTACATGCTCAGAACCGCAGGTAAACCTGTTCTTGCCGTTCAAAACGGACTTAAGGAATTATATAAAAAGAAGCTGACTGATTATAATGTAATGGGTGTTGGAACAACCGGCTCAGGACGTAACCTTGCCGGAGCTCTGGTTGGTGCTGATATTATAAAAAATGAAATTACTGCCCATGCCGTTGCCGCAAGTATTAACGTTCCGGGAGTACAGACTATTCTTGAGATAGGCGGTCAGGATAGCAAAATCATTATTCTTCGTGACGGTATTGTGACAGATTTTGCAATGAATACTGTATGTGCAGCCGGTACAGGAAGTTTCTTGGATCAACAGGCAAACAGATTAAATGTTCCTATCGAAATTTTTGGTGAAACTGCTTTAAAATCAACCAATCCGGCTCGTATCGCTGGAAGATGCGGTGTGTTTGCTGAAAGTGATTTGATTCATAAACAGCAGCTGGGGTATCCTGTAGAAGATTTGTTATATGGGCTTTGTCAGGCTCTTGTTAGAAATTACCTTTCTAATTTGGCTTTAGGTAAAGAGCTTCTTCCAATTATTACTTTTCAAGGCGGTGTTGCTACTAACTCAGGAATGGTTAAGGCTTTTGAAGAGGCTTTAGGACATAAAATAGTCGTTCCTGAAAATCATCAGACAATGGGGGCAATCGGAGCAGCGCTTCTTGCTATGGAAAATCATCAGTACACTGAAGCTGAAACTAAATTTAAAGGCTGGCAGGTTGGTGATATGCATTTCCATTCGATTACCTGTGATTGTAATGGGTGCTCTAATAATTGTGAAGTTATTACAATTCTAGAGGGTGTGGATGAAGTCCCTCATTATACTAATATTAAGGATATTAAAGGGAATATTATTGCTCGTTGGGGTGGTACTTGCGGAAGATGGGATATTTCATAAACTTTTTAAAGAAATTTAATACAAATAAAGCGTATTTGATTTATATTCTTTGTGCAGTTTTTGTTGTACTTTTAGGGGTGTTGTTAAGGCTCAAGGGATTTATTACGAATCCTTCTTTTTGGCATGATGAATGTAATTTAGGATTAAGTATTATTGATTACAATTTATTTGATTTTTTTCATAAAAAATTAGAATATAATCAAATCGCTCCTCCATTATTAATGTTTTTTACTAAAATTTTAACTTTATTTTTCGGACTAAGTGAAAGAGTTTTTAGATTTATTCCCCTAATTGCAGGGTTTGGAGCTATTATCTTATTTTATTTTGTATCTGGTTATTATTTAAAAACTAAATTCTCAAGACTTATTGCTTTAATCTTTTTTAGTATAAGCCCCTTGCTAATTTATTATTCCAATGAATTTAAGCAATATGAAGTTGATGTTTTTTGCACTTTAGTTGTGATTTATCTCTTTAATAGGCTTAATTTTGAAAAATTTGATTTCAAAAAAATTTTATTAAGTGGTATATTTTGTGCTATCCTAATGTGGTTGTCTTTTGTGAGTGGAATTATTACTTTTGCAGGAATTGTTTATCAGGTAATAATTTCTAAAAATTATAAGAAATGTTTTATATTTTGTTTGCCATTGTTAATTTTAGGGATTATATATGTTAGACTATTTCTTGTTCAGAGCTATACTGGTACGTCTATGACAAACTTATGGGATGGGGAGTTTGTTAATCGAAATTTTTCTAACCTACTCATTTTATTCATTAATTCTTTGCAGTATTTCTTTGCGCCTATAAAAAATATACTTTTCTTGTGTATATTTTTCATTTGGGGCAGTGTACTTTTTGTTAAATATAAGGAAGTTAATTCTTTAATTTTATATTTCAGTATTTTTACATTATTAGTTCTTTCTTGGCTTAAAATTTATCCTTTCGCAGAAAGAGTAATATTATTTATTTTACCTATTTACTTGTTAATAATTTTTAAACCTTTTGAATTAATTTCGGTAAATAAAAAGACCATTACGATTATTATTGGATTAATGTTTTTGTTAACCTTTGTACCTCAAATTCTTATTACAGGAAGATATTTAAAAGCCAAAAATTCAAACAAACGGGATCCGGCTAGGGAATTTAGTAAATATTTGTATGAGAATATATCAAATGAGGATAGTATATTTGTAAACATTGCATCAAATCCTGAGTTTGAATTTTATAAACATAAATATCCTCTGAATAATACTGTTTATAAGGAAAACCCTGCTAATAATCTTAAAAACACCAGAGTTGAAGATTCAATTAAGATTATAAATAATGTAAAAGGGAATCTTTGGGTATATATGCCTTATGATATCCCACACAGAGCTGTTTCTAAAGAACTTTCATTATATCTTCAAAATAATAAAAAAGTAATTCAAAATTGGCAGTTTGGTGATGCTATTTTGATGTATGTTAATATTAATTAATATTTTTTATTAAAAAGTTAATTTACTATTCTTAAATTGTTTTATATTATTATAAGGATTTTTTTGGGGATATTATTAATGGTAAATATAGTCATAGCTCAAGGTCAAGGTATAACTCAAGCAATAGCTTCAAATCTCGGATTGAGTAATTTAGATTGCAAGAAAATTAAATTATCAACTTGGACTCAGGTAGCAGGGCTTGTTAATAAGAATAATGAACTAAATAAAATTAATGGTCAAGAGAATATTTTTACCGGTGGAAATAATATTAATAATATAAGTAATAAAGATTCTTGGAAAACAGATTTTAAGGTTCAACCAAATCAAAAGATGATTTTTAATGAGGAGATATGGAGTAAAATAAAAGCCCTTTTAACAGGAGGAAAGGTCGAAAAACAGCAAATTGTACATGAGCAAGATTTAACTACTCCAAAGGCTGATGACTCTATTTTGTTAAAAGCTCCAGAAAAAGCTAAACCTGTTATTGTAATGACAAAGTCTGAATCTCCCAAGAATACACAATCTACGTCCAACCTTGAGCAATCAGAAGAAGTTCTACTTGTAAAGCAAGGTGAAGAAATAAATAAAATATTTAAAGCAATGTCAAATCCAGAAGATGTCGATTTGATAAATGAAGATGTCGAATTGCAGATTACAGATGATGACTGGAGGACTTTAGCTGGGAAAAAAGATAAAACAAATGCAGAAAAATACCTGTTAGATAGTCAATATAAAACAAATATCAAAAATTTAGGAAAAGCCTATATTACATTTATTGATAAAACTTTTGGCAATGGTGATGGAGTCTTAAGTCAAGCTGAATATTCAGCTTTTGAATCTGCAGATATGCCAGATGATTTGAAAGGGGATTCTGAAGCAGAGCAGTTATCTAAAAATGCTTTCCAACATTTAGATTTGAATAAAGACAAGCAAATTGATAATGAAGAGATGTCAGCTTATTTTCATGCGATTGATTTTGGTACAGAAGAAGGAAAATCTAATGGTTTAAACGGGAAAATTAGTGCTTATGATTTTATGGTTAATTCTCTTGCTTTAGGTAAAGCTGAGAAAAGTATGCTTGATCAAAAACTTGCTTATACCTATAAGGCTCTATTTGATAAAAAGCCTGTTGAATAGAGCTTGTTTTGTGATATTATTTTGATATGAATAATTTAAGTTCATCTGTTGATGATTTACGAAAAAAATACCGTGAAATTTTTGAAAAATCTGTAGAAGAAATCCAAACCCGTGTAGATGAAATTAAGCCGGAAAATTTTACCGGTGATATCTTTGACTGTTATGATAAAACCAGTAAAGGCAGACAATGGCAGGAAAATGCCATTGATATGCTTGAAAAAGATATTTCAAAGGAAATTTATCGTAAGTTTAGAGAGATTCTTGCCTATAGAAAAAATTTTAAATGTGTAGGTTGTGCAACTTGTTGTAATCTTGCTTGCAGTGAATTCTCTCCAGAAGAATTACAAGAAAAGGCAAAAAATGGTGATAATTTTGCGTCTCAGTTTTTGAGTATATTTGTTCCTTACAACTCAAAAGAAGAAGCGAGAAAAGTCTATCCTGAATATATTGCAATGCTGGATGAAACAAAAGAAGATAAGGTCTATTTTTACCATTGTCCAAAATTGACTGAGGATAATCGGTGTTCTGATTATGAAAATCGACCTCAAATTTGTAGAGATTTTCCGGATAATCCATTGAGTATTTTACCCGAATCTTGCGGGTATAAAAAATGGAAAGATGAAGTAGAACCGGTTACGCTCATGCTTCATTCTATGATTGAAATTGTTGAATATTATATAGATAAAATTAAGTTGAATATAAAATAAAAGGGTTTTCTATGAAAATTTTATCAGGCTTAAGCCTCCAAGAAATAGAAGAAATAACTGATGAATTAAAAGCTTCAAAATTTAGAGCTCGTCAAATTCATAATTGGATTTACTTAAAATCCGTAAAAGAAATTGATGAAATGACTGATCTTTCAGTAAAGTTCAGAGAAGAATTAAAAAAAGTTGCTAAAGTTACGGATATTAAAATTAAAGTAAAACAGGTAAGTTCTGACGGGACTATAAAATATCTTCTGGAATATCCAGACGGTGAATGTGTAGAGACTGTTCTTATGAGGTTTGATAATCGCGCTAATCTTACTGCCTGTGTTAGTTCTCAAGTAGGTTGTGCTGTGAATTGCTCATTCTGTGCTACTGGGAAACGCGGTTTTATTAGAAACTTAAATTACAAAGAAATTATTGAACAGGTATTGATGATACAAAGAGATACAGATCTAAAGGTTACTAATGTTGTATTCATGGGGCAGGGGGAGCCTCTTTTAAATCTTGATAATGTTTTAAAGGCGATGGAAATATTTAATGAAAATTTCCAAATAGGTGCTCGTCGTCTTACTGTTTCTACAAGTGGAATTATCCCTCAGATAAATAAGCTAGCAGAGCTAGATATGCAGTCTACACTTGCAGTATCTTTGCATGCACCAAATCATGAAATTAGGCTTAAATTAATGCAGATAGAAGATAAATATAATATGAGTGACTTGCATAAGGCTTTAAAAAATTATGTAGAAAAAACAGGACGTAGGATTACTATTGAATATCTTTTAATTAAAGATTTGAATGATACAATAGAAAGTGCAAAAGAGCTTGCACATTATCTTAAAGATATAAAATGTAATGTGAATTTAATTCCATATAATCCAACTGCCGAAAATGACTATCAACGTCCATCTAATAATTCTATTATGAAATTTAAATTTCTTTTAGAACATTCAGGCAAAAAAGTAACAGTTCGTCTTGAACGCGGGGCTGATATTGATGCCGCTTGCGGTCAGTTGAAAGGTAAAGTTTGTTGATTATTTTTAGTAGCTTACTTTGAATGGGTAATCATCAGGAATTTTCCAGCCGTTATACTGGATAAGGGCTGTGCATTAGTAAAATTTATTTGGAGTAGTGTTGCATCCATTATAACTCCCGTTATACAAGCCTTCTTTGGTTCCATCCCATTTAAATTTATAGGGTTCTACACCTTTATTTACATGGTATCTCCAGTCAGGACTGTTTGGAGTTGCGTTTGACTTTATATTATCTCCTCCTGGCATGTACATAAATGTGAATGCACATTTAGCAAAACCATTAGTTTCATCTCCGTATTTTTTTATACATTTTTTGGGATTACCAGGATAAAATAAGATTCTCTGATAGCATCAGTAAATCTTATTTTTAATGTGCTTCCATCTGGAAAGTAAAAATAAGGTAGTCCTTTTTGAGCATATTTTATTGCTGTAGTTTTTAGATTTATAGCTATGTATTTATTCCACCAAGCTTCAACTTCAGCTTAACCATTTATCGGTTTACCTTCATCATCCAATTCTACATTATTGAAATCAGTAAACCAATATTTTCTATCTCCATAATCTTTTTCAGCAAGTAATATTGCTTGATTTATTCCTGAGTAAATTTTTTTAAGTCGTGTTTCAACTACGTGGTTTCTATAGTTTTGTATGAGTGCAGGTAAGGTCATTGCGGCAACAACTCCTATAATACCTAGTGTTATCAAAGTCTCTGTTAATGTGAAGCCTAGTCTGCCAAAACGTCTTTTCTTTCTCAATTTTACAATTTTATTCATTTCCCCTTCATTATAAACATATTAGTAACATAGTATAAACTAATTAAAATATATCTCATCTTTTTTATTTTGTAAAGTACATGTTAGAAACGTGTTAAAAATTTTTATGAGGTAATATGGAAAGAAAATTATTTAGAGCTGGTAATGGGTGGTCATTATTCCTTCCAAAAGTTATAATAGAACTACTTAAAATTGATCCGGAAAATGATACAATTGAAATGCAGATTGAAAATGACGTATTGAAAATTAAAAAAGTTGATAAAAAGGTTGAGGAGATATAATCTATGAAAGCGGTTATTCAGCGAGTAAAACGAGCATCTGTAACAATAGAAAACGAGTTATATTCTGAAATAAGGTGCGGTATGCTTATATTTCTTGGGGTTGAAAAATCTGATACGCAAGAAAACGCAGAAAAACTTGCGCAAAAAGTCATGGGTTTAAGAATTTTCGAAGATGAAAATGGTAAAATGAACCTTTCAGTTAAAGATGTAAATGGAGAAATTCTTGTTGTATCGCAGTTTACACTATGCGGTGACTGCAAAAAAGGAACACGCCCATCTTTTGATAATGCTGCTCCTCCAGAAGACGCAAATAGACTTTATGAATATTTTGTGCAAAATATTAAGAGTTGGAATTTAAACGTTGAAACTGGTAAGTTTCGTGCAATGATGGATGTTTCACTTATTAATGATGGCCCAGTTACTTTTATTATTGAAAAATAAATACATATTTTCTAAAATATACTTGCGAATATTTATATTTTATGTTATAGTATTAATATTAAGTATATTGAATGTTTGATATTACCGAGGAGTAATAATTTAAAATTTAGAAACTAGTTGTTATTTTATGTTTATGAATTATTTTTTAATTAAGAGGCTTTAAATATGTATGTAAACAAGTGCGTCAAATGCGGTCGTGAGTTTGAGACAAAGAACCCCAAGAGAGTTATCTGTCCGGATTGTTTGTATCCTGATAAAAAGATGATGATTAACCCTCCATCAGATTCTCCAACAGAGTCCACTGAGGTCTCTCAAGTATCAACTCCATCACCAGAACCTTTAAATGGTTATAGTACGGAAAACCAACCTCAATTTTATAGTAGTTATAGCGCTGGTGAGGGCAGACCACAGCGACCACAGCGTTCTTATAATCAAGGTTATAGCCGACCTCAGCAGGATGGTTATAATAGAAATAATCAAGGCGGATACAATAGAGGATATAATCAAAACCGTCCTCAGCAGGGTGGATATAACAGAAATAATCAAGGCGGATATAACCGAGGATATAGTCAAAATCGCCCACAACAAGGCGGATTTAGACGTGATAATAGAGGATATAATCAAAATCGTCCGCAACAGGGTGGATTTAGACGTGATAATAGAGGGTTCCAAAAACGTCCTCAAATGAATAGGAATAAAGCACCTAAGCAACTTCTTGTAAGTAAGGAGCAGTTAGAACAAATTGAATTGCTTTATAAACCAATGTTGCCTCTTCCTAATCCTGATGCGCATGAAGTTATAGGAGAAAAAATCAGTCTAGAACCAAGAAAGGTATTTTTTGGCATTAACTTAATCAGACAAAAAATGATGCTTCCGAAGTTGCCTTTCCCTAAACGTAAGTTGGCTATTTCTCCAGATCAGTTGTTTGCAATTAAGAATTTATATGAACCATTGCTACCTGTACCTCCAATAGGCTGTCATAAAATTATTGCAGCACAATTAAAAATGGATGAATGGCGGGTGCATGTTGGAATAGGACTTATTCGGTCTCAGATGGGACTTCAGCGTTGGAATCAGGATAGAGAAGATTGTCCTGAAGAATTCAAAAATCAAAAAAAAGATGAAGACGTAAAAGCTGAGAGTGCTACTCCTGAGACTCCTGTGCAGGAAGAGATTGTGCCTGAAAAACCTAAACGCGGCAGAAAACCTAAGAAAGTCGAAGAACCTGCAGAGTAATGAGTAAATTCATTTCGGTTGGAAAAATCTTAAATTTTCATGGTATTCAAGGCGAAGCAAAAGTTGGTTTTTCTAAAAATCAACAGAATTTTCTATTGGAATTAGACAAAATTTATATTAAATCTGTTTCAGAGTATCTGCCTTTCAAAATTTCAAAAAGCCGTATTCATAAGAATTTTGCTATTATGAAATTTGAAGGTATAAATTCTATAGATGAGCTTCTCCCTTATAAAGGTGCGTTGCTTTTTGTGGAAGAAACGACAATAAGGGAGAAACTTGAAGAAGATGAGTTTTTAATTGATGAACTTGTTGGATTAAATGTTTTTGATACGGGTGGCAAAAAACTCGGGTTTGTCGTTGGAGTTTCTAATAATGGAGCTACAGATTTACTTTCCGTAAAGACTAATTCAAAGAAAATTTCGCTCGTTCCTTTTGTAAAAGCTATTGTGACTAATGTCAGCATTAAGGAAAAAAAGATTACTATAAATAATTTAGAGGGACTGCTTGAATGAGATTTGAGGTTATAACATTATTTCCTGAAATGATTCAAAATTATTGCAGTTTTAGTATAATGAAAAGAGCTGTAGAAACTGGTGTAGTATCAATTAATACAGTTAATCCGAGAGATTATACGCTTGATAAGCATAAAAAAGTTGATGATACGCCCTATGGAGGCGGTGCAGGTATGGTATTAATGGCTCAGCCGTATGTTGATGCTTATGAAAGTATTGAACGTATAAATAATTCTGTTACAGTTATGCTTTCACCTCAAGGCAGACCGTTAAATGATTCATTGGTTAATGATTTATCTGGATATGATCAAATAATAATGATGTGTGGGCATTATGAGGGGTTTGATGAGCGTATTAGAGATATTATTAAACCTTTAGAAATCTCTATAGGTGATTTTGTACTGACTGGAGGAGAATTACCTGCATTATGCCTTATCGATGCAGTTAGTCGTAAGTTAGATGGAACTTTAGGTAAAATTGAATCAGCGGATGAAGATAGTTTTTCAAATGGGTTAATAGAATATCCGCATTATACAAAACCTCGTGAATACAGAGGGATAAAAGTCCCTGAAGTCTTGCTTAATGGTAATCATAAAGAAATTGAAAAATTTCGTTTTGAGCAGTCAATTCAGCGTACAAAGTTAAAACGTCCTGATTTGTATGAAAAATATATGAAAAATCAATAACTTACTTACTTATATCTAGAATTTAAATAATGTTTTTGCCCAAAGCCCAATACATCTCTTACTATTTTTATTCCAGCGTATGCTGCTAGTCCAATTCCACTCCATTTTACTAGATTAGGATGTTTTTTTATGCTTGCACATAATGCGGTTAATCCAAGTCCGAGAGGAATAACATTGGATATCATATTTTCAATTACTCCGCCAAAATATCCTACTGCTGAGTTGAACATATTGCCAAAGTTACTTTCCATCCTCATATTATGGATTTTTTCTTTTAATTTTGACTGTACAATACTTGGTTCAGATAAGTACATTGAATTATCAAATGTACTTGTGCAATAGTCTGCCATTTTTGATTGAGAATAAGTATCAGCCTTTAGTTTCCCAATAACATGTGCATCATAAGCAACAAGACCTACTGCTGCAGCTCCTGCAGCTTTTGCTAAATATTTACCATAATTATTTTTTATTGCAGTCAAAATTTTCATTGTTATTTAGCCTGTGTTGTTTCTTTCTTTTGGGTATCTTTTACTTCGAATTCTTTTTCTACAGTTTGTCCTGACATTTTTAACAGGATATTTGTTGCTTGAAGTGCATCTTGTCCATAAGCATCTTTTGAGTTTTGCATATTCTTCAAAACCCCTATTGTATAGTCATCGCCTGTAACAGTTCTAGATTCAAGCATGCTTAATGCCATTATTCTTATCTGTTCTGATGGATCTTGAAGCATTTTATTGATTAATGCTGTAAGAGCTTTATCATTTTTTCGGGAATCATCTTCTTGAAGTCTTGCTACAACTTCTTTTGCTCCCATAAGTCTTACTTCTTTGTCTTGACTATTAAGATAATTTTCTAAATTTCTTATATAATCATCTGTTAATTGAACAATTTTCCTTTTTTCGGTTTTCTTGTTTGTGGTTGTTTCTTTATTCTCTGTTTCGTTAATAGTTTTGTTATTAGTTGTATTATTAACTACGTTGTTAGCATTTTGTCCAAGAGGCTGAGTGTAATAGTTAGATGGATAGCATTGTCCTAATCCACCGCTTTGGTAATTAGGTGAATTAACATTGTAATTAGTCGTAGCACCAGGAACTCCTACTGATGGGTTAAATATTTGGATATTTACTCCAGCATAACTCGGATTTGGTGTTGTTGTAACCTGAGGCTGTGCAATGACCGGTTGAGAATACTGCGGGGGCATTGCAATAACTTGAGGCTGTTGAGTCTGAACGCTATTGTTTTGAACTGGAGTTTGTGTTGCATATCTTTGCGCCGGAATTGGCTGTTGGATATTTCCCTGTTGCACGTAATTTTGCATATAATACTACCTTTTCACTACCTATTATATAAAAGTATCAAAGTCTAAATTTATTGCTTTTTTTTAGTTTTTTTTAAGAAATGTAACACAATTTTTTTTATATAAGCATGCCGATTTATAATACTTATATGACAAGTTACGAAGAAAATTATCTGGATAAAAGGCCTCAAGATCTGTGTCATATGTGTGGAAGGTGTTGCAGGGTTGTAACTACCACAAGACCTTATGAAGAATTAGTGAAAATGGCTGAAACTGGTGATGAGGGGGCTTATGATTTTTTAAAAATTTTTGAGCCATATGTTTCTTTAGAAGAAGCTAGGGCTGTTGATAAAGAATTGGTAGATAATGTTATTCAACGCTCATGTATTGATGGAAATCTAGATAAGTCTGAGTTGACTTTTTATAAGTGTAAATATTTGCTTGATGATAACAAATGTTCCATATATGAAGCACGTCCAGCACTATGTCGTCACTGTCCGAGCACTCCTTGGGCGGTAGTTCCTCCAGGCTGTGGTTTTGAGGCATGGTTATTCTTAAAAAGAGAGGAAACTAAACAAAAAATAAGAAAATCCAAAGAGGACTTATTAGAACTTAAGTTGTTAAGATCAAAGATGAAAAAGCCAGAAGATTTAATAAAAATTGATGCCGTAGTTAATAAAATCTACGGCATGATTGAAAGTTATAAAAAATATGGTTCTGAAAACTGGTAGACATATTATTTTACATTGAAATTTTGTCCAGTTTATTTCGATAAAAATCAGTGTTTATATTTAATTTATCTCCAATATCTAAGAGCATTTGAGCAAGTTTTTTTTCAGATTTTCTTTTTGATTTTACGCTTAAATCTATAATTTCAGAGATTCTATGAAAAATCCTAGAATAATAAGTGTTTTGTGCTTCTGCAATATCAATTTCCAATTCTAATTTTTCAATATGATCAAAAAGTTCTAAAATAACATCAGCTTGCTGGAATTCTAAACTATAAGCAAGTCGATTTATATTTTGTGTAATTTTTTTTGAAAATATATTATTAGAGATAGTTTTATCAAGTTTTATTCCGATTTGCTTTGCTTCATAGTTAATAGCTATAGCCTCTTGAGCAATTGCAGGATCCACAAATCCTCCAGAATGCATTATTAAATCATTAAATTTTCTACTGAGAGCGTAACTTGCTGAAATCTTGAATTCATCAGGTACAGTAATACTTAGATTTTGCATGTGATAAATTGAGCCTTTACTATCTTCATACATTTCTTCATATGTTTTAGCAAATTTAGCCATTTTATCTTTAAGAAGTATTTGTAGAATTTTTCTTCGTTCTTCTATAAAGATGTCTTTTAGTGTAAAGTATTCTTTTCCAAAATACTCATCTAAAGCTCGAATAATTTCAGTCAGAGGGTTTTGCATGAATATTTTTGTAAGTTCATTTTTGATTTTGATATATTCATTTTCTTCTGAAAATTCTTTAAGCGCACAATGAAAATCTCCCCCAGCATATTGCATTAGTGCAAATATTAGATTAGATTTTTGTTGGGTGATTTTTGATTGAATTTCAATATGTCCAATTATGAAATTAGAATTACCTTTTGGGACTTTTTGATAATCATGTCTATTTATTGTGTAGCAATATACATTTTCTTCGTCTTCAAAATCTTGATATAATGAAGAAATTGCCCATAAACTAGCAATTTGTTTTAGGGTTACAATTGAAGGTTGGACAAATCTTTCAAAAATATCTTTCCCTGTACCCATTTCTGGAATATTACTTTTTGCTTCTGATAAAATATCTAGAAATTTTTTGGTAAAGTCTTTTTTGGTAAACACTGAGGCTAATTGCATTGCTCTGGCTGCATATTTCATTAATTGAACAGGTTCTATCGCAGAAATTTCAGAGAAAAACCACCCGCAGCTTGTGTACATTAACATTGCTTGACGTTGCATTTCTAGTAATTCCATTGCTTTGATTTTTGCTTCATCGTTTAGATTTGGCAAAAAGTTTTCGTGTTGGAATTTATCTACACTGAAGGAGCCTCTATCTAATATTACTGAAATATAATTATTTCTAACATCCCAAGGATTTAGTTGATAATATTTTGGACCTTCAGCTTCAAATATTTTAGCAAATTCATCTCTTAAATAATCAAGAGCTTCTCTAAGCGGTTTTCTCCATTTTTGGTTCCAACCTGGATGTCCTCCAGTTGAGCATCCGCAATCTTCTTTCCATCTGCCTACACCATGGAAACAGCTCCAGCTTGAGGCTTGTTTTATATCAGCTTCGTAATCGCTTCTATATTTTTCGAGATATTCTGCATAGTTTGTAATTTTAAATCCTTCATCTTTTGCTTTTATTTGAAGAACATATGCTAGAGCCATATCTCCAAACTTTGTATGATGTCCATAACTTTCACCATCTGTTGCAATATTAATAAGTTGTGGATAATCTCTTAAGTCAGACACTCCTTCTTTCAATCTTTTTCCAAATTTATTTCCATCTTTTAATAATTCGTCAAAGGCTACAGAACGAGATATGGCGCCATCATAGAAAAATAAGTCAATATATTTACCTGGCGCAGATTTAATATAATATCTGTAAGAACGTGCAGGATCTATATTTCCCCAGCTTACGTCTTGCCAGTCTTTAGTCCCTTCTTTTCTTATTTTCAATGCTTGATAAGGGGATAAAATAGTGAATTTTATGCCATTTTCTTCTAGAACTCTTAATGTATCATCATCAACAGCGGTTTCTGCAAGCCACATACCTTCAGGTTTTCTACCAAATCGGTATTCAAAATCTTTTATTCCCCATTTTACTTGTGTTTGTTTATCGTTCTCATTTGCTAGAGGCATAATCATATGGTTATATACCTGTGCAATGGCATTGCCATGTCCGTTATGTTCAGCCATGCTTTCTATATCAGCTTTAATTATTCTTTCATAGGTATGTGGTGCAAATTTTTCCATCCAAGAAAGAAGTGTAGGGCCAAAGTTAAAACTCATATGTTCATAGTTATTAACAACATCAAGAATTCTATTTCTGCTGTCAACTATTTTAGATATGGAATTAGGATTATAGCATTCTTTGTTAATTCGTTCATTCCAATCATGAAAAGGTAAAGCACTGTCTTGCAGTTCAATCGCTTCTAGCCAAGGGTTTTCTCTTGGCGGCTGGTAGAAATGTCCATGAATTGTAAGGAATACTTCTTTTTTATTCTTATTTTTGTTTTCTATATTTTCAGTTTCCATAATCTTAACCCCGTATAATTAGTTTAGTTATTTATTTTGATTATTTGCCTTAGTGCTTAGCACAGTAAAGCTTTCTGCATCCATCCATACGTCGCCTAATGCATTTGAAAATACTTTACCTGCCACTTCTATTTCATCTCCTGAATTTAGATCAATATGTTTTTCAGCTTCAG
Organism: Candidatus Gastranaerophilales bacterium; assembly: GCA_944323725.1. Taxonomy (GTDB): domain Bacteria; phylum Cyanobacteriota; class Vampirovibrionia; order Gastranaerophilales; family Gastranaerophilaceae; genus Scatousia. The sequence continues at coordinate 1,945 of CALUTP010000024.1, read as the reverse complement.
TTCTTGTGATAAATATTTTTAATTCTGAAAGTGGTACATTATGAGTTGTTATATTACTTCTTTGAATCAAGAAAGAAATATACTTTTCAGAACTTCTAAATGCAGGTTTATAATCTAGACCAAGTGTGGAAAATTTATCAAATTTTGCCTTAAATTTAACATTTTTATTTAAATAAATATTAGGATTCTCTACCATTGCAACAGGGTTTACTGTTGTATATTCTTTCAATATATTATTTGAAATATTTTTTGTTGTATCAGGAATTGCTGGTTTTTTTAATAAAACAGCTTCCTGTGATGCTTGGGTTAATGTGTTGATTCCTAATCCTAATATTATTAAAAAAGCTAATGATAGTGTTTTAAATTTATTCATCCTCAAAGACCTCTTCCTATTTTATTTACATTTATTATACTATCACATATATTTTATTTTGTAACTACCTTATAAGAGAATATTATTGAAAATCATAAACAAATAGTTTATAATAAACATGTTATTAAAATAATAGACAGGAGTTAAGTTATGGAAAATATAGTAATAGCAATGATTTCGGGGGGGGGGGGCACCTAGTTTAAGCAATAAATTTGCGAATACCCTTAAAAGTAGTCAGCCAGCGTATGATAGTGGCTGATTTTTTAGTGTTTAAAAAAGGGAAAATTAGAAATAAAAAGAGGAAGGAAAAATCGCAAATGAAAAAGGCATTCACGTTAGCAGAAGTATTGATAACATTAGGAATAATAGGTGTAGTTGCAGCTTTGACGTTGCCGACATTAACAAAGAAATACGAGGAATACGTACTAAAAGTTCAGTTTAAAAAAGCATATTCAGTTTTGTCTCAAGCTGTCATAAAAGCACAGTCAGAATATGGAAGTATGCCAGCTTGTTATCGTAGGACATATAATTTAGTTCCACAAGTATGTACAAATTACAATTCCTTAGGAGTGTGTACCTCAGTTACGCAAGTAGATGGTTCCCCAATCCCATATGATCAGAATGGAGTGCGTGATGATTGTGAAGAATTTTGGTCATATATAAGAAAGAATTTAAAAATAATGAAGACATGTAAAAATAACTCATTAGCAAATGGCTGTATTCCAAAATATAAGGGCAGAGAAGAAGTAGCCCAAGAAAGTCAGGTAGCTAAACCTGGGGATGATAATTATATGGAAGATTATGGCGAACAAATGATAGCTAGTTGTGTAATGTGGACAAAGGATCAGGTTCATAATGTAGCCTCAAGTTATGTCCTAGCAGATGGAGGTATTTTACTTTTGTCTTATTCAAATGACAGAAATTACAGTTTTGCCTTTGATATAAATGGCAAGAAAGGTCCAAATAAATGGGGATATGACTTATTTGCTCTTTCAATTAGAAACAATGCTCGAACAGGTCAATCATCTATAACACAGCTAAATGTAGGACCAGGTGATTGTATGACAGCAGAAAAGGGTGGAAAGCTAACTGAGGAGATGATAAAAACTTTATATAAATAAAAGATAAAAAACCGCAATAAGAGCGGTTTTTTATTTTATGAATAGGTAAAAAGATTGAAACCACTAAATCAGTATTGAAAAAAGAAGAGAAATCGCTTATAATGAAAATAGTTACAAAGGAGGATACTAATGCAAAATATAGTAATAGCAATAATTTCGGGGGGGGGGGCACCTAGTTTAAGCAATAAATTTGCGAATATCCATAAACTTAGTCAGCCGATAATTAGTAGTGGCTGATTTTTTAGTGTTTAAAAAAGGGAAAATTAGAAATAAAAAGAGGAAGGAAAAATCGCAAATGAAAAAGGCATTCACGTTAGCAGAAGTGTTGATAACATTAGGAATAATAGGCATAGTAGCAGCAATGACAATGCCTGCATTAATGGCAAAGTTTAATGAAAGGGTTTGGTTAACAAGATTTAAGCAGACATATTCAATATTAACTAATGCCTAT
>CALUTP010000023.1 GCA_944323725.1 Candidatus Gastranaerophilales bacterium | reverse complement strand
AAAACGATTAATTCATTTTTCGGCAATTCTAGCGAAACATCTTTTAAATTATGCTCTTTAGCTCCCTTTACGGTAATTGTATCTAACATACCAATATTATTGCATGTAAAAAACTGATTTCAAGAATACCAGATGAGATGAGAATTATTTGGATTTTCGCTTATTTGCTGTCAATTCAAAACTTTCTTTAATCAAGGCATCTAGCAAATCCTTTGGCGATTTATTCACATCAACCATAATCCAATGAGTTTTATTCATATGCCAAGCAGGTGTAATAAATTTATATTCATCTCTTAAAATAGCTGAATCAACAGGGTTACATTTTAAATTAATACATAAACGGTTATTTAAATAAAATACTAACCCAAACCATTTACCATTAGTTTTATGTCTTAAAACAGCATACTCATCGTAAGTCTTATCTTTGAAAGGATAAGTTTCTACAGCATCTTGAAATTTCAAACAACGCTTAATTAAATCATTCTTATCCATAAAAACACCTTTGCAATCCGAGTTATTTATGATAGTATGATTATACAAATTGAAAATTAAATCAAGGCTTATGTTGATGTGGTGTTATACCGAAGGGAATATGACTAAATGGCATATTGGAGAAAAAGGTGCAAAACTCATCCAAAGCATATGATTTAACTGTTCAGTGAAAATTCAATCAAGGTTTATGTCGATGTGGTACTCTGCCGACGAGAATGTGACTAAATGTCACATTGGAGGAGAGGGGGCGAAACACATCCACCACAAACGATATAACATGTTCCGTGAAAATTTAATAATTTTTTGTGTCGATGTGGTGGAATGGTAGACACGCATGCTTGAGGTGCATGTGGCGAGAGCTGTGGGGGTTCAAGTCCCCCCGTCGACAATTAAAAAAGTGGATAACAAGTAGTATTATCCCTTTTATTTTTATAAGTTTAATATAGTTTCATTTAAGCCATTACATCAACAATTTGACCAGTTTGCATTGCTTTATTAGCACACTGTGCAAATTTATCACTATTTACAGGAATTCTATCAGCTAAAGGGGTAATACCATTTGGTCCTTGAGCAAAAGTATTATAGCTGACAAAGGTTGTTCCATCAGGATTTTTCCCTATATGAGTTATGTTATTAGGGTTTATGTAATCATTTCCTACTTTAACATAACCTGTTGACATTACTTGTTGCATAACACTCCTTTCTATGTAAAACACATTTTATAAAAACTTTTATTATGCAATTGTAAAACCATCTAAAAATAAAAATTGCTTTAATATTAATATTTGTAAATTCAAATTTTACATTTTAACTAATATACTTTTCATATTGTAATATTCTTGAGTTGACTGTTTTATTACATGAATAAGACTTGAATATAAGCTAATTTCTGTTACAATAGTCTTATCGAAGGGTTCCAGAGTCTGGAGCTTGTCGACAAATTATATAAATTTAATTAGATATATCTAGAGGTGATTAAATAATAACAATGAATAATAAATGTATTAAATTCATACAAATGTATGCTTTTTGGAGTTGGCTTGTTGTTTTAGTGTCATTTATTTTAAGTTTTGCTTATGGAATAGTTGACGAAAGTTGGGGAATGGTAGGTTGGAGTGTACCATTGTTAGTTATGCTGATTTCAATATTTGTTTTTGCAATACTACTAGCATATTATTTATTAGTTATATATAACAAAAATAGGGTATTAACATTATATTTTTTTGAAAAAGAATATAAAATTTACGAAAATAAATTTATATGTTTATTAGGGAAAATACTACTTGGTTTAATGCTTATTATTTATGTGTTATCATTCTATCCTATTTTAATAACGATAGTTGCATATTTGATTCTACTCATAATTAATAATATTTTGAATAAAGAAAATACATAGCGAGTTGGTTAGACACTGTCTAACCCCAAAATAATTCTCATATCATAGTATTCTTGAGTGGATTGTTTCATTAGTGAAATTAGTTCAACGCAGAGGTTATTCATGCAACTTGTTTGTGATATATTATTACTTTGAGGGTTCCAGAGTCTGGAGTTTCTCGACAATTAAAAAGAGAGTAACACTTGTTGTTACTCTCTTTTTAATTTTATATGACGAGGACTTTAATCCGTTTTTCGGGTTCAGCGGGAGCGAGCTGAGGTTGAATTGCTTTAGTACAGAGCGATAAAATTTCTAAAACAAAAAACTGAAATCCCCTTACAGATGAATTACCAAGATAATTCTTGCATACAACTGTATAAAAATAATCTATGAATTAAAGTAAGCCCTCCATCATATCATTAAGAGCTAACTTTGCAGCTCGAACAGGCGTTGAATAAGATGTACCAGAAATAGTACCAAAAGACTCCCCTGGGAAAAGGGGGGTTGTTATTGGGATATCAGTACCATGCAACCCCGTAATACTAAGACCTTCTTCGGTCATTTTTATAGGGAATTGATAATTTTCATAATGCTGGGTAAAAAAACTGTTTCTGGAACTTGAATTCATATGTACTTTATGCATAGGATTTAGACCGCCAACCCCTTCAATACCTGTAGACAAATATATATTTATACGACAATTGCCGTTATTCCCTGTACCCATAAGAAATCTTACTTTATTGGCTATTTTTCTAAATAGCTTGTTTGTTTGAACTATACTATCAATACATTTTATATGATTTTCTAATTCATGCTGAATTTCTTTTCCTTTTCCCTTTATCGGCATATTGCTAGTATAAGATTGTCCAAAAGAAGCTGAAATATAGCTTGTATCTTTATCAATGGCTCTATATAATTTTCTAAAATATTCTTTATTAACAATATTAGGTTCATAATCATATAAAACAGTTTTATATTTTGCAAAAGGATTGTATCGTCTTGCTAATATATTAATCAAATCTGTATGAGTAATATCAATATTATCAAATTCATTTTTTATATATAGAGATACAATATTATTTTTTAGGTCAGTTAAAATAACTGTTTTAGGTTTAACTACTGTATTTTTTACAAATACACCATTTTCATCAAGTATTCGCAACTTTTGCAAGCCGTTCTTTGTTCTACCCTCATCAAGCAAATGATAACCTTTATCATCTTTTGGATTTATCCAAAAGGCACGTTTATATGTATCTTCAAGTGTCGTTGATTCTAATCTTTTTAAGTCTTCAGGTAGTATTTTTGAGCTTGAAAGAACTTTTTTAGAACGAATTATGTATTCATCTTTTATTGCAATTTTATTCATTATTCTTGCCATCTTCATTTCTACTGATGAAAAGCGGGGCAAATCAAAACTATTACCCGTATGTAGATTTGTAACAGATGGGTTTATGCCGTGAATTTTTTGAGGTTTTGTTTGAAAAACAGAAGTTTTTCCGCATGCTTTTACCCAAGCGAAAGTCTTTTGTGCTAAACTCATTCTCAGTTTTTCTAAACCCATAACAATAAACCTTAAATAACCTAACCTATATTTGTATAAAGTATTTTTTTATTTACAAATTGCCTGATTTTTAAACTCAGTAAAAAACTAAACATTTCAGCCCTAAAATTCTTCTGATATTGTAATATTCTTGAGTTGACTGTTTCATAATTGATATTAGTTCGCTATATAACAACCTTGTTCTGTAATTAAAAGGTTCCATATTTGGGAGCTTATCGACACAATAAAAAAGATGATAACTTTTTTATCATCTTTTTTACTATAATCAGGTTTCAAAACTTATTTTCAATACCAATTACAAGTATCACCAGCACAAAGCAGGCTATCAAGACTAGCTATATAATCTTCTTTTGTCATCTCATAAGTTACAGGGGTAATCGATATTTTATTATTTCTAACAGCTGCAATATCTGTATTTGCATCACTAGGTTCGTCAGTAAGCTCGCCTGCCATCCAGTAATATACCTTACCTCTCGGATCTACACGCTTTTCATAGGTATTTGTAAACATCTTACTGCCTAATTCCGTAATAGCTATACCCGTAATATCTTCAGCATCTAAAGCTGGTACGTTTACATTTAAAATTGATTTTGGCGGGAAAGGGAATCCGTCAATTTTTTTTAGCAAAGTAAGCATAAATGCTCCAGTATATAAAAAGTCATCATAATCAGCTTGCATACTGGCTAGAGAGACCGCAATACTCGGAATACCCATCATTGCACCCTCCATAGCACAACTCACCGTTCCTGAATACAATATATCAGAACCTAAATTCGGCCCATGATTTATACCTGATATAACTAAATCTGGCTGTTCTTCTTTTGACAAAATTGCATTTATTGCAATCTTTACACAATCGCCAGGAGTACCAGTTGTGACCCAAGTCCGCTTTGCTCCTGTAATAGCCTCTAATTCCTCAACTCTTAATGGAGTATGCAGTGTAAGTGAATGACCTGCTGCACTCCGCTCCCTATCTGGGGCAACCACATACACATCATGATCATTCGCTAGAGCTTTTGTTAGAACTCTAATACCATTTGCAGCAATACCGTCATCATTTGAAATTAAAATTCTCATATATCTCCTTTAATAAACTAAACACGTCATACCCTATTATAATATTATTATTCCCTCTTTTCACAAAATTATACAGATTTCTTTATGAACTTTTGTAACAAATATAAATTTAATAGAAAAAATATAGCAATAATATATACAAAAAATTGTTTATATAAATGTAACACGAGGAAAGCTTAAATTCGAGGAATCAAAAAACGAAATTTAAGCACACACACTACACTTCACACTATTTGAGGAATGAATCAAAAGTTTATTCCAAAGAGCCCGTCAAAAGGCTCTTTTTTTTTATCCAAATAACCTTATTACTTACTTTTCAACAGTAATTAAAATATCAGCCAGCTTACGACCGCCTTTTTTATATTTTAAAGGAATTTCTTTTTTTGTTGGTTCTGGAGTAAATTCATCTTTTTGATAATTTATAAGAAATTTCATAAATTCAGGGCTAAACATAATTCTCCTTTACTACACTTTTCCTAACCAATTAAAAATTTAACACTAATCTGCACATATATATAAAAACATAAATTTTCGAATTATTGTCAAATATTAATAAAAATTTTACATTACTGTAACATAATTTAATATCATAAGTTTTGATGCTATACTGAAATTAATTAGGTATTACTAAACATAAGAGAATAAATATGCGTCAATCCTCAATTATGGATATTATTTCACCAATTATGGCAGGGCCCTCAAGTTCACATACTGCAGGAGCAGTAAGATTAGGATTGTTAGCTCGCAATATTTACAATGAAATTCCTAAAAAAGTTACATTCAAACTATACAATTCCTATGCTAAAACAGGCAAAGGACATGGTACTGATAAAGGGCTACTTGCAGGACTGCTAGGATTATCTGTTGATGACAGCCGGATAAAAAATATTTTTGACCTTGATATTTCAAATCAATTTGATTACAAATTTGAATATTATGAAGATTTCAACAGACACCCTAATGCAGTTGACTTTATATTTGAAGGCTCAACTAACATGACAATTTCCGGAGATTCGATAGGCGCAGGGGAAATTATTATACGCAAAATTAATGACTTTTCGGTAAACGTAACAGGAAAATATAATACATTAATACTTGTATATAAAGACGTACCTAATATGATTGCAAGAGTAACAAACTCAATACAAGTAAATATAGCATCACTGCATTGTGATAGATTTGCAAAAGGGCAAGAAGCATCTATGTGTATCTGTTTGGATGGCGGCATTAATCAAAAAGTTATTGACTTTTTAGGTTTAATTGAAAATATTTATATGATTAGATATATAAAAAAATTGGAAAGTTAATATGAATCAGAAAACTAATATTTCTACATTTGAAGATCTATATAATGAATGTGAAAACTCTTCTAAAACAATATGGCAAATAGCTCAAGAAAAAGAAGCTGAAAATGAAGAAATTTCAATTGAAGAATTCAGACAAAATGTAAAAAAAAGTCTAGATGCAATGAAAGAAGCAATAAAAAAGGGCTTATCCAGCAATGAAATGTCTATAAGCGGAATGTGCGGGGATGACTGCTCTAAATTGCAAGCCAGTTATTCAAATAAAAAAGCTTTATTTGGAAAAACTTTTGAAAAAATAACCTGTTATGCTCTTGCAACAATAGAAGAAAATTTAAGAATGGGGAGAATAGTTGCCTGTCCTACAGCAGGTTCTTGTGCAATCGTCCCCTCTGTTTTAATCGGAGTAAGTGAAGATTTAAATATTCCAGAAAATGAACAAATTAATGCGTTAATTACTGCTGGTGAAATAGGCAGAATTATATCAAACAAAGTTGCTCTTGCTGGAGCTGTTGCAGGCTGTCAGGCAGAATGCGGTGTAGCATCTGCTATGAGTGCAGGAGCGTTGGCCCAATTAAGAGGAGGAGCTGTGGAGATTATATTAAATGCAGTAGCTCTTGCTATGAAAAATTTACTTGGCCTAACTTGCGATCCCGTATGCGGATTGGTTGAGGTACCTTGCGTTAAAAGGAACCCTTTTCTTGCAATACATGCTGTAACAGCTAGTGAGCTTGCATTAGCTAACATCAAATCCAAAATTCCTGTGGATGAAGTGATTGATGCACTTGAACAAACTGGAAACCTTATGTCCCCGATGCTAAAAGAAAGTTCTCAGGCTGGATTAGCAAAAACTAAAACGGCAATAAAGTTAGAAAAAGAATTTCTATTAAAGTAGCCTTATGGCTATAATTTTACAGATTTGTAAACTTATGTAACAAAAATCACAAAAAATAGCACTTATGTGGAAAAAAAATACTTTATATATATACATGAGATATGAGTATTAAAGCAAAATACATAAGGAGTCGTATATGAGTGATTTAAGCGTACAAGCAATTGGACATAAAAAAACAGATAAATTACAAAAACCAAAATTACCATTTGGTGAATTTAATTCATTTTATCAAAGGCTAAAATCCGGTGAACCAATTATTGGTAATTTGTTAAATAACCAAGCAAAAACTGACAATGGAACCTGCGCATTCAACAGTTAATTTTTGCAAAAAAAAATTTTTGAGTTAAAATAGTCCTTGAAAAAGGACTATTTTTTATGTTACTAACTGCCGATATAGGAAATACCAGCATAACACTTGGTTTATTTGACGAGAATGCTTTGATTGAAGAATTTAGACTTGCTTCTGATAAAGATTTATCACTTGAAGAATATGAAGTTCTACTTAAATCTTTATTTAAAACATATACTATTGAAGGTTGTATTATATCATCCGTTGTAGAAGAACTTAACAATAAATTTCAAACTGCTGTAAAAAATGTTTTTAATATCAGACCTATTTTTTTATCTGCAAAAATAAATACCGGTGTAAAAATAACAATGCCAAACATTAATGAAATAGGTGCAGATAGAATAGCAAATGCAGCTGGAGCTTACATTTTATACAAACATCCTGTAATAGTTATTGATTTTGGGACTGCGACTTCCTTTGATATTGTTAATTCGAACGGAGAATTTATTGGTGGTGTAATTGCTCCAGGGATAAACCTTCAATTAAAGACCTTAAATAAATTTACATCAAAACTGCCAAGAATTGAAGTAGCAAAATCTCCTTCTGCGATAGGAACTAATACTGTTGATGCGATACTTTCCGGTGTAATTCGAGGATGTGCTTGTATGATTGATGGACTTGTTGCTCAATGCGAAAAAGAATTAGGAGAAAAAGCTGTGATTGTTGCAACTGGAGGATATGCACACTATATAGCCGAATATATGAAACATCCTTTTGATTTTATTAATCCGACATTAACATTAGAAGGATTAAGACATCTTTATTATATCAACCAGTTAGCTAGAGTATAATTTTATATATTATATGTAAATTGTAAAAAATTTCCCATTAAATTTTCATTCCAAACTTGAACATCATCAGGTACAGAAAGAACAACAGGAGCAAAATTCCAAATATACTTTATATTTGCTTTAACAAGGAATTCTGCTGTCTGCTGAGCATATTCTCTAGGTACAGTGAGAATTGCAATATCGACATTTGACTTTCTAGCTAGATTAGGGAGTTTTGAAATATCTAAAATCATTTTATAATTAACAGTCCCGCCAATTTTCTTTTTATCATTATCAAATAATGCAAGAATATTTAAACCGTAATCCGTAAAATTATCATACTTAGCAAGCGCCATACCTAAATTCCCTGCACCTATAATAAATGCTTTTTTGGTTTTCGAAAAACTTAAAGCAGATTCAATTGATTTTTTTAGTTCTTTTACAATGTATCCAACTCTACTTTTACCTGTATTATTAAGAAGATTAATATCTTTTCTTACCTGAGAATCATCTATTTTTAACAACGCAGCAATTTGTTTACTTGAAATAAACTCAATATTCTCATTTATATAATCCGCTAAAATACAATGATATAAAGTCAATCTATTTATAACCTTATCAGAAATTTTCTTATCCATAGAAAAATTATACATCAAATAAAAAAGGACGGATAAAATTCCGTCCTAAAAAGGCTTTATTCTATTTATTACAAATCTGCGGTTTGGTTTTCATCGAGGTAACAGATTTATAAAAATTGAGTTTAAGCAAATGCGAAAGCTCGCCAAAAATTACATTAACTATTTACCAGCGCCATAAAGAACAGCTTCAGCAGCTCTTGTAGCAGGTAAAATTGTTTGATCATACATTACAACTGGATAAATATCTGTTGGGTTAGATACTTTACAATTATCACCAGTAGC
>CALUTP010000022.1 GCA_944323725.1 Candidatus Gastranaerophilales bacterium | reverse complement strand
GCCAGAAAAAGAAGAAGTAGATATGTATATAGATAAAGTAGTACGCCAGTTGACAGATAATGACAAAGGTCAATGGTATATAAATCTATGGCATAGAATGAACGGAGAGAGTGACTTCAAATCAGGTTATATGAATGATGAGAATTATAGCAGTGATATGGGTTGGGTTTCAGATTCAAAGACAAACGAGAATTATGTAATATTAGAAGACGGTCTAATGAATAGTCCAGAGTGGTTGGAATACGCATTAAGAAATGGAGTAATAACCATAGAACAGGTACAATTTAGTAACCCAACAGAAGAGGGCATGGGATTAGCTGATGTAACGTGGACTTCAATAGAATATACATCAGTGACAGATATATCAGAACAGAGTAATGAAGTAGCAAGAACAAAAGCAGAGGTAAAATATAATACAGCCTTAAAAGAGATAGAAGTAAAAGATAAGCAATACGAAACAGACTTGAAGAATTTAGATACAGAGCATAATGCATTACAGACAGAATATGACTCAATAAAAAATACAATAGATAAGAATGTAGAAAGAAGTTTCAAAGCTTTCTCTTAAACGCGGATATTAAAAGAGAGAACTAATAATAAAAGACCGTTATAATTTATACGGTCTTTTTATTTTATCAATTTATTATTAATAAAAAAAACCTGATTCTCGGGTGAAAATCAGGTACAAAATTTGTAGGGGGAAAAATTAATTGGAGTTATGTTATTTTTGTTAAAATTTATTAAATCAAATGAAGCGCTTGTTTATTGGCTATGGCTATGAAATTCATCTGTGCCAGCAATACTTCAGACCTGTCTATATATGGTTCATTTGGAGTATTTGTTGTGACTTGATCTTGATACATATCTTTTAGCTTTTTATCAATTTTTTTCAAATTAGCTACTGCCATATGCGCCTCTCTTATTTATCTCTCTCTTATGTATATATAAAGTATATACTTTTGTCGAAATTTCACACTTTAATAAACTTGTTACATTTGTTTACAATTTGTGATTTTTTGTTAAAATAACACAATTTTAGTTTTAGTGATGTTTTTATATTTATATAGGGGTAAATAGGAAAAGGTATGGTAGATAATTTAAAGAATTATAAAATCCCATTTGGTGCAGATGTAAGCGGTTTTGGTATGCAGCAGAGCAGTTCACCTCAGAATTTACCACCTATGCAAGGTGAAAAAATTGATCCTGAGAAATTGAAACAGAATATTCAAGATACATATGTTGCAAGTCGTATCGGACAGTTAGAGGAAATTAACCCTATACAACAGTTAGGAGTTGCAATTCCTGTGTGGTATGGACTTGCTCAATCAATGGATGTATTTGCTAAGAAATGTCGCGGGGCTTATACAGATACTATTCAGTATAAGATGGGGAATATGGGTGATAGAGTTAGTGAAGGTGTTGCAAATAGTAAATTTGGTAAATCAAGTTTCGCTGGCTGGTTAAAGAATAGTTATAATTCAGTAGCATCATCTTTAAAGAAATTTTTAAATAAATCAGCGGTATATAGAGCATTTGATAAAACTCCTTCAAAACCTGAATTACCTATTGTTTTGGGTCAAGCTGGAGGTATGAAAGGCGCTTTATTATTTGATTATCCTCAAATTGCGGATAATTTTATGAAACCTCTTAAGTATGCAGAAGATCTGGATTGTTATGGAGCTTCTGCTGATGATATCAGACGTGTGAAAGAATTAATAAATAATGTCGGAGGAAAAGGTAAAGCTGCAGATGCCACAAAAAGAGCTATTCTTCAAGCAGAAGAATTTAGACTCCTTTCTCCAGATAAATCCGATGATGCAGTAAAAGCTTTTAAATTAATGGAGTCTGGTGAAAGAGCTTTAAAACTTAAAGAATTAAAGGCTAAAGCTTTAGGATTTACAGATTTAAGTACATTTGAAGCTGTAAAAAAAGATATACATTCTCATTTAGATGATGTTATAAATGCTTGTAAAAAAGTAAAACCTGGTGTGTATTCGAAAATTGACGTACATGATAATAGTACTTTGAATAAAGTCTGGGGGCATTTGTTCGGACGAAAAGTAGAATTTTCAGAGATGGCAAATAAACTTATAGGCTCTAAAGGTTTAGATAATCCTTATCATAAGACAAAACTAGGTAAGCTTTTACCAAAATTTGCGAATATGTTTCTTGAAGGTGCAACCAACAGGGTTGCCGGTGGTAAGCTAGTTGCTATGATGCAGGCTTGGTTTGTAGCAGAAGCTATTATAAGGACAGCTCAAGCTGAAAAAGGTGATAAGTTAAGAACATTTACTGAAAGATTAACAGAATTAGTCGGCTTCTTTATGTTTATGCCAGCAGCGATTCAGTTAATGCACAAGCTTGGAGGGATGCAGTATGCAGGTATGTCTCCTGAGGCTGTAGCAAAGTATCGTCAGGCGGTAAAAGAATTTAATGAAAAAGTTGCAAATGGTTTCTTTATTGGTAATAAAAAGGCTTATAAGGCTGAAAGACAAATATTAAAAGACCAGCTTAAAGCTGGAACAAAAAATCCATTCGCAAAACTTTGTAAGAAAATTGGTAGAATAATTACAGTCGGTCTAGAGCAGGTAAGACCTTATTCAAAACATGCAGTTGAAAGTGGTTTTATGGGACGCTTAAAAGACGTATTTAGAAATCCTAAATACTGGTTAAAGCAGTGTGCTGGTTATCCTATGAGAATAGTTCTTGCAATGTTTATGATAATGCCATTCTTTAATAAGTTAGGTATAAAAGTTTCACATGCTATCTTTGGTAAACCAAAACATTCTGTACTAGATGATGGTAAAGAACAAAAACCGGAATTAACAGAAGCCCAACAACAAGAGTTGATAAAGATGTTACAGGAAGCTCAAAAGCAGCAAGCTAATCAACAGCCTTTTGTAAGTAATAATAGTCCAACTAATCTTTTAAATCCATACAAGCCAAAACCTATAGTAAATACAAGTCCTACAAACTTATTAAATATGTATAAGGCGGGAAATCCATATCAAACTCCATTATCTAATGATGCATCCCAAGTGCCAGTTGTTGGGATTGAAGCTCCTGGAGAGCCCGTAAGGACGTATATCCCATCTCCTGAGCCTGTGAAAATTATTGATAAAGGGGAAGATCCTAGTAGAAGCTATATTCCTTCTGCAGCTCCAGCACAGATATTGCCAGAAAATCAAGATACAACAGCAGCTGACAAAGCTATAAAACGCTCAGAAGCTTTAGAACGTGAAGCTCTTGAAATGCTTTCAATGCGCGGTTAATTTTATTATACCTAGTTATATAGTTGTATTTTCTAAATAATATTGTTATAATATAATTGCTCTGTATGGGTGTTCAATTTTGTTCCTACATTTTTATTAATAGGGAGAGTTGACTCTGTCAGATATTGAAGTATACCCGCCGAAGCTAGCTTCGCCAGCAGGAAACGGATTTATCGAGGCGCTCACCCACCTGCGAGTTCAGCAGGTAACAAAATCACATCTGTACAGGGCTTTTAATTTTTATTACCAAGGATAATCCTCCTTAATTTGCCACCCATCTTTCATAATTAAAGCAGCACAACCATATCCGGTTCCAGTGTGATCAGATTTACAAGTAGCGCAACCTCTTGTAGTTAACTGTTCTCTTGTTAAGTTATAATGAATGCCACCAGATCCGCATTGATCGTTAGTACCGGGTACTACTTTCCCCTTAGCCCTTTTGTCAAAAGGGAATATTGATAAAACAAATATATCTCTACCATATCTGTTAGGTCCACGTTCTCCATTCAGATTAATATTTATTCTAAGGTGAGTTTTGACTTTGTTTATTGGGTTTGTAGCAAAATTTAGTCCAGTAAATCTAAAAGTAGTTCCATCAGGTAAAGCATATCTAGGTGCAGAATTTTGCCCTGAACCAGCACTACTGTATGTTCCATCTAGCGAAACCCATCTTTCTTCCCATCTAATCTGGACTTTAGTTACTCCTTTTAAATAAGGCATGATATATTTAGATGCGATTGGCTCTCCGACTGCATTTAGCTGTTCCCATTCCCAATATTCACTACTTCCGTAATCCTGCTCAGCTCTTTCATAAGCTTGATTAAAAATAGAGTACACTTTTTTTAATTGTGTAACAGTTTGTTGTTTTTGAAATTTAGTAATGACATTAGGTAAAGTTAAAGCAGCAACAACTCCAATAATTGCAAGAGTAATCAAAACTTCCGCAAGGGTAAACCCTGAAAATTTCTTTAAAGTGGTGAAAATGTAGTAATAACGGGAATTATGACTATCTAAGCCCCCCCCCCCTCTTGAGCTTTTCAGCTATAATTCTATTTTGCATATACATACCTCCTATTTATAATTGCTTTTTTTATTATACCATATTTTAGGTATATTTCAATTATAAATTAATGATTATATTGTGTTACTTGCCCTAATTGTTTTAGTATGATAAAATCTTATAGTAAAGGGATATTATGATAGATAAAATTTCTACTGTAATCTTATCATCTCAAGAAAGACAAAAAAGCTTTTAGCTATATATTTAGAAGGATTAGATAAATTTGCTTTGTTTGAAGGTTGCTCTGATTTATTTGAAATATATATAAAGTGTATTCTTTGCCAAAAGCAGTTTTATTTACATGTTTTCTTTCCATTCCAACTTAAATCACTACAGTGTAGATAATCCATATTTTCATTGTAAATTACCCAAGCTGTGCAACCTCGACCTTGATGAGCTTTTGAATCACGACAGTTCTTTTCGAAGCTATGAGCCCCATTTGCTTCTTTTTCTGTACCGGCAGGTATTAGCCGTGTTTTTGTTATGTAAAATGTGAAAATATCTTTTCCCAATGTATTAGGTGGCTTATTGCCATTTATATCGGTTCTATAAAATCCACAAACATCTTTTATGTTACTACGTGTAATTGTGCAATCACTACTTTCTACAAATGTTAAAATATTTGAGCCATCTGCAAGTATAGCTTTTGAATAACGACGAAAATATTCGTGATCGTTAAAACCATTACCATTAAGAGCTTTTGCATCTGTCCAACAATCTTTTTTTTCAGACCCGCAGTATTTTATAATTTTTAGATACTCTTTCATATGATATAAAAAATTGTTTTCATCTTTTACTTCGTTATTGTTAGTATTTAAATTTTCAATAAGATTCCATTTATCAGGCGTTCCCTTGTCGTTTAATGCCATAAAATATGCTTGTTGCATTATTGAGTAGTTTTTCTTTAATTTATTAACAATAATTTTTTCTTGTTGTTTTTGAATAATTGCAGGTAAAGTCATTGCTGCAACAATACCAATAATACTAAGAGTAATTAATACCTCTGCTAATGTAAACGCAAAACTGGATAATCCAAAAGAGCTGTTATAAGGTGCTCTTAACCTATTAAATCCCCCCCCCCCCTTGGAGTTTTTCATCTATAATTGAATTTTGCATATGTACCTCCTTCTAAATCATAATTTTATTATAGCATGTTTTATAATTTTTGCAACTATATTAAAACCGAAGACATTTATTTTTGTTACTTGCCCTAATTTATATAATATGCTAATATCCTATTGTAAAGGGATATTATGATAGAAAAAATTTCAACAGTAATCTTATCACCTCAAGAAAGACTAAAAAAGCTTTTAGCTATGTATTTGGGTGAGCTTAGTGATTTTGATTTACTAGATGATTGTTCTGACTTATCTGAAACATATAATATAGTGTCTTCGTTATCTAAAGCTGTTTTAATTGTCGATTTAGTTACTCTTTCAGATAAATATTTCGATTTTATTTCCAGAGTTACTTCAGATTGTCCTAATTGTAGAGTGGTTGCTATATTTGAGAACCCTACTATTGAAGCAATTGTTAGAATTATGAGGGCTGGTGCTAAGGAAGTGTTATCCTCTCCTGTTATAAAAACTGAATTTGTTGATGTTTTACAAAAATTTAAAGAACAGTTAAATGATGATTCAAAAAAAGTTAATAGATGCCGTATGATTTCTGTTTTTTCTAATAAAGGCGGTATTGGGAAAACTTCCATTGCGTCTAATCTTGCATTGGAACTTGCAAAGACTACTAAAGAAAATGTTGCATTAATTGATTTGAATTTTCAATTGGGGGATATTACAACTTTTATGGATTTGAAACCTTCATTTAATATCTCTTATATGCTTAAAAATCTTGATAAGCTTAATAGTGATTTTATGCTTAGTACTCTTGAAAAATATAAAGATACAAGTCTCTATGTATTAGCTGATCCACCTTATTTTAAGCAGGCTGAAGATATTTCACCAAAGCAAATAATTAAACTCTTTGAAATTTTGAAAGAGACTTTTTCATATATTGTTGTTGATACAGACAATACTTTTGATGGTAAGACTATTACTGCATTAGATAATTCTGATATGATTTTTCTTGTAAGTATTGTAAATCTGCCTGCACTTAGAAATTGTCAGCGCTGTTTGGATTTGTTTTCAAAGTTAGGATATGATGACGAAAAAGTTCAGATTGTCATTAATAGATATATGGAAAATGATGAAATCAAAGCTGAAGATGTCGAAAAATTACTTAATAAAGAAATTTATTGGAAAATCCCTAATAATTATTTTGCATTAATGGCTGCTATTAATAAAGGTATTTTACTATCAGAAATGAATGCTTCTTCTAATGTAGCTAAAAGTTATAGAGAATTAGCTATTCACGTTGCTGATACTATCCATAGGCAAAAACTTATAAAAAAAATAATTTCCAATTCACTAGATAACTTGAATAATATATTGAGAGGCTAATGTGGCTATAAAAGATCGTTTTAGAAATATACCATTACCTGAAATTGTTGAAGAAAGTATTTTATCAAAGGCTCAGTCTGACAATTTGTTTGTTGATAATTCTATTGATATAAATGAAACTTATGAGGAGCTAATAAAAGCTTTATCCCTTAAAATTACATCTATTCCTGTTTGGTTTGAGTATTCAAAGGAAGAGCAGCATAAACTTATTTCTAGTTATGTTTCAACTAAACTTAGTGAGCTAGAAATTAATTTTTCTGAGGAAGATAAAGAACGCTTTGTCAAGTTATTTATGAATTCAGTTTTTGGTTTTGGGGCTTTAGATATTTTGTTACTTAAAGATGATGTATCTACTATCATAGTATCATCTGATGGGCTCGTAGAAATAGAAAAAAATGGAATTATTGAATTATCTGATATTATGCTTGAGGAAAATCAATTTAATAAAATAAAGAATTCATTGTTGAGTATTTCTCAGGAAAAGTCTGAAATAGGTATAGTAAATTTAAAATTAGAAAATCTTTTGATAACAATTATTTTACCTCCGGTTTGTGATGGCAAAATTATTTTTCGTAAACTGGAACGTGATAGTATCGATTTTAATTTTCTAATTTCTGAGGGCATGGTGTCATTTGAAACCGCAGAGTTAATTAAATCTTTTTTGAAAGAGAAAAAAAATATTCTTATTGTTGGAAAGTTATCCTCTGGAAAGTCGGCATTGTTATCAGCTATGCTTAACGAAATTAAGGATGAAAGGACTGCTTTAGTTCAATGTTCACCAATTATACCAAAATTAAGCAGAAATATAGAATCCTTTTTTACTAGTTCACTTAATGAGAATGAGGTAGAAAATCTTTTATCTTCTATCCTAGTTATGAAACCACTTTTCTTTTTTGCTGATTTAAATAGTTGTAAAAATTTAGATTTAATAATGAATTTGTGTAGTGCTACCTTATCAGGCTTTGTAAGTTCAATAATAGCAGATTCTGTTACTTCGGCTATTTATAGTCTTGCTTCTATTTGCTCATATAGAGAAAGATGTACTGAAAAATTAGCAAAAGCTAATATTGCAAATATTTTTGATTATATTCTATTTTTGGAAAATAAAGAGTTAAAATCAATTTCTACTTTGTCATTAAATAAATCAGGTTCACTCGTTGTATCTAATCTTCCACTTCCCGAATCTGTTCATCAATCTGAAGAGGCTCAGAATGTTCCTGCTCAGGAGTGCAATCAGAATTCCTCAGAGTTTCCTTCTCGGAAAGACTATTCTTCATTCCGCTCTCGGTATCAGTAAAGCTGACTTGTTTTGTTTGTTGTGGTTGGGTTTGTTGATTTTTTATATGTGATTTTAGTGTACTGTGTTCTAGTACTGCCATATTAAACCTTCTAATTCCTGGATCAACTATTTTGGGCATTAAAATTTTAGATACAAAATAATCTATTGGTTTTAGTAGTACAAAAAGTGAAATTAAACCTCCAGCAGTTTTCATAAATTTAGTTTTTAGTAATTGTTTGCTTTCATAATTTTTTAGTACAAATCCCACAGCATGGTTAGCATTATCTTGTCCGTACATTTTTTTTAGTATAGGTATTTCTTTCAAATATTTTTTATAACTTCCTTTAGATATTTTTTGGGGTTTAATCCCTTTGTGTATCTCTGTTTGAATTTCATATAAATTGTCAAGATTAGCATTAGCAAATTCAAGAATTTTATTTTTGTCTTCTATTGCTAAAGCATATGAGCCGTTGTAGTATTTTGCTATCTTTTTAAAGATATTATCAGTTTGTCTCTCGTTCCGGCATGCATCAATTTTATTCTCAAGTGACTTAAGCATAAAATTTTTGAAGGTATTTTTATCATCATAAATACTTCCAATACACTGGTTAACAGACTGTCTTATATGTTCAATAGTGCTTTCTCGTGCATTTATGCTTAATCCTCTATTGAAAATTTTTGCAACAGGTGAAGTTAATTTTTGCCCTAGATAAATTGCGCCGGATGGCAGCAAAAAGCCTGCTACACCCTGATAAATTACTCTTTCTATACCTCTTTTGCCACTTGGATCAAAATGATTTTTATCATTTTTATATTTGTCATAAATGTCTGCACCAAGGTACATTATTGATGGAATCCATAGTGCTTGGCCTAGTTTAGGTGCAATTTCATGAATAGTGGTGCCTATTTCGTTTGTGTAGGTAGCAGCTTTTACCCACCAAAAATTTAGCGGGTCATGGTAATTCCCTTGTTTTTCTTTTTCCTTCTGCTCTTTTTTATGTAATATTGATGTTACACTTGTAAAATTAGCATTGTGTTTTATCGGGGAAATCAATTCATAAATTCCTTATCTCATATATATAATATCTGTAAATATAAAATTTTGCCAGTTGTAATTTTATTAAATTTTGCGATAAACTTTTCTTATGGATAAGAAGTTTAAAATAAATTCTAAATATGCTCCAGCAGGTGATCAACCAAAGGCGATTAATGAACTGGTAAAAGGTCTTTCAGATGGAGATGATGCTCAAACTCTCTTGGGTATTACTGGTTCGGGCAAAACATTTACTATAGCAAATGTTATTGAGACTATTCAAAAACCTACACTGATTATTGCGCATAACAAAACTCTTGCTGCACAGTTATATAATGAATTTAAAGAACTTTTTCCTGATAATGCTGTTGAATATTTTATAAGTTATTACGACTATTATCAGCCTGAGGCATATATTCCAAGAACAGATACTTATATTGAAAAATCGGCTTCTATTAACGAAGAAATAGATAGACTCCGTCATAATACTACAAGAAGTCTTTATGAAAGAAAGGATGTAATTATTGTTGCATCAGTTAGTTGTATTTATGGTTTAGGCTTACCTGAAAATTATTTCAGAGGCTCTATTGAACTCAAAGTTGGTGATGAAATTGATAGAGATGCACTTTTAAATCATCTTGTAAGTGTCCAATATACAAGGAATGATTTAGTCCTAGAAAGGTCTACATTTAGAGCAAGAGGTGATATTGTTGAGATTATGCCTGCTTATGAAAAAGTCGTTACTAGAATATATTTCTTTGGAGATAAAATCGAAAAAATAGTAAGAATTGATAATGTCTCAGGCGAAATTTTAGAAATGCCGGATAAAACGGTTATATACCCAGCAGTTCATTACCTTTCATATGATGAAAATGTAGATGATACAATTTCGCTTATAAGGCAAGAACTTCAAAATAGATTAGTAGAATTAAATAATGAAAATAAACTGGTTGAGGCTCAAAGACTAGAGCAGCGAGTTAAATATGATATAGAAATGATAAAAGAAATGGGATATTGTTCTGGTATTGAAAATTATTCTAGAATTATTGAACGTCGCCCGCCTGGTTCTGCACCAGCAACGCTTTTAGACTATTTTCAAGGAGATTTCCTTACTGTGATTGATGAATCCCATGTTACGCTCCCTCAATTAAAGGGAATGAGTCATGGTGATGCTGCTAGAAAAGATACTCTTATAAAATATGGATTTAGACTGCCATGTGCAAAGGATAATAGACCTCTTACAAATAAAGAATTTTTTAGTAAAGTCCATCAAAAAATTTATATTTCTGCTACTCCTGGTGAATTTGAACGTAAAACGTCAGAACAAATAGTAGAACAAATTATAAGACCAACTGGACTTGTTGATCCTAAAATTCATGTTAGACCTATTGATACACAAATTAATGATTTAAAAGAAGAAATAAAAAAACGAACTGAAAAAAATGAAAGAGTACTTATCACAACGCTAACCAAACGTATGGCAGAGGATTTAACTGATTTCTTTATTCAAGAAGGCATTAGAGTTCGTTATCTTCATAGCGGAATTCAATCTCTAGAACGTGTTGAAATTTTAAGAGACTTGCGTCTTGGTGAATTTGATGTGCTTATTGGGGTGAATCTCCTAAGAGAGGGGCTTGATATTCCGGAAGTTTCGTTGGTTGCGATTATGGATGCTGATAAAGAAGGGTTTTTACGTTCTGAAACAAGTCTTATCCAGACAATAGGTCGTGCAGCCAGAAATGCCTGTGGCGAAGTAATTATGTATGCGGACAAAATGACTGATTCTATGCAAAATGCAATAGATGAAACAAATCGTAGACGTAAAATTCAATTAGAGCATAATAAAAAATTTGGTATTATTCCACAGACCATTAAAAAACCTATTGAAAATAATCTATTGTCTCTTGTTGCAAGTTATCGCGATTTGGAAGACATTGTTGCAGAAGAAATGGTTGATCTAGGTATTGATAAAAAAGATTTACCAAAACTTATTGATAAGCTTGAAAAAGATATGCATAAAGCTGCTAAAATTCTTGATTTTGAACGGGCTGCTGAAATCAGAGATAAACTTAAAAAGTTAAGAGAGATGGTTTAAATATTAATTTTTCTCATTCAGTCTTTCTTCAAAAGCGAAAATTTCTTCGCTAAGCTGAGCTAGATAATTAGCAGATATTGTAAGGTTATACATAATTGTTATGCACCAAATAAATTTTATTAAATAATTATCAAAACCTAAAAACAACCAAAACAGGTAGCTTATAAAACCTACTACTAAAGCATTTATAAGTACCAATTTTACTATTAAATATGCTCCGCTTAAAAATGCTTCTGGGTAGGCTTTTATAAATTTTACAGGATTATAGGCTTCAAATACATTTAGTCTTCTTATGAAAATAATATATCCGGCAAAGGCAAAGCCTAGAAATAAAAACCATATCATTATTTCTATTGTCATATCTAGTGCTGCCTCTCCAGTTTTTACAAATCTACAGGCGAAATTCGCACCAAAATAGCAAATAGCTATATATATTCCTGTAGCAATTATTCCTAAAAATCCATTGAATCCCATTGATAAAAAATTTGCACCTGGTACTATTTCTGGATTTTTTGCAATTGTATTATAAGAAATTTCAATTAAAAATCCATAAATGAATATTAAAAAAGCGACGCCTAATGTTGAAATTAATGCCAAATTCGGTTTATCAGCCATAATTAGTTCTCTAAACCAGAATAATGGAATAGACCATAAAATTAATTTTAGTCCTGTAAAACTCTCTCCTATAGTACTTTGATATGCGTCTTTAATAGATGCCACTCTTGATTCCTCCAAATATCATATATTTGTATTTTAACATTTCTTTTATAAAATTACAATATTTTTAAGTTTAATTATGAATGTGGAGCCTTTATTTAACTCACTTTCTACATCAATTTCACCATTAAGTAGTTTCACTAATTCTTTAGTTATTGTGAGTCCAAGTCCTGTTGAGTTTTCTTTTACTTGTCCTATATTGACTTGCATAAATTTTTTGAATATTCTTTTTAGATATTTTTTTTCTATACCTATTCCATTATCAATTATTTTGATTGTTAAATTATTTAAAATATTTTTTGCAATAATTTTAATTTCACCATTTTCAGGGGTAAATTTTATCGCATTATTTATAATATTAAACAGGATTTGTTGAATTTTTTGATAATCACTTTTTATTGTTATATTTTGAGGTATATCAATAAAAAGTGTGATATTTTTCTTTTGATATAATGGTTTGAGAATGTTTATAACTTCTTCTGTATTTTGTATAAGTTTAAATTCTGTTAAATTAATTTTCATTGCATTTGCTTCAATTTTAGACATGTCTAAAATTTCATTAATCATTCCGAGCAAATGCAGACTTGCAATGCGGATATCAGAAATGTATTCCATTTGTTTTTTATTCAGCTTTCCAATAAATTGTGCTTGAAGTAGTTCTGAAAATCCTAAAATAGAATTAAGTGGAGTTCTTAGTTCATGAGATACATTTGAAAGAAAATTATTTTTCACTTTTTCTGCTGCTATTATTTTTTTATTTTGTTTTTTTGCATCTTCCATGCTTTTTTGTAGCACAGTTACTTGACTTTTTACAATTTTAGAGAGCTCAATATCTTTTATTATGTTGGCGATTATATAAGCACAAGTCTTAAGGGTCAGTTTTTCATCATTGCAAAAACTAGATTCCCTTGAAAGCTCAATATATCCAAATTTGCAGCCATTAATGCTTAATTCTTCTTGAATAATTTCTTTTCCAATTATATTACCATATTGATATTTTATTTCAGTTTTGTCGTTGCTCTGTAAATATATAATACCTTTGCTAAATGGAATAATCTTATTTAATGTATTAAATAAGATTTCTTCTGCATTATTTTCATTGTAGTTTTGTCTATAAAATTCTGCAATATTAATTATTGCATTTTGAAAATAATTGTTTTTCCCCAATTGTCACTCCACATAGCCTATGAATTTTAGGTTTCTATAATAACCTTCATAATCAAGGCCATATCCTACTACAAATTTATCATCAACATGAAATCCGTAGTAATCAGGTTCTATTTCAGTCTTTCTTGAAATTTTCTTATCAAGTAGTGAACAAAATTTGGTAGATTTTGTCTTAAAATTACAAGCAATAAAATCCATCAAAAATTTTGCAGTTAAGCCAGTGTCAATGATATCTTCAATTATGAGAACATTTTTATCATTTAGATCTGGTAAAGAAATATCCACAGCATTAACTTTACCAGTGGTATTTCTCCCAGTACCATAACTGGAAAGACGTATAAATTCAATTTTTAAAGGCATATCAAGTGATTTTACTAGATCCATAGCGAACATAACTGCTCCTTTAAGTACACAAATTGCATAGACTTCCTCTCCTGAATAAAGTTTATTTAATTCTTCTGCTAGTTCTTTTATTTTTGATTGAAGCTGTTCTTCAGTAAATAAAGTCTTTATGTCTTCCAGTTTTATATCTAACATTTCTAACCTTCCTTTTTTGCTAATTTTAACACATGTGTCGGTTTGGTTTCAACTTTTATGGAATTACTTATTCCGATACCTATTGCCCATAGAACTTCATTCCCTTTGCATAAAAAAAGCATTTCATCTTTTATGTGTTTTGGAATTTTTTTATTAGTAAGGTATTTTTTTAATTTTTGTGTTCCCAGTATTCCAAGTGGATGAATAATATCTCCAGCTTTTCTATTTCTCAGTTGAAAATTTATCTCTGAAAGTTCTACATATGCAGTTAAGTCTTTGTCTTCTGGATATTTAAGTGGAGTATTTGAACATTTATTAATAGAAAAAACATATCCAGCTACCTCATATGTCCCTTCTTTTGTGATAGAAATTTCAAATTTGTCGGGTGTATTTTGAGTTAGGATTTCAAAGTATTGCTCATTAGCAAACATAAAAACATTTTTCGTAATACTGCATTTTTTCCCAGATTTGGAGTTAGAATTCGTTTTTATAAAGTCTTTAATCCTTAAAATAGAAGTTCTATCATAGTCTATGTGATTTTTTAAAAATATTTCATAAATAATCCTATTTTGTACCGCATCAGAGGCTTTTATGAATTCTTTTGTAGAATTCCCTATTTTTTCTTTTTGTATTTTTATATATTCTTTTATAAGTTCATTTTCTTCTTGAGCTATTGCAGACAAAGAATTAATTGCTTCTTTACAATTTTGATTAATAATTTCGCATTTTGGGAGAATTTTTTGTCTGATTAGATTTCTTTTATATTTAATGTTTGAATTTGAACTATCAATATTTGGTGTTAAGTTATTCTCACTGCAATATTGTTCGATTTCGCTTCTATATACAGAAATTAAGGGCCTGTAAAATATCCCCCTTTTTTCTTGAATCGCTGAAAGTCCAGAAATTCCGGTGCCTTTTATTATTCTATATAAAACTGTTTCAGCATTATCATCAGCATTATGGGCTGTTAGAAAATATTTACTATTGTATTTTTGAGCACATTCCTCAAAAAATTCATATCTAGCTTCTCTTGCTGCTGTTTCGGTTTTAGCTATTTTATCAGAAAGAGTTTTTGAGTAAAATTCAATGTTATTTTTTTTGCAATAATCTTTGCAAAAATTCTCATCTTTTTTACTTTCTTCTCCACGCCAATTGTGATTTAAATGTATTGCTATGACTGGTATTTTTAGTTCTTTTAAAATATGAAGCAGACATAAAGAATCATATCCTCCGGAAAAACCTAGTAAAATTTTTGCTCCGGAAGATGTAATTCCATATTTTTTTAGGAATAAATTAACAGTTTCAATAATACTGCTCATTATTTAAATTTTTTGATACCTTCTCGTATTTCAACTGCATCAACCCCTAATTGTTCAAGAGCCTTCATTGCAATACTTGTTGGCTCAGTGGTAAGTGCTAAAAGCATGTGAGAAGATTCTATTCTGGATTTACGTTCTTTTTTTGCAAGTTCCCATGCTGCTTCTAGCACTCTTTTTGCTCTTTTGGTAAATACTATTTCTTTTTCATAATATTCGTTACCAAATCCAATTAGGTCTTCTACTACTTTTCTTGCATCTTTTATGTTAATTTCTAATTCTGCAAGTACCTGTGCCCCAATCCCTGTAGCTTCGCCAATAATTCCAAGAAGAAACATTTCTGTGCCTACAACATTTCTACCCAGTCTTCGAGCTTCTTCTTTTGCTAGACGCAAAATAGTAAGAGTTTGTGGCATTTGCTTTTCTATCGGTTTTATAATACTATGCGCTAAATCATCATCAGATATTCTTAATTCTTTAAAAATTTCATATGCAAGTCCCTTTTTGGTTTTCAAGACTCCAAGTATAATATGTTCTGGTAGTACAACTGATGAACCAAGCTCTTTTGCTGTTTGAAGTGCTGAATTCATAATAGTAAAGGCGTTAGGTGTAAAAATAATTTGTCTTCCTTCATATTCAGCTTGTCTTGATTGGATATTTTTTAATTTCTCATCAAAAAGCTTTCCAGTAACTCCATTTTTGGCTAAAATCTTTGTAAGTTCACAGTCTGTGTCTTCAAGAATCGACGATACAATTTGTTCAGTTCCAAGTATTTCATAATTCGATGCATAAAGTTTTGCTACTGCTCGTTCAAATACTTCTGTAGATTCTGCACTATCAAATAATGCATCAGTTTCTTGAGATCTATTAGGTTCTGTTTCTTTATTATCATCTATTTCTGGATGATACAGCTTTTTTACTTTCTTTTGAACCAGTTTTTGAAGTAAGCTTCTTGAAGCGTATATATCAAAACCTAATTTTTCTAATGTTTTTACATTGTTTGAATTTTTATCATTAATTACTGCAAGAAATAGGTGTTCGTATAGTATAGATGGATTCCCTGATTTATTAGCTATATCAAGGGTATTTTTTAAAATGTTTTTTAAATGGTGGCTAAAATTTGGTATAATATTAGCACTTTTGGCTTTTGTAATATCTATTTGTATAGAAATTTCATCAAGTAAAAGTTCATATGTTATATTGTAGTTTTTAAAAATTTTTAAAGGTATTCCCTTTGCTTCTTTTACAAGTGCAAGAAGCAGATGCTCTGATAAAATATATTCAGAATTCATCTCTTGTGCGATTTTTTGTGCTTCTGCCACTACATTTATTGCTTTTTCAGTAAACTTTTCAAACAATTATTCTTCCTCGTCTTCTTCATCCATATTTTCAACGTATTCTGCTACTTTATTGAATTCATCATCATTATCAATAGTTTCAAATAGGTAATCTTCCCCATCTTTTGTTAATCTCATAAGAATTAACTCATCATCTTCACTTTCTCCTTCTTTATCTGCTGGAAGTAGAAGTGCGTATTCTTGTTCATCGACTTCTACGATGTCGAATAATTCAAATGTAATTACTTTACCGTCTTCATCTACTGTTTCAATAAGCTGTTTTTCGTCTTTTTCCATTTTACGCCTCATTTCTATTTTTATTGTTTTTATCAAATTATTTTCTTGATAGGTACTGTTCCAGTATAATACAAGCACTCTCAATATCAACTAAACCTTTGTCTTTTTTGAAGTTAATTTTTTTATTTCTTAAATTTTCTTCTGCGGTTTCTGACGTTAATCTTTCATCTTCAAATAATATTTCATATTGAGTGAGTCTTTTAGCAAAGTCTATGCAGTCTTGTGCTTGTGCGCCTTTTGTCCCATCCATGTTAAGCGGAACTCCGATGACAATTTTTTTTACATTATTTTCTTTTGCTATTTTATAAATTGTGTCGATTGCTTTATCTTCTGGAATTCGTGAAATATATGAATGTCCGTTTGCGAGCATTAAAAGATAATCACTTATAGCAATTCCAATTCGTTTTGTACCTATATCAAGTGCCATAATCTTATACATTTTCCACCCACTTTTCTTCTATTTTTGAAATAATGACATCAAGTTCATCTAGTGTGAATTTGTTTTGGTTTTCTTCTGTATTGAATTTGAGTGAAAAATAGTATTCATATATGCTTTTTTTTAGAATATTTTTGTAAAATTCTTCAACATAATATTCATCAAAGTATAGACTGTATATAAATTGTGCTTCGGAATCTTTTTTATCAAGCATTTTTAAATAAGCTGATATGAGTAAGCGTTCTTTCCAAGTGTGTTTTTCTTCTTTATAGAATATATTATCTACGTTTTCATTAACAAGAGTATCAAAATTTATATTATTTATTTCTGTTTTTAATAGACTGTTCATTTTATCAATGAATGCTTCAAATTCTGTGCTATATTCGCTATCTAGGAACCAGTGTTCCATAAAATCATTATTAATTATTTGCGCAAAACTCTTTTCATTAAGTTTATGGGCTGTATATTTATTTGATAATATTGTTTTAAAATCCTCAGATTCATATTCAATATCTGCAAGGAGGTTTTTCCAACATACATATTCATATGGTAAAATCCAATTGTCCCCTCTTTTCTTTGAGAAATCTTCTGCGTGTAAAAGGATTGTTTTTAATGCTTTTGGGGATATGTTTAATGATTTTTCACCCTTATAAAATCTTTCAATTATCTTATCGCATTCAAATTCAGAAATATCATTAAATCCGAAGCAGTCACGGATTCCATTGTAATCATTCATTACTATTGCAACAAACTGAACTCTTTTTTCTTTGTTAGTTCTCGAAAATATTAAAGCTTGATTTCCATGTCCATCAGGATATGTGATACAACATCTGTACGGGCTTGATGCAGCAAGAAGTTTTTTATAAAATTCTTGAGAATTGTCTTCTCTTATTCCTGAAATTTTTAAGATTGATAGATTCTTTTTTATAAGTGGTTTTATATCATCGCTAACAAAATCATAAGCTGTATTTAATGCGTGATAAGCTAGTTGTGATTTAGAATTCCCTAAAATATTAATAGCTTCTTTCCCTATCTCAGAGTTTGGCTGTGATAGAAATACAGGTACTAATATATTCGCAAGTGCGTCTTGAGTATAATCATCTGCAAGTGATTTTATTAAAAGAATTTTATCTTTATCATTTACTGCATTTAAAAAGTCAAGAAAATCAATTTGAACTTCTGGGTTAACTATTGCTGTATTTAATAGTTGTTTTGTATCTTCATCAATAATGTTAATATCTTCTGTATATTCGCTGTAATCTTCATATTTCCAATCAGTTTCTAAATCTCTTAAAAAGCTTAGTACGATTATTTTTACTTCGCTTGATGCCATATTATTTTTTAAAATAGCCCAGAGTTGATTGATTAATTCTTCACGTTCTACATATCTTTCCAGCAAAAATCGAATTACTTTTTCACTGCCCTTTTTAATATTGATAAGTTCTTTAAATAATAATTTTTCTATAATTTTTTTGTTAGTTTGAGAATCCAGCAATGAAAAATCACAATTTGAGATGTCTTCGTCAAAAGAATTTGAGCAGGATGAAATAATTCTAAGCAACTCTGCTTTTATTTCAAATGGATTAAGCACTTTTATCTGCTGATTATTAGTCATTATCTTCTAGCTTTCCCCCAAAATGCATCAAGAATTTGTTGAGCTTCTGCTGAAGGCATCCTATCATTCAAAATTAAATATTGTACAGCAATCATTGCACATTCTGAACAGATATTTACTCCTGGACCTTGTACCATTTTTAATACTTGTGTGTTAGGACGTTTGCAAAAGCTGCAATATACTACTTCATCATTTGGGTTATCTGCATTATCAGAAGTCTTGTCCTCTTTATGATGATTGTTTCTTTTTGCACCTAATTTTACTACTTTATCTTCTGACATGCTTTTCTCCTTTTTTGATATTAACACATAACCATTTTTCTATGTTTACTATGTTTATTCTAACCTAAACTTGAAAATTTGCCAAATTTTTATTATTATTTTATAATAACAAAAAAATATGTTTTAAAAAGAGGGATGAGTTTATGAAAAAAGCACTACTATTATTAAGTATTCTTGGTGTTTCTGTTATAACTACGGCTTGTATAAATAATTTTGCTGTTCAAGAATTGAATAATAAAGCAATGACTTTTATGGAAGAAGGTAATTATAAAGAGGCTATAGAACGCTTAAAATCAAGTGTAGATTTAGATGATTCTATCTTTGAGACACATTATAACCTAGCTGTAGCTTATACTAAAGATGAAGATTATATTAAAGCTTTAGAGGCTTACCAAAAGGCTATTAATTTAAAACCGGATTTTCCTGATACTTACTATTCTATTGCAGTAACTCAAGAAAATCTTGCAACTGATATAATTTCAGGAATATATTTTGTTGCAGAGGATGGTAATATCCAAAAGTCAGCTGAAAAATCTTTAGATGAGCAAGATAAGCTCACTGATATTTCTCAAAAATCGTCAGAAGCAGCAAAACAATTAATTGAAGAAGCTGTTAATAACTATGGAGTTTATCTGAAAAAATCTCCAGAGGCCAAAGATGCTCAAGAAGTTCAAACAAGAATAGCAGATTTAAAACTTAAATCAAATTCTATTAATAATAGTGCTGAAAAGGCTCCGGCTATTAAAGAGTAGTTATGGTATTTCAATCTCCTGGAGATATTTTATTTAGAGTTTTTAATTTTCCCGTATATTTTTATGGGTTAATACTTGCAATTGCTTGTCTTGTAGGGGTTTACCTTTCTTTTCTGTTTTTTAAGAAATATAATCCAGATAAAGACTATGATCTTATTTGGGATTTTTCGGCATACGTGATTATTGCAGGTATTCTTGGTGCCAGGCTTTATTATTGTCTTCTTAATCCTGTGTATTATTTTAATCATCCAAATGAGATTCTTTTGATTAGACAAGGTGGACTATCTATTCATGGAGGAGTAACTATTGGCATACTTGTCTTAATTTTACTTGCTAAAAAATACAAATTACCAGTATGGAATCTTTTGGATTCATTTGTATGCGGTACTGCAGTCGCTCAGGCAATTGGAAGATGGGGAAATTTTTTCAACTCAGAAGCTTTTGGATTCCCTACTAATTTACCTTGGAAGTTATATATCCCTATTGCAAGGCGTCCTATTGAGTATGCTGATTATAGTTTTTTTCATCCAGCTTTTTTATATGAAAGTATTCTAGATTTAATTATTTTTATAATTTTATGTTTTGTTATGAAAAAGTTTGCAAAAACAAAACCAGGAATTACGTTTTGTCTATATCTAATTCTGTATTCGCTAGTTAGAATTTTTACTGAGTATATTAGGGTTGATAGTGCACTTAATCTTTATAGTATTCCGATTGCACAAATAATTTCTGTTTGTTGGATTTTGATTGCTATTATAATTATGATGGTTATTTATAAAAATCAAAATACATTAGATGGTTAATGTATAATTTGATTTTTGATAAATTTATTTTTATAATTTTTATATGGATAATTTTACTATAAATAAGCCACGAATCTGGTTAAATATTGCGCATTTTATAAATGATATTTATACAGGAATGCTTAATCCGATTATGCCATTTATTGCTGCTAAGCTTACGATTTCTATGGCGGTTGCGACTGTTATTTTAAGCATTTCACATATATGCTCATCTCTATTACAGCCAATATTTGGCTTTTTTGCAGATAATATCTTAAAACGAGTATTTATATTCTGGGGATTATTGATGACAGCTGTATTTATTTCTTTTGCACCTAGTTCAACTCATATTTTCCCACTACTTCTTTGTGTTATTTTGGGTAGCTTAGGCTCAAGTTTATTTCATCCTCAAGCCTTAGGTTTTTCAGTTCGTTTTGCAGGAGATGATGTCACTCGAAATATGGGTATATTTATTGGACTCGGCACTTTAGGATATTCTTTTGGGCCAATTGTTTCTGCTTATGTTACTCAATATTTAGGGCTTGATAATGTTAGGTTTCTTTCTATATTAGGTATCTTTTGGGTGTTTTTGATGTTTAATTTTGTTCCAAAAATATCCTATTCATCAAGTATTAAAACTCATAGTCACTTTATTCAAGCTTTTAAGGATATTTTAACTAATAAAAGACTTAATATTTTAAATATTATTGCTATGCTAAAGACACTAGTTACAACTTCTAGTTCAATTCTCCTGCCTTTCTTGTGGAAAAGTATGGGTTATAAGCCTTTTTATATAGGTGCAGCTTTATTTGCATTTAGTTTTGCTGCTGGAATTGGATCTTTTATAAGCAGAAATGTTGAAAATAAAATTGGTGCGAAAAACGTATTTTATTTTTCAATGATTTCAACTTTTCCGTTAATGATAACTTTTGCATTAATTTATAAAGATTACGCATTAATTTCTTTTGTAATTTATGTGTTAATGGGTTTTTGTACAGGTATGGCAATGCCTATTACAATGGTAATGGCTCAAAGTGTATTACCTCAATATAAAAGTATTATTGGTGGTTTTATTAACGGATTTTCTTGGGGTGTAGTCGCCTTAGTTATGTCTTTTGTAGGCTTTATTGCTCAAGCAAAAGGTATTATTCCTGTATTAGTAATTATTACGATAATCCCCGCAGTTTCTTCGTTTTTCGTCCTAAATAAATTATTTAATAATAAAACACTTTAATAATTTATTTTATTGTGTTCTCTCAATTAAGCTAAAATATTTAAAGACTTATTTTGTTTTATTTGATTGTCTTGGTACTTAGCGAGAGCTTTTTCTTGTAATGCAGAGACCTTATATAAAAGACTATTAGATGCTAAATCGAGACTAATTTTTTTGTCTATTTCATGGAGCATGCTAAGATCATGTTCGCCTCCAAATGTATGTCTGACTTGATTTTGTGCCATATTAGAAGCACTCATCATATTCATAGCTGCATTATTCATATTATTAATAGCATTAAAGCGTGCAATTGAAGAAACTAACATTTATACCCTCAAAACATGTTAACCATCTCATCTGTTATTAGAATAGCTTAACTTAAAAAAAAAATCAATAGTATTTTAGTTAATTTAAAAAGTTTTTATTAAGTTATGTAACAAAAAACTAAACTAGTGAATTTTAATAAAAAGTATATACTTTATATATATAAGAGAGAAAACATTAAATAAACACAAATAAAGAGAGAGAGTAAAAATTCCGTTTAACAAGAGAGAGATTCTATTTCCTATTCCTACCTTCCTAAAACAAATTTAAGCCCCTTTAAAAGGGGCTTTTTTTTTAGTCAGTAAGACCAACTACATGAATTTTGATGAAGTTAGTCCCCCCAACTAACAGCTCAGGAACTGAGCCCGTAATAACAACAGCATCTCCTTCTTTTACACCCATATATTTGGTTAGGAATTTGTCGGCTTTTTTTAATGATTTTTTGTCAATTTTACCGTTGAAATCAAGTGCTATTGGAAATACTCCTCTATATAATTTTATATCTCTACAAATTTCTTTTCTAGGACAGCAAGCAAAAATTGGGACGCTTAATCGGCCTTCAGAAAGGAATGAAGCGGTAAATCCGCTGCCTGTAAGTGCAATTACAGCTTTGATTGGCATTTTTTTAGCCATATCTGCTATAGACATCCCAATAGCCATAGCTTGTGAATCTTTTTCAGCTTCAATCATTTTTCTAGGGAATTTATTTTTTCTCATAAAAGGTGATTCTTCTACTGTATCGGCAATTTTTTTCATCATAGTTACAGATTCAATAGGATAAGCTCCAGCAGCAGTTTCCCCAGATAACATAATTGCATCCGTACCATCTAATATTGCATTAGCAACATCCGATGTCTCAGCTCTTGTAGGAATTGGATTTTCTATCATGCTTTCAAGCATTTGGGTCGCAACTATAACGACTTTGCGATTTATATTTGCTTTTCTAATAATTGTTTTTTGAACAATTGGAACTTTTTCTGTAGATATTTCAATACCTAAATCTCCTCTTGCAACCATGATTCCATCTGAAACTTCAATAATACTGTCAATATTTTCAACTGCTTGTGGCTTTTCTATTTTAGATATTATTTTAGTAGTCTCATTGCCATGTTCTTTTAAAAGTTCCCTAAGTTTAATTACATCAGATGCTTTTCTTACAAATGATAAGCCTAGATAATCAATATCATTTTGAGCTGCAAATTCTACAAATTTTAAATCTCTTGCAGTTAGAACGTCAAGACTGCCCTGTGAACCTGGTATGTTTATCCCTTTTCTTTGTTTTAACAGTCCATCTGTAAGGACTTTTGCATAAATAATTTCATTTTCTACTTTTTCAACTTCTAGTTGAATTTTTCCGTCATCGATCATTATTTTTTCACCAGAAGTGACATCCTGAGCCATCCCTTTGTAATCTACAGGAATTATGTCATCTGTCATTTCTGTTTGGTGGCGAAATTTTAAAATTTCACCTTTTTTTAATTCTATTGGATTATCAAGATTGCCTATTCTGATTTTCGGTCCTTGTAAGTCGAGTAAAACTGGTATTAGGGTTTTCTTTTCTTTTTCTAGTTCTCTTATGTATGTTAAATTGTTTTTGTGAATTTCTACATCACCATGTGAAGAGTTAAGTCTAAACATAGTAACTCCGGCCTCAAATAATTTTTTAATCATATTTTTATTGCTGGTTGCAGGACCTAGAGTTGCAACAATTTTAGTCATTGTTAAATTGTTCATTATTTTCTCCTTATTTACTATGTAGAATTATTAGTGTAAATTATTTAATATATTTATTTTATAACTTTACAAATAATTTTAATTCATATATACTATAAAAAAAAATCGTTTGCTAGTATTAAAATGAGGAATTAGGAAATGAAAAAATTTGCGGTTAATATTATGGCTCTAGGTCTGTTGGCTTTTGGAGCAAATCAAGTTTTTGCAGCTGATATTCCTGATGTAAGTTCAGATTATTGGGCTGCAAAAGAGATTAACGAAGTCGTTGATAGTAATATTATGGCACTTCAAAATGGTAAATTTAATCCAGAAGGAAGTGTTGCTAGAGTTGACTTTGTTCAGGCTTTATTAAAGTTATTATCTAATGATAACTTGAATGTAAAAATTCAAAATTCTTTTACTGATGTAAAAGCGTCAGATGCAACTTATGGTGCAATTTTACGTTCTCAACAGCTGGGATTGGTCTATGGCTATCCTGATCGTACCTTTAAACCAGCCAAACTAATGACAAGATCAGAAACACAGTCTGTTGTAAGTCATATTACAAAAGATATGAATGCTGATGCTTCTGTTCTTACAAGATTTTCTGATGAAGAAGAAATTCCAGGATGGGCTAGAGGTCCTTGGGCTAAGACTTTAAATTATGGTATTTTTGTTAATTATCCTCGCCCTAGTGAATTAAGACCTAATGATATCCTTTCAAGAGCTGAAGAGGCAGTTATTCTCGCAAGATTAAAAGATAAAATAGGTTTGGTTAAAGATGAATACAAAGGTCCAGAATTACTAGGGGTTGAACATTTAAATGTTTCAAAGAAAGCTCCTAATAATGAAGTTAAAATTTTATCAGACGGAAATTTACTTCAAGAAGGTAATGTAATAGCTATTGCATTTGATGAAAAATTCAAATCAGATGAAGCACAAGCTGGTGATTCTGTGTACTTTGTAGCTGATAAAAATATCGCTACTGAAGAAGGTACTGTTATTTTCCCTGAGGGAACTAAATTTAATGGTAAAGTATTAAATATTCAAGATCCAAAATGGTTTAATAAAAATGCAAGAGTTTACATTCAAATAGATTCAGTGACTCTTCCAGATGGTAAGACTACTAATTTAACAGCTAAACCTTTCTACAAAAAATATGAACTCAAAGAAGGTACTTGGATGACTGCTGGTAAACTTGCATTATATACCGTAGCAGGTGGTGCAATTGGTACTGGTGCTGGTGTTGGATTTGCATTTATTCCAAATCCTGCTGAAATTGGTACTGGTATTGCTATTGGTACTCCAGTTGGTGCCGGTGTGGGGCTAGCTACTGGGTTGATTACCAAAGGCTTAAATTATCATGCTAAGGATGGCGAAATTATTAACGTTATTTTATTAGAAGATGCTAAAGTCTCTAAAATTAAAGAATAATCTTAATAATTTATATCTAAAAAAAGAGTCTGATTCTACAGACTCTTTTTTATTAATTTAGCCTAGTTAATTTTGCTAATATCTATTACCTTATTTACCCTAGTATAATTTTCGCAAAAGTTTAAAATTGCTTATGTAGCCCGTTGGTTATTTATATATAGTGATATAAGGAGATATGTATGAAAAGATTTTTAATGTATTTAGGGGTACTTAGTATGTTGTTTATCCCTTTACAAGGTGCGTTTGCTTGGGAAACAGCTGATCCTTGTTGCGAAAATTCATCATCATTGATGAGTAACCTTAATCCATTACCCTACATTGGTATTGGAGAAAATAGAACTACTTTTAGTCTAAATCCATTTAAAGGGTTTAAAAATTGTAACCCTTGTAAAATTCAAGTTAAGGAATGTGATACGTGTACAGGAGCAGCTGCACCAATTTGTCCTAATTGTGTAAAAGCATTTCCAAAATGTGATGCTTGTGATATACCAATTATTATTCCGCTTCAGCCAATTTATGTAGAAGAGCCAAAATGTCCTTGTATGGATTAGAGATAAATAAAGCCGGATTATATAATCCGGCTTTTAAGGTTTTAATATTCAATATTTTTTAATGTATTGAAAATTCTATCTGTAATATCCTGAATATATTGTTGTGAAACCATTCCATTTATTACAGCATCAGATATTTGATAGGCAGGTCTTATATATTGCTGAGCTGTCCTATTTACATCTTGAAATTGCAAATCTGCAGCTTTCCCCGTCTTACCTCTAAGCGCGGCTCTTTTATACCATCGATCCTTTATCACTTCAAGTGGAGTATATACATAGACTTTAACATCCATAATATCTCTGATGCCTTCATTAAGTACATATAGACCTTCAGTTAGTACTACTTTTGCTGGTTTTTTAATTTCCCCATTTGGGTTTGATTCGCAAGTGACGAAGTTATAATCTGGAGATACAATTGTTTCCCCTTTTTTTAGAGCCATTAAATGTTTTTTCATTAATTCAAGATCAATTGCTTCAGGAGTATCAAAGCTGAAACCAGTTTTAAAAAGTTCTTCATAACTTCCAGCTTCTTTAAGTTCTTTTGATGTATCTTTATAGTAATCATCACATCTAATTACTGTATATATACCTTCTTTTTTATCTTTGATACAAGCTTTGATTGTATTATCAACAAAAACAGTTTTTCCAGATGCACTTTCTCCAGTGATACCTATTAGGAAAGTCTTTTTCTTTTCTTGTACAACTTTTCTTGCTATATTTAATATAAGATTATCAGAAGTCTTTAAAAATAATGGCTGAGATTCGTGTTTATCTTCTTCTAAAATCTTTTTTAAAGATTCAACTATATTAGATATTACTTCCATGTCATTTCTGCTTGAGTAATAGTTGTAACTAGTTAAATGAAAACTTGTAGTCATTGTTTATAATTCCTTTTCACCTATTTTTATATTGTACTTTAAAGGAAATATATTTTCTAATATTTATAAATTTTGTAACAAAAAAATTCATATATTTAAAGTTTTTGATAATTATTGCCGTAAGTATTAATGTGATAGTCAAATAGGAGTTATGTAACTTATGGATTATGATGAATTATTTCGTATGTCATTCAATCAAGCAAGGGAAGAGATTAAAGATGAAATGAAAGATGAGATCTCGTTAGCATTAGAAAAATTTTTCAATAATGTAATTGAATGTGGATTTACGAAAGAAAATGAACTATTGACAAAACTTTAAAAAAAGAACCGGTTTTTAACCGGTTTTTTTTTATGAATTTGTTTTATTATTCTCATCGTCGTTATCACTGTCATACAAGTCTCGGAAGGCTTCTAGAGCTATTTGAGTATCTGGATTATATTGAGCATCTTCTCTTAGTAATTTTTCACCTGCTTTTGCCATTAGTTTTTCTTTGTACTCTGGATGAGTGCTTATTTGTAGTGCAATTCTTCTTGCTTGATTCTCTTTTGCTTTTTGTAATTCATCTTTCCCCACTATTGCTCTCATGCCCTTACCTGCGAGCCAGCTGCATCCTAATCCTGCGATAACGCCAACAACAGCTCCTACTGCGCTTCCTATTCCTGGACATATTGCGGTTCCAATTGAGGCACCTATGGCTGCTCCAGCTTTGGCTCCTGCTGCATATCCTACAGTTTCTGCTCCTACTATTGCTGCAGATTTTAGTAATTGCTTATGTCCTGTATCTGCTCCTAATTCTTTATATGTTTTATATATATTTGGAGTTTCGCAAGCCATTGATATTAAGAAAAATCCTCCGTTTCCTTTAACAAATTTACCAGCTTTTGCAAGTTTACTTGTACCTGACGCTGCTGCTTTACCTGCTTCTAGTGTTTGGCTTTGATATTTAGCAAAGTTTTTTGTGGTCTCAAAGATATTTTTACCTTTTAGGCTGCGTTCAAGTGCTGCATTTTTTTGAAAATTAGCTTTTGCGGTGTTTATTGCACCTTTATAATCTTTGCGATTTTTCCAGAGCCATTTTGTACCTTGGTATGCTTTTATTCCGCCGGCTAATACTGCATATCCGGCAACTCCATCACTAAATCCTACTTCAGTGTGATTAATTGCAGCACCTGTTGTATATTTGGCCAAATTGTTTAACGAAGTCAAGTTGTAATTGATGTGTGTCATTTTTCCTCTTAATAAGTTAAGTTAATTCCCCTTGTTATATATATAAAGTATTTTGTCTACTAAAAATTGCCTATAAAAGACAAAAAGGCATTAATGGTGATAATGCCTTTTCATCTGGGCTGTCGGGTGGGAATGACTTAAATTTTATCTACCTGCTACCCTTAACCCTAGTTTTTATATGAAATTGTTTGACCTAAAAAATCATTATTTAAGCCATAGCCTGATTGTAATAACATCTGTAATTTCATGATTTCTTCTGGTGACATTGCTGCTCCTGTTGTAAAAGGATTTATTGAATCTTTTACAAATGGGTTTGTTGATCCTGTATCAAAGTTATTACCGCTTGCTTGCGAAGAATTATAGGATGAATAGACCTGTTTTGCTGCATTCGCAGCTGCTTCAGCTTCAGCCTGCCTTTCTGTATAGTTTTTACCAACGACCAGTTTTGCTAGCCAATCACCAGCCATATAGCCAATGATACTTCCTACCACGGGTACTGGAATTAAAGCTGTACCTATTGCCATTCCAACCATACCGGTACCAACTCTTGCTATGGATTTTCCAGCCTCTTTAGCTCCGCCAAGAAGCCCACCTTCCTTCATTCCGCCGTTAATATTCTTAACTTCGGCCGCAAGCATAAGAACGCCACCTAATAGAGGTAATCTCTTGCCAATTGCACCTAATGAACCTTTAAGTCCACCAATGAAACTGTTTTTCCCTGCTGTAGTGGCAGCTTTTGCTCCAACTTTCCAGCTCTTGCCGATTAATTTTGGTGTGGTTTTTAGTTGATACCACATATCTTTCCAAAATCCACCATGAAGTCGTCTTACACTTGCATTATGCTTTTCAGATGCTTTTACTGCATTTTTGAGTTGTGTCCAGAAGTTTTTAAAGTACAATCCTCCTGTACGTTTTCCATCAATACCTTTTACACCTCTAAAAGAGTTTGTTAAAGTCTTAGAAAATGCTTCGTTACCTGTTCCTACAATAAAATCAGGTGCTATTTTTGCAGCTCGTCTTATGTAGTTCCAAGCGTTATTAAAGCTTGATGCGCTAATACTTATAGCCATAACCTACTTCCTTAACCTATTAAAACTAACTTTTACCTACCTTACATATATAAAGTTTTTTATTGTAAAAAAATTGCTTTAAATTTATCGTATGTTACATTTTGTAATATTTTACTATATATTTACAAAATACTAAAAAAATCATATAATACTTATATGTATTGTAGTAATTCAAAAATTTTTATTGAGGATGACGATATTTGTGTAACTTGTGAAAATTATATTAAAGATGTAAACTGTCCTTTATTAAGTGCATTAGTACAAGGTGATGTCTTCCTTGAGGAAAATTTAATTGTAAAAAAATGTGGGTTTTATAAAGAATTTAAAAGATACTTGCATATAGTTAGGAGTAAGAAAAATGAGAACAATAACATTGGTTAATGGAGATGGGATTGGCCCAGAAATTTCAGATGCAGTTATTAAAATTATTGCAGCAAGTGGTTTGAAAATTAACTGGGATATTCAAACAGCCGGTGCGGATGTTGTATCCGAAGAGGGTACTCCCCTTCCGCCAAGAGTATTAGAGTCTATTAAAGTTAATAAAGTTGCTTTAAAAGCTCCTGTTACTACTCCTATTGGAACTGGTTTTAGATCTGTTAATGTTCAGTTGAGAAAAGCACTCGATTTGTATGCTAATGTTAGACCTTGTAAGAATCTTCCAAATATTAAAACAAAATTTAGTGATGTCGATATTGTTGTGGTCAGAGAAAATACTGAAGATTTATATGCAGGTGTTGAACATAGAATTGATGAAAATTCTGCAGAGAGTATAAAAATTATTACGCGAAAAGCTTCTGAAAGGATTTGTCGTTATGCTTTTGAATATGCTCTTAAGCATAAGCGTAAAGAAGTTTGTGTAGTTACAAAAGCTAATATCTGCAAGCTTTCAGATGGATTATTCCTAGAATGTTATAGAAAAGTAGCTCAAGATTTTCCAAGAATTAAACAGAGAGAAATTTTAGTTGATAATTTGTGTATGCAGTTAGTTCAGGATCCTTCGCAATTTGATGTACTCGTTTTGCCAAATCTATATGGTGATATTGTTTCAGACTTAACTGCTGGATTAATAGGTGGACTTGGTGTTGCTCAAGGGGCGAATATTGGGGAGTATTGCGCGGTATTTGAGCCTGTACACGGGTCTGCACCTGATATAAAAGGTCAGAACAAGGCTAATCCTACTGCATTGTTATTATCAGCAGTAGAAATGCTCCGGTATATTGAAGAGTATAATTATGCTGACAAAATTGAAAAAGCCTTATATAAAACTCTTAAAAGTGGTATTAGAACTGTTGACGTTGGTGGTGATGCTACTACGGAAAAATTTAGAGATGCAATAATTGAAAATTTGTAATTTTGTCTAAAAAAACTGTCAATTATACTTGACAGTTTTTTTATTTAAATTTATTCTATTAGCCCTAAGTCTTTTAATAATTTGGAATTGTTAGCAAGTTGTTCAAGTTTTTCATCTTCTAATGGGTCTACTATTCCTTTTTTTAATAATTCATCAACTATCTCATTATGAGAAGTGTTTTCAGGATTAGACAAAACTAGTTTTGAAAAATTTTTAATATCACATTGCTTTTCGTAAAGTTTTAGAGCATGCCTGGATAAGCTTTCAAGAAATTCATTCTTGGATAAATCGAAATTAACATCAATAGGTTTTATCATTCCAATATTTGAATTTTTTTTATTTTTACTATTTAGTTTTTCTGCAAGTTGTTTGAATAATTTCATGACACACACCCTCAATGTTATTATCCTATTATTTTAAAAATTTTGCAATAAATCTATAGATTTATGTTTGTGTCCTATTTAAATCTTGATTATTACTTGTATTTAATTTACAATATTTATGCTTATGTAGTATAAGAAAGAGGACTGAGATGCTTGATATAAAACTAATTCGGGAAAATCCTGAAAAAATTAATGAACTTTTAAAACGAAGAAATCCAGAATTATCTGTAGATGATGTTATTAAGATTGATGAAGAAAGACGTAAAATACAGACTTCAGCAGATGAATTAAGGGCAAAACGAAAAAAAGATTCACAAATGATAGGTGAATTAAAGAAAAAAGGTGAAAATACAGATTCTATTCAAGCTGAGGTAAAAAAAATCGGTGATGATATTAAAGAATTAGAAGAAAAGCAGGCTGCATTAGATGCAAAACAAAGAGATTTACTTTTACATATTCCTAACATTCCAGATGAAACTACTCCAATAGGTGCTTCTGAAGATGATAATGTAGAAGTGTATAAGTGGGGTGAGCCTAGAAAGTTTGATTTTGAATTTAAAGCACATTGGGATTTGTGTGAAGAAAAAGGGCTTGTAGATTTTGAAAGAGGGGTAAAGCTTTCTCAAAGTCGTTTTACTTTATATAGAGGTAAAGGTGCTAAATTAGAACGTGCAATTATAAACTTTTTCTTGGATTATCACTGTGGCGAACAGGGGTATGAAGAAATTTTACCTCCATTTATGGCGAATGCTGCTACTATGACTGGTACTGGACAGTTGCCTAAGTTTGCAGAGGATATGTATAAATGTGTTGATGAAGATTTATACTTAATTCCAACAGCTGAAGTTCCAGTTACTAATATATATGCTGGGGAAATCCTTTCTGAAGATGATTTGCCTAAATATATGACAGCTTACACGCCATGTTTTAGACGTGAGGCAGGTTCAGCTGGCAAAGATACCAGAGGATTGATTCGAGTTCACCAGTTTAATAAGGTTGAGTTAGTTAAACTTTGTACTCCTCAAACCAGCAGGGAAGAGCATGAGAAATTGACAGAAGATGCTGAAAAAATGCTTCAACTCTTAGAGTTACCATATCGTAGAGAAGCTCTTTGTACTGCTGATATTGGATTCTCCGCTAATAAATGCTGGGATTTAGAAGTTTGGATGCCTTCTTATGGAACTTATAAAGAAATTTCCAGCTGCTCTAATTATGGTGATTATCAAGCTAGAAGAGCTAATATTAGATATAGAGATAAAGAAACTGGAAAAGTTCAATTTGTTCATACAATCAACGGTTCAGGTTTGGCTGTTGGCAGAACTTTCGCAGCTATAGTTGAAAATTACCAGCAAGAAGATGGTACTATTATTATTCCAGATATTCTTAGAAAATATACTGGTTTTGATAAAATATAGGTTTTATTTTTATGTCAATAGATATTGATAAATTATTGAAGATGTTGGAAGAGCCATTTACATATAAAGATGGCTTTTTCCATCATATATTTGTTTTTATATGTAAAATTATTCTAATAAGCCGATATTTTTATTTTAATATTCCTTTTTTTCTAAAATTGTTTATTGGGCTTCCTGTTTTGTATTTTGGAACTCTTGTTTATTTTTGGTATGCAATTTTTATTATATGGACTAAGATTATTGATTTGCACTTTAGATATAAGTTTTCTGTTGAAGATTTTTCTATCAGCGGGTTTTGTATAATTAACTTAGTAAGGCAGCTTTTATTTGTGTTTTTAGGTTTATTCATGTGGAGTTATTACAAGGAACCTATTGGAAGGTTTTGTTTTTTATATGCTATTCCAATGACTTTAATTACTGCTGCTTACATTTCACCAGAAATTGAAAGAAGATTATATAAAGAACTTTAACTATTTAGTTAAAATTTGTTATTTGTGGCATAATATAAATATAGATTAGCTTTTAATGAGGAGTATCAATGTACGAGTTCCCGTTTGAACTTGATGATTTTCAAAAAGAAGCATGTGAATATATAGATAATGGGAAAAGTGTAGTTGTATGTGCGCCTACTGGTGCTGGAAAAACGGTGATTGCTCAGCATGCTATTCATAGAGCGATTCAGCATGAGACAAGAATTTTTTATACTACTCCTTTAAAGGCACTTTCTAACCAGAAATATTACGATTTTTCAGAAAAATATGGCTCAGATAAAGTTGGTCTTCTTACAGGTGACACTTCAATAAATAGGAATGCTCAGATTGTTGTTATGACGACTGAAGTATTTCGTAATATGCTATATGGCACTAATTTTGGTGCTGTTGCTGATAACATGAAGGATGTCAGATATGTAGTGCTTGATGAAGTTCATTATATGAACGATGAGCAGCGAGGAACTGTCTGGGAAGAAAGTATAATCTATTGTCCTACGAATGTCCAAATAATTGCACTTTCTGCCACTGTTGCAAATGCTGACGAACTTACTTCATGGATTAATACGGTTCATTCAAAGACAGAACTTGTCGATACTGATTTCAGGCCTGTACCTTTGAAATTTTTCTATTTTGATAGTTCTCAGCCGGACAAGTTGCTTCCGCTTTTAACTCCGAGCGGACAGCTTAACAAAAAGATTAGGCCGGAGAAAAAGTATTTTGGTCATAACCGCAAAAAACAGCGCTCTTATGTAAAAGATGTTGTGAGAAATCTTTTTAATCAGGATATGCTTCCTGCGATTTACTTTACTTTTTCGAGGAAAAAGTGTGATGAGCAGATGGAAAAATGTGCTTCTCTGGAACTTGTCACAAAAGGCGAGAAGGCTCAGATTAAGCAGTTTATTGATGAATATATCGCAGAAAATCCGCATTTGTATAATAACAAACATATTGATTATCTATTGTGCGGAGTGGCATCTCACCATGCAGGGCTGTTGCCTGCCTGGAAAATTCTTGTCGAAAAATTGTTTCAAAAGGGGCTTATAAAAGTTGTATTTGCTACGGAAACTCTTGCTGCCGGAATAAATATGCCGGCACGCTCAACAGTTATCCGTTCAACCAGCAAACGCACCGACAGCGGACACAGAATGCTTACAGCAAGTGAATTTCTGCAAATGTCAGGACGTGCGGGCAGGCGCGGAATGGATGAAGTTGGTTATGTTACTATTGTAGGTTCTCCGTTTGAATCTCCGGAAGAAGTTGCAGAACTGGTGTTGAGCGGGGCAAATCCTCTGGAAAGCAGATTTTCTCCAAGTTATTCAATGGTTTTAAATTTGCTGCAGCGTTTTAGTCTAGAGGAGGCAAAAGAACTTATTTTAAAAAGTTTCGGATATTTTTCGTCAGGTTCTCGTTTAAAACCGCTGTTTGATATGCAGGTGGCACTTGAAAATGAAGCTAAAGAAAGAAGTTTTGTTTGCCCTTTTAAGTATACCGACGAGCAGCTTTTTGAATATGATAAAATCCGTCATATTTATGTGCAGAACAGACAGACTTATAAAAAAATCTGCAAGCAG
Source organism: Candidatus Gastranaerophilales bacterium (assembly GCA_944323725.1). Classification (GTDB taxonomy): domain Bacteria; phylum Cyanobacteriota; class Vampirovibrionia; order Gastranaerophilales; family Gastranaerophilaceae; genus Scatousia. The sequence goes on along the minus strand of CALUTP010000022.1, from coordinate 144,999 downwards.
GAGCGTGCCAAAAACAGACCGCTCCCGCCGGAGGCCGTCCAGTTTGGAAAAGATACTAAAGCTATGCTTGAAAAAATGCACTGTTTCGCTTGTGATAATTGTAAATTATATAAAAAGCATTCTAAAAGTATTGAAATCATAGAAAGAATTAATATAAAACAGAAAAAACTTCAAAAAGAAATTGAACGCCAGCGTGATATTTTTTGGAACAAGTTTTTAGCTCATAGGTCAGTATTACAAGATTTCGGATATTTAAAAGATGATTATCCTACTGAAAAAGGTATTACAACTTCTCAGATTCGTTCTGAAAATGAATTGTTTATTGCAGAAATTATATTTTCAAATGTTTTAGAAAACTTAACTCCATCACAGTTAGCAGCTGTTATTTGTGCAATTACTACGGAAGATTTAAGAATTGATATACCTTATATGCCTATATCTGAACCTGTCAGAAAAACATTAAATCTTATTAAAAATATTCGAAGAAAAATTGAGAGAGTGCAAAATTCTTATTCTGTTGATGCTCCTTTATATATAAATCCTTATTTTAGTTCGTTAATTGAACTCTGGGTTGAAGGGGCTGAGTGGGAAACAATTACCGAGCAGCTTGACATCGGGGAAGGCGATATAGTAAGATCATTTAAGCGTGTAGTTGATGTGCTGCGTCAGTTTACAACAATATCAAATGTTCCTGAGGCGCTTGTCTTTACTGCACGCGAGGCAATAGATAAAATTCAGAGAGAACCTGTTGATATTGATTAAAAAGAAAGGAGAAATTATGCAAAATGTAATTGTAGAGCGGATTTCGGGGGGGGGGGACATCGAACTTTAAGCCAAATTTCGCTTTTACCCTTGCCGAAGTATTGATAACACTGGGAATTATTGGAATTGTCGCAGCAATGACCCTGCCTTTGCTGACAGCAAAGTATCAGAAAGTAGTGGCAGCAAATCAATTAAAAAGGTTGTATTCAATGCTCTCCAATGCTCAATTACGTGCACAAAAAGATTATGGAGATGTTTCTAATTGGGATTACCCTATAGTTGATGAAAACAGTAATCGAGTAATTAGTAACGAAGATTTTTTAAAAAAGTATTATTTACCCTATTTAAAAACTTCTAAAGTAAATGAAAAGGGTGTTAATTTGTATAAAGTTACAAATTTCAACGGACAGGATGTCGGGTATGATAATAATTCTATATCCAGGGGAAGTTTCTTCAGATTATCTGACGGTACCTGCATAACACTTGCCAGTAATAATCAGTACGTTATATTAAGTGCGGATTTGAACTGTGAAAAATTACCCAACAGGTTAGGACGTGATGTGTTTGATGTAGGTGTTCTCTATACAGGGAATCGTCAGTTTGCTAAATTATCAGTCCCATGGATAAGTGATATATATAGTAAAGACACTGTGGACAGGGATTATGCTATTGAGAGATGCAAAAATTTCCGTTATACAAACGGAACTCCGGAATGGTGTTTTACCTTATTTGTTTATGATGATTGGCAGTTTAAGGAGGATTATCCATGGTAAAGCCAGATTAAGTGTAAATTTATCATTATTTAGTTTTGTAAAACCCTGACTGTCAGGGGACTTGAAGTGTTTGTAAATTTATGTTACAATAGTAGTAGGAAGTCCCTGTAAAAAGGTTTGACTCCTTTGAAAAAACTTTATGGTTATGTAAAGACACTTTCAATCGGGCAAAAAGCAGGTTTCTGATGAGTGTTATTCCCCGCCCCACTCTTTAATCAAAAAGGTATCCGGTTACTTTAAAGTTATGAGGTGACGTTATGGATACGCTATTTGACATGCCAGAATTCAGAAAATTAATCCAGTATGCAGTTTCGGCTTCGATTATTGGAATATTGGTATTTTCTCAAAGTCTCATTTTTCATTCTCCAATATTTGCAGATGATTTACAAATAGCTCAGGCTCCTGTTCCTACTTTGATGATTGATACTGGACAAATTAAAGAACATTTTTTAAATGAATTTTCAATGGAAACTAGAGAGAAAAATTTTGATGAAATGATTAAGAAAAAATATCCTAATTCACTAATTAGTACTGTAAGCAGTGGGGTAAAACATATAAAACTTACAAAATACTATAATGGAAGACCTGTCAGAATTAATGTTGTTGAGATGGATTTAAAATTAGCTGACGGATTTGAATTAAAACCGGCTCTTTCTTCTGCTTCTAATAATTTAAAAAGTCGAAAAACTATTACAACAATCGCTAAAAATACCAATTCAATAGTTGCTATTAATGGTACTTATTTTAAACCGCAAACGGGTGTTCCGCTTGGTACTCTAATGATTGATAAGAAAATGTATACGGGTCCCATTTATGATAGAGTAGCTCTTGGTGTATTTGAAAATGGAGGAAAAACTCATTTTGACCTAGCTAGAGTACAGTTGAATGCATCTTTAAAAGGTTCTGGAGTAAATATAAAGGTTGATAATATTAATCAGCCTAGAATGCTTTCTACTCACGTCATAGTTTATACTCCAGAGTGGGGAAAAACTTCTCCATACGCACCCAAATATGGTATGGGGCTATTAGTTGAGGATAATATTATTACAAAAGCATCAGCTAATCCTATTACTATCCCAGCTAATGGTTATGTTATATCTGGACCAAAAAGTTTACTCCAACCGCTTTTGAAAGATAAAAAAGTTCACTTTAATGTTAATACTACTCCGGAATGGAATGATGTTAAACATATTATAAGTGGTGGCCCATATCTTGTAAAAAATGGTGAAGTTTTTGTAGATATGACTGCTCAAAAACTCGGTGCTATCGGAGGAAGAAATCCACGCAGTGCAATTGGTTATACTAAAGATAACAATTTAATCCTTGTGGCTGTTGATGGTAGAGAAGGCAGTTCTATTGGTATGACATTAATGGAACTTGCAAATTTTATGAAATCTATTGGTTGTGTCGGTGCAATGAATCTTGATGGCGGGGGGTCTACCGTTATGTATGTCAGCGGTAAGGTTGTTAATAAACCTCAAGTTTATGGCGGAATTCCTATTTCTAATGCTGTAGTTTTGTCTAAAAAGTTATAATTATTATCTAAGGTTTTCTTTAATGATTTCAGACACAAAAGGGAAATAACTGTATCTACCCATAAATGCAAACACTGCAAGATAAATAAGTATTGCATATATAATTGTCTGTATTATGGAGTAGCCAAAAAATACTGGAGCATTTGTCCAAAATATTATTTGCGCGACAAGTTTATTAATTAGTGGAATGTAGCCTAAGATATTTACAATAACCCCTATTAATAAGGATAAAACAACATAAGCTATTGAAATAAATATTGATTGATATATGTGATATAACGTGAATGCTCTAGGGTGAGATTTAGTTATCAAGCCAAGAATTAGCCATATAAACCCAATCATGCCCATTGTTGGATATGTTAGTGAAGCAACAATTCTTTCTATCATATAGGGGTTTTCTTTATTATAATAAGAATCCATTATGCTTCCTGTCCTACATCACCTTTACGTTTTCTATCTATATATTCATCAAGTACTTGGAAATAGACTAACTTATGTTCGTCATTATCAGGTTCAATTTTAATTGATGAACGATATGATGCAATAGCTTTTTCTATATCACCCTGAAGGTAATGAGCATTACCTAGTAACATATAAGTCTCAGCATTATTAGGAGAAAATCTTAAAATCTTTTTATATTCAGCCATAGCATCATCTAGTCTGTTTAGATTGGTATATAGGTTTCCAAGAAGCTCATATGCGTTTGGCTCTTTTGGGAATATTTCAATAGCTCGTTTATACATTTCAATAGCCATATCATATTCGCCAAATTCAGAAAGTGAAATCGCATAGCATATATAAGCTCTATAGTTATCTCCTTCCATAGTTAGTGCTTTTTCAAAATAAGAATATGCTTCTTCTCTTTTTTGCATTAGTGTATATGTATTACCAATACAAATTGCGACGACTTTATTATCTATGTTTAATGCAAATACTCTTTTGTATAAATCTAGAGCTCTTTCATAGTCAAATAATTTGAAACAAACATTACCCATATCAACAAGTGCAGTTAAATTCTCAGGATCAAGTGAAAGGGCTTTTTCATAGTATGCTTTTGATTCAATGTAATCTTCATTGTCGTAATATAAAAGAGCAATTGCATTATAAATTTCAGGATTAAATGAATTTAAATCAATAGCTCTATTATAATAAAATAAAGCTTTTGGAAAGTTTTTCCATTCCGCAAAAACATTTCCTATATTATAATAAATTAAGTAATTTTTAGGATTAATTTCTAGGGCTCTATTGTAATATGACAGTGATTTTCTGAAATCCTTTTCATAAAACCACATTGTTCCCATACCAACTAGTGCTTGTACATCATTAGGATTAATTGATAGTATGCTGTCTAATACTGACATAACTTTATCATAATCCTGAATTTGTAGGTATAGACGAGACAATTTATGGTAAATTTCAGTATTTTTTGGATCTTTAGCCATTTCCAAAACTGTTTCGTTAATTTGTTTTTCTATTTCCTGTTTATTTATTTCCATATTTTCCATAAATTTTATTATAACCTTTTATTTTTTATTTGTAAAATTATTGCAATATGTAAAGTCTAAATATTAGCAAAACTATTTATTATAAATAGAATATTCCTTTGCTATTTCTTTCCATTCATTTTCAGGGATGCTGAATGCGTTATTCCAGAACTTTTCAATAGCATAAGTATTCCGCTCATCTCGATGAAGAATATGGACTACTACATCTCCATAATCTAAAAGATTCCATCGGTTACGTAAATCATTTTCTGTTCTGTTAGGTAGTCTTTCAAATAACTCTTTTATTTTATCTTTAACACTTTCCATTAAGGATTTTACCTGAGGCGTTGAATCACCTGTTACTATAACAAAATAGTCAGCAAGGGATGATACATGACTGATATTAAGTATAGCAATTTCTTTACCTAATTTATCATCTAATGTCCCCGCAATAATACAAGCAAGTTTATGTGAATCAATTTCCTTTATCATAATGTTTCCTTTACTATGAACAATTATATCAAAAAAAGTTCCCGTCATCAATAGCGGGAACTTCTTATTTATTCAATTAAATCAACTCTTCGTTTGTGACGACCGCCTTCAAAGCCTGTTTTTAACCAAATGTCAACAATATCAAGTGCTAGGTGTTCTCCGATAACTCTTTCTCCTAGACAAAGAATATTTGCGTTATTATGAGCTCTTGAAACTCTTGCAGAATATGTATCACCACATAAAGCAGCTCTTATACCATGTACTTTATTTGCAGCAATTGACATACCGATTCCTGTTCCGCAAATAAGGATTCCTCTATTTGATTTTCCGCTTATTACTCTTTCACAAACTGCTTTTGCAATATCTGGGTAGTCACATGCTTCTCTTGTATGTGTTCCAACATCTACAAATGGGATATTTCTTGATTTTAAATATTCTATAACCTTTTCTTTATAATGAAATCCGCCATGGTCTGAACCAATAACAACCTTTAAATCTTCCATAATAAACACCTCTTTCATTTGCTGGTAGATATAATATAATCCGTAAATTAATTATACAACTTTTTTTTATCATTGCCAACACTAAAGAAGTTGTTTGTTACATTTTTTTTACTCAAAGAAAAACTCCCTCAAGGGAGTTTTTTCTATTTTATTTTTATTGCATTGCTTTTCCTAAGTCTGCATATCCGTTATATGAGCTTCCGACTGGTCTACTATCTGCTGCTGCCGCTTTTTTCTTTAATTCTGCAATTTGTCTGCCTAAGTCTTCAATACTTGAGCCATTTACGGTATGTTTTTGTATTCCAAATTTTGTTTGTATTTTTGCTGTTGTTGAGTATTGAGTTTTACCATTAACTGTTGTTACTGAAACTTGTTGGTCTGGATGTGATTTGTTCCAATTTTTAGCATCTTCTGGTAATGATGCATTTGTCTTTGCTTTATTTAGTGTTGATTCTATTGTTGTTTTAGTATTTATGAATACTGCATCATTAGCTAGTGTCATTCCATGTGACATGTTGTCTAATTTGGATAGTAAGTTAGATTTTGTTGTGTCATCTAAATTAGAGTTTTGAATTTGTTCTGCTAAATCTGTAATTTCCATTTTTCTCTCAGGACTCAACATTTTATTTGTACTAACTGTATTCCTTATTGTATCTATCGGATCTTGATTTTGTGAATTTTGAGTGCTTTGAGTGCTAGTTTGTGAACTTACTGTTGCAGTGGAGGCTGTACTTGCTGTTGATGCGCTACTTAATTCCGCATCAGTTTTCAATCCTTTGCCATAACCGCTGCCTTCATATTGAACAAGTTCGCCATTTTCATATGTGTATTCATTTCCGCTGCTTATAGCTTGTCCGTTTTTAGAAATACAGCTATAAATAGGTTTTCCATCTGCTGTTGTTCCAGTTAACTTATATGTGTATGTGTTACCATTTGCGTTTTCAGTGGTATCTGTAATTGTGAATTCTTGAGGTGGACCACCTGCTGTTCCAGCTTTAGTTATTGTTACCTGTCCTGCAGCTCCTGTAATATTTCTTGTTTTACCACTTGCATCTCTGCAGACAAGTCCATTTACTCCAAAATCTTTATATAGATTTTCGCTTTCAGGTTCAGGTTCTGGTTCAGGTGCATAAACTGGTTGTTGCTCATGTACATCTTCTTGTCTTGTCGTTGCAATTGTAGGATCAGTTTCTGGTGTAGGTGTTGTACTTGGAGTTTCCTGTAATTGTCTTTTTAGTTTATTAATTTCTTCTTCTAGTGATTTCATTCTGTCACTATCAGTTTGTGGAGTTACTGGAGGACCACCGGCTTCTTCATTTTTATCTTTTTTAAATAGGGATAAGATGCCTCCGAGCAAGGTTGTACCAACCCCTAAACCCATTAGCCATTTCATACCTTTGCTCATGCCACCGCCATCACAGCAGCTGCTAGTATTATAGTTTAATGCGCTGTCATAGTATCCACCGTATGCGCCACCAAAAAAGTTATTTTGTACATAAGTAGTATTTTTACTTACGCCTCTAAATCCCATCCATTGTCCTGGACGAAACGGTTGACGTCCGACTGAACTTAAATTTGCTCTAGGCTGCATGTAAACCATATGCTCTCTCCATAGTTTTACTCTCTTATATATATATAAAGTATATGTTCTATTTAAAATTGCTTAATTATGTGAAAAGACTTTACAATTCTTTACATTAATATTAATAAAAAAGGCGTCAAAGTGACGCCTGATCTTATTCTGTGATTGCTTTGTTTTCATTGCTTGATAGTTCTTCTTCAATGAAAGCTTCAGCAGCTTCAATTGCTTCTTGCTTTGAGTTATATTTTGTAGTTCCAAAATCTTGACCATTTATTGTAGCGATCCATTTATTATCAATTGTTTGTCTAGCGTTGTATGTTCCTGCTTTTGTAACATTTCCTGGTGTGTAATTTACTTTTGTAACACTTCCTTTTGAATTGTAATTATATGTCTTTCCATTTATAGTAATTGAATCTGGTAGTTTAAGATTTCCAACTGGTAAATCCATATTGCTTACATTTACAGGATTGTTATTCTTATCAAGAACTTTACCATTTTCAACGTGTCCGCCATCAACATATTGGGCTCTTAGTGCTGTATAAATTGCCTTGATTTCATCGTTTGAAAGCTTGTTACCATTCGGACCTAAGTACATTCCTTGAGCAATGTGATACCAGGTATCACCTTTAGTGACTTTGTAATCATTTGCTTTTGCTGCTGATGTTATTGTAATAGGGCGAGCTCCTGCTGTTAATGTTAATTCATCATCCATATCACTGTCATTGTCATTATCATTATCAACATTTTGCGTATTAGCATTTTGTCTGTTTCTATTTGTTCCATTAACACCAGAATCAGATGTTGTAGAACTATCAGAGTCTGAATCTGCATCCATATCGATATCATTATCAATATCAATATCTGAGTCATTATCAGAATCAGAGCCTATTTGTCTGTTTTGATTCACATTTCTATTGTTGTTTTGTTCAATTTCATCATTAGATTTATTATCATCATCATCATTTCTTTTTGCAAGTTCTTTTTGTAAATCATCAAGTTCTTTTTGCATTCTGTCTAATTGATCTTGAATAGTCGTACTTGATATTTCAGTGTTGCTCCTTCTAGTAGTTTCTCTTCTAGTTGAGCTTGTACTGCTTGAAGTTGTTGATTTATCATCAATTACGGTTGTATAATTGTTGTTTGAACTTCCTCCGCCAATTCCGAAAGCATTTAATATACCTCCTAAGAATGTGGAGCCAATTCCAATTCCAAGCATCCATTTCCCGAAACTTCCGAATCCAGAATTGCAGTTGCAGTTGTAATTAACAGGTCTATAACCGCCTAAGCCTCCAAAGTAGAAGCCTCCACCAAATCCCATTGGTCTAGGACTTCCGAAGAAATTGTTTTGAATATAGGTTGTATGTTTGCTGCCCCAGCTGAAACCTCGCCAAGGATTTGGTCTATATCCGCCTAGTGGGCCATGATACATACGATTCATAGTTTTACCTCATTCTTTATACTCTTATATATAAAAAGTATATATTGCTAAAATAATTGCTTTTTTTTAATAAATTATATTTACAAAAATTAACAATCTAATTCATTATACTCTTATTATTCCCATTTTTATTACTCTTTAAACTAGATGTCCAAGCCTCCAAACATCTGTAAAGAGGTAACTTTTTTTAGCAGTGGGTAATTTTCAATATTATTGGTTTTTATGAAATCTAGGGCTTCCATTCTTGCTATTTCAAGAATTTTTGCATCTTTAACTATATCAGATATTATTAGGTCAGGTAATCCACTTTGTCTTGTGCCTAAAAATTCTCCGGGACCACGTATTTGCAAATCTTTTTCAGCAATTACAAATCCATCATTAGTTTGTGTCATAATATTAAGTCGTTCTTTGGTTTCTTGAGATTTTGTCCCTGACACAAGGATGCAGTATGATTGAAGTGCACTTCTCCCTACACGACCTCTTAATTGATGAAGTTGCGATAATCCGAATCTTTCTGCATTTTCTATAACTATAACTGTTGCATTCGGTACATCTACTCCTACTTCTACAACGGTAGTTGAGACAAGTATGTCATATTTTTTATTTTTAAAATCTTTCATAACTTGTTCTTTTTCATCATTTTTTAGTTTCCCGTGAAGTAATCCAATTTTAAATTGTGGAAATATTTCATTTTGTAGATGCTCGGCTTCTTTAGTAGCAGCTTTGGCGGACAGGGTTTCACTTTCTTCAATGAGAGGATAGACAACGTATGCTTGTCTACCAGCCTCTATTTGCTGTTTAATAAGTTCATATACCCCTTTATGTGAACTCGTTAGGGAAGTTTTTATAGGTAATCGACCTTTAGGTAGTTCATCAATTATTGTTAAATCTAAATCTCCATGTACTGTCATTGCAAGGGTTCTTGGAATTGGAGTGGCTGTCATTGTAAGCATTTGGGGGTTTTGTGATTTTTTCCGAAGAATATTCCTTTGTTTTACCCCAAATCTATGCTGTTCATCAACTACAATTGCTCCAAGATTGTTAAATTCAATATTATCTTGAATGAGAGCATGTGTTCCGACTGCTATATTCATTTGTCCATTAAGCAGGTCTTTTTGAAATTTTTCACGTACTTTTTTCCCTTGAGAACCTAAGAATAGTCCAACACTTAATCCAAGCGGTGTAAGCCACTGAATTAGGTTATTATAATGTTGTTGAGCAAGAATTTCAGTTGGTGCCATTAATGCACCTTGATAGCCATTTTCGACTCCTGCAAGTAACATAATACAAGCTACAACTGTTTTCCCACTGCCTACATCTCCTTGCAAAAGTCTTGCCATTGGCTTTTCAGAGTTAAGGTCATTTAGGATTTCATTAATAGCTTTTTTTTGTCCTCCAGTCAATTCAAAGGGAAGACTTTTTATAAATTTTTGTACGAGTCCATTTGTTTGTATTTTTAAGGCTAGAGCTGAATGGGAATTGTTTTCATCTCTTAGTCGTACAAGCTTAAGTTGAACTAAAAATAATTCTTCAAATACAAGACTGAATCTTGCTCTTTCTAACATTTCCATATTTTCTGGAAAATGTATTTGCTGTACTGCAATTTTTTTGTCTAAAAGTCCTAATCTTTCTTTTATTGTATCAGGTATTATATTTACGATATAGTCCTTATAAACTTCAAGAGCATTATTTATGGCATTTCTAAGGGTTTTTATGTTCAAATCTTCACATACTGGATATATAGGGACAATTCTTCCAAGATGTAGACTTCCTGATTCTAAAAATTCTCCTGTCATTATTGAGTATGATGGTTTGTCTATTGTTAGTTTTTGGTTATACTTATTTACCTTTGCTGTTCCAGAAATCATTATTCCAGCATTTTGCGGAAATTGTGATTTTGTTCTTTCAAGTGTATATCTATTTGACTTTGCATTAAAAAAACTAAGTTCTAATCTCCCAGTTTCATCTGCAACCGTTACCTTTACCACTGATAAATTATTTTTTGTATTAAACGCGGAAACTGATTTTATATATCCGAATACAGTTGTGTTCTCACCTTCTTTTAAATTTTTTATTAATGTTCTTGAGGAGTAATCGACATGTCTTTTGGGAAAATAGCACATCAAATCATTTGCAGTATAAATACCAAGTTTATTTAATTTATATGCAAGTTTTGGACCTACTCCTTTTACGTACATTACATCTACTTCATTTGGATTTTTTAGAATATCCTTATGATGAGTTTTTGAATCTGCATTAATTGTATTATTTGTCTGAAGTTCTGATTTTATAGCTTTTATCAAATGTTCTATTGAGCGTCTTCTTTCATTGAACGATGCAAAAGGGTAATGTTCGAAAGTCTCTGCTATAACTTGCCAGCGAGGGTTTTTACCAGAAGTTTTATATATCTTTTTTGCTTCATTTTTTATAAATGAAGAAAATGTTTGATTTTTGCCTCTAATGTCTATGTAACGGTATTTTTCTTCAACTTCAATCGCTAATTTTATTTGGTCAAGATTTTCTATCATATGGTGTTTACTCAGCTTAGTCGTAATACTTCATAAATATCCATTTTCTTGGCTTTGCCTCGAATTTGGACTTCACTTATTTTAATTACATCGGCAATTGCACTAACATATGAATATGTTGAACTGCTTATTAAAAAGTTTGTTCGATATACTTTATTATAACTTTCTATTCTGCTTGCTAGGTTAACAGTGTCCCCTATAACTGTATATTCAAGTCGTTTTTCAGAACCAATATTTCCAACAAAGGCTTCACCTGTATTTATTCCAATCCCAATTTCGATTTTCGGTTTCCCTTCAAAAAGCCATTTATCTTGAAGCTGATTGACTTTTTTCAGCATGTCATTTGCACATTTTACAGCATTAATTGGATGATTTATATCCTGAATAGGTTCTCCAAAAATTGCCATTACAGCATCACCTATAAATTTATTTATTACTCCATTGTATTTTGTTATAATAGGTTCAATTTCTGTAAAATATTCGTTTAAAATAACAGATACTTCTTCTGCAGTCATTTTTTCACTCATACTCGTAAATCCTCGAATATCAGCAAACAAAACCGTTACATTTGCACGTTTACCGCCAAGTTTTATATCGTCAATGTTTTGTACTACATTTTTCATAATATCTTGTGAGAGGTATTTACCCATTGCTTGTTTTATTTTTTCTTTATTTTTCCCCTCTAGCAGGAATCTATATGAGTATCCAAATACTGTAGTTAAAAGTTCTATTGCTATTGGCGTAAGCACATTTACTGCAATCCCTGCTTGATAGCATACAATACAAAATATCATATAAAATGCTGCAAGTAATATTAATAAAAATAATGATGCAAAGTATGAAAATTTACTTATTATAATGAAGCTTAAAATAGTAATTGTAAATAATATTATAAGGTCAAATAATATTGATGTTTGTTTAATAAAATCTCCAGTTAAAAGATTATCAAGATTTGTAGCCTGGATATCTACTCCAGGATGCTTTTGTAAAATAGGCGTTGGCAGTGCATCTTCAAGCCCTAGTGCTGCAGCTTTGGCATTTGCTCCTACAAATACAATTTTGCCTGTAAATTCAGATGGACTAATAGCAGGAAGTTCTCCCTTTTTAATTGCTTCTAATGACTGAATTACATCAATTGCTGAATATTTTTTATGTGTATAAGAATCTGAATCATTAACTCTGTAGTATTTTATTAAACTTTGTAATCCTTTTGAATTAGATACTGTTGGAATTATTAAACCTGTTTTTTCAACATATACCCCATCTGGGATAATTGTAAGACTATCAGCTTTATTTAGAAGCATATACATTCTTAAACTTAATGAAGGATAATAAACACCATTTACAGATACTACTTGATCCATATAAGTTAAATATCCATTTGCATTTTGTGATATATTTACTGAACCTACATTCTTTACCGCATCAAAGTATTGCTGTGGAAATTTCGATATGCTTTGGTATTTCCCAAAATCGTATAGATTACAATTTTTTATAATATTAACACCAAATTTATTTTTAAAATTTTTATCATATAAAGCTCCATCTTGTTCATTTTCATAAGGCTGTTGGAGTGGACTGAAACCAGTTACAAGGTTATCAATTCTTTTTACAGTTTTAAAAAAGTATTCATCTGATTTTGGGTTTTCTTTATCAAGTGATGTTAATATTGCATCATATCCGATAATTTCAGGTTTTGCATAATCATTAAGGAATTCCATTATTTTTGCATAATACTCTCTTGGCCAAGGCCAGCGATGATATGCTATTGATTTGTCATCGATTACTATCACTGAAATATTATCAGAACCGCTTTTTGTTGCTGAAAAATTTTTTATCATAAAGTTATATGCACTCGGTTCTATAAACTGCCATGAGAGAAATATTACAATAATTGATAAAAATAAATGTAAAAAGAATGATTTTATAAAAAATAGTTTTGATTTAAATTTCTTCATGTTTCACAAATTCCCAATCCTACATTTTATGATATAATAAATTTTGAAAAAAGGATAGACTATGAAAGAAAATTTAATCAGTTTACTTGCAGAACAAAAAGTTTTGCCGATAATTAGAAATACAAAGCCTCAGGAGGTAATAGATACTGTCAATGCTTTATTAGATGCTGGAATTAAAGTCGTTGAAATAAATGTTGAAAATCTTGATATATATGAAGCTATTGCAGAGGTATCTAAAAATATAAGTGTATGTGCAGGTGGTATCATCACTTCTCTCCAGGCGATGTCAGCTCTTAGTGTTGGTGCTGCAATCTTATCTTCTCCTATTTTTCATATGAATCTTGTAAAAATTTCTAAAGATAAGCAAATCCCTCTTATAGCAGGAGCTTCTACTCCTAATGAAGCTTATAAAGTTTGGAAAGCAAGAGTCCCTCTCATAAAACTTTATCCTTCTGCTGCGCTTGGCGGGGCATTATATGTAGAGGATATATTGAGACCAATGCCTTTTTTAAAGCTTTTACCTCAAGGAAATGTAAAATTATCAGAAGTTCATTCTTATATTGATGCAGGAGCTTTAGCTGTCGGAGTCGGAAGGGATTTGTTTGAAGGCTACTCTTATTCTGAAATTTCAAAACGTGCCAAAACACTTCTTGTGGATTTGAAAGGATAACATGGAAGAAAAACTTGATATTATTACTATTGGGGAATGTTTAATAGAATTATCTAGTAATGCTTGTCTTTCGAGTACTGATTGTATGTACAAATATTATGGAGGAGATGCTTTAGCTACTGCAATTTCTGCGCTTAGATTAGGTTCTAAGGCTGGTTTTATAACTAAGGTCGGTAATGATGCCTTCAAAGAATTTTTATTAGATTCTTGGCAAGCTGAAGGGCTTGATATCTCTCAAGTAAGATTAGCGAATGAGCAAAATGGCTTTTATTTTATTACAAGACCATTAGATAGAAGTAAAGAAATTGTTTATTATAGAAAAAGAATAGCTCCCTCTAAATTGTCTATTGAGGATATTTCAGAAGAGTATATTTCTAATTCTAAGATATTGTATTCTACAGGTACCACTATGTCTTTGTCTATGTCTGCTGAGGAAGCAGTATTAAAAGCTTTTGAAATAGCTAAGAAAAACAATATTACTACAGCATTTGACCCCAATTATTCAATTTTATGTACAACAAAAGAAAATGCTAGAGAAAGTTTTAATAAAATTATTTCTAATGTTGACATTTTATTTATGAATGATAAATATGATTCCAATTGTATTTTAGAATTAGAATCTGCAGAAAATATCATTAAAAAACTTTGGGATATGGGTGTAAGTACTATTGTAATAAAATCAAGTCTTAAAGGTGGTTATTATACAGGTTATAATGGAAATATCTTCTTTTCAGAGTTTTTTACAAAAGATACAATAGATACAACTTGTTGCGGTGATGCTTTTAATGGGGGCTTTATGCATGCAATAACGCATGGATGTAATCATGTAGAAGCAGTTAAATTAGCAAGTATTGTGGCTGGATTGCAAGCTCAAGAAATTGGAGCTATTAAATCTATTCCATATAAAGATGAAGTATATTCAATTATGCGTGGAGGTTGCGGGTTCTAATGTCTAAAAGTGTTATAATTTCAGGGTACTATGGTTATGATAATTTTGGTGATGATGCAATTCTAGGCGTAATTGTTGATAAACTAAAGTCTCTTGGAAATAATGTTGCAGTTATTTCGAAAAATCCCGATAAAACGTCACATTTCTACCAAGTGTTTAGTGTTAAAAACTTTAGTTTTTTACAAGTTTTTTTAGCTATTTCGCGTTCAGATGTTCTGATATCAGGCGGAGGCAGCCTTTTACAAGATGCTACAAGTTTTAAGAGCCTTTTATATTATTCTACAGTTATTTGGCTTGCTGAAGCTATGAAAAAAAAAGTTATTATATTTGCTCAAGGTATTGGCCCATTAAAGCGTGAAAAATCTATTGATATTGTTAAAAAAATTTTATTAAAAGCTGATTTTGTTTCAGTTAGAGATGATAAAAGTCTTGAATTGTTGAAAAGTTGGGGAGTAAATGCAACATTAGTAAATGATCCTGTATTCTCACTAGAACTTACTCCAGGAGTTTCTGAGGGCACTATTGGAGTACAGCTTCGTGATTATAAAACTATGAGCGATATTTTATTAAATCGTTTAGCTGAGCAAATTTTAAAAGAGTTTCCAAATAAGAAAATAGAAATTTACGCTTTCCAAAAATCAATAGACTATAAAATTTGTTTGAAATTTGAAAAAATATTGAAAGCTATGAATCCAGAGGTTAATACTGAAATTATTCATTCACTTTCAAAAAATGACTTTATTTTTAAAATCTCACATTTGGAATATATGATAGCTATGCGTTTTCATGCAGTTCTTATTGCTTTAAAATTAGGTATAAAAACTCTTGCTATAAATTATGATGTAAAAGTTACTAAGCTTGCATATGATGCATTAGTCCCAATTTTAACGATGAAAGGTGATGATGATTACGATTTAGCTTTTTCAAAAATGAAAATGCTTGATTCAAAAAAACTCCTTCAATATGCAAATACCAAACCTTTTGATTGGTCTGGTATTATGCCGTTTATATCTTAGTCGTTTCCATATAAATCATCATATGCACTTCGCAGTTTTTCATCTATTGTAGTATCATTGCCTTTTAATAGCATTGAGTTTCCTTTTTCTAGTTCTTCATTTGTTATGACCCCATCATATTTACCATCAGTTAGGGAATCATATACCGTGAACATTGAGGACATTTCTTTCCAGTCAATTTTTCCATCGCCATTTTGGTCTAACTTATTGAAGATTACTTCTGAACTTTTATTTGCTAAAGCTTTCATATCATCTGATGCATTTTCTCCTATATCTGTTTTAATATTATAAGCTTTAAATTCCTCAAGCGTAATTTCTCCATCAGAGTTTCCAGCAGTTTTATCCATGTGCATAATATATGACTTTCCGAAATTATCAGAATATTCCATGTGCATTCCATTCTTTTCAGCGCCTTCTGGTAAATCTTTCCAGTCACTTGCAACAAATCTGGTATCTTTTTTATCTTTTATGTTTTGCTCAAAAACTTCAGCTAATTTTGTATTTTGCTCGCTATCCACTTTATCAGCAGTTGGATTTTTGGTTTTTTCTATATTTTGATTTAGAGTTGCTTGGGTTGTTACCATTCCAGGATATGTCATCATAGGGTTTGCCATCATTGGAGTAGCAGAATTAAGCATTGAAATTTGCTGGTATAATGCTGCACCTTGTCCATAGGCTTGACCTAACATGTATTGATCGGCTGCAATTTGTCCTAGTCCGTAACCTCCAGTGTAGATACTACCTCCATAAAAACCGCCTGCATTACCATAGTATCCACTGTAGCAGCCCCCTGTACCAAAACATCCATTAAAAACTGAACCGCCACAGCTGCCATGATTAATAGCTTTTGTTGTAGCATAGAATGTTCCCATCTGCAAAAAGCTGTTACCCATTTTTAGTAGTGAATTGCTTAAGTTATTTAGGCTAAATCCCATAATATGTCCTCTTTATATATACTACATATATAAAGTTTAAATACTCTAAAAAATTGCTAATTTTTTTATTAAATTATTAAAAGTCTTGAGAAATAATGAATTTTGCCAGTTACAATTCTTAATATTTATGCAAAAATAAAAACTTCCATCTAGGAAGTTTTTATTATCTGCCCTGGGCCAGACTTGAACTGGCACTGAGTTATTCACCCAATTGGATTTTAAGTCCAACGCGTCTACCGATTCCGCCACCAGGGCTTATTTAATTTTCAACCACATTTTTTATTTTACGCAAAACATAATTTATTGTCAAACATTATTTTGTACGTATGAAGTCAATTCTTCTTCTTTTTCAGAAATTTGTTGTTGTGTTTGCTCAAGAATTGCTAGAACTAGGTTTGTATTTTTTAATTTTGTTTTACCAAATAAAGGCGGGTATGCAATATTACTAGCAAAAATTTCTTTGAATTCTTTTAATTTCAAATAATCTTTTGCATCAATAATATTTACATAGTCACATATATATACAAAAATATCTCCTAGAATATTTTTTGCTTTAGGTATATTATTTGTTGTTATATTTCTTTTAATTTTTACCAATTTTTTAGATAATTCTGAATATATTTTAGCTAGTTTATTTTTTTTAGCGGGCAGTAGATTTTTGAAGTAATCTATTGTCTGAGAATAACCAATTTCCATTAGATTAGCTCTTTTGTCTTTAGGCATATTAAAATCTACAATATTTACATCTCCAGTATTAATTACGATATAGTCATACTTATCTTTTTCATTATAAATGCTTATTATAAATTCAGTGGCAATTGAGGTAGCATAACTATATAAAGAATTTATATATTCAATAGTATTTTTATCATTACCTTCAAAATCACCTTCTAAACGAAATTCAAGTATTCTTTCGTTATCTGGTTGAAGATTTTTCGATAATTTCCACATTGGTGAACCTTTTTGTAAATCCCCATCAACAAGTACTCTATTATTATATTCAATCGGTTTCATTAAGCCGGGCATACTGCATGAAATTCTAACAGCTGTAGCAATTTCAAAATCAGGTGTTTCTTGTTTGGAAAACTCTTTGCAATGAAAACTTGATAAATCAGTAGTAATAATAACTAGATTTTTGTTGATATCAGAAAAGGTAACGGCTTTATGTGTCCCTTTTTTATATGAATTTCCATAATATTTTTTTTCAATTAAATCTCTTATCCAATCTAAAAAAACTTCCCCTTTGCTTAATGCAAATTGAGGGCCAAACCCAAATTGTATATCACTGAATAGTTCAAAATTGACCTGCATAAAGATGTCGCGTAGTTCCTCAGCTGAATAACCTATTGCAATTAGAGCTGCGATAATAGATCCAACAGAAGAGCCAGCAATTGTATTAGGATTAATTCCTAATTCTTCCATAGCTTTTGCCGTCCCGCAATATGCAGCTCCTCTGATTGCTCCGCCTCCAAATAGGCAGGTATATTTAAAAGATTTGTTTTCCATAACTTTATTACTCTTTATTAAATTTTATTGATGTCTCAAATAGTGTTTTTTTGTAATATTCAATATCATTTGATGGTATTTTATATTTGTTTTTTTTGTCTTTTTCTTTTACAAATACTGCAAATAATTCTCCTTCATAAATTTTACACCATGTTTTAGATTTACTCAACACCTCATATATTGGATAGTATTTTTCAATTACCATTAAATCAGGAGGAAATTTTTCAAGTACTTCATTCCAATAAGGATTTACAAGATAAAATTTCTTGAGTAGGGGTACCATGCCTTCGTAATATACTTCTTCATAACGTCCATCCATAAATATTAAATTTTGTGGATATAGTTTATATGAAGCATAACTTCCCAATCCAAAATTTATTAGCAGTTTCCCTTTTATATTATTGATTTTTATAAACTCAAGTTCTTTTACTGGGTATGCTTGAGTATTTAGTGGTATTGAGATATCCTTGCTTAGGAATGAAAGTGTAATAATAAAAAAGAATACTGTATATACTATTGTATCTATCCATTTTGGAATTTTAATGTTTTCATATAATTTACAAAGATCTTCATATACAAAACATGTTCCTGCTATTACAAAAAATGGCAACAATTTTACATGTAAAATTGCTAGATATAATGTTCCTATTAGAACAATAGCTTTTGTTTTATCTAATTTTATGTACCATTCATTTATGTTTTTACAGGATTTTGACTTAAAAAATGCAGCTATTTCTGTGGTTAAAAGTATTGCCATGAAAATTTTGAATGGAATTTGCTTGAATAAATGAAATTTTGAAAATAATCCCCACCATTCAGCAACATCCGGACGTTTCATTGTATTTGCCATTAATAGAAATTTTATATAATTATATCCCCAAGGATTTATTATAAGTGCTGGTATTGATAATGTAAGTGCAATAATGTATTTTTTGAAGGGTTTCTTATTTAAAATTTCACCTATAATATACATGCAAAGCAAGCCAATTCCAGCTATAACTCCACCATGTAAATTATTCCATAATATTATAAGGAATGGTATAAGAAATAGTAGCTTATTAACCCCTTTTCTAGATAGTTCAAGAATATAAATAAATACAGTAAAAAGCAGGAAGCTAAAAAGATGGCATCTTATTGGGTTATTGAAGTTTTCGCCAAGTGCCATTATTGGGAAAAGGTAAAATAATAAGTTGTATATATCTATATTCGGATTTCTTAGTTTTATAACTTTTGTTATTATAAAAAATATTCCAAAGTACAAAATTATTTCAAATATGATTAGGCTGTATGGCCCGAATAATTTGAGCAGTAAATAAAATATAATACCGGAACCGTACTCATGGTCATACCAAATATGAGTTGGAGTATAAGATAAAAAATCTTGTTTTAAAACGTGACCTCCATCAATAACTCCCATTCCTGCAATTAATCTTGCCCATAAGTCATAATCATAATTAGAAGCATTTATGCATATTGCTGATATTAATAGTAATAATGTTATATAAAATAAAATAGGTTTAAACTTTTCCACAAAATATATTTTAGCATAAAAAAAGCCTGCTATTAAAGCAGACTTTTTTTATGTACATAAAATAGTTTTATTAAGCTGCTATTTCACCTTTAATTTCTCTTATTAAGTATTCAGCCACCCATTCAAAGTCTTTATTTGCTTGAGCTGCTTTTTCAAGATATTTAATAGAAGCATCACCAATTCTTATCAAAGTCATAGCTACAACTCCTCTTTTAATACCTTTAATAACTTGCAACTCATCAACAAGTTGTGGAAGCACTTCTTTACCTTGCTCTACTAATTTATTTTCAAGTTCATTTTTAGTTGTATTATCTGCATTTTCTAACTTTGTAAGAATTTCATTAACTGTTTCCATAATTATCTCCAATTATTTTTCTAACCTATGTTATTATTATAATTCAAAATAACTATGAACTTTGATTTCCTTACATAATCTTTATATCGTATAAAGATTTTCTTTATGCATTGAAATACTTAAAGTTTCGTTCAACATTTTTATCTATGACCGATTTTATAGAATCATATTCGGTTTGTAGTGATTGGTGTTCAGTATCTATATTTTTTAATTCTAAATCGTAGCGTTTATCTTTAACTTCAATTTTCTTCATAGCTTTGTTATATTCAGCTTCAGCTTTTGTAATGTCAATTTCAATTGAAGACTCTGTTATATCGCTACAGTTTGTATACATTGTCGAAATCCAATTATTGTCGTCATTTACCTGTTCCATAGATACTAAGCCACTTTCAAATGCAAATTGAAGCCATTCAGAGCTTGATGCTAAGCCGTTTTCAATAGCTTTATATCCACCTTCGAGCATTCTTTCAAATAAATTTGTGTACCATTGAGCTTTTGCATCTGCATTTTCATTAGGATTATTAACATCAATCCAGGTATATTTTGGTACTCCATATTCTTCCATCATTTTATCGCATAAATATACGTCTAAAATTGCTTGGAAGTTTGGTTGATATTTTGTATTTATTGTTGTAACTGTGCCATCAGGATTCTTTATTTGCAAAGGTACATCTACCCATTGGGATTCATCGGTAACAACTACCCCGCCCTCACTAGGATCAAGTGCTGTAGTTGGGAATAGGGTACCCCACATCTCTGTTGTTTCATCCCAGACTTGTTTGCCAGCACACCATTCCATATCATCAAGTTTGTCATAAAAATCTGAGCCAACATCTTGTCCGAATATAAACATTGATAGTTTTTTAGCAGCGGCGTAGTATTCACTTTTTGCTTGTTGTGCTTCTGTACCAGCAGAGAAGTCTTCTCTTTTTAGTGCAGACATAACATTTGTTTGGAAGTATTCATACATTGCGATTACTGATTCTACATAATCTACGTCAGTTACAGTTGATGAAATTACTTCTGTATAGGTTCCATCTAAGTAATCTCCTGTAATAACTGTGTCTAGAGGAGGTAAACCATTTGAGTCTAATGATTCTTGATCAAGACTTTCTAGAAGTGATTCATCATATACTATCCACTTACAAGGCTCTCCTGTTACAGGGTGAGTTAGTACGACAGTACCAAGTGGAACACGATTTTGTGCTACACCAATTTCATCATACTGAGTTAAGCCTATACCTGGCATAGAGAGGTATTCTTCCATTGCAGTTGCAAATGTTCCATCTCCACCTTCTTCGGATTTTTTTAAATGACTTTTTATTGCATTGTAGACTTCTTGCATTGCATTTTTAAGCTGTGTTGCTTGGTTTACTGCATCAGCTGGAGTGTCTATATGTTCATTGCCATCTTCATCACTTACTATATTTAAAACAGCATCAAACTGGGCCATTTTATTATACCATTCTTTATAGGTTTGCCCTCCACTTGTTGTGTTAAATACAGTATCTTGCATTTCTTTTATTGTCGCATTAGTGTAAGCATCGCTTGTTTTGGTATAATCATTTAATAATTCAAGATATATACCATATTCAGTTGATGTTTTAGATAATTCATATCCGTAATGGATTCCAGATACTCTGGTTCCATCTGTATTATAAATCATATCGCCTTCAAACATTTTTTGAATATTTGGATCAATTGTGAATACATCCTGATTTTCAAAGTAAGTTGTAGATTTTTCCAACCCATATGATTTTAAAAACTCTTCTAAGGCTTTTGCATTAAGTCCTTCGGTATCACCTTCAAGAATTGATTCATCTAATTTAGCTTCTTTAAAGGCTTCTTCAAATTTTGCTGCATCTGATTCTGAAACTAGAAGTTCTCCACCTTTATTTTTAATTCCATACTGATTATTGTAGGCACTATAAGCTGTTAAATTATTAAATGTTAATGTCTGATATTGTGACTCTCCGGCAGTGTTATAATTCTTCATCATAAGCTGGGTTCTATTTAAGGCATCAACGTACTCCTCACTGACTTGAGAACTTTCTGCAGTAAGGCGCATTTTAGCATTATTTATCATCTGAGATCTCAACTCGTTGTCAGCCATACGAGATGTGATTGATAATAATCTAGCTTGTGATGCTGCCAATCCCATAGTTTACGATGTTTTCCTTTCCAAAATATATTATCGTAACATATTCTTACTATGGAATACGGCTATTTGGGGTTAAATCTTTAAAATGTATCACTTAAGTTTTACAATTTTTAACAATTATTTAATGTTGTTAAGTGCAAAAAATAACTGATTAATTTTTTTTATTGAAGTTCCAATTCCACATAAAAGCATTGTTGATTTTTTATTTGTTTTTTCATCCTCAATATTATATTTTTCAAATAATATTTTAGACAAGTCATATCCACTATAGTTTTTATGTTTAACTAGAATTTTTGTAATATCATCTCCATAAAATTTACAATTATTGCAGTTTAGCTTTAAAGTCTTAATTTGAGAAATAATCTTTTCAATTTCCCCCCGTCCTTTTTTAGAGTTAATATAATTGATATTAGCTTCAATTGATGCAAGCAATGGATATGATGGAGACGTCGTATTTATAATACTCAAAGCCTTAGATACATCTATATCGCAATTGCAGTGAAGTAATGCTGTGGAATTGAGCCCTCCAGCTGTTTTATGCAAAGATTGAACTGTAAAGTCTGCAATTTGTACTGCACTTTTTGGAAGATTTTCTGAAAACGGATATAATGCTCCATGAGCTTCATCTACTATTAAATATGCGTCATATTTATTACATATTGTTTTAATTAATTCTATCTCAGAAACAATTCCTTCATAAGATGGCGATGTTATTATGACAGCCTTAATTTTGTTATTTATTAGATAACTTTCGATAACTTCAGGTTTTGTTTCTAGCGGGACTCCAAATTCTTTGTCTATATCAAGTTCATAATATATAGGGGTAGCACCAGCTAATTTTACCGCATTTGCATGACAAGGATGGGCATTTCTCCATAAAAGAACTTTATCACTAGGATTTACACATGCCAATACTGAAGCTATTATACCGCTGGTAGAGCCATTTAATAAAAAAGATGTAGATTTTACCCCATAAATTTTTGAAGCTCTATATTGAGCTTTTAAAAGTGCCTCTTGAGGATTATGAGTTTCTGTTTCTGAAATATCTAATTTGTAAAGATTCCTCAACTTATGAAATATAAAAAATTTTTGGGCGTGTGATGGAGTTGTGAATAGCTTATTTCGTGAGGTTTTTCTTAATAAATTTATTAAACTCATGGTTATTTATTTTTTATTTCTATGCTTCTTTTTGCGCAATACTGAATCAATGTCATTTTGTCTTTATTATCAAAAAATGCAAAACGTCCAGAATGTGTGTATTTATTGTCATCACCTTTTTCAATTCTTATTGGAATGTATTTGCAGGTTACATGCATTTCTTCTGAAAGAGGTAAGGTAACTTTATATTCAGACTCAATATTTACATTTTCGGCAGTCCTAAATTTCATACCGCCTGCAGAAATATCAAGAGTAGAAATTTTGTGATTTACGCTATCAGTAAATAAATCAATATCTTTTATAAATTTTATACGAGTAAAACGTCTTCTTTGTAAAAATTTATGTTTTGCAGGGTTTGCAATTAAAAGAGTATTACCTTCAATTGATTTGGCATAGGAATCAAAGTAAAGAGTTCCATTTTTTGTTTCTAAGTAAAATTCACAATAATTACTTTTTAAAATTCCATCGGGATTATAGTCTAATTCTAAACTGAAACCTTGAGGGGTTACATCCGTAATTGTACCTTTGTTAGCAAATTTAAAATCTGCAGGAACCATTATAACTCTTTGACCTTTTTCCAGTAATTCTCTCATTTTAAACCCTTTCTAATATATTTATAGTTCAATTATATTATATTTAATGTAATATTGCAAACATTTAACAAAGAAAAGCCCCGTCCAAAACCGGCGGGGCAAATACTGAGCAATCAGAAGAGTTGAGGATTTACATAATAATACTAATCCCTTAATTCTTCTAATTCATTGCCATAAATATGTAATTTTTGTTTATAAATTTTTATCCAAAAGGATTACAATTTTAAAGTTAAATAAAAATCTATTAAATTCAATAATAGTTAAAAAGCGATCTTATTTATAAGACCGCTTTTTAATGTCGTTTATTAATAAATTTATGGTTATTCTTTTAAGAAAGATTCATAGTTTCTTGCTAAA
The DNA here is from genome assembly GCA_944323725.1 of Candidatus Gastranaerophilales bacterium. GTDB lineage: Bacteria > Cyanobacteriota > Vampirovibrionia > Gastranaerophilales > Gastranaerophilaceae > Scatousia. The sequence continues at coordinate 120,713 of CALUTP010000022.1, read as the reverse complement.
AGATGGGTTCTTACTTGATTTATCAAATCAAGAGCAACACCGACCATGATTATTAATGATGTAGCTCCAATACCTTGCAAAGTTTTAATATTAGTTAGATAACTTGCAAAAGATGGTACAAGCGCAATGATACCAAGTCCCATAGCTCCGATAAATGTTGTTTTAGTTAATATCTTATCCAATGCATCAGCGGTTGGTTTACCCGGCTTAATTCCTGGAATTGAAGAGCCATATTTCTTAAGGTTTGTCGCAATGTCTTTTGGCTGCATATTTGGCATAATTGATGCATAAAAGAAAGTCAATGCAACAATTAGTAAGAAATACATAATATAGTAAACAATGCCATCTGGACTTAACCAATGAGCAAGATTCATTACAGCATCTTTTGCAGCAACTGATTTAAAATTAGCTTGTCCCACAAGGCTTAATACGGTTGATGGAAACAATAAAATAGCTACTGCAAAGATTATTGGCATTACACCACCTGGATTAAGTTTGAATGGAATATATGAATTCATTCCACCATAAACTTTATTTCCCACCTGACGTTTTGGATTAACAATAATTACTTTCCTAACCGCTTCTTGCATTATAACAATGAATACCATTGTTAAAAAGAAAATAGCAAGAAGTGCTAAAAGTCCTAATTGTAATTGCGTGCTATGAGATACCATTTGAGCTGTTCTAGAAGCATATACCGGAATCCCTGACAGAATACCTATAAAAATGATTAAAGAACCCCCATTTCCTATACCTTTTTCAGTTATAAGTTCTGAAATCCACATAACAAGCATTGCTCCGGCAGTAAGTACTGTAATTGAACTTACGTAGAACATTAAATGATTCACGTTTGGTTGGATAGCACCAGGTAAGTGGTGCATAAACATCATGAATATCAATGACTGGAATATTGCAAGAACCACAGTAAATATACGTGTGTACTGTGATAATTTTCTTCTGCCTGCTTCACCTTCTTCTTTTTGTAATTTTTCTAATGAAGGAATTACAACAGAAATAAGCTGGACTATGATTGAAGATGTAATGAATGGTCCTATACCTAGTGCAAATATAGATACATTACCAAGTGCACCGCCTGAAAATAAATCTAAAAATCCAATTATGTTATTACCTTGAGCAATGTTGCTGAACACAGAATTGTTTATACCATATAAAGGTAATTGAGCTCCAAATCTGAATGCTGCAATCATTATAAAAGTAAATATGATTTTTTGCTTTAAACCGGAAGCATGCCACATTGACATCAAATCATCGGTAGAAGGCATTCTCATTCCTTGTGCCATTATACTAACTCAACCTTTCCGCCTGCAGCTTCAATTTTAGCTTTAGCTGACGGTGTTACGTAGTTAGCTTTAACATTTACTGCAGTTTTAATATCACCATTACCAATAATTCTTAAGCCATCACAAGTTGGATGAACTTTTTTAGCTTCTTTTAAGCATGCTAGACAAACATCTTTCATACCTAATCTTTCTAATTTAGTAACTGTTATTTCAGCATAGTTAAGTTTATTAATGATTTGGAAACCTTTTAATTTAGGTAATCTTCTATATGCTGGCATCTGACCGCCTTCAAAACCTCTTTTAGCTGCGCTTCCTGAACGTTGACCTTCACCATTGTGACCGCGACAAGAAGTTTTACCATGACCAGATGAACGGCCTCTGCCTACACGTTTAGATTTATGAGTAGAACCTTCAGCAGGTCTTAAATCTTCTAATGTTATTGTATTTGCCATTTTATTTCCTCTTTCTTTTGATAAATTATTCTGCTACTTCTACAAGGTGTGATACTTTATTAACCATACCCATGATAGTAGGTGTGTTGAAATGTTCAACAACTTGATCTTTTTTAGTAAGACCTAAGCCTCTTACAACTCTTTTTTGAGTCTCAGAAGCACCGATTAAACCTCTTACTAGTTTTATTTTAATTTGTTTATTTTGTGCCATAATATTTTTCCTTTTTATTATTGTAATTCAAATTCTAAAAACAATTAGAGCAGTGACTAATTTAAAAGTTCTGCCATTGTAAGACCGCGTCTTTTCGCTACTTCTGTAAATGGAGTTAATCTTTTTAAAGCATCCATAGTCGCATTAGCTGCATTAAGTGGTGATTTTGAACCTAATGATTTTGATAAAATATTACCAATACCAGCAAGCTCAAGTACTGAACGAACAGCTCCACCTGCAATGATACCTGTACCTTCTGAAGCTGGTCTTAACATTACAGCACCAGCACCTGATTTACCTGTAATAGGATGAGGGATTGTAGTTTTGAAAATAGGAACTGTGATAAGATTTTTTCTACCGTCAGCAATAGCTTTTTGTATAGCAATGATAACTTCTGAAGCCTTAGCACAGCCAACACCTACTTGTCCTTTTTGGTTTCCAACAATGACAATTGCCCTGAAGCTTAATTTTTTACCACCTTTTACAACTTTTGTAACGCGGCTGATTTGAACAACTCTTTCTGTCCATTCACTTTGTGGTTTTTCTTCAGATGTTTCAATTTTCTGTTTTCTACCACGACCTTTTTTACCTTTAGCAGGTTTTTCTTCAGTTTCAGCAGGAGTTTCAGCAGTAGCTTCTGATACATCTGCTGTTACTTCTTCAACTGTAATTTCTTCTTTGTTTTCTAAATCCATTGATTTTACCTTTCATAAATTAGTTGTAATAATTTCTATATGAATTGAATACGCCAAAATAAAGCTAATTAAAGCTACATGGAATTCGTATTCAGGTTAAACTTTTCTGACATATTAAATTTATAATAAAAGTATTTTTAAATCAAGAGGAAGCTTAATTTTACTTAACTATAATATATTATAAGAAAAACCGCTGTCTTATACCATGCAATAAAACAAGCGGATTTTTCTTAGATATTCATTTAATTATTAGTTATTTAACTTTTATTTCTTCTAGTGCCATTTCCAAAAGATTTATCATGCAGGCTTGAAATTTATCACATTCAGTCTGATTTCTTGCTTCAAATCTTAGTGTAAATACCGGTTCAGTATTACTCTGTCTAATCAAAGCAAACCCGCCATCAAAGACTATTCTCATTCCATCTAATGTAATTATATCTTTTATTGTTGCGCCAAATATACTTTTATCTTCATCAACAAATGACTTTACTTTTTCAAGAACAAGCTTTTTAAGCTCATTTGGACAAGGGAACCTTACTTCTGGAGATGATGAAACTTTATTATATGGCTCAAGCATATCTTGAATTGTAAAGTTAGGATTTTTTACTTTTTGTTTAGCAATAATTTCTATTATGCGGCATCCTGCATAAATGGCATCATCAAATCCGTAGTACCTATCTTTAAAAAATGTATGACCGCTCATTTCTCCTGCAAGAACAGCTCCTGTTTCTTTCATTTTTTCTTTTATATAACCATGACCAGTTTTACACATTATTGCTTCACCGCCATAATTATCAATGGTATCATATAATACTTGTGAGCATTTAACTTCACTTACTACTTTAGGACATTTACCTTCTTTTTTGTATTTATCAATTAAATCAATTGCATAAATTAAAAGTAGTTTGTCCCCTGTAAGGAAGTTACCTTTATTATCAATAACACCAATTCTGTCACTATCACCATCATAGGCTATACCTATGTCAGCATTTTCTTTTACTACTGTAAGTTTTAGTACATCAAGAGTTTTTTCTACACTAGGATTTGGATGATGATTAGGGAAAGTTCCATCAGGTTCAGAATATAACTCTATTACATCACAGCCAAGTTTTCTGTAGAGCTCAGGCCCTACTATACCTCCAGTAGCATTTGCGCTATCTACTACAACTTTTACACCTTTACCAATATGTCCGAATCTTTCTTCCATATCTTTGATATAGTTCGGAATAATATTGTATTTAATTATTTTCCCAGATTCAATCTGAGGTTCTGGTTTATTAAATTCTTTAAAAGTTAATTCTTTGACTTCTTTAATTTGGGATTCATTAAGGGTTTGTCGGTTGTATGTCATTTTCATACCATTATATTCTTTTGGATTATGACTTGCTGTTATTATGCAGGAAGCTGTAATTTTATTCCCATCAGTTAGGTCTTTTGGAACACCTACAGCTTCTGAATAATATCCTATTGGTGTTGGTGCTAGTCCTAGATTAATTACATTAGCACCAGTTGAGGTAAGTCCTTCAATTAGCGCTTCTGATAATGATGGAGAATGTGTTCTAGCATCCATACATACAGTAATCCACATATCTGATGGGGTTAATCCGGATTTAGCTTTTAAATACTCAACTAATCCTCTACCTGTATATTTATATAATTCTTCAGTTATATCTTCTCCGTAAATACCTCTAATATCATTTTTCCCAAAAGCGTGTTCATATTTTTTCATAATCGTCCTTCTCGCCTCTTTTTATTCTATAATATCTTTTATCATACCATGAACATGTTTAGAAATTTATTACAAAACATTTCAAATAATCAAAAAAATGCAGGTTTTCTTTTTATTTTTCCTGCTATAATTGGAATTTTTATATTTATAATAATTCCAGTCATATGTTCTTTTGGATTAAGTTTTATGAAATGGGATTTGCTTAATCCTATGAAGTTTGTCGGACTTGATAATTATAGAAATCTTTTTACAGAGCCATTATTTTTTAAAATTCTTTTTAATACTATAGTATTTGCGGTGTCAACTTCGGTATTTGGTGTAATTATTCCACTTGTACTTGCTGTTATACTAAATTCTAAAATTAGAGGAGCTGAATTTTTCAAAACTGCTTATTTTTTACCGTTCATAACACCTATGATTGTTATCGGAATAGTATGGGAATGGATATTTGATCCTAATATCGGGTTATTAAATAAGGTTTTGCAACTGCATATTAATTGGCTGTATGATCCTCATTGGGCAATGCCTGCACTTATTATTGTATCTGTTTGGAAGCTTATTGGCTATAATATGATAATATTTTTAGCATCACTTAGTGCGATATCTGAAAGTATGTTTGAAGCCGCTAAAATTGATGGTGCTAATTCTGTAGAAATTTTCTGGTATGTTACTATTCCTTTGTTGTCACCTACTATATTTTTTGTTGTTATAATTAGTGCAATTAATTCTTTTCAAATCTTTGATTTAATTTATCTGATGACTCAAGGCGGACCTTTAGATAGTACAAATGTTTTAGTATATGCAATTTATAAAAATGCTTTTGAATATTTTAATATTGGCAAAGCAAGCGCAATTGCTTATGTGCTTTTTGTAATAATCCTTGTATTAACTCTTATCCAATGGGCTTTTCGTAAAAAACTTGTTTATAATGAAATTGACTAATGTTTTTTATTATTAATCTTTGTTAAGAGTTTTTTTTAATGTTTAAAGTTTTACTCCATGCTTTCCGTCAATAAATTTATGTTTATTGGAGAGTGTGTATCATGTATGAAGAATTGAAAAAAGAAAGAATTATTGTTGAACTTAAGGAATTGATTAATAAAGCGGATGAATTTAAAGATGATGTTGATTGTTATTGTGAATTCATGCGTGAAACTTTTCTAGCTACTTCTGGAATAAATTAGCCGGCAAGAGAATGTTTTGAATTTTTAAATCTGATAGTATAGCCATGTTATGAAAATTGTAATTATTGGTGGTGTTGCAGCAGGGGCTAAGGCTGCTGCAAAGGCAAGAAGACTTTTACCTGATGCAGAAATAGATTTATATACTGATGATACTCATGTTTCCTATTCTGCATGTGGTATTCCATATTATGTTGAAGGTAATTTTGAAGACTATAGAATGCTTCTGGTAAGAACCCCAGAGGAATTTGCTAAGGATAATGTATTTGTTCATCTTGAGCATAAGGTTACTAAAATTATTCCTTTTGCTAAGCAGGTGCTTGTTGAATCTGAAAAAGAACATAAAGTTTTTTTAAAGGATTATGACAAATTAATAATAGCAACTGGAGCAAAGCCTTTTGTCCCTAATATTAAGAATATCGCTTTAAGCAATGTATTTACTATAAGAAAAATTGAAGATGCAATTGCAATAAGAAATCAATTAGAGAAGTCCTCAAATGCAGTGATTATTGGGGGTGGATATATAGGCATCGAAATGCTAGAAGCATTTGTTCGTCAAAACGTAAGAACGATTTTAATTGAAAGAAGTCCTAATATTATGAGTCTTTTTGATCAAGAAATTTCAACTCTTATCAAAGAACAACTTCTTTCAATTTCTGAAAACAAATTTGAAATTTTAACATCTGAAACTGTTGTAGAGCTTTCTGGGGATAATAATGGCGTTAAAACTGTAAAAACTGATTCTGGGAAAGAATTTCCCGCAGATATAGTTTGTATTTGTTCTGGAGTAATTCCGAATGTTGATCTTGCAAAAGATGCGGGTATTGAATTAGGAGCAACTGGTGCTATAAAAGTTAGTAATAAAATGGAAACTAATATTCCTGATATATATGCTTGCGGTGATTGTGTTGAAGAAAAACTGCTTATAACTAATACTCCAATTTGGGTGCCACTAGGTTCTAATGCAAATAAAGAGGGCCGATGTGCTGCTATTAATGCTTGTGGTTTTGAAGACTTATTCGAGGGTGTTCTTGGTTCTGCAGTTACAAGATGTTTAGGCCTTACAATGTCAATGACCGGTATTACCGAGTATAAAGCAAATGAGTTAGGTTTTGCTCCAGTTTGTGCCACTGTTACTAAATATGATAAAGTTGGTTATATGCCTGATGCAAATAATATTACATTAAAAGTAGTTGCAGATAAAAAATCAGGCTTACTGCTTGGTGCTCAAGGAATTGGCTCTGGTGATGTTGATAAAAGAATAAATACTATAACCTCAGCTTTAATTGGTAAATTAACAGTTGATGAATTCTACAAAAATGATATGACTTATGCGCCGCCATTTTCAACGACTATTGACCCTTTGCTGAATGCTGCTCAAATTCTTATTTCTAAAATAAGGTCTTAAGGTATTTTGCAAGTCCTTCACCCATTGAAAAACAGCTTGCTTGAACTCTTAAAGCGCCCTGTGACATAAAATCAGCTGAAATACAACGACCAGCTACAAATAAATTATCTATATCAGCGGATATTAAGCTTTCCAGCGGAAGCTGATAATCTTGAACTTTATGTAGTGTTGATTTCCCGCGTTTTTTAGAATGAATATCTATGGGATAATTTGAAACAACAACTGGATGCTCAAATTTTTTACCTGATTTTACATCCTCTATGGTATAGATATATTTCCCCTTTATTCTGCGGGAAACCCTTATTCCAAGCATATCTGCAATGTTTGAAATATAGCTATTTCCAAAACCTGGTAAATAAATTCTGCAAAAATTAGCTAGTCTGTATATGATTCTTCTTGCTAAGAGTAAAGCTTTAGATATATTTTTAACTTCAAGATTATTTGCATAATCTACAATTCTTGGGCAGTTAAACGCAATAGTAGTCGGCATTCCAGCTACTGTAAATATTTGAAAATAGTTCCTATCATGGTCTTTTAGAATACCTTTTTTTACGGCATCATCGAAAAGAGGTGCAAGAGCCCATTTTTTATCTTTATCCCAAGTGTATGCGGTAGATAAATGTATGAATCCATCAATGTCTTCTACTGTGGTAACAGTTCTGTCTTTATCAAATTGCTTTAGCCAATTTGCAAATTTTGGGACATCAACACCACCCATCATAAACCTTAAACTTACTGGCTGATGTTCCCCCTTTTCTTCAAGAAAATTACAACCACACATTTTTCCAATTTCGCAATCACCTGTTGCATCAATTACATATTTCGCTCCGATAGATACCGATAACTTGTTTCTCGCATTTTCTATCTCATCGTTATATACTGATAAGATTTCTTTAGAGATTATAATGCTCTTAATCTTATTGTTTTTAAGTAAAACATCTTGTATATGGGTATCAAAAAACACTTCTACATTGGCTTTTAGCATTAGATTATCCAGAGCAATTTTTGTTAATTCAGGGTTAAACCATCCGGGATTATCCTGATAGGTTGCTTGGCCTCCTAATTTGTTCAATTCTTCAATTAAATCAATGTAAAATTCTGTGTTAATTTGATTGTTTCCGCATTTCATAGCTGGTACTACTAGTCCAGAAGTGATAGTTCCACCAAGATGCACCTTTCTTTCTATCAAAAGTGTTTTTAATCCTAATTTCCCCGCTGTATAAGCTGCAGCACAACCTGCTGTCCCCCCACCAATAATTATTACATCGTATTTGTTCATAATCATTTATTATAAATTCTATTTTTTATTTTGCAAAATCATTAATTATTATTAAAACTTAATTTACCAAAATTAACTATTTGATAAAATAATTTTCTAACTCTCTAATTTATAAAATTTAGTTAAGAAAAAATTTATAAAAATATATATAAAATGTTATATCGTACAGCTATATACCTATAATATTTTGCTTTTAATTTATTATTAAAAATTTGTATGTTATTTGTTAATATAAAAATCAGCTGGATTTTTAGCGTAGATTTAAATATGAGTTGTTTTTATAGTTTGACGTGTTGTTTACGATATTCTTTTATGAATTTGGAGCTTGATATTAAATCAGAGTTTTTAATATCATTATTATGTCTTATTATAATTTCGTCGTTAAGGGCATCTAAATTTTCATCACGATAAAATATACCAGCTTTGGTTTTAATAAGGCTTAAATCGTATTCTGAGAGCTCATTTTTTATAAGCGATTTATTTTTAACTGCAACTGTTCCCATAAATTTATTTGAAGAAGGTGTATAAATTTTGCCGACAAAAAATCCAGCATTTATTAATGCATTTCTAATTGAGGCAGAATTTGAGTATGTTAACACCATACCATCATTAGCTAGATGCTTGTATAATAATTTAAAAAAATCAATTGTCCATAAACAAGGACATTTTGCAGGAGTAAATGCATCTAAAAATATGAAATTATATAGATTATTATCATTTAATAATTCATTTCGTGCGTCATCTATTTTTAGTTCAAAAGTAAAATCATTAAATCTAAGCCATTTTAAAGCCTTTTTATAGCTTGTTGATACATACTGATAATATATATTATGTAAGAACATATTTAATCTTTCTAGAGGGGTGATAATATACCCAATACTGTAATAAAAGGCTTTTATTAAGGCATAATTCTTTGCAAAATATTCATTATATTTTTTGGATCGAAGAATTTTGAAGATTTCTGAATTATTTATAATTTCTGGGTAGTTTTCTTGAATTTTTGTCATCAAAATTAAATTTATTTCTTCATAAAATTTTATTTTATTTTTAATAGGTTTATTTAACAATTTTTGAATTTTTTCATTTTGAAATGGTAATGTATAATTATCAGGTAAATTATTTTTGTTACAAATTATAAATGGAGAAATTCCTGCTAAAATTTTGTCAGTGTCAATTGCCTTAATGAAAATTTTTATTTTTTTATTTTTTATAGCTTCATGTAAGTTTTTAATAGTATTGTAGTTATCGGTATATATCTTATCGATATAATTGTTGTTAGTAGTATTATTATTGGTATATATCTGAGCGCTATATAGAAAATTTAAAAAACTTTTTGTGTTGTATCCGATTCCAAAACAAATATCTAAAATTTTTATTTCAGAATTATTTATAAAAAATTCTTCCAAATTTGCTGGGTAAATAAATTTTTCATAAGCTTCAGTTAAGGCACCATATGTTGAATGATAAATGTCATTATCCTCTGGAGAATATAGCCCTACAGAGGAGTCATTAGTGAAGTATGGATAAATTTCTCTCATAATCTAATTATAGAGAGGTTTTGACTGCTTAACAAATTTGTTATAATTTGCAATATTAGTATTATTTTTTATGTTTATGCTATAATACTATAGAAATTTATTGATGAGGAAGATATGAAAGTTAGCGTAAAAGTACCGGCTACTACAGCCAATTTAGGCCCCGGATTTGATTGTTTGGGGATGGCTTTGCCGATTTATAATACGGTTACAATTGAAGAAACTGTTCTACCTGGTTCAGGGATAGAAATAAATGTAATAGCAGATGAAGATGCTACAAATGAATTTTCTTTAGAACATATACCAATGGATGAAAATAGCATAATTTATAAGGCTGTAGAATTACTCTATAATTCTATTGGTCAGACTCCTAGTGAGTTAAGGATTAATATACATTCTCAAATTCCTGTAGCAAGAGGTTTAGGAAGCAGTGCCTCCGTTATAGTAGGTGGTCTAATTGCTGCTAATGAATTACTTGGCAGGCCAGCAGATGAAGCTGCTCTTTTATCTATAGCAACTGAAGTAGAAGGGCATCCTGATAACGTTACTCCTGCAATTGTAGGTGGGCTCACTATTACTTCTAGTGAGGATGATGGTAGTATCGTCTATAGAAAAATTGAATGGCCAGAGGAGTGGACTATTACCGTTTGTATTCCAGAATATGAGCTTGCAACAGATATATCTCGTTCTGTATTGCCAAAAGAAGTTCCAATGCAAGATGCAGTTTTCAATGCACAAAGGATGGGAATGTTTATTCAGGCTGTTAATACAAAGGATACTGCTCTAATGAAATTAGCCTTAAAAGATAAATTACATCAGCCTTATCGTATGAAATTAGTTCCAGGATTAGAAAAAATTATAGAAAATCTTAAACATGAGGAAAATGTTTTAGGTTGTGTGCTTAGTGGTGCAGGACCTTCGATATTAATAATTTCAGAAAAAAATAACCTTGATAGAATAAAATCAATAGTTAGAGAAACTTGGAATGATTTGAATTTAAAAGCTGACATTTTAACTTTGCCAGTTGAAGCTCAGGGTGCGCAAGTTATATCTCATGATGAGTGACCTGGTGTATTACCGCATTTGTGTAATGCATTAATATAATAATCCGTAATACTTATATTATGTTTGTAAGTATTTCAAATCGTTGTAAAGGGTGCGGAGCTTGCGCAAAAATAAGCCCTGAGGTTTTTGATATATGGGAAAACTCAGCCATACCAAATCAAGATAAAGTTTGTGGTAATGAGAATTCATGTATAGATGCTGCAATAAACTGCCCTAATGGTGCAATTGTGATTGATGATTAAAAATAATTTATAATAAAAAGGTTCGGTGGTGACCGAACCTTTTTGAATTTATATTTTTGATTATTAACCCCCTCCGGTGTATTCCGGAACGAAGTCTTTTTGACTTGATTTTTCCATTTCTCTGGAAGCTTGTTCTTGACCTTCGATGAGTTTGATTCTTGACTCGAGGTTTGCTTTTTCCATAGCTAGCTGTTCTTCCATATTCTTTAATGGTTCTAATTGTGCTTCACTCATTTGTTCATATTGCTGCTCGATCATACTCTTAGACATTTGAGCATTCATAGCATTTAGAGCCATTGCATTTTGGTATTGTACGTTAGCTTGTGTCATTGCGTTAGTATCTCCGCTAGCAGATGCTTGCTGGAATATGCTTGCAGCTTCAGCATTCTGCATTTGCATACTAGCACTAACACCCATAGTAGCAGCTTGTTTCATTTGGGTAAGTTTCTTTTCCATATCACCTATTTGTTTAGTGATACGGTTTTGACGCATGGTGATTGTGGTCAGCTGATGTTGGAGCTGAATCCGCATTCGTGTTGTATACATTTTCAGAAATGCGCCGGTTAAGAAACCCATGTCTCGTCCTTCGTGTTTATTACTCTTAAATATATAAAGTATATACTCTCGTGATAATTGCTTTTATATAAATATCTTGTAATATTTCTTTACAAATTATTTTATACTACTGGTATTTTTTATGATAATTGCATGTTTTTTCATTTTTATATAAAATATAATAAATAAATTGATTAAGGAGATGTGATGCTTAAAAAATATTTTACTGGGAAAAATATTATATTTCTAATTTTAGTTCTTTTCTTATTATTTATTATTCCCAAAATTACAGGAATAATTATGCTATTTTTTGCAGCATATGTAATCGCTTGTGCATTAAATCCTTATGTTATCAAATTACAGGGTAAAAAATTTACAAGAAATGCTGCAGCTGGTATTGCGGTTACTGTAGCTGTTTCTATTATATTTGCTCTTATTATTCCAATTTTACTAATTGCATATAAAGAAATAAGTACTTTTTTGATGACCTTGCCGCATAAATTTATGACTGCAGTTAATTACATTACATCTCAAAGTATTTTTGGTTATAAGCTTTCTGATTTAGTGACTTTCAATAACTTATTTGATTCTAGCCAAAATGTTGCACAAAATATTGTTACTCAATCCTGGTCAATCACAATGGGAATTTTTCAGGTAGCAATTATTGTCGTTGCACTGACGATGATTATTTATTACTTACTTGTTGACAAAGAGTATTTAAAAACAAAATTTATTGAATTTTTCCCACCTAAAATGAAAGATAAAGCGTCATCAATTCTTACTACTATTAGTACAAAGGTTGGAGGTTACGTTAGAGCTCAAATTATATCAATGGCTGCTGTAGGTATAATGATGATGGTAGTGCTTATGATACTTGGTGTAGATTATGCACTTTTATTAGGATTAATTACCGGTATTCTTGATATTATTCCTATTTTAGGTCCTACAATTGCTCTTGGTGTAATATTATTAGTTGCTTATCCGTTAGGCTTCCTTAAAGTTGTACTTATAATTGCTGGATTTTTACTTGTTCAACAATTGTCAAATTATGTTGTAAGACCAATATTATTTGGAAAATTTATGCAATTACATCCGTTGATGATTTTTTTGGCGCTATTTCTTGCTGATCAGTTTCTAGGATTTTGGGGGGTTATTCTTTCACCAGCGATTGCAGCTACTATTTGTGTATTAATAGATGAATTGTATTTAGCTCCAATTAATGAATCGAAAAATTCAGGATTAGAAAATGAATCGTGCTGATAGATATTTATATTTTCCAAAGACAAATAAAAATGCTCTCTTAAATATGTGGATGGCTTTTCCAGGCTGTGAGGCTTTTTCTTTGTCTTCGCTAGGGTATTTATGGATGTTTAAATGTATAGATGAATTAGATGATATTAACATTGAAAGAATATGTTCAGATACTGATAAAACAAATCTAAGGCCTGAAGAGATAGATTTAATTGGCTTTTCATTTTCTTTTGATATGGATTTTTTAACTATTTTTTCAATGCTTGAAAAGTATAATTTTCCAATCAAAACTGCTGATAGACCTGAGAATACCCCCTTAATTTTTGCTGGCGGTCCTGTTGTTTCGGCAAATCCTGAGCCTTATGCTGATTTCTTTGATTTTATTATTATAGGTGATGGCGAGGATGTTAATCTTAAGATAGTTGATTTATGTAAACAATTTAAATCTTGCAGTAAAACTATTATTTTAAATAATCTATCAAAAATCGATGGTATTTATGTTCCATCTGTTGAACAAAAATTTGTAAAAAAGCTTACTAAAAAGCTTGAGGAATGTATTTATACTCCAATATTAAGTAATTCAGCTTTTTTTAATAATACTTTTATTCTAGAAGTTGCTCGTGGCTGCTCTAATAGATGTGGTTTTTGCCTAGCATCATATTTAAATTTGCCTTTAAGGTTTATGCCATATCAAGACGTAATTAATGCTTTGGATTTGGGTATTAAATATACTAATAAAATAGCACTTTTGGGTGCACAACTTAGTGCGCATCCACAATTTGAAAAAATTTGTGATTATATATATTCTAAAGTAGAAAGTGGTCAAAAAATCGAGATGAGTGTGTCATCTTTACGAACAGATTCAATTACTCCTAAAATATTGAAGACATTAATAGCTACAGGACAAAAAAATATTACTCTTGCTATAGAGGCAGGTAGTGAACGTTTAAGGAAGATTATAAATAAAAATCTTACTGAAGAGCAGATTATTAATGCGGTTGATATTGCCGCAAAAGAAGGACTTAGAGGGTTTAAGTTCTATGGAATGCTTGGACTCCCTACTGAATCTGAAGATGATATAATTGAAATAGTTAAGCTTGCGGCTAAAATTAAGAATTTATACAAAGGATTTGATATTTCTTTTGGCTTTTCAACGTTCGTACCAAAGGCTAATACTCCATTTCAGTGGTGTGGCAGAGAAAATACTAAATCATTAGAAGAAAAAGAAAATTTTCTAAAAAAAGAACTTCATAAGTTAGGCGTTAAAGCTTCCTTTTCAAGTGCTAAATGGGATTACTGGCAAGCTGTATTATCAAGAGGTGATAGAAATTTAACTGATTTCCTTATTGATGTATATAAAAAAGGGGGAAAACTTGGTGCTTTTAAATCGGCTGCTAAAAAATTTAACATAAATACCGATTATTATGCTTTAGAAAATTATTTATATGACAAAATTTTACCTTGGGATTTTATTGATATAAAACCAGGTAAAGAATTTTTGATAAAAGAAAACAAGAGATTATTGACTTATAGTGGTGTATAATCTGAGTAAACTAAACTTTTCCAGCTTTCATAATAACTTATTTGTGTCGCACTTCCTGTTTTAATGTATATATGCTGAAGAGATGAATGTGGAATTTCAAGTGCATCACATATTGCAGCTTTTATAACATCAGGATGAGTTACTATGATAATACGACTGCCTAAATTGTCTTCTACAACCCTATTTATGGTTTTCCCAACTCTTATAATGAATTCAGATACGGATTCAGCATCTTCTGGAGTTCTTTTATCTGGCTCTTCAATAAGCTGATTCAATAAATCTGGATACTTTACTTCGACCTGTTCAAAAGTAAGACCATTAAAACTACCGCATTTTCTTGGTTTTAAGTCTTCCAGTATTTCGAAATCTTTCTTCCCGTAAACTTTTGATACCATCTTTGCAGATTGCAGTGCTCTTGTTGCTGGTGAAGAGTATATTTTATCATTTTTTACAGCACGCTTTTTAAGATAATCACATATTTTTGTCATTTCTTCATATCCGTTTTCAGTGATTGGTGGATAATTTTCTACATCTGAAAATCTAAATTCATCTGAATAAATAGTTGCCCCGTGACATATAAATGTTATTTTACATTTTCTACTAAAATACATAAATTTACCTCAAATCTTCATTTTTCTTAATTATAGCACAGATTTATTATTTTGTAGTAAAATAGAAATATAAAATAGATAGAAAAGAGGATTTTATGAAGGGAAAAGCATTTAAATTCGGTGATAATATCTCGACAGATCATATTGCTCCTGGCAGATTATTCCATTTACGTTCTAATTTACCTGAGTTTGCAAAGCATGTTCTTGAGGATGCAGATCCTGAATTTGCTTCAAAAATGAACAAGGGTGATTTTGTTGTTGCAGGAAATAATTTTGGTCTTGGTTCCTCTAGAGAGCATGCCCCTCAAATTATTAAAATTGCAGGTGTGGGTGCTGTTATTGCGAAATCCTTTGCTAGAATTTTTTACAGAAATGCTATTAATATAGGTCTTCTCGCTATTGAATGTGATACTGATGGCATTAATGCAGGTGATGAACTTGAATTAGATGTTGAAAAAGGTATCTTAACTGACCTAACAAATGGTGCCATCATTCCTATTGAACCACTCCCGCCGGTCATGATTAAACTTCTTAATGATGGGGGGTTAGTTCAACATATCAAAAAATATGGCGATTTTAAATTAACATGATTTTAAGCAAAAATTTTTATTATTGTTTTTTGTATAATTACAATTTCATACTAAGAAAGGAATTATATGAAAGCGCCAAATATTAATACTTGTATAGCTAATTCATCATTTAGGTTTAATACAAATTTTTTTGGTGTTAAATTACAGTATAAGCATAATGATGTCTCTAATAGTAGATCTAAGGTTTATTCAAATAATTATTTTCAGTCTCCAGAGTCCTTTGAGTTGTCAGATTCATTATATGAGTCTGACAGAGCTGAATTAGAAGAAACTTTTGAGCCAAATTTCTTTCGAGATGAGGAACTTTTTGATAGAAATTTAGACGTAGATAAAAGGGGATACATGATTTATGATCAAAACGATGTTGTGCCTTCTAATTCAGTTTTTCATAGTCCAATTTTAGAAGATTACTATACAGCAAAAGGCAGTCAATTCTCTGAAAATAAATCATTTGTTGCTGATACAGATATTTCTCCTAGAAATATTGATTCTCCTGCTGTTGATATTAACTATTGTCCTGATGTTGATATTTATGAAAAATACCCAGCTTTATTAAAAACTGATTTTGAAATTCCTGTAGAAAAAGTAAAAAAAGCATCTGAATTAAAAATTTATGGTAAAAAAGTACCTTCAGATCAAGCTAAAAATCTTATGATTTCAAAGCTATGTAAAGGCCATGATTTTAATACTGTAAGGCAAATAAAAGAGGCTTCTGTTTTACAAGATTTATATGGAAATGAGCGTATAAATTTGACAATGTTTAATGATGCCTTTGATGTGATTGAAAATCGAGATGTAGATCCCAGAATTGCGATTAATATGCTTAATGCCTCTGTTTTTAAAGACCAAATGGGGCAAGATTTTTATGAACAAAATATGTTTAATCTAATTAATAACTTAAATAAAAAACTTCCGATTAATGACTCAATTAAGTATGCGTTGAAAGCAAAAGGTACAGCTGATTTAGGTAATAATTTCTTTGATATAAATAAGGCTAATTTAATATTAAAAGTTGTCTCAAAAATATCAGAATAATATGTATAAAATATTTTAAAATAATATAATGAGTAAATTAAACCTAATATATAAAATTTATGGAAGTTCTCATGTGCTTTTTTATCCTGTTGCTTCTATAGATGATGGATTAGACGGAAAAGATACTATTTACTTTGCATTAGATACAAAAAAAGGATGCTATTTCCATATGGTCAGCATAATGTAGTAAATTATAGGGATAGAGATGATTTGATTAATAATTCAACTTTTGGCTGTGGCAAAAAAAAAGCAACTCTAATAGGCGCTTTTGTGCTGCGTTAATAATGCATGACGGATGGCAGATAAAATCAGATTATCCAGTAAATTTCTAACTTAAAATTCAAAAAGTACTTGACATAGTCCATTCATCATTGTTTAATAATAGTACACCTTAGTCGAATTTTTCGTGCTGAAATTACTATAGGTGAGTGAAGCAGAGCCGAAGCAAGAAGCATAAGAGTGCACTATTGAAAGGATGGCTCGTTGAACCGGAATGCGTAAGGGTTTCAGGATTCAATCTTCACAAATATTTGTAACTTAATAAAGGAGAAAAAAATGCCTACAATTAATCAGCTTGTTCGTCAAGAACGTAAAAAGCTAGTTGACAAAACTAAATCTCCTGCTTTGATGGATTGTCCTCAAAGACGTGGAGTATGTACCAGGGTTTATACTACAACCCCTAAAAAACCAAATTCAGCTTTAAGAAAAGTTGCAAGGGTTAGATTAACAAACGGATTTGAAGTTACTTCATATATTCCTGGTATTGGACACAACCTTCAAGAACACAGTGTTGTTCTTATTAGAGGCGGCAGGGTTAAAGACATTCCAGGTGTTCGTTATCACATCGTTAGAGGTACTTTAGATACTGCAGGTGTTGCTAATAGAGCTCAAAGCAGATCTAAATACGGTGCTAAGAAAAATGCTAAAGGAGGTAAGAAATAATGTCTAGACGTTCTAAACCAGCTAAAAGAATTCCTTTAGCAGATCCAGTATATAACAGTGTTGATATATCAAAATTTATTAACCGCATAATGAGACGTGGTAAAAAGTCATTAGCTGAAAAAATCTTCTATTCTACTATGGAAAGAATTGAAGAAAGAACTAATGAAAAAGCTATGGAAATCTTCCAGAAAGCTTTAACTAATGCAACTCCATTATTAGAAGTAAAAGCAAGACGTATTGGTGGGTCTACTTATCAAGTTCCTATTGAAGTAAAGGCTGATAGGGGATTTGCGCTGGCTTCTTCTTGGATTATTGAAGCTGCTAAGAAAAGAGGCGGTAAATCATTTATAGATAAATTAACTAATGAGTTGATTGACGCTTCAAATGGTTCTGGTGCAGCTTGTAAAAAGCGTGAAGATACCCATAAAATGGCTGAAGCTAATAAGGCTTTCGCGCATTATAGATATTAATTTTTTAATTAATAAAAAAGCACCTATAAAATATAGGTGCTTTTTTATTTTACAATTTTATCAATATCTTCTTTAGGAGTTGTTGTAATATTTATATTGTAATCATCAACTAAAGTTTTTAAAATTGATGGATTCATCGCATTTGGTGGACATTTTGTTAGGAATATATTTTTTGCCCCTGAAAATTTCAATCCCAGCATATTGGAAATTGAGCTTACGTCACATCGACTTAAGAAGAATGCTATTTTATCAGAGTCAATTGGAATTTCTTTGAATAATTTTTCAATAATTCCATATATAAGTGGTAAGTTATTTACAAGATTAATATGTAAAAAATTAGGAAGGTCTGCATTATATGAAAAACTTATTATATATGTGCTTTTTGGTAGATTTTTAAATAGTATTTTAAAATACTCTTGATTATTATAATTAAATGTTGCTTCTCCTATTATAAAAATGTGTTGAATTTCTTTGTTTTTAAATTTATCTGCAATATTCTTAATTGCATTATTAATTTCATCTTCATTATAACCAACAATTTCATTTTCTTTTATTCGACCTTTTGCAAAACCTTTAGCAGATTTTGCAGATTCAATAACTTTAGTATAATCATTTTTATCAAGTTTTATAACACCTTGTGGTTGAATAGTAGATGTTGTAAAAAGACGTCCTCTATATAGAAATTCTAAATTTTGAGAAAAATTTTTAGTAAGAAGTATTGCTCCAGGAAAAGTTGCAAAATCAAGGATACAATTTTCAATACTGTCTCCATAGTGTCCTTTTAAATTTTTAAACTTTTCAAATTCACTCATAGCATGGGCAATAAGTAAATCTCCATGCGTATATATATCTATGTCCTCATTTTCTGCCGTTTTAAGTAATTTATGTAAATTATCAAGACTAGTCCCAGATACTAAAATAGCTTTTCCTGGAGATGTTGAATGTGAAACTTCTTTTTTTTGTAATTTACCATAAATATTTTTCTGAGCGCTATTAATTCTCCCTAATAATCGATTATCAGCTTCAACAAGTAATTTAATCTGATCTTTGATACTGGAGATTTCTATTTTTTGGGTGTTAAAAATATTTAAGGAGTTAATTACTTCATTAACATAATCAGATGCATCTTCAGATAAATCTCTTAATTTTAGAATGTTACGGCTTAAACTTTTCAGTATAAAAATCATTACTTCTGATAGGTTTTTCTGACTTATAGACATTTTTTTATATTTATCTAAAAACGCACGTTCTCCTTGAGCAATTATATTTGAAAGACTTGTTGATTTGTCTATTTTTAGTTCAAATTTTAAATTTTCAGGTTTTTCATTATTTTCTTTACATAAAATTAAGTATTGCTCTTTAATTTCAGTGAAATTGGTGTATAGCTCGTTAACTATATTTAATAAAAGTTTATCGCTGTAGTCAGTTGTTGAAACAAGTGTAGATAGGGCTTCTATAATTTCATTTTTGATTTTTAAAGAATCATAATTAAATTTATTCAGCTTGATAATGTAATATGAAAGTTGTCTTAGTAGTATTAATAAGACTTCCTGAAGAGAAGAAATATTAGGTGAAATTGAGCAAGCACCTCTTGCAGTGCATTCATTGTAGTCTGATTCGTTATTCTGATGATAATAATTGTAAAACATAGCTTAGTTACCTTTTTTACTCTGCTCAACATATTCAATAATCTTATCTGACTCATACATATGTTTGTTATTAGTTGTATCTACTAGAAATGGAACTTGTTCAATACCTCCAATTTTTATTAAATTATCATAATTTTCGGGTATATTTACATCTTTTGGTAAAAAATCTATATTATTTGCTTCAAAAAATGAAAGTACTTTTTTACAATAAGGGCAAGATGGTGAGTAATATAATTCAAGCATTTTTATCTCCTTTACCTGTAAATTATAAATTATAAATTAGTAAATTAATTCTCCAAATCGGCATAATATTATTGATTAATTATGTTTGCATAAGAATAATTTTTATATTAGAATTCAAAATATGAATAAGAAGAATATATTAGTTGTTTTTGGAACAAGACCAGAAGTTATAAAATTAGCACCAGTTATTTTAGCTTTAAAGAAATATGCGGATAAGTATAATGTTATAGTATGTAATACAGAACAGCAAAAAGAGCTTTCCAATCAGACTCTTGCTTATTTTGGTCTTAAAGCTGATATTAATTTAGATGTTATGAGACCTAATCAGTCTTTACTTGAAGTACAGACAAGGATTTTAAATGCTTTAAATCAAGTTTATTTAGAAAATAAAGTAGATGCAACAATTGTGCAGGGCGATACAATGACTGTGCTGTGCGGAGCTTTAGCTAGTTTTTACAATAAAATACCTGTATTTCATGTTGAAGCTGGATTACGCTCTTATGATATATATGAACCTTTCCCGGAAGAGATTATGCGACAAATGACTTCGCGTGTTGCTGAGTTGCATTTCGCGCCTACTGAGAAAAATCGCCAAGCTCTATTGATGGAAAATATAGATGATAAAAAAATCCATGTAGTAGGCAATACTGTAATAGATGCACTTTTTTGTCTTTCAAATCACACTATGCAGATGGCTGCAGATTTCTATGCTTCTCAAGAAATTAAAATTGATGACAAATTAGTTTTAGTTACTGCTCATCGCAGAGAAAATCATGGTGAACGCATTGATAGAATAATTGAAGCAATAAAATATCTTGCAGAAAAATATATAGATCATACCTTTGTAATTCCGGTACATCCTAATCCTAATGTTAAAAATAA
The DNA here is from genome assembly GCA_944323725.1 of Candidatus Gastranaerophilales bacterium. Taxonomy (GTDB): domain Bacteria; phylum Cyanobacteriota; class Vampirovibrionia; order Gastranaerophilales; family Gastranaerophilaceae; genus Scatousia. The sequence continues at coordinate 99,844 of CALUTP010000022.1, read as the reverse complement.
AATTCATGAAAGGTTAGGAAACTATTTTAATGTTAAGTTATTACAACCTCTTGATTATCCATACCTTGTTTATTTAATGAAAAATGCTAAATTAATTCTTACTGATTCTGGTGGAATTCAAGAAGAGGCTCCGTCTTTTGGTTGTCCAACTTTGGTTATGAGGTATGAAACAGAACGACAAGAGGGAATTGATGCTGGTGTATCTGTTTTAGTTGGTGCTGATTATAATAAAATTGTTTCTTTAAGTGAAAAAATCTTATCTAACACAAGAGATAATACTAGATTAAAAGCTTCAAATCCTTATGGAGATGGTACTTCTGCTGACAAAATCTCTAAAATTATTAATAAATTTTTTGGAATTTAGTTTTTTAAATAATAAAAAAATCCGCTTCATATAACTAAAAGCGGATGATTAAGGATTATTTAAGGTTAAATATAATTATCTTTTTGAGTTTGGTGTCATATTAATGAACGGAATAGAATTACCCATCATATATTGAGGAAGTTTACCATCCCATTTTTGAACTGCTTCATACTCAACAAGCGCTTTATTTTGACTTAGAGCATTCGCTCTTATTGCCATAGATTTTGCTTCAGCTTCAGCAGATATAATTTTTTGTTTTGCTTCTTCTTGAATTTGTACAGTTCTATTCTTGGCTTTAAGAGCTTCTTGTTCTGCGGTTACTTTGCTTTCAATAGCTCTTTCAAAGCCTCCTGAGTAATTTATATCAGTAATTTGGAATCCTGTTACATTTATATATCTAGGTTCTAGCTGAGTTTGTAATTTCCTTAAAATATCAATTGTAGCAGTTTCTCTATTTGCAACTAAATCCTGAGCATTCCACTTTCCTATAACATCTTTAATTGTGCCTTCTACAACTGGCATTAATATATTATCTACATAGTTTGTTCCGACTTCTCTATACATCTTATGTGCGTTTTGAGGCTGAAGATTATAATTAATTACATAAGAAATTTTTGCCTGTTGTATATCTTTAGTGTACAAATCAGTTTCTATATAAGTTTTTTGAGTCTTTACATCCATATTCTTAATTTTTGAAATAAATGGAGTAATAAGGTGGATACCCTCAGTGTAACTCTGTGGAGAAACTTGTCCAAGAGTCACTTTTACTCCTCGTTCGCCTACTCCTACTATAGCAATAGGATTGCATATTATGATAAATACTATTAAAAGTATTGTTACCATAACAGGTGTTGCTAAATTTTTTCCTTCCATAAAATTAACCCTCTCTTTTATATAATTCTTAATTGTTGGCATATAGTCAAATTGTTTTTCAATATTTTCTAGCTCTTGCTGCCTTTTAGTTTTAGTCTTTCTCCGTTTTTTGCGCATTTTATCCTTTAAAAAATTGATAAAATTTTCTCCTAAAATTACAAAAACGAAAACTGAAAATAATGCTATTAAAAATATAAAATCCATATTCATTCAAAAATTCCTAAAATTTATTTGTTAAATTAATCCAAGAAATGCTAATACTACATATAAAATCACTATTAATATTGCCAGAATTCCAAATCCACTTGTAATAGCTTTACCATGTTTCTTGTACAAATTTACATTAAATAAATAGCTGCACACAATAATTACTATATTTGTAATAATAACTAATGATAATAATAAAAATAATACTCTAATTGCCATTTTTGTCCTATTACTCTCTTATTTGTTAACTGCTCTTTGTAAATGCCTAATAGTATCCGCACGTCTTATTGCTTCTTTAATCCTTGGATTTTTGATTTTGTAGTCAATACTTGGAATAGTGAGAAGCTCTTTTTTATAGCTTTTATACATTGCAATTTCTCTATTTCTCATATTTTGTTTAATTGCATCTGCAATTTCTTCCTGAGGATTATCTTTAATGTTTTTGCTCTTAGCAAAAATAAAGTATAACACAACAAAAGCTAAGACACTCCAAGCTATAGTATCATTTGATACTTTATCTGAAACTACAATAGGAGAGGATGCTGGTGTATCAAATATTATATTAGCATTAACAATATCTTTTGCTTGAATATGTATTTTTACCTCATTATTGCCAGCATTCTCTACAATGACACTATTAGCTTCAGAAGTATTTCTATATATAGTACTTAGATTATTTGAAGAACTAAGTCCTTTTATATCAAGTGTTAATTTATCATTAGACGTGATTATTCTTCTAACGTTTGCTACTTTATCAGAACGTAGTACTACATTATAACTATTATCTGTTCCTTCAAGAATAATAGTATTTAATAAATTGTCAGAAGCAATTGCGCCTGAAATATTTAATATTAGTATAGCGATAAAAATTACTAACTTTTTCATGATTCCCTAATCCTTCTTTTATATTTAGAATACAATTTTGTGAGGCAAAGGTCATCAATCATAAGTTCATATATTATCAATCTTTAGATTTAAATTTAAGGAATATCTGGCGAATATGACCATAAATTAAAATTGCTCATAACAGCTAAATCTGAAGTTATGCCTTGATCATCAAAACTTTCTTTCACTATACAATGAGCTTTTTTCCCTGTCTGATTCGGTAGTTTAGACTCGCAGAAAATTGCGCATCTTTTTTCTTCTCCATTAGAATTTTTATAACAATCAACTTCATTGCCTCTTAATTTAAGAAGGTATTCGGAATTTTGTCCATTTGAATCTATACTTAATTTTATATCATTACCGCTAGCTGAAAAAGTATAAGAACAACTATTTTCAGATCCATCTTGTTCATATTTTGTTACTTCATATACATATTTGCCATCTTCTGATGCTGTATCATTAAGTGACATGTTTATAACTTTTTTTGCTTTTCCATCAGTTAGATATGACATATTAACTGGTAAATTACCTTCTGTCATCCTTGGAATGTTAAGAGCATTTAACATATTATTTAAATTCTTGTTTAAATTCTCATCTTGAATAAAATTATGTTTAACAGAAATACTATCTACAGGAAGCATAATATTGTCCAGCTTCCTTGAAGGAACTACATATAAATAATCCTTAAAGTGCATTGGATTTTCATTTTCCCAGTGATCATAATCTGTTTCAACCCACTTGTCACAAGACGTATTTATTACGGATGGTGAAGCTATCATTGCACTTATTAATAATGTTTTTAAAGCTTTATCTGCCTTATTATTTAAATTAGGTTGAATATTTGATTTTTGATTTCTTTCTTCATGATTTTTTTTAGTTTTATTTCCAAAACTATTTACAAGTAATTGGTTATATCCTATACTACTAACTTTCATACACAAAATCCTTTCTAAGTATAGAATACCTGTAAAAATAAATTTTTGATACTTTCATTAAGAAATGTAACACAAAAATAAGCATGCTGAAATCAGGCAATTTTTAAATTTTTTATATATATGTAACGAGGACAGAATAGATCAAGGAGAGTTTATGAATATCGAAACTAAATCATCCAGCAATCTTAATAACACAGTAAATGCAAAACCGGTAGAAACTGCTGAAACTGCAGGTTCACTTGCTTATCAAGCAGAAAAAAGCTGGTTTGCAAAAAATACATATGATACTTTTAGTCCTTCAAACCCTTTTGCTCAAACAATTGATTTTTCAAATTATACACCATATACAGATGGAGAGACTGTAGCATCTTCTAATTTTATGGCAGGATTTGCTACAGCAGTTGCAACAATCGGAACAGATTGCTCTGGAGTTTCATCAGGTAGTTGTGGAAGCTTTTCTGGAGCAAGTGCCGGAGCATCTTGTTCTTCTGGTGGTGGATTTTCTTCATTCGTATAATTTTAAAAGATGTGAAAAATAAGAAATAAATGAAAATGGGAAAAAGCGGTTTTTATAAAACCGCTTTTTTATTGTAAAATTTCCTTATGGAAAAGAAGTATTACACATATATTTTATTAATTGAAGGCGGCTCATTTTATTGTGGCTATACAGATGATGTAGAAAAGCGTTTTCAATCTCATATTGAGGGGAAAGGTGCAAAATATACTCGAGCCCATAGACCAATAAAAGTCGTTTATAAAAAAGAATTTAATACTAAATCAGATGCAATGAAAGAGGAATATAGAATAAAACAACTTTCACATAATGAAAAACTTAAGTTAATTAACGAAAACTAAATTATTATTGGTTTTGATTTTTTTGTTGTTTTTCAAGTTCTTTTTGTTGTTTTTGTTTTAATTTTTCTTGTTTTCTTATTTCTTTAGCGAGGGCTTTTTGCTGTTTTCTTGCCTCAGCAGCTTGTTTTTTAGCATTTTTTGCAGCTTCCTTTTGTTCTTGGATTGCTTTTAATTCTTCATATTTTTCAACAGTGTCATTTTGAGAAGTGGTACCTTGAATTTTATCTTGAAGTTTAAAATCTTTTTGTTGTTCTTTAAAAGCAGCATCCATTTCTTTAATTTTTTGCTTATATTCTGCATCCATTTGTTTAATCTCAGCTTTATCTTCAGCTTTTTTACGTTTAGCCTCTGATTTTTCATATTTTTTAACAGCTTTTTCCTCGTTTTTAAGCAAATCAGGTGGTACAACCCCATCTTGAACTATTTTAAAGCCATTCATGCTAACTTGAACATCCTTATTTGTGAATGAAATTAATCTAGCTTGTTCTCCATGGCTATCAATACTCCATGTGCCAAGAAAAACTGGTGTATCACCCGTATAAGCATATGCATATGAAACGACTCTATCAGGATTATTGATATCAAAACCTAGTGGATATAAATCCCATCGTTTTTCATCTAAATTTACATTTCTATATTCTTTCCAATAATAAGCAACAGCATCACGCAATTCTACAAGATTATATGAAGTTTTTGTATTAAAATCATATACAATTGCATTTGTTTGCCAGATCCCCTCTTTATCAGAGTAACCTATTTTTTCCTTTACAAGGAGTTTTGTACCATCCGCAGAAAAATCTATAGGAGTAAGTGTTCTAAAAGAATAAGGATCCCTTATAGATTTATCTGTTGATAATATTGGTTCTACCCAGCGATGCATCACGTTAGCTTTTAATATTTTATTGAGGTTAGTTTCTCTTTGCTCAAGAGGAATTACAAATAAATCACAAGAAACTGCTGCACTACTTGGATAATAATATACCGAAGGATAAACAAGAATCTGAAAGTCAGGTGAAGCAATTCCCTGAGCATTTTGCTGACGCATTGCATAAAATTTTCTTTTAATTGACAATTCTGGACTACCTGGTGGATTATTATATCTTACAATTTTATAAGTAGGTTGAGGTACGTATTTCATATCCGAAGGTGTTTCCAGTTGCGGTATTTCAATTTCTTGCTGAGTTTTATCTTTAGGTGCAGAAAGCATCTCATACTCTTCGACTGTCATAAAACCTGAAGGAGTACGATTTAATTTTCTACGCTCATGTGCTTCTTTTACCTCCTGTTTTTCTACATTATGCAGATATTCAGCCTCTCTTTCTCGTGCATCTTTTTTAAATGATGGCATATCAAAATCAGGGAATTCAATTGCCTGAACAGAAAGACTCCCAATTAAAAGAGCTAATAATAAAACTCTTAATTTTTGCACCTACACCAAACCCTCTTTCATTGCCATTGCTGTCGCTTTCGCTCTAGTTCTAACGTAAAGCTTTTGCAAAATACTATGTACATGAGTTTTAGTAGTAGAAATTGTAATATAAAGACGCTCAGCAATTTGTGGATTAGTAAGCCCATCAACAATAAGGGCAAGTACATCCATTTCACGTTCAGTAAGCCCATATAAATTTTTACCAAGCTTATAATTGATTTCACCTCTACGCCCTTCAGTCGGAGTAGAACGTCTTATATTAGTTAATACAACTTTTGCAATTGCAGGGTCTAGCCAGCCTGTACCTTCACTTACTGCAAGTACTGCAGATAATGTCTGATCAACTGTGGCACCTTTAGTAATATACCCATCCGCACCTGCCTGAAATGAATCAAATATGTCATCCTCTGCTTCTCTTGAAGTGTACATTAAAACTTTTATACTAGGATTAGCTTCCTTTATTTGTCTTGTAGCTTCTATACCATCAATTGTCGGAAGCCCTATGTCCATAATTACTAAGTCTGGTTTTAGTGAAAGTGCTTTATCAACACCTTCCTGACCATCTACTGCCATATCTGCTATTTCAATATTAGGGTTCTTGCTTAAAACAACAGAAAGCGCTACCCTTGCCATATCCTGATCTTCTATTATAAGAACCTTAACCATTTACTACCCGTCTTTCTTTATTTATTACTACATTTGTTAATAAAAAAGTAAATTCACTACCTTTATTTAATTTACTATCCAGCCAAATTTTTCCCCCATGAGCTTCAATAATTTGCCTTGATAGATAAAGTCCTAATCCTGTACCTGTTGAGCGTTTTCTACTTGTACCTTGAGAAAATCTGTTAAATAAATTTGGAATATCTTCTTTTGGAATTCCATTTCCATTGTCAGTTACAGAAAAAATAAAGTCACCTGATTGAACTTTGGCAAGTACTTCTATTTTTCCATTTTTATTTGTATAATTTACAGCATTTCCACAAAGGTTTATAATAACACGTTTTAACTCGGATTTATCAGCTGTAATTTCTGTATTATCTTCACATTCACAAATAAGTTTAAAATCAATATTTTTCTTATCTGCTAGGGGTTTTAACTCATCATAGCATTGTGTGACTAAGTCTTTTATTGGAAAAACTGTTTTACATAAAGAAAGTTTACCACTATCAAATCTATACACTTCAAGTAGTGCATTAACTAATCCTAATAAATCTTCATTGCTTTGGAGCATTGTAGACAATAACACACTTTGTTTTTCTTCAACAGGGCCTAATGAACCATCGAGAAAAAATTTTAATGTTTGAATTGCCGCAAGCAAAGGAGTTCTTAAATCATGAGTGAGAGTTGCAATAAAGTCATCACGAAGCCGTTCTGTTTCTTTATGCTTGCTTACATCCCGAATTACGCCTACATATTTTTCTTCAGTATCCTCATCAGTTGAAATTGCTGCAAAATTTATTTCTACAGGTATTTTCCCATCACCTAAAGAATTTCTAATATAGCAATCCTTCACTAGAACGTCTTTTGCTTCTTTATTTAGACCGAAAATAACTCCATCTGGATTATCAGTAGAAGAATTGGTATTTGCTGTAGTCACAAATGCTACTTCTTGGAATTTCTTTTTGCAAAGTGCACTTTCACTTAATCCTGTCATATTTTCACATGCTGGATTTGCTTGTTCTATATTTCCTTTTTTATCTAGAATAATTATTCCATCAGCACAATAATTGATAATCCCAGACAATTTGCTATTTGCAATCATTAAATCTCTTGTACGCTCTGTAACTAGATCTTCTAACTTATTAGAATATACCTCTAACTGTGATTTTGCGTCTTCTAGCTGTACAATTTTATCTCTCAAATCACTTAATAAATGACTTCTTTCTATGCCATTTTTTACATTCATCAAAAGGTCATCATTATCCCAAGGCTTTTCTATATATTTATATAACCCAATTTCATTAATAGCTTTAATGGCATTTTCTTTATCAGCGTAACCAGTAAGAAGTATCATACTAACCTCTGGATAAAATTCTTTTGCTTTTGTTAAAAACTCTAAACCATTCATTTGAGGCATTAAAAAGTCTGAAATTATAATATCAGGGATATTAGTTCTTAAAAATTCAACAGCATCTTCTGGATTGTTAAAACAATTCACGTCACTAAACCCTTCAACTTTTAGCAAGGTATTAAAAGCTGAGGTAACTATTTTTTCATCATCTACAATTACTATTTTCCCGCTTATCATAATAATATAATAATAAGCTTTTTTTATTATTCAGACAAATTCTTTACAAATTTGCAATAAAAAAGACGAGGAAAATTTCCCCGTCTTTTTTTATTAAAATTTATGAGGCATATATTCTCTTTTACCAAGCTCTATGTCCATATGGTATAGAATTGTTTTATCTTGACCAAACATTTTCATCTTTTTAATTATTTCATCAACATTTGCTTCTTCTTCGACTTGTTCCTGAATATACCAGTTAATAAAATGTCTTGTCGCAAGGTCACATTCAGACTCACTCATAGATGCAACACTTTCTATACTTTGAGTTACTTTTAATTCATGTTCATAAATTTGTTCGAATATTTCTAAAGGTTCCCCGAAGTGATAATGAGGAGCTTCAATTTGTTTCAAATCAACTTTCCCATTACGTTCTATTATATAGTCGAATAGAATCATTCCATGATCTACTTCTTCACGAGCTTGTATTTTTGTCCAATGAGAAAACCCTTTAAGACCAATTTCGTCAAAATGAGCAGACATAGCAAGATATAAATAAGCGGAATAGAATTCTTTATTAATCTGTGCATTTAAAATATCCTCTAGTTTTTTATTAATCATTTTCTCCCTCCCACAAACCGTGAAGATTACAAAAAGCTAATGCTTTTTCCTTTCCGATTTGTCTTTGTAATTCTATTTTTGCCTCCTGACCAGGATGCAAGTATTCAAGATAGAGGTGTTTTCTATCTTCAGAAATTGTTTCTATAAACATTATGTAGTGATCATCATCCATTGGATGAAGCTGAGTACCAACTTGAATTTCCAGACCATTATTATCTTTTTTTCTGAATACTGGTACATGTTTTTCTAGCGATACTTCCTCAATATTATTAGCTACTACTTGTTTCATTGGCTGACCACAGCATACGAGTTCGCCAGCACCTGATAATATAACTTGAACTAAATTCCCGCAAATTTCACAGCGGTACATTTCTAATTTTTCTGTCATATATTCTCCTTTCCTTATGAGAATATAACTTATAATCTGGAAAGACATTACCTATTTAAGCTAATTATAAAGATGCAATAATTCTTAACATATCCGCAAATTTTGTTTTGTTTAAACTTAAAATACTATTATGAAACTTCAACGCATTTCTTTTGGTTTAAATAATCTTAATAATCCAGCCTGTGCAGTGAATACTAATACTGAAAGTATAAGCCGTTTTGCTTATCTTCCAAAAGTTGAAAGTCATGAAGAATTTGACGGGAAAATGCTAAAAAAAGTTCTTGGAACTTGTGCCGCGATAGCTGTTGGTATTACCTTATTTAGAATAAATGGCAGGAAAAAGCTGCCAGAGTCTATTACAGATATAGCCGATAAAAATCTTGGATTAAACAAAGTAACGTATAAAAGAACTGCTAATGAACTGAAAAATAAAATTTTATACCCGCTAAAAGCATATCTTGCAGGCGATAAATCAATTATTAAAAATAAAAAACTATTTAAATCAGGAGTTATTATAGCTGATACAGATATTTCAGCTACCAAAGAAGTTTTCGATGCATTCTATGAGCATGCTGATAATCTTGGGATTCATTGCAAAAGAATATCTGAATGTGTATCAAGGAAAAAAGAAAACAAAATGAAATGGGTAAAAGAAACTATAAAAGAAGCTCAAGAAACTTTTAAAAAAGAAGGGAAAATGACACTCATAGATATTGGCAATATGGATAATCTAATTAATCTGCAAATTTTTAAAAAACATAATTCAAATCTTGAAAATCAATTAATTGAGATCAGTAAAAAATCATACTCCGGAGTTGTATGGACAGCTTATACAAACAGAACTAAACAAATCCCTATGTACTATAATGAATTGCCAGTAGTTGTTACAAAATTGATGGACTAATTAATATTTTTGTGTTATTATTTTTACAGCCGTGCTCCACGGGGAATTGCAATCCCTCGACCCGAAGTTAATGCGGGGTGCAGAGCCTGTTGTGAGGGGTTTGCAAGTAATTTTGATAAATATATTGTTGTTGACGTTTAAGGATATGGTGGCGTAAGCTGTTGAACCGTGTCAGGATGGAAACATAGCAGCACTAAAACAATCCTTGCGGGTATCATATTTTTAAAAAGAGATGATATATTTAAAAATTTTATTTGTTAATCTCGATAGACAGTGGCACGGCTTTTATTTTTTACTATTTAAGTTCAATTTCCTTAATATAACGTGGCCTTGCTTTCACTTCTCTAAATACTTGCCCTACGTATTCTCCTATTATTCCCAAACAAAAAAGCTGAATACCTCCAAATACGCAAAGTAAAATAATTGTTGTTACCATACCATTCGGTGCATCATTATGGAATATCTTTTCATATACAGCCTCTGCTCCAACAAAAAAACCAAATAAAGCCATAAAAAATCCTAATAGAGTTATAAAGCGGAGCGGTACAATGCTATAAGATGTTATTCCATTCAATGCTAGGCCCATTAGGCTTACAAAATTAAACTTAGATTCGCCTGCCATACGAGGTTTTACATCAAATTTTACAAATGCATTTTTTAATCCAACTTCATTAAAGAAACCTCGCAAAAATAAATACTTTTCACCATAATCGGATAAAATATTAAGTCCTCTTTTACTTACTAATCTATAATCAGAGTGATTCATTGGAATTTTGGCACCTAAGATATTCATTGTCTTATAAAATAGCCATGCTGTTAATTTTTTAAATAATGAATCTGTTTTTCTATCATTTCGTATGCCTGAGACAATATCATAACCTTCCAAGTACTTATCAATAAATTTTTCAATAGCCCATTCATCTTGCTGTAAGTCTGCATCAATTGAAATTACACAATCGCAGCCTATTTCCCTAACACCTTCTAAACCTGCGATTAGTGCTTTTTGATTTCCAAAATTCCTTATAAATTTTTGTCCTTTTACTAAAGGGTTTACCCTATGCATTTCAGAAATAATATTCCAAGTGTTATCCTTTGAACCATCGTCTATAAGATATATATAGCTATTTGGCTTAATTTTATTTTTATTGATCAAGTCCTGCAATACAATAAAAAGTTTATCTACAGTACTCTTTACACACAATTCTTCATTATAGCAGGGGATAATTATAGCTAAAGTAGGTTTTTCCATAAAAGAAATCATCCTTATATTAAACAATTGCCTTTGCAACTAATTTTATAATATAATATTTATTAATGGAGTGCAATAAAAATTTTTAAATGACTAATAAATTTATACTAAATGCTGATGATTTTGGAATGTCGCAAGATATTAACAGGGCAGTTTTATGTGCATGTAATGACGGGTTTTTAAAAAGTGCCAGTATTTGTGCAAATGGAGTAGCTTTTGAAAGTGCTGTTAATGAAATCCTACCTGAATGCCAAAATTTAGGACTTGGTGTCCATCTAAATATTATTGAGGGTAAAGCACTCACCAATTGTGAAATGATTACTGATAATCATAATAATTTTAATTGCGGATACTTGGGACTTATTTATAAGTCAAAAAATAAAGAATTTATAAAACAAATAGAAAAGGAATTTCGTGCTCAAATTGAAAGAATATTAAACAGGACTTCAGTTGACCACATTGACTCACATGTCCATACTCATGCTATTCCTGAAATATTTAAACTAACTTGTAAGCTTGCCAAAGAATATAATATTCATTACGTAAGATCTCAACATGAAGAATTTTATTTAGTTCCTGATTTTAAAAAACATATTAATTTTAAATATCCGCCTAATATTTTAAAAATTATTCTTTTAAACAATTTTACACACATAAATAAAAAAATATTGAAAGATTATGATTTAAAATCTAATGACTATATCATTGGCGTAGGTTATACAGGTATGATGGATTCTCAAACTTTAGAATACGGATTAAAATCAATTGATTGTAAAAATATAATTGTAGAAGCACTAATACATCCTCGTAAATATCTTTCTAGTAAAATTGACAGTCATGTATGTGAATTTTTAACTACTCAGAATAAAATGCTTCAAGATACAATTTATAGATTAGGATTTGAAATTACCAATTATAAGAATATTAAATAATGAAAAATTCGATTATTTATATATTTATAATATTTACATTTCTTTTGTTTGTTATTTTTCAGCTGAAACTTTCATCAAAACATGCAGTATTAGGTGTTATTACCCCTAAAATTATCCAAATTGACCTGAATAATAATCATAAAATTGATGTAAATGAAACGATTTGTGCTGATGGTGTAGATATTTTCACCGCAAATTTTAATAAATTATCTGATAATGAATCAATTAACACTAAACTCACATATAACCAAATGATCTCGATTGGATATTTAGCAGATGAATTTGCTGCAAAAAACATTTTAGGAAAACAAGTTAAGTTGAAATTCCTAAAAAGTAATAGGACAGATTGTAGAAAAGCTAAAATTTTTATAAATAAATCCAATTATGCTGACATTTTGTATAAAAGTGGTTTTAATATTACTTCTCCAGAATTTAGAAGGGTTAAAGAAAGATCATCTAAGCTTAATTTAGTAATTTATAACCATAAAAGTAAAAAGTACCATAAATTAGATTGTAAATATGGTAAAATAGCACATGATGCTGCTATTTTATTAAAAAAAGACTTACCAGATGATGCTAAGCCTTGTAAATTTTGCTACATTAATAACTTATATTCTATAAAACATAAAAAAATATTTTCTAGAACTATCCCGCCACCGCCAAGTATTATGACTGATGGGAATACTAAACTTATATTAACTGATTTTACTGTAATTCTAAAACCTGATAGATCCTGCAATCATATTGTATGCAAAGAATTTATCGACCTTATAAATTCTGCCTCGTCAAATATTGATATTGCGCTCTATGGGTGGACAAACATCCCTCAAATAACTTTGGCTTTAAAAAATGCTGAATTAAGGGGGGTAAATATTAGAATTATATATGATAAAAAAACAAATTCTAAAAATTATTACCCAGAGACAGATGAATTTATAGAAAAATTTAAAAATAATAGAGCTGATATTATAGATGGTAATTCAACTTTGACAAATATGCTTATGCATAACAAATTTGCAATATTCGATAGAACTAAGGTCTATACTGGATCTATGAATTTTTCGTTAACTGGTCTATCAGGATTTAACCAAAATAATGTCATTATAATTAATTCTGCTAAAATTGCAGAACTTTATACTAGTGAATTTGAGCAAATGTATAACGGAAGATTTCATCTACTTAAAAATAAAACTATTAATAACACTAATATAGCGGTTGATTCAAATAAATATTCTGTATTTTTTTCACCGCAGGATAAACAAATAACTAATTATGTAATACCTCTTATAAATAATTCAAAAGATTATATATATATGCCAGCCTTTTTAATAACACATTGTGAACTTTCCAACTCTTTAATTAAAGCTTATAAACGCGGGGTTGATGTTAAAATTATAGTTGACGCAACAAATACACGAGGGAAAAACTCTAAATTTAAACTTCTAAGAACAAGTGGAATACCTGTAAAAGTTGAGAATTTTGCAGGTAAAATGCACTCTAAAGCTATAATTATTGATAATAAATATATAATAATAGGCTCAGCAAATTTTTCAAACAGCGGAGAAAATAAGAATGACGAAAATACTCTTATTATAGAAAGCCCGCGTTTGGCAAATTTTTATAGAGAATTTTTTGTATACCTTTGGCAGAAAATTCCTGATAGATACTTGAAATCGACACTAAGAGCCGAAAGTAAGTATTCTATCGGCTCCTGTTATGATGGTATAGATAATAATTTTGACGGGAAAATTGATTCTGATGATGCTGGGTGTAAGTAAACTATTTTAAGCTTTCTAATACATTTAGTAAATGTTTAGCTGTATTATCATATTGTCTTATATATTCTCCATTTCCATCAGCTTTTTTGACTCCTTGTATTGGGAAATACTTATTTGTCTTATTTATAAAGATCATAAAAACAGTCTTATCTGTAGATAACCCCGCTTTTTCTGCAGCTTTAAAACACTTATCGTCAATTTTTTTGAATGAAGTCAGTAATTGTCTTTGTAAATTGGGTTTTAATAAGTCATAAAACTCTGGCATAAGTGTAAAATCAGTAATTAAAGCTACCATATCCATGTATGAATTTTGATATTCTGGTTGATCTTTCGCAAAATAATCTATTACAGATAATTTGTTATTTTTAAAATCAATTAGTAAATTATTTGGGTTTATACTATCTGTTTTAAATCCAATATTGATATCACCACTATATTTTGGAGTTGTATCTAGTATTTTTACTTGATTTGCAAAGTCATCGAATACACTTTGATCCATTTGAGAAATTTTAGTAATATTAGTAAAATAATCTTTAGCCTGTCTAGGTGTAATTGAGTGAGGTTTACCAATCTCAGGATCATAGATAATTCTTGACCAATCCTCAACAGAATTAGGTTTACCTGTAACTTTCTTTAATAAAATTATTTTTGCATTTTCTGGATTTACCCATACCGGCTGTCCTATATTAGCATTTTCAGGGAAAATGCCTATTGGTACTTTATTTGGATCTAACTGCTTATCTTGGTTTATAACTTTCAGCACATACTCATCTAAAAATGGCATTTCATAAACTGTTGAATTAGCGCCTTTACCAAGTACTTTATTCCCATCAGGAGAAGTGACAAAATTTTTAAATAAATTGTACTTATCATTGATTGAGAGCTTCTCTTTCAAAAAAGCAGGTAAAGAATTAGCTAACGGTTCATCAGGAAGGGGAGTCTTAACATCTTGAACAATATCATCAATAATTTTCTTAGTTTTATTAGATAACGACTTATGTTTTAAAATATATATACCAGTACCTAATAAAGCAAGAGCAGACGCAGCATAGACAGACGTTTTAGCCATTTTTTCTTTTTGTAAGTTACTTTCATTACTTTTTAAATTTTCAGCACTAATTGATGAAAAATGCTGAGTATTAAACGACTTTAGAGCATAATTTTGGCATAATAATACCTTCATACATATAATCTCCTAATATTATTAAAAACGACAAATAAATTTTTACACAGAAAAATTTTTTTTTCAATAATTTAATAATTAGGGATAATTTTTGCGTCAACTTCTTTGTGAACATTAATTGAATTATTAAGGCTGTTTGCTAATTCAGCAGCAGTATTTGCAGTATAAAATTTTCCACTTGTCACAAGAGATGTACATTCAAGTTGAGCTAGGTCATCTTCGTTGTCAATATTAAATGCAATCACATCAATAACAACATCTTTTCTTATTTTTATAAGCTCCATAACAAATTTGCATGGACTCTCATCACAATTTTCACCACCATCTGTCAGCAGTATAATATGCTTTTTACCTGTAAAGCCCATAAAATCATACTTAATAGCTTGTTTTAATGAGTATGTAATAGGTGTCATTCCCCTAGGATTTGTTCTTAATAAAGCACCTTCTATATTATAATTATTTCCCCTAGCTATCGGTACAAGAAGAGTAGAAGCTCTGCAAGCATCTATCGGTGTGAAACCCATTTTATGGCCATAAACTCTTAAACCTATTAAGCTATTTGAACTGATAGTTGGGAGTATTTGTCTCATAGTCTCAAGCATTAAATCAACCTTGCTTTCACCATCAAGGAATTCTGTCATACTATTTGAGAAATCAAGTATAAAAAGTGTCATTTCTTTATCACTTTGATTATATTTATATGTATCTGGTCTATAAATACCGTACTCTCCTGAAGCAAATACTGGTAAGCTAAAAAAACATAAAAATAAGATTAAGTACCTCATACTTAATCTTATTTATCAAAATATTAAAATATTCTATTAGTAATATAGACTAGTCACTTTCTTCAATAACAGTTGTTATTAAATCTCCATAATTATTAACATGTCCATCAGTTTCAATAATAATATAGTTATAATCATCTTTACCAGCAATAGCTTTTTGCGCACAAGCTCTTGCTTCATCTAAATCAGTAAATTCTCCCACTAAAGCTCTAGAAAACTCGGAATGATTTCTTTCTCTGTAAACGTGATACATATAATTCTCCTTTCTATTAATTTTTTATTATTATTTTACTACACAAAAAAATAAATTTACAAATTTTCTTTGTGATAAAATAATTATAAAGGGATATAAAATATGAATAGTAAAGCAATTATTAAGCAAGCTGAGAAAAACTTAAAAGTTGAATTTGAATATATAGATAAAATAAGAGATTACAATCAAGAAAAAGTACTTAATGCATTTATAAATAATAGAGTTGCCCCAGAACATTTTTATACGGTTTCAGGTTACGGGCATGATGATATGGGGCGGGAAATTCTGGATAGAGTTTTTGCAGATGTTTTCAAAGCTGAGAAAGCTATTGCCAGAATACATTTTGCCTCAGGAACCCATACACTTGCGTGTGTACTTTTCGGGAACCTCAGACCTGGAGACAGGCTTATCTCTGTCGCCGGCGCACCGTATGATACCATGCAGGAAGTCATCGGAACTTTAGGGGAAGAAGAAATCAGAGAGGATTCCCTTATTGCACACGGGGTTTTGTACAATGAAGTTCCGCTAAAAAATAACAACGTTGATTTGGAAGCAATAGAAAAAGCTATTGATGAAACTGTTAAAATGGTTCTAATTCAGCGCTCAAAAGGTTATTCGACCAGAAAATCCCTGACAGTAGATGAAATCAGTGAGATTTGTAAAATTGTAAAAAAGAAAAATCCTGATTGCATCTGTTTTGTGGATAACTGTTACGGCGAATTTGTAGAAGCTAAAGAACCTCTTGAAGCCGGGGCCGATATAATTGCAGGCTCTCTAATTAAAAATCCCGGCGGCGGAATTGTAGAGGCCGGAGGCTATATCGCAGGGAAAGCCAGACTTGTTGACAGAGCAGCAAACAGACTTACCGCACCGGGAATTGGCGCAGAAGGCGGCGCAATGTTTAATCAGCACAGACTAATTTTTCAGGGGCTTTTTATGGCGCCTTCAGTTGTGTCGGAAGCCGTAAAAGGTGCCGTCCTTGCTGCGAAAATCTTTGATGAGATCGGCTACAATTCTTCGCCGAAATTTAACGAAAAACGCACTGATATTATACAGAATATTACTTTCAATTCTCCAGAGCCTCTGGAACAGTTTTGCAGAACAATTCAGTCACTCTCGCCGGTTAACGGATACGTAACTCCAATTCCAGAATACATTCCTGGATATGAAGATAAAGTTATCATGGCAGGCGGAACGTTTATAGAAGGCTCTACAATTGAACTTTCGGCAGACGGGCCTATGAGAGCACCTTACGTCGCCTATATGCAGGGCGGATTAAATTACGCACACGTAAAAATAGCGCTGACAAAAATTCTGGAAAAAGTAATGAAGTAGTTACAAAACTTCTTTCATTGTTTCGTGAAGGTTAATTTTAGCCGCCCTTGCAGCTGTCGCAAGCGAGGTGCCGCCGCAGCTTCCAAAACACATCTCCGGTATCTGAAGCTTGCCTGTTCTGCTGTCAACGGTTAGAACATAGTACCAGTTGCCGATTTTATCCAGGCATCCTTTCAGAAAATTAAACTTATTTTCAAGCTCTGCTTTTAAAGCTTTGTCAGTAGTTTTCCAGTGCTCGTCGGATATTTTTTGCATCATGCTTTTCAATCTATAAAATCTTGCCTGTACTGCATTATTCTCCTGTCCTATAAGCATATTTTTTACTGGAATATCAATTCCTGAGGTACCGGTAATATTAATACCATCCTTGCTGAAAATTACAGGGAAGCCGCTGCGTTCATAATGCTGCGTCCAGTAAGTATTTCTTGTTGAAGAATACTCAATTACTTTTCCGTTGCGCCCCAGTGCTCCTACACCCTCGGCTCCGCTGTTCAAAAGGTTTCTATTTAGTTTTGAAGGCCCGCCGTTTCCCGCGGAATTTAGCACTCTCACTCCGTTTTGGTTCGCAATTTGTACAAGGGCTCGATATGATTCATTCGTCATTATATCATTGTAATCCCTGCCGGTAATTCTACCCGGTAAATCATGTCCTATTCCGCCGGCACCGCGTGATATGGATATAATATCCATATTTTCGCCGTTTTGTATTTTCTTTGCAAGATCTCTGTATATTTCAAGCACCTTTAGCTCATCATTGACTTTTCCATTTTTGCAAGGCTCTGAAACATTAAATATGACAACTTTTTCAAAAGGATTATTTTTACGAGCTCCGATACTCATATATTCAGCATGTGATAAATTATACAGTTCCTGAAATCTCCAGTCAGGATTATGCCGGTCAAAAGACTTTTCGCTTAAATCATCTATAATAACATGAACTTTAGGCTTAACCTGTACTTCTTTAATGAAGGCACCCTCACTATCAAGCACCCTCATAATATATTTACCGTCTTTTGTTTCTCCTGTCTTTAAAAGATTAAAAATCTCACCGTCTTTCGGTCTTACATAGACACACCTTGAGTAGCTTGCTTCAAAAGTATTTGCAGTCAGACGCTGCAAATCTTCTGCAGAAGCTTTAGGAAATGAAACAGAATCAGCTCTTTGTGCAGCACGCGCTTCATATATTGAAATTTTGTTCATTTGCCTTACTTCTTGCATCTCTTTAGAAATATATCTGGGCAGAGCAAAGGGTTCTCCGCTTTTTGGATATGTAAGTGTCGGGTTTATCCCGTGAAAAATATTAGGTTTTGTTTGAAGAATACTCTTTTTCTTGCACGCTTTTACAAAAGTACGTGCTACAGATGCAATTTTTCCTGCTGCCATTCCCATATTAATATATCCCCTATAATTAAATAAAGTGCTTTTTCTGTATTAAATTGCCTTATTGTTAAGTTTTGTTAATGCCAGATAGCACTATCTGACTAATTCTTAAGGATTAGTTCTAAAAAATATAATAATTACAATTGACTAGATATTTTTTGTGGTATGCTGTTATTACCCCAAATAAGGGTGATGAAATTGCGTATTTATAGTTTAAGAAGAAAGGGTTAAATATGTCATTACCAAATGTAGCATACTTTTCAATGGAAATCGCACTTGATCAGTCTTTAAAGACATATTCAGGCGGTTTAGGATTCTTAGCAGGTTCTCATATGTTATCTGCAGGATATTTGCAAATGCCTATGGTTGGTGTAACTATGCTATGGTCATACGGCTACTATGACCAAAGAATTGCTCATGATGGTCAGGTCGAAGTTGCATACATCAGAAAATATTATGACTTCCTTAAAGATTTAAATGTTTCTACCGAAGTTGAAATTTTTGGAGAAAAAGTTAAAGTAAAAGCTTACTATGTAGAACCAGAATTATTTGGTGCTTGCCCTGTGTATCTATTAACAACAGATATAGAAGGAAACAGTGATTGGGCTAAGAGTATTTCTCACAAATTATATGATGGAAATGAAAAAATAAGAATTGCTCAAGAAACTGTACTTGGTGTAGCTGGTGTTAGAATTCTTCAAGCTGTTGGATATAAATTTGATATTATTCACATGAATGAAGGTCATGCTCTTCCTGCAGCATTTGAACTATTAAGACAGTATAATGGAAATCTTGAAGAAGTTAAGAAAAGAACTGTATTTACGACTCATACTCCTGTAGCTGCAGGTAATGAAGTCCACTGGGTAGATACTCTAATGCAAGGCGGCTTTTTTGCTGGAGCTTCAAGAGAAACTGCTGTTAACCTAGGTGGAGAAAACTTCTCTCTTACAGTTGCTGCTTTAAGAATGTCTAGAATTGCAAATGCTGTATCTCAACTTCATGGTCTTGTTGCTAATAAAATGTGGGAATGGGTTGACGGAAGATGTCCAATTAGAGCTATCACCAATGCTGTAAACCTTCACTATTGGCAAGATGATAGAATAAAAAATGCTCAAACTCCAGAACAATTACTAGCAGTTAAACGTGAAATGAAAATGGAATTATTCGAACACGTAGCAAACGTTGCGGGTAAAAGATTTGATCCAGATGTATTAACCATCACTTGGGCAAGACGATTTGCAGATTACAAGCGTGCTTGGTTAATCTTGATGGACAAAGATAGAATCAACAAACTTTTAGAAGAAAACAAAATACAGATTATATTCGCTGGTAAATTCCATCCAGATGATGTTATGGGTAAAGAAATGTTTAATAAATTACTAAACAGATCACACACACTGAAAAATGTTGTTGTATTACCTGGATATGAACTACAATTATCAGGACTATTGAAACGTGGTTCAGATATCTGGTTGAATACTCCATTACGACCATTTGAAGCATCAGGTACTTCTGGTATGTCAGCTAATGCTAATGGTGCATTACACTTATCAATTTATGATGGTTGGACAGTTGAGGGAACATTTGATGGAATTAATGGTTATACTGTTGAATATCCAGGTCTAGATGATGAAATGCCTTGGGAAGAACGTCATTGGAAAGATCATGAGTGTGTTATGAGTATAATTGAAAATAGAATTATTCCAACATACTATGAAAATAAAGCAGAATGGGCTAGATTAATGCGACAAGCTATTAGAACTTCTGAAGCTTACTTCAATTCTGATAGAATGGTTGTTGAGTATTATAATAGATTATATAAACCAATTGCTCATGATGATTCATCAACTGGCTCAGATAAAAAAGAGATGAAAATTTCAGAAACTCCAACATTTGATGCCTGGACTTTCTCAAATATTAAATAATAGATTGATATAAATAATATATTAATAAAACAAAAAAGACTGATAATTTTCAAATCGGTCTTTTTTGTTTATAAATAGCCATTCTAGCCAATAAAACAACCTTCATATAGATGATATTTGTAAAGAAATGTTACAGATATTAAAACAAAAATTAAAGTTTTTAAATCAACATGCCGATACATAAATCACAAGCAAAGAAAAAAGGAAAGGGAATATGCTATGGGAATGGCAGCATCACAGGCAAGGTTCTTAGGCCTTACCGCAAGGAAAACAAATGTTGAATATGAAGGTCAACAAATTAACCAACAAAGAACAACCCTATCTAACCAATCTGCAAACTACTATAACCAGTTGTTAGGTATGGAAGTTCCAGTACCACCTTCAGTAGATGACTATACAAAAACTGTTTATTCATTTACAGATGGTGCATTAGAAAACGTAGTAACATCATTAATCGCACAAGGGGATGGCGAATTCTTGGTAAGCTACACAAGAAGTTACACTGATGATACTTCAGTGGTTGCATCAACTTCTTCAATTATCACCAGAAGCGGCAACGCTGGAAACTATGTTTACAGCGTAGGTGCAAAACAACTTAGAACACTTGGAGAAGGACTTGATGGAACAGGGGATGCACTTACTGAAGAATTTAAAGCATTCGCAGAAGAAGATGAATATCTTTCAACTTTGACTGAACCTCAACTTGTAAAATTGTTACAAGAAGAACAAGCTTACAAAGAAAAGTTAGACCAAAAATACAATAAAGGTCAAGCTAGCGCAGATGATGCTTATCAAGTTTACTATAAACAAGATACAACAAGTGGCACTTGGAATCCAGTCTTCTACAAAACTAATGATTTGACTAAGGATACTACTATCTATAGTGACAAAACTGGTGCTTCTCAATCATTTATTCAAGCTTATGCAACTGGCTCTGAAAGAGTTACTGATGAAATCAAAGGTACAACTGCTAAACTTGAACAGGATACTTCTGGAAGATATATTAACATCACTTTGAATCCTGGAACAGACGATGAAATCACTTATGCATTAACTACTCAAACTACAACTGACCAAGATGCATATAATGATGCAATGAATCAGTACGAGTATGACAAAACAACATATGATAAAGCTATCGAAGATATTAATAATAAGATAGAAATCATTCAGCTTGAAGATAAAAACTTAGAATTAAGATTGAAACAGTTAGATACTGAACAAGATGCTATTTCAACAGAAATGGATGCTGTTCAAAAAGTTATCGAAAAGAACGTTGAATCTACATTCAAAACATTCGGTTAATCGGAAATTGGCGAATAGGTATATGTACTCGCCAATTATCCGAGAACGAATTCTTTAAAAAGTTCACCGAATGTTAATAAGGAAATCTTTTGTGAATTTCTTAAATAATTCGTTTGACGATAATAAAAAATTTCCCTAATAAAATTTTCCCAAAATTTCCCGACGACTTTACATCAAAAGTCGTTTTTTTTTGCTTTAATATTAACAAAGACGTAACATTTTTGACAATTTTACTAACTTGTTGTCTAATAAATATAAGACTTTACTTGGGTAGGATAATGTATATAAAGCAATTAGAAATTGATAATTTTAAATCATTTGCCAATAAATCAGAAATTCCATTTTTAAAAGGTTTTACGACTGTTTCTGGGCCTAATGGTTCTGGGAAAAGTAATATTATTGATAGCGTATTATTTGCGCTAGGGCTTGCTAATGCGGGTGAATTAAGAGCTGAAAACCTTTCTCATTTTATTTCTACTTATACTAAAAGGAATGAAGCCTTTGTTAAAGTAACTTTCGGGGAAATGGAGGGTGGTGAGGATTTAACTATTGCAAGGAAAATAAGGAAATCCACTCAAGGTTATGCAAGTACTTATTATCTTAATGATTCAGTTACAACTTTATCAAATATTCATGCTGTACTTGAAAAATATAATGTCACTCCTAATAGCTATAATGTAATGATGCAAGGTGATGTGCAAGGTATAACTAACTGCACACCTAAAAATAGACGCAAAATAATTGATGAAATAGCAGGGATTGCGGATTTTGACAGAAGAATTGAGCAAGCAACCAATGAATTGGCAAATGTTGAACAGCGGGTTGAGCGTTCTTCAGTAATTTTAACAGAAATTGATGCTATGTTGCAACAGTTAAAAGAAGAACGAGAAGTAGCTATTAAATATCAAAAACTAAGGGAGGAAAAGACCAGCTTAGAAAGTCAAATTACAAAAGTTAGATTTTTTGACATTAAAAGAAATCTAGAACAGGCTCATGAAAATATTCTTGAATTTACTAAAAAGAAAAAAGAAGAAGAACTTAAAAATAAAGATTTAGATGAAAGACTAAATCTTATAAAATCAAAATATCAAGAAATTTCTAACCTTGTAAAAGAAAAAGGTGAAGCTAAACAGCTTGAATTAAAAAAACAAGAGGAAGAACTAAAAGGAGCAATCGATCGAAAACAAAACGCTTTAAATTTTGCTGATAAACAGATTCTTGACGGATTAAAAACTATAGAAAATGCTAAAAACGGTATTGAGAACTTTAAAAAGAAGATTGAAGATATTAGACTTAATATTAAATTAAAAGAGGAAAATATTAAACGTATAGATGAAAATATTGATGCTAAAAAATCAGAGCTAAAAAAGATTTTAGAAGATATGACTGGCTTAAATAGCACAGCAGAACAGCATATTGAAACTCGTAATAATTTGCGTAAAGACCTTGAAGACCTTCAAGATAAGTCTACTAATCTTTTGCAGCAGAAACTTCCATTAGAAAATGAGCTAAAAAATCTTCAAAACTCTTTATACGAAGCAAAAGAAAAATTAGCCGAACTTGAAGAATTAAAAGCTAATTTTTCATCTAATTACGATTTAAAAAAACAACTAGTAGAGCAATTAGGACAAGAAATTGAAGATTTTAAATCAATTCAGCAAAATACAATGAATGAGCTGGATAAAACTAATAATGAAATCAATGACACAAATTACAATATAAGAATGGCATATGGAAAGCTTTCTCGAATGGAGGGGTTAAAACAAGCGGCTCAAGCCAGTATGGGAAATGCCATTGATACTGTAATGAATGCAAAATTGAGGGGAGTACACGCACCTTTAGTTAAACTTGGTACTGTTGATAAAGAATACTCAACTGCAATGGAGGTAGCTTTTGGTGGCAGAATGGCTCATATTGTCGTAGATGATGAACATGTTGCATCTGTAGCTATAGAACTTTTAAAATCATCAGGAGGCGGAAGGACAACTTTTATACCGCTTAATAAGGTTCAAAAAGCACCTACTCGTCTTTCTTTGCCAAAAGATAGAGGCGTTATTGATTTTGCTATTAATCTTGTTGATTTTGATGATGAATATATTAATGCTTTTTATTACGCAGTAGGTGATACTATTGTTGTAGAAGATATGGAATGTGCTAAAAAACTAATTGGCCGATATAGAATGGTTACATTAGCAGGTGAATTGTTTGAAAAATCAGGAGCTATTACTGGCGGTTCTATCAGAAAAAGCGGGCTTAGCTTTAGTCAGAATGATGATGCAGAACTTGAAGCTTTTAAAGGCAAAGTAAAAGAAATGGAAAAACATCTGGGAGAACTTGAAGCTAAGAAAAATTCTCTTGAAAATAAACTTCAGACAATCCGCCAGAATTACTCTGATTCGGTCAGTGAATTTTCTAAAGCAAAAGTCGAGCTTGATAATATGAATCGCAATTATGAAAATAGTGAAAATATTCTAAGAGAAAAAGAATTATTTATTAAAAATTCTGAACCTAGAATTGTAGAATTAAATAAAAAACTCGACAAAATGGAAGAAGAAGATATTTTTATTAATGATAAAATTTTAAATATTAAAGATAAGATTGCAGAAATTGAACAATTAATAAATGACAAAGACTTAAAGGATTTAAAAGAAAAAACAGAAGGTGTAGAAAATGAAATTAAGCGATTACAAGCTAATTTAATGTCTGCTAACAATGATAAAAATGAACTGGAACGTGAAATTGTATTCAACGAAAGTTTAATAAAAACAAGAGAAGAAGAAATTATTGAAAGAGAACATAATAATAATAAATTAGAGCAGGATAAGATTCAATTTAAAGGTGAAATAGAAGAATTAAATAAAAAAACAGAAATTTTAAAAGAAGAAATTGCTCAAATAGAAGAGAAATTAGGCGAACTGCTTAAGCAACGTGATGAAATTAATTCTGAGCTTATTGAAATGGAAAAACAAAAACATATAAGGACTTCTGATATTGAAAGAATTGCGGAGCAGATTGAATCATTTAAATCGCGTAGACGTGAATTAGAACCTCAACTTGAAACTGCTAAAAAAGAATTAGAAGATACAGGAGTTGAGATTAACAAACTTGAACCAGTAGAAATTTCAATTGAAGAAATAACTTCAAAAATACAACGCCTCGATAAGAAAATGACTGAATTAGGTGATGTTAATATGAGAGCGCTCACTACATACGATGAAAAGCTTGCAAGGCAAACAGAAATCAAAGAGCAAATTGAAGTATTATCAAAAGAACGCAAAGAAATACTAGATAGAATGCATGGATATGAACAACTTAAAAAAGAGACCTTCCTAAAGACATATAATCATATAAATGAGAACTTTAAAGAAGTATTCCATCAGCTTTCTGAAGGTGAAGGTGAGCTAAAACTTGAATTTCCTGAAGATCCGCTTAATGGTGGTCTGACAATTGAAGCACAGCCAAGGGATAAAAAGTTACAAAGATTAGAAAGTATGTCAGGTGGAGAAAAAGCTCTTACAGCATTAGCATTTGTATTTGCAATACAGCGATATATGCCATCACCATTCTACGCATTTGATGAAGTGGATGCGAGTTTAGATACGATGAATGTTGAACGTATCGCTCATATGGTGCAGAACCAATCAAAAGATACGCAATTTATAGTAGTTAGTCACAGAAAACCTATGATAGAATCAGCTAATAGAACTATTGGTGTAACTCAAAAAGAAAAAGGTATCACTAGAGTAACAGGAGTTAAATTAAGAGACTAATGATTAACAGTACTGAGACTTTATCAATAAATTATGATATACCTGAAATTGAAAAACATACTGAGAATGAGGGTATTGGTTTCCTTGTAAATATGGCAAAAGCAGGGAAAATTGACCCTTGGAATATTAATATTATTGACGTTACAGACAAATATCTTGCTCATCTTTGTGAAATGAAATCTCAAAACCTTAGACTTACTGGAAGAACTTTTTTGTTTGCTTCAGTACTTTTAAATATGAAATCAAAAGTTCTTGATGGTGTAGATATACTTCAATTTCAACAAGATGATGATAATCATCTAGAATATGATGATGACGGCTTTCTTGTAGAATATCCGGAAGAAGATTATGTACCAATGGCAAATGTACAAACAATTGATGATGTTTTGCAGCGTAGAACAAGTGTTAGATTAAATCGTAACAGAGTTGTCACTCTGCGTGATTTGATTAGACAATTAGAATTTTATGAAAAATTAGAGAAAAAACAATCCTTAAAACAGGCTCATGAGCGTGCTAAAAATAGGGTGCGCTCTTATGCAAGATTTACTCCTGATGACATTATTAATCTTGCGCATGAAGAATATATTGAAGATTGCGTATTAAAATTAAAAGAAAATCTTTCCCAAATTTTTGAAAGAGAAGATAAAATCGAATTAAATGAATTAACACTTCTTGGAATGGATAAAATAAGTGCTTACATTGCATTATTATTTTTATCAGCAGAAAGTGATTATGAATTAGTACAAAATGAGTTTTATTCAGATTTGTATGTAGTCAGAGGTGCATATGGAACAGTTGAAAGCTAGAATTGAGGCTGTTTTATTTACAACAGCACAGGCTCTTTCTATAAAAGATATAGCTGATATTTTAAATGAAGAAGATATTAATTTAGTAGAAGAAGCAATGTTAGAGCTTATTATGGATTATGCATCACGAGAGGGTGCTTTAGAAATAGATGATGAAAATGGTTATATTTTACAAGTAAAAGAAGAACATATGGATATTGTTGAAAAATTATGTCCTGTAGAATTAAAACCAGCTGTATTAAGAACACTTTCGGTTATTGCACTAAAAGAGCCCATAAGACAGACAGATTTAAAAGAACTAAGAGGCTCAACCGCTTATGAACATGTTCAAGAACTTCTAGATAAAGGATTGATCAGCAGAACAAAAGATAAAAATGGCAGGAGTTATAATTTAAAAACTACACCAAAATTTGCCGAATATTTTAAGTTAAAAGGGGATACTCGTTCTTTAGTTAAACTTCTTGAAATCGACAAAGGAATAAAAGAAAATGACTAAGAAAATTTGCTATACAATTGCAATAATTATTGTTATTATTACTGCAATTATTGTTAAAGTGCTACCTAATTATTTTTATAAAACAGGAGAAAAATATTATAAACAAAGCAATTATATAGAAGCTCACAAAAATTTTGCAAAAGCAAGAAAATTAGCTCCGACAAATAAAGATTATAGATATAATTATGTATTAGCCCTTGCACACTTAAAACCCACAATCAAAATCCAAAAAGAAATGTATGCGATAGCACATGATAATCGATATGATGACAGTGCAAAAAGATTAGCTGAAAATCAAATAGAAACTTGGCAAATGAAAATAGTTTTTGCTTATGGAAGTAATTATATAGAGCAAGTTCCTCTTGATACTCATATATTAAGATGGAATTTGAAAACTTTGCCTCTAAAAGTCAGCATAGATTTTCCTGCTGGTGACACATTACCAGCATATTACCGCGCTGAGATTACTAAGGCTTTTTATCAATGGCAAAATTCAACTGCCTTTATAAAATTTACATTCATAAACAATCCTGATGATGCTGATATCGTAGTAAAATTTTTAGCACTACCTAAGAACAATTGTAATGAAAAAGGATGTAAGTATGTTGTAGCATATACTGATCCTACAATTAAGGCGAATATTTTAAAAAAAATGACTATAACTCTATATGATAAGGATGCTTATGGAAATTATTTTTCTGATAAAGAATTATATAATACGATTCTTCACGAAATTGGCCATTCACTAGGAATTATGGGACATAGCTACAGTACAGATGATTTAATGTATATGTCATCAAAAGAGACTCAAGATAAAATTTTTACAAGATTCAGAAGCAGTTTTCAATATATTTCAGCTAAAGATTTAAATACGATTAGACTTTTATATAATTTAGAACCAACCATAACTAATACACCCTTAAAAGAAATTGACAATGATGGATTAATTTATGCACCAATTGTTTTAGGGAATTCTGAAGAAATAAGCAATCAAAAATTAGAAGAAGCTAAAAACTACATAAAAAATGCACCAGATTTACCTGGAGGTTATATTGATTTAGCAGTGGCTTACGCACAGCTAGGGAAATTAAGAGATGCTACAGAAAATCTAGGTAAAGCACTTCAGTTAGCTAAAACAGATCAAGATAGGTATGTTATTTATTATAATTATGCGGTAGTTTATATGAACAATGATAAGCCAGAAAGTGCATTAAAATATGCCCAAACTGCACAGCAGATAAATAGTAATGAAGAAATTTTGGATTTAATAAGTAATATTCAACATGCTATATCTACTAATAAAAAACCTTTTAAGGATAATTTTATTTCCGAATAGAAATTTTCATTTACAATGTCTTCACAAAACCTTTAATTTAAAATATTTTTGAGTTATCTTTTATAAGTTGGCAGTATAACAAAAATGAGGAAAGAAAATGTATAATGTAGCAATCATTGGAGCTGGCCCTGCTGGTATTTTTGCGGCTCTTGAAATTATGAAGTTAAAACCAGAATGGAAAGTTGTTTTAATTGAAAAGGGTGAAAAAATAGAAAAAAGAAAATGTCTTTTAAGAGAAGGCTGGGAAAAATGTCCAACTTGCAAAAAATGCGGATTGCTATGTGGCTGGGGAGGAGCTGGAGCATTTTCTGACGGGAAATTAACACTTACACCTGATGTTGGCGGGCATCTTATTGATTATATGTCAAGAGATAAAGTGGAAGATTTAATAAGCTATTCTGACCAGTTATATCTTGATTTTGGAGCAACAGAAGAAGTCTTTGGAACTGATATAAAAACATATAAGGAATTGGAAAGAGAAGCTGTTCTAGCAGAATTAAAACTTGTATATTCCCCTGTAAGACATTTAGGTACAGAAAGAAGCCTTGACGTTTTGAAAAATATGCAGGATTACCTTGCTGAAAGAATTACTATTCTAAATAATGTATCAGCAAAAAGCTTAATTGTTGAATGTGAACAGGTCAAAGGAATCATTCTTGATAATGGTGAAACAATTTCTGCAGAATATACAATTATAGCTCCTGGCAGGGAAGGGGCAGACTGGCTCACTCAAGAATTTGCAAAAAACAAAATAGGTATGGTAAATAATGCTGTTGATGTAGGTGTCAGGGTAGAGCTACCTGCACCGGTATTTCAGCCATTAACTGACAAACTTTATGAATCAAAACTTATTTACCATTCTCCAACATTTGGCGATGAGGTAAGAACATTCTGTATGAATCCTAATGGTGAAGTAGTTCAGGAAAATTACAATGGTATCTCTACTGTAAATGGACATAGTTATGCTGAAAAAACTACTAACAATACTAATTTTGCTTTACTTGTAAGTGAAAAATTTACAGAACCATTCAAGGAACCTATTCAATATGGTCAGCACATTGCAAGATTAGCCAATATGTTAGGTGGGGGAATATTAGTCCAACGTTTCGGAGACTTATTGGATGGAAGACGTTCTACACCAGAAAGAATTAAATCAAGTGTGCTTACTCCAACTCTAAGCTGTGCAACTCCTGGAGATTTAAGCCTTGTAATCCCTTATAGACAGATGACAAGTATCATTGAAATGCTGTATGCACTAGACAAAATTTGTCCGGGAACTGCTTCTAGATATACTCTTTTATATGGTATAGAAGTTAAATTCTACTCAGCAAGAGTAAAATTAACTAATGAACTTGAAACTGAGGGCGTAAAAAATCTATTCACTATAGGTGATGGAGCTGGTGTTACAAGAGGACTAATTCAAGCTTCAGCTTCAGGAGTGCACGTTGCTAGAACAATTTGCGCTAGATAAATATTTAAAATTAATAAAATAAAAAGACCGCTTATACAAGTGGTCTTTTTATTTTATTTTATTGCTTAGAGATGATGTAAGTGCTATAATTTAATCATGGAGAATCGAGTTAGTTTAACCACACAAAATAGACTTATTATTTCTGGACTTCTTCTTAGCACAATTTTAATTGTTGCTATTGCTATTTTCGCGATTTTTAATATTCAAAAAAAACTCAATGAAGGCTATCAGAATTTTGGTCAGGTTATTTCGAAAACACTTGCAATTGAGAGTGTTCAACTTACCAAAAATCTTTCTGATAATATGATTAAAGAAACTCTCAAGGAGCATTCTGACAGTATTCTAAAAAGTCATAATGACATCGTTTTTATTGAATTTAGAGATAAAAATGGAAATTTGATTTATTCAGGCAAACACGAATCTACCCTTAATAAGGGGAAACCAAATATTACAGTTACATCACCACTTATTTCTGAAAACAATGCAAATCCTATAGGTTCTGTTACAGTAGGACTTTCTGGAAATATAATCAGCCAAATTTCTTCTACAACAAGAGCCTCACTTTTATTTGTATTTTCTGTCGCTTGGCTTGTTTTTGCTTTTGTAATTCTTATTAATACGTATTTAATTACTAGAGAATTAAGGATCTTACAAGAAGGTGTTAAGAAAATTTCTACTGGGGAATTTGGATATAAAATTTCAGGTAAAGATGTAAGTAATGAAGTTAAAGAACTGTTTAATTCGTTCAATGACATGTCTAATAGGCTTCATCTTTATGAAGAACAGAATATTGATAGAATTATGCTGGAAAGAAATAAATTTGAATCAGTCTTAATGAGTATTGCAAATGGAGTTGTAGTTTGCAATGATAGTGATAATGTTGTTTTAGTTAATAATCACGCTCAGACTTTACTTGAAGTAAATGAAGACCAGCTTTTGAATACAAAAATTCAAAATTACATTGATACATCAGGTAAAGAATGTTTCAAAGAAAAAATTGAACAATTTAAAGATACGCCATTAGAAATTATTGAAAAAAAACCTATAGAATTCAATATTTCTGTAGATCAAAGAGTTATAAAATCAATTATATCGCCAATGTTTACACGAAGCAAAGATTATGTGGGCTACATAATCGTATTAATTGATATGACAAAAGAAGCTGAAATGGATCAAATGAGAGCTCACTTTATTTCTAACGTTTC
The DNA here is from genome assembly GCA_944323725.1 of Candidatus Gastranaerophilales bacterium. Classification (GTDB taxonomy): domain Bacteria; phylum Cyanobacteriota; class Vampirovibrionia; order Gastranaerophilales; family Gastranaerophilaceae; genus Scatousia. Next base: position 68,944 of record CALUTP010000022.1, on the reverse strand, counting down.
ACATGAATTAAGGACTCCTGTCACTGTTCTTAGAAGTTATATAGATACTCTTTATAACTATGGTAACGAATTTGATTATGAAACTCAAAAAGAATTTATTGGTACAATCAATCAAGAAATTATAAGACTTAATAGAATGGTCAATGATATTCTTGATTTTTCACGTCTTGAATCCAATGTAAAAATTGAAAAAACTATTAATAATATTTCAAATCTCATAGAAGAATGCGTAAATCAAGTTTCTGTATTAACAAAAGATAATAATATCCAAATAAAAATCACAAATGATGAAAATATTCCTGAATTTTTATTTAATTACGACAGCATAGAAAGAGCATTGACTAATCTTTTATCTAATGCTATTAAATATTCACCTGCAAATTCTCAAATTGATGTAAAAGTTATCTATTGCTCTCAAGATAATGAAGTTGAAGTATCTGTTACTGATCAAGGATGTGGCATTGCCCCTGAGCATCAGAAAAAGATATTTGACAGGTTCTATCGAGTCGAAAATAATACTCATACTATTAAAGGTACTGGATTAGGACTTAATCTTGTAAAAACTACTATTGAAAAACATCACAATGGAAAAGTTTTTGTATTTTCAGAATTAGGAAAAGGCTCCACTTTCGGTTTTAGACTACCTTTAATAAAAATTGATGAATGTGCTAGAGTATAGCAAAAATTTTTATTTAGCATTTTTATTGATGCCATGCGAATATCTAATGAGAATAACACAAACCCTAAATATCATCTTCTACAGGATTGTGGGGCTTCACTTGTCGGAATTGGAGCTGGGTATGAATTTAGAAAATATTTTCCTAGATACGTTGTCAAACCCCTATTTGAAAGAGAAATAAAATATACAAGAACTAATGATAAACAAAATGAAATTATCATGGATAAACTTCAAATTATTCATGACAAAATTAATAAGGGTATTGCAGAACGAAACAAAATTAAATTAAAATATATTGATGAAAATTTTAAAACAAATAATAGTCATATTGAAGCTGTTAAAAAAGGGCTAAATGCAAGTTTTATAAGCAAAAATAGAACGGTTTATTTAAACAAAAATCTAGTAGCTCCTGGATTTCATGAATTGGCCCACGCAAAAGACTTTCTGAGCGGTTTTTTACCTAAAATGCAGATAACTGAAAAATATTTAGGAAGAACATTTGGAGTAATTTTACCAATATTTGCTGTATGTACAAAAACCAAACAGGAAAAACCCAATAAATCATTAAGCTCTATTGATAAAACAATAAATTTTATAAGAAACAATGCTGGAAAATTAACATTTCTTGCTATTATACCTAAGATAACTGCCGAAGCAAGTGCAAATTATCAAGGGAACAAATTCGCAAAAGAAGTTAAACTGCCTAATGAAATTCTAAAAATAGTTAAAAGAACGCACCGACTTAGCAATATAAGCTATTTTATAGGCGGACTCTCCCTTGCACTAAGTTCAACTATTGCTGTCAAAACAAAAGATCTGCTTGCTTCAAAATTTAACTAAATAAACCATTAATTTTATCTATAATTTCCTGAGGATCAACTTCGTTTGTAACCTTATTAATATCTTGGGCAATTTGATAAAGCTTAGCAGCCTCAATTTTATCGCCTGTAATTGTAATAGCTCTCGCTAGATTAAAGTGAGCTAAAGCATAATTAGGATTACAAGCAATAGATTTTTTAAATAACTCAATAGCTTTTTGCACTCTGCCTAAATCATCGAGATAAATAACCCCTAAATTATTGTAAGCGATATCATAATTTGGATCATATTCTATAGCAAGCTCATATTCCTTTATTGCTTCGTCTAATTCAGCATTTCCCCAGTATAAAAATCCCAAATTACAATGGATTTTTGCATTTTTAGGTTCTAAATCCAAAGCATTTCTATATACAGTCAGAGCATTATTATAATCTTCTTTATCATAAAAAGCACTTCCTAGATTTATATAAATATCAATGTCATCTGGTGTTTGTAAATATGCGCTTTGATAAGATGTAATCGCAGCATCAATATCACGTTTTGATTCCTGATAAACAAATCCTAAAGTTTGATTAATAACACTAGTCCATTGTTTTTTAGGATTAAGTGTAACGGCCGTTTGAAAATGCGAAATCGCTGAATCAATATCCCCTTTAACATAAAGAATATTTGCAAGATTTGAGTGAACATCAGGCATATTAGGCATAATTTGAATTAGCTTTTGATATATTTCAACTGCACTGTCATAATCGCCAATTTCTTCATAAGCCTGACATAAATGTCTATATGCTTCTATATTTAGACAATCTAACCATATAGCCATTTTATATTCTGTAATAGCATCCTCATATCTGCCTAATGAACAATATATATCACCTAACAAACAATATAGCGGGATAAATCCAGGAGCTTTTTCAATAGCATCAATATAAATATCAATAGCTTTATCAACTCCTTTTGTTTGAACTAGATAAAACCCTTTTGCAAGTATTGGGAAAAATTTCAAATATGACATAAAACGTGCAACATTTTTTATGGCATGCATATCAAAAGGCAGCGTTGTTAAAGATAGAAGATACTCCCACTTTGATTTAAACCACATTCTAAATGATTTCACCGATGAAACTCTATATAAATTTGAAAGTAAAAAATGTGCACAAGAATTTCTTAAAGGCATAAACTTAATTGATTTTCTAGCATTAATTGTAGCTTCTAAAAATCTAGCCTTTTTAGTATAAGTTTCAGCGAGTAAATAGTATGCTCTTGCGTATTTTGGAGCTTTAGAAACCGCCATATCAAGATAATTTACAGCTTTATCTAAATCTCCTTTATAAAAGTGAGCCTGTCCAATTTTAAAATATATTTCAGCAGAATCAATATAAGTTTCTAACGCTCTTTGGTACTCAGTAATAGCTTCGTCAATATACTGGCAGGAATTGTAAATATCAAGATGCCATGCTAAATACAAATCTCCAAGTCTTATATGCAAATCTGCATTGGTAGGATCTTCTTGGAGTCCAATTTGGCATAGCTCTATTGCTGATTTAACATTACCTGTTTTATACTCTTTTCTAATTTTTTTCTCTAACTGTTTAGTATTATTCATAATTTATCTAAAATTCTTGACATTCTGGCTGAATGTGTTCCATACTAATCATTATAATTAACTTTATTTAAAATAGCAAGTTATTAAGTTTTATGCAGCAAGCAAAAGGAGCTGAAATGAAAGAAAATAAAATTTACTTTGTGGATGTAACTAATAGAGATGGAGTACAAACTTCAAGATTAGGTCTGGCAAAGCTACAAAAAACCATTATTAATATTATGCTTGATGATATGGGTATTACTCAGTCTGAATTCGGGTTTCCAACTACAAAACACGAAATTAATTACTTAAATGGAAATTTAGAACTCGTCGAGCGTAATGTAATTTCAAAAACAAAATTATCTGGCTGGATGAGAGCTATAGCTAGTGATGTTGAACTTTCATTTCAAAATGTTCCAAGACTAAAAAATGTTAATCTTTCTCAATCTACTTCTGAGCAAATGATTCATGGCAAATATCAAGGCAAAAAAACAGCTGAAGACTTAATAAACATGACAACAGAAGCCATTAAGTGTGCAATTTCTAAAGGGGCTGAAATTATTGGGGTTAATGCTGAGGATGCATCTCGAAGTGATATAGATTATTTAATAAAATACGCAAAAGCTGCGCAAAAAGCTGGAGCACAAAGATTTAGATACTGTGACACTCTTGGTTTTGAAGATCCTAAAACTGCTTATGATAGAATTTATAAAATTGCTAAAGAAACAGGTATGGCAATTGAATTGCACTATCATAATGATTTAGGCATGGCTGTAGGCTGTTCTGTAATGGGAGCAAAAGCAGCAATAGATGCAGGGGTAGATGCTTATATAAATACTGCAATTAATGGTATGGGCGAAAGAGCTGGAAATGCAGATTTAGTTTCTTGTTTACTTGCAATACTTAAATCAGCAGGTTTCAGAGGTGAATACCATATTGATCCTAATATTGACCTTAGTAAAGCATGGCAGCTTGCAAAATACACTGCGTACGCATTTGGAGTTCCTATACCAATGAACCAGCCAGCAGTCGGAGATAATGCGTTTGCTCATGAATCTGGAATACATGCTGATGGTGCTCTAAAGGATCGTAGAAATTATGAATTGTACGATTTTGAAGAACTAGGAAGAGGGGAGCCTGAAATTATAGAAACCGGAAGAATGATTACTACTGGTGAATATGGTGGAATTAAAGGTTTTAGAAACGTGTATGATAACCTTGAATTGGAATTTAAAGATGAACATGAAGCAAGAAATATTCTAGAACTAGTAAGATACGCAAATGTTCACACCCAAAAGCCTCTTACATCCAGTGAACTAAGATTTATATATTATTATCCTGATATTGCAGCTAAAATCATGACAGTATCACCATATTATGAACCACAAGGTGCAATAAAAGAAAGAATAGATGCTCATATTCTTACCAAACCTCATAGAATAATATAAGTTATGTCAATTGAACTAGTTAAAGAATATTTAAAAAAATTTAATAAAGATAAAGATATAATTGAACTTTCAAAATCAACAGCCACAGTTACTTTAGCTGCTCAAGCTCTAGGTGTTGAAGAGGCTCGTATTGCTAAGACTTTGTCATTCAAAACTCATAATGGAGCGATTCTTATAATTACGGCTGGTGATAAGAAAATAAACAACAAAAAATTCAAACTAATTTTTGGCGAAAAAGCTAAAATGTTATCCCCAGAAGAAGTATTAGCTTATACTGGTCATAACGTTGGAGGCGTCTGTCCTTTTGGTATAATTAATCCCATAAAAGTATATATAGATAACTCATTAAAGCGCTTTAATACAGTATTTCCAGCCTGCGGCAGTAGCAATTCAGCAATTGAACTCACTTGCGATGAACTTGAAAAATTAAGCAATTGCTTAACTTGGATTGATGTTTGTTAAATTTTAAGTTTTGTAACATTATTTAAAGATTTAATCATAAAATACCGTTATATAACTGGGAAATAATCAAAGGGAATCCAATAATGGGAATGGCAGCATCGCAAGCTCGATTTTTAGGGCTTACAGCTAGAAAAACTAATGTTGAATATGAAGGGCAGCAAATAAATCAGCAAAGAACTACCCTTTCTAATCAATCTGCCAATTATTACAACCAATTATTAGGAATGAGTGTTCCAGTTCCACCTTCAGTAGAAGATTATACAAAAACAGTATATACCTTTACTGATGGAGCACTTTCCAATTGTATTACTTCCCTTATTGCACAAGGTGATGGTAATTATTTAATTTCATATACAAGAAGTTATCAAGATGACAATTCTATCGTATCTACACCATCTCACGTTGTAACTAGATTAACTGAAACCCCAATTAATAGAGAATTATATGAACAATTTTTAACAGGTACTAATGGAGGTTGCTATACTACGGCAATACAAAATTATGATGCAGCACACTTTGCTCACACATTAACTCACATGTTAGTAGCTGGAGATTATACTACTTCTGATGGAAATAAACTCACTGTATTTCCATTTGGAATGGATAAAAATTATACAAACTCTCGCTGGTGGACTACTACCGCTTCCTCAGGTTCAAATGGCAACAAAGTTTTAATGGATAAAATTAGTGCACAATTAGTAGGGACTCCAGAACAACAAGAAATCGTTGATTTATTATATGAATTTTTAAAAGATGTATCTGGTGGAACTGTTGATGCAACAAAACCAATTCTTGATGGAGCAGAAAGAGGTAATAATGTTCCACAAGCTAGAAAGGACTACCTTAAAAACAGAGTTACTAAATTAATTAATAGTTTTGGAAATGAAGCTGATATCTACTATATAGGAGGAACTAAATTAAGATCATTAGGTAAAATAGAAGAGGCAGAAAGAGATGAAAATGGTCTTATAACAAAATATACTGGTAATGATGCCTATTTGTCTACACTATCAGCAGCTCAACTAAATGAATTGGAAAATGAAGAAAACGAATATATTACAATGCTTACACAAAAATTTGGCGGTGGAGCCTGGATGGTAAGATATATTCAAAACACCACAAGTGGAGCTTGGGAACCTTATTTTTACAAAGTAAATGATCTTGAAAATGCAATATATAAGGATACGACAAGCGGTAGCCTATCCTATATTGAGGCATATAAAATTGGCACTAGCAGAACAACAAACGAAATTAAGGGGACAACTGCTAAACTTGAGCAAGATACTTCAGGAAGATATATAAATATTACACTTAATCCTGGCACAGAAGATGAAGTTACTTATGCGTTAACAACTGAAACTATTACTGATCAAGATGCATACAATGATGCAATGAATCAGTACGAATATGATAAAACAACTTATGATAAAGCTATAGAAGATATAAATAATAAAATAGAGATTACTCAATTAGAAGACAAGAATTTAGAATTAAGATTAAAACAATTAGATACAGAACAAGATGCAATTTCAACAGAAATGGATGCAGTACAACGAGTTATTGAAAAGAATGTCGAATCTACATTCAAAATCTTTGGCTAATTAAATCTGTATTTACATAAATGAAATAAAAACCTAAAAAGTAAAATCTAAAAATTAATATTTTTATTCTACAAGAGTTAGTTTGGTATTATAAATATGAAAACAACATAATTACAACTAATAACTCTGAACAATTACAAATCAGCTTATTATTTTTTAAATAGTTTCATTGATATCAAATTATTTTTTATGATAAAATTAAATCAATAATAAATAAGGAGATATTTATATGGGAATGACTTTAGCTGAAAAAATAATTTCTGAACATGCTGGACACAATGTAAAAGCTGGTGAACTTGTTATTGCAAATGTTGATGTTACCGCAGTTCAAGATGGAACTGGCCCATTAACTGTTCAAGAGTTTAAAAAACTTGGTATTCCCAAACTGAAGAATCCTCAAAGAAGTATTCTTTTCATAGATCATGCATCGCCAAGTCCAAGAAAAGAACTTTCCAATACTCATACTGTATTAAGGGACTTTTCAAAGGAATATGGTGCTATACTTTCTGATGTGGGAGCAGGGGTATGCCATCAGCGTTTAGTTGAAACATTTGTAAATCCTGGAGAAATTTTAGTAGGTGCTGATTCTCATACTTGTACATCTGGTGCACTAGGTGCATTTGCAACTGGCATGGGCTCTACTGATATAGCTGTAGCTATGGCTCTTGGAAAAACATGGTTAAAAGTTCCCGCAACATTTAAAATCGAAGTTACAGGAAAATTCAAACCAGGCATATGCTCAAAAGATTTAATGCTACATCTGATAGGCTTAATAGGTGCAGATGGCGCAACATATAAGGCTCTGGAATTTTGCGGTGATACGATCGAAAATATGCCAATGTCTGAAAGATTTACCCTTGCAAATATGGCAGTTGAAGCAGGCGCAAAAGCTGGACTTTTTGAAGCTGATGCAAAAACTAAAGAATTTTTGAAATTACGAGGTCGTGAAGATAAATTCCGTACAATAAAAGCTGATAATGATGCCGTATATGAAAGGATTATAAAAATTAATGCAGAAGACGTTCCTCATACTGTATCCTGTCCGCATACCGTTGACAATACTACAACTGTTGATAAATTAAATGATGTTAAAGTCAATCAAGTTTTTGTAGGGACATGTACAAATGGACGAATTGAAGATTTGAGAACAATTGCAAAAATTCTAAAAGGTAATAAAGTTCATCCAGATGTAAGAATGTTAATATGTCCTGCATCAAAAGATGTCTATCTTAAAGCTCTTGATGAAGGTTTAATAACTATTTTTGTAGAAGCCAATGCCACAATTTTACCTCCTGGATGCGGGCCTTGTGTTGGAGTTCATGCTGGAACTTTAGCTGATGGGGAAGTTTGTCTTGCAACTCAAAATAGAAATTTTCAAGGTAGAATGGGAAATGTTAATGGATTTATTTATCTAGCATCCCCATATGTTGCTGCTTACACAGCATTAAGAGGTTATATTTCCGCAAAATAAATTATAATTATTCATAATAAAATATAGCCCGTTTATTGTGTATTTTAGCGTAAACATTTCTTTTATAAAATTCCTTACTATTTAAGTAAGGAGTTTTGTAATGACCTCTAATAAGCTACAATATCGTAAAATGAATTTGGAAGAACTAGTTGTTTTATCTCAACAGAACGACTTTAAAGCATTGGAAGAGCTTATAAAACGTGAACAGAAAAATGTATTTGCAACTTTTTCCTATCTTACAAATAAACGAGAAAATGTTGCAGATTTAACTCAGGAAGCACTATTAAGACTCGCAAGAAATATACAAAACTTAAAAAATCCAAAACATTTTAAAAGCTGGCTTAATCAAATTGTCACAAACCTTTTTTATGATGAACTAAGAAAAACATCTAGGAAACCTGATACCATTTCTATTGATGAAGAAGTAGATGAAGAAAGTACATTTTCACTAAAGTCAGTTCTACCTGATCCTAAATGCAAACCGCCTGAAAAATGTATTACTAATGAAATGGAAAAGATTATAAAAAAAGCAATAATCGAATTGCCGGAACAATTCAGAATTGCAATAGTTCTAAGAGAATTACAGGGGCTAAGTTATGAAGAAATTGCAGAAGCAACTAATGCAAGTGTAGGTACTGTAAAATCAAGGATTTCTAGAGCGAGAATAAAGCTTCAAAACGGATTAAAAGCACACATTTGAAAGGAGGTACTATGCATGAACTTAACTGTAATCAAGTTATAACATTACTGACTTTTTACATCGAAAATAAATTAAATAAGTCTCTAAGCAGGCAAATTAATGAACATCTTGCATTATGCCCTCGATGTATGGAAAAATATAAAAAATTAAGGAAAATTCTTGAAAATTTTAGCGAAATTAAATCGAAAATTTCAGAAGAAGATGAACCTGATTCAACATATGAAACCGCACAATATAAAAGATTTAAAGCAAATTTATCCGCATATATTGACAATGAATTAAGCGATTCTGATAATATAAAGATTAAAAAAATCGCAATATCAAATCCTCTTGCAAGAAGGGATTTGGAAAATATCTACGCATTTAAACAACTTTTACAAACATCATTTAACCGAACAAAAAATGAACTAAAACAAGATTATTCAAGAAAAACTCTCGAAAAATTATATATAATAAATAACAATTCAGAATTTGCACAGTTTTATAAACTTATAGGTATATTTGCATTTTTAATATTATTTATTATTATTGGAGCAATCAAAATACTAAACTTTTAAACCAGAAGAATAAGGATGCCTAGCAGCTATATTTTGGTATTCAGCTAAAGAAATTCCCTTTGGAGTCTCTAAATTATTCATCTGTTTTGCTTTCATTTTTGCAATTGCATTTTTTTGACGTTTTGCAGCATATTCATTTCTTATAACTGGAGTTATTATGTTTGATGAAACAATTGAGCCAACTAAGCTAGCACCGACGTCGACACCATTTTTAAATTGTTTGAAATCTTTTGAAATTTCATCAAAATTAGCTAGTTTTGTTATATCAAAATCCCACTTTCCAACAGGACTTTCAATACCTTTTTTAGACTTAATTGGAATACCGGTTTTTTCTAAATATGCAAGAATTTTAGGAGTAGACAATTTACCAGTCTTAACTAGTTTTGAGCCTAAAGCTTTAACTGAGTTTGTAACTACATAAAAAGAGATAATATTTGCTGCTGCATCAGCCATTTCTTGAGGGATTAAAAACACTTTTTGTTCTTTTGATATCTTATCATTGAATACAACAGCAGCAATTTGAGCAAGCGAAGATAAAATCCAACCGAGTACACCTGTATGAACAAGCATTTTACCAGGATTTTCACCATAATTTTTGTAAATTACAGTTTTAAATTCATCAAACAATTTAGCCGGAGATTTCATGATTTTTTACCTCCGTCAGCTTTTTTGGGGTCTTCAATGAGAAAATTAGTTATTAATTTTGTAAGCGGTGCATCAATTAAAAAGTTAGTAAACATCATAACTACCAGTGCAACAATTGTACCAAGAGCATTTTTATACTGTTCAAATGCGTCTGGATCTTTAGCTAATTTTCCTTTTGGAGTAAAGAAAGTATTCAATTTAGTAAGTTTTATAAGATTACCAGCCTTATCAACATCTCCAGCTTTTTTAGACCAAGCACCAATAGCTTTTATACATCCTTTTCTTATAGCAAAACCTGTTAAAGTACCAGCAACTATCTTAGCTATAGTTCTTGCGACAGAGACTTTTCTAGTTTGTTCATCGACGCTTTTATTATGTGCATCAATAAAAGGCTGAGTTGCCAGAGCAGTAACCCCAAGTATTAATCTTTGCTCAGCTGATGAACACTTTTTCCCCATAACTGCGATTTTATCAATCCAGTAGTCCTTCTTAAAAACGGTATTCGGAATAGAATTATAAACACGACGACCAATAGTACCTATTTTCTGAGATACTGAATTCTGCGCATATGAATTTCCTATAGAACTTACTGATACCATATTTCTACCCAAATCAATAAAGATAATCAATCCCAAAAATTGCCTTAAGAATAAGGATTTTTAAGAAATATTTACAATCTTATTTCGGCGTAGAAATATTACACTAAAGGAAATTAATATGCAATAGGTATTACAAAATAGCTCCTTTAGGTACCACAGTTACCCCACCCGGTGATACATGGAAACCTCTTTTTATATCTTCTTCTTTATTATAACCAATTCTAGTATTAGGAGGAATATACACATTTTTATCAATAATAGCTTTTTTTATTCTAGAATATCTTCCCACTTCAACATTTTCCATTAAAATACTTTCATATATCTGAGAATAACTATTTATTTTTACTTTAGGCGAAAGCACACAACGAGAAAGACTTCCACCTGAAACAATACATCCTTCTGATACCATAGAATTTGTAGCCATACCAACTCTATCGCCTTCCTGCCAGATAAATTTAGCTGGAGGATAATTATAATTAAATGTTCTTAGCGGCCATTCTTTTGAATATAAGTTTAATTCAGGATTTGACTGTAACAAATCCATGTTTGCCTGCCAATAAGCATCAATACTTCCTACATCTCTCCAATAGCCTCTTTCTGCATCAGTAATTCCAGGAAACTCATTAGATGCAAAATTATAAATAAATATTCGCTTTCCTTGATTTAACAACATTGGAATTACATTTTTACCAAAATCATGACTAGATGATTCAATAGTTTCATCCTCTTCTAGAGCTTTTAATAATATATCTTTGTTAAAAATATAATTTCCCATAGAAGCCAAACACATATTAGGATTACCTGGAATTGATTTAGGCTTATCCTTTGGTTTTTCAACAAAATTTATAAGCCTCCAATCATCATCTACCTCAATTATTCCAAATTCAGAAGCCTCCTCAATAGGGATTGGTATAGCTGAAATAGACAAATCTGCAAGTTTTTCTTTATGGTAATTTAGCATCTGAGACACATCCATTTTATAGATATGATCTCCCCCGAAAATACAAACATAATCAGGGTCTTCATCTGTAATATGGAAAACATTTTGATAAATTGCGTCTGCAGTACCTCTATACCAATCAGATCCTGTACGCATTTGAGCAGGTGCTAAGTCTACATATTGATTTAAAAAAGGTGATAATGCCCAGCCTCTTGTTATATGCTTATTTAAAGAATCTGATTTATATTGTGTCAAAACTTTTATTTTGAAAAAGCCAGAATTTATAAAATTATTTAAGACAAAATCAATAATCCTATATCTTCCACCAAACGGAACTGCTGGTTTTGCACGATCCTTTGTGAGAGGTAATAATCGTTTACCTTCACCACCGGCTAAAATCATAACTAGAGCATCATCAATTGACATATTTTTTAAACCCCTCTCTAAAATTTATTAATATTATACACCATGCTTAAACAAAATGCACTAATTAATTTAGACTATCATCTATAAATTTATATTTAATATTCAGGTTCTATACCGTTTACTATAATATCAAGAAAATCATTTTTTAAATTTTTCAATAATATATCATATTCTAAATTAGTTAAAGAAAACTTGTATTGAATAACATACCAATCATCATATGCCCAAATTAATCCGGAATATATCAAACCATTAAAATCTACACCTTCTTTATTTAAAGCTTTTTCAAACTTTTCCAAATAAAACTTAAGCTTTAAATTTTGTATCTTAGACAATTCCAAATTAAAAGTTTCCTGTAATAAATTCTCTTCTTTTATTATTTTTTCAGGTCTAAAATTAATTAATCTGCCATTATAAGCATATGAAACGAGAAAAATTTCTTCACCTGATAAAAATTCTTCTATAAAATATTTATTTGGCATAATTTCTCTTGTAAATAAATCTTTTTCAGCTTGAGAATAAACTATTTTTACATCATTTTTTCCAAATATAAGTTCATTTGTCTTAATGACCTGAGGGAAATTAGGAAATTCAATTGGCAAAAGCTTCGCAGACATTATTCCGTTATTAACAATAAAAATTTTAGCAGTAATTCTAGAGGTTTCAAGTTGAGAAAATTTTTTACTAACACCAATACACTTATAGCTTTCTTTTCGTAAAATATCAGCTAATTCAAATCTTGAAGAAAGTTGATTCCCAAAAAATATCAAATCAGGTTTATTACTAGCAGAGAATAGAATTTCATCGCATAATGAGGATTGCGAAAATACTGAAAACAACTTAGAATTTTTACCTAATTCCTCACCTGCAAGCATGATTTTTAATGGCATCCACATCCTCCATTATCATTTTCAGAACACTTTCCAGAACAAGTACTATTGCATGTTGAAACTATTAAATCAGCAAAATCAAATACTTTATCCTCTAAAATGCATTCTATAACTTTTGGGTACAATATATCCTCAAGTTTATAAATTTCTGATTCAAATTCATCAAAATGCATAAGATTAGGTATTAATATAGGATACTGAGCAATTATTTTGCCGCCATCCAATTCATCAGTCACCCAATGTACTGTAACACCGCTAACCTTTACCCCTGACATGTAAGACCTACTAATTGCATCCTTTCCCTTAAACGCAGGTAATAATGATGGATGAATATTTATAAATTTACCTAATTCTAAAACATCATCAGGTAAATTTTGAGCATATTCACAAAGTACAATTAAATCAAAATTCCTAGCACCAAAATACTCTGCATTTTCCTCAAATGGCAAATATTTATTTTTAATTCCTAATTTTTTAGCACAAATTAAAATATCTGAATTAATATTATCAGAAAGGCAAGTAATTTCAACATTCTTTTCTGAAAAATACTTAACAATAGCTTCAAAATTATCTCCACGCCCAGATCCAATAATAGCAATTCTTTTCATAAACTATCCCCTTTCATAATATTTTTTAATATTCTAATACATAAAAAGAAATAAAAAAAGACCGTTATAAAACGGCCTTTTTTATAATATAGATATAATTAATGGCAAAGTGCCAGCAATATACCAGCAGCAACACCCGAACCAATTACACCTGCAACATTAGGTCCCATAGCGTGCATCAATAAGTAGTTTTGAGGATTTGCTTCCAGTCCTACCTTATTAGAAACACGTGCTGCCATAGGTACCGCTGAAACTCCTGCTGAACCAATTAAAGGATTAATTTTATCCTTAGAGAACAGGTTCATAATTTTTGCAAATAAAACCCCTGCAGCAGTTGCAAAACTAAATGCAAGAATACCGAGAATTAAAATAAATAAAGTTTGTGTAGTTAAAAATTGATCAGCAGATAGTTTTGACCCTACTGACAACCCTAAGAAAATAGTTACAATATTAATCAAAGCATTCTGCATAGTATCTGAAAGTCTTTCAACAACACCGCATTCTTTACACAAATTACCAAAAGTTAAAGCACCGATAAGCGGACAAGCATCTGGCAATAAAACAATACAAAGACCAAGCACAACAAGAGGAAATACAATTTTTTCTCTTTTTGAAACTTCTCTTAATTGTTTCATTTCAATTTTACGTTCAGCTTCGGTTGTTAAAAGCTTCATAATTGGAGGTTGAATAACCGGCACAAGTGCCATATAAGAATAAGCTGCAACTGCAATTGCACCTAATAATTCAGGAGCAAGTTTTGTAGTAACGTAAATAGAAGTAGGACCATCAGCACCACCAATGATACCAATAGCACCAGATTGAGGAAGTGTAAACCCAAAACAGCAAAGTGCTAGTAATAAAGCACCAAAAATACCGAATTGAGCAGCTCCGCCTAACAGTGCTGTCTTAGGGTTAGCAATTAGCGGCCCGAAATCAGTCATGGCCCCTACGCCCATAAAAATTATTAATGGGAATAACCCTTGATGAATACCTGCTTCATAAATAATACCCAAAAATCCATGAGGACCTGCAATATCTGCAACTGGAATATTTGATAACAAACCGCCAAATGCAATTGGAACAAGCAATAACGGTTCAAATTGTTTTTTTATACCTAACCAGAGTAAGAATAAACAAATTACAAGCATAATCGGTGAACCGTATTGATGCAGGAATTGTTCAAACCCGCTGGTAATTGTTGGATCAACTGGCTGGACAAAGTTTGCTATACCAGTTGACTGCCATAATTTATATAAGCTGTCTGTAATATTCATTTTCTAATCCTTTTCTATTTTGATTAACCGACTGTAACTAACTCTTGACCAGTTACGACTTTATCACCGACTTCAATATCAACAGATTTTACAGTACCTGAGACAGGAGATTTAATTTCTGTTTCCATTTTCATAGCTTCGATGACTGCAATTACGTCGCCTTCTTCAATATTATCACCGTTTGAGACAAGAACTTTTAATACGTTGCCTGGAAGAGCAGCTTTAATTGGAGTACCCTCTCCGCTTGATGCATGTGTATTAGCTTCAATCCCCGCTTTTATATCAAAATCATACAATTTACCATTAACTGTAGCTTTTTTACCCTCAAAGGCTACTGCATATTTTTTACCATTAACTGTGACTGTATATCCATTAGCTTCATCAGTTGATGGTTCATTAGAACCTTTTTCACATTTTCTAACACCGATTGTAGCTTTTCCTTCTAGGAATAATATACCTTTTTCTTTACAAGCAGCTGAAATGAAAATATTTTCATCATTAACAGGAAGCCCTGCATCTTCAAGACGTTTTGTAGCTGCCTTAATGCCTTTAGTTTCATCTTTATCATTTAAGTCAACAACCAATTCTGTTGTAGGCTGTAGATTTAACTGTTCAGATGCTATCTTAATAACATCTGCATCTGGTTCACAAGGAGTTTTACCGAAATATCCAAGAACCATTTTACCGTAACCTTCTGCTATTTTTTTCCAAGGTCCAAACATAACATTGTTAAATGCTTGTTGGAAATAGAATTGAGATACTGGAGTAACTGAAGTTCCAAAACCGCCCTTCATAACAACTTCTTTCATAGCAGCTACCACTTCAGGGAATTTATCCATTAAGTTATTATCACGAAGCATTTGAGTATTTGCAGTTAAAGCACCACCTGGAAGAGGAGATTGAATAATCATTGGATTAACTGCTAAAGCTTCTGGAGGTAAGAAATAATCTTTCATACATTCTTTGAAAATCTCTTCAGTCTCTAAGATTTTTTCAACATCAATACCTAAATCATAATCAGTACCTTTTACAGCATGCCACATTGATACAATATCAGGTTGTGCAGTACCACCTGAAACTGGTTTCATAGACAAGTCGATACCATCAGCACCGCCATCAAGAGCTGCTAGATACGCTGCAAGACCAGTCCCAGCAGTTTCATGTGAGTGGAATCTAATATGAGCATCTGGACCTAAGATTTCTCTTGTACGTTTAACTGTTTCATAAACTTTTCTTGGATTTGAAGTACCAGAAGCATCTTTGAATGCTAAACTGTCAAATGGAATACCTGCATCTAATATACTTCTTAAAACTTTTTCATAAAAAGCTGCGTCATGAGCACCTTCACAACCAATTGGCAATTCCATCATTGTAATAGTTACTTCATGTTTTAATCCGTTATCTCTAATACATTGACCAGAATAAATAAGGTTATTTACATCATTTAATGCATCAAAGTTTCTAACAGTTGTAACACCATGTTTTTTAAACATTTTAGCGTGTAAATTAATAATATCTCTAGGTTGAGAATCAAGACCTACTACATTAACTCCGCGAGCCAATGATTGTAAGTTGATATCCGGGCCAACTGCAGCTCTTATTTTATCCATAGTTTCAAACGCATTTTCATTACAATAGAAAATTGGTGATTGGAATCTTGCACCACCTGCAACTTCAAAATGCTTAATCCCAGCATTTACTGCTGATTGAAGAGCTGGAATAAAGTCATCTACAAATACTCTAGCTCCATAAACTGATTGGAAACCATCTCTAAAAGACGTATCCATTACTTTAATAAGTTTTTTTCCCATAATATATATATCCTTTCACTTAATCTTGTTAACTACCCTCTTGCTTTTGCTACAGCTATAGCTACAGCAATGGCTTCTTCTACAGCTACATTAACTTTCTTGCCTGCCTTTTCAATAACTGGAACAACTTCTGGGAATAATTTGTTTAAATACAAAACAAATTTTGACATAACTCGCATTGCCAATACCAAAATATACAGGAATGAAAATACTACACCCATACCTATCAGCATTAGAACAACGCCAATTTCTAAATTTTCAATAAAATGTTCTATCATAATATATCTCCTATAGTAAGTACTAATTCTTTATTTTTATCAACTAAAATCAATTCACCTTTGTCTGTAATTGATTTTGCTATACCTTTTTTAGTATTATTAAAAATTCTGACATTAACTTCTCGATTTAAAAAACATGATTTCTTAATATAAACGTCTTTTATAATTTCAAAGCCTTTTTCTATAAAGTCGTTATATCTGCTAAAAAATTTTTCTACCAGCTTATTTCTGAACTCATCTAGATTTACGCTTTTACCTATTTCAAGATTAAGAGATGTTACAATTTTATCTGGTATTAAATCAAAATCCTCTTTTTGGGCGTTCAAATTGACTCCTACACCTAATACTAAACCTTTAAAATCACTTCCTTGCATAACAGTTTCAGATAAAATTCCTGCAATTTTTTTACCATTAACTTGTACATCATTCGGCCATTTTATTTCAGTTGAAACACCGTATTCATCAAGCACTTCCGCTAATACAATTGATAAATACTGAGTCAAATTAGAGTATATTTCACAAAAACATGATGAAGGTTTTAACACAAATGACATAAATAAATTTCCCTCTCCTAAATCTACCCATTTCCTTTGCAATCTTCCTCTTCCAGCAGTTTGAGCCTTTGCATGCACAACAGTTCCATCTGCAAAATCTTGCAAATGTTCTTTAGCAAATAAATTAGTAGATTCTACCTTTTCGAGGTAAACCGTTTTCATATTTCCCCTCATCAATCAACGGAATTTCATATTAATAATAACGCAAACAAAAAAAATTTGCGATTTTTTTTTTAGGAGTTAAAATAAATTTTGAGGGAGAGTATTTTATATGGAACATTGGGTTTATACTTTTAATATTGCAGATCATAATTTAGCAGTAAACCTAGATACTATATTTACTATGTGGTTTGCTATGGCTGTTATTATTCTATTTGCAATATTTGCTACTAGAAAACTCTCTGTAATTCCTGGAAAAATTCAAGCCGTATGTGAAAGTGTTTTAAGATTTTTTTGGGGAACTTTAGATACAATGATTCCAAATGATAATAGAAAGCATGTTCCTCTTGTTGCATCATTATTTTTGTTCATACTCACAGCAAACTTGATGGGACAGCTTCCTTTAAGAATAATTCATTTAAAATCAGGTGAACTTGCTTCCCCGACTAATGATATTAATTTGACGGCAGCTATGGCTGTTATTGTTCTTGTATATTACGTAGGAATGGGAATTAAACAAAAAGGTCCTAAATACTTTTTGCATGAATTTAGCTTTACAGGAATAGTTATGGCACTTGTAGAACTTTTAGAAATGGTTACTCGTCCTTTAAGTCTTGCAATCCGACTTTTTGCAAATATTTTTGCAGGCGAAATTCTTGTAAGCATTGCACTCGGACTATCAGCGTATTTTCTACCGCTTCCGATTATGCTCTTTGAAATTCTAGTAGCATTTATTCAGGCTACTGTATTTATGATGCTGACTATTGCTTACGTTTCATCAGCAACAGGAGAAGAACATTAATATTACAATTAAAATAAAAAAGGAGAGACAAACATGGAAACAAATTCATTAGCACAATTAGCACAGTTAGGTGCAGGTATAGCAATTGGTTTTGGTGCTATCGGAGCTGGACTTGGTATTGGACTTGCAACAAAAGGATTAATGGATGCTGTATCTCGTCAGCCAGAAGTAGCAGGAAAAGCTTTCGGATTCTTCCTTCTAGGTGCAGCATTATCTGAAGCTTGTGCTTTGTATGCATTCGTAATTGCATTCCAGCTACTTGGTAAATAATTGGAGATTAATTAATGGAATTTAATGCAACATTTTTAATATCTATTATAAGCTTTTTAGTTTTCACTTTTATAATGAATAAAATTTTCTATGCACCTTTAGAAAAAATTATTTCGGAAAGGGATAGTATTATTAACACAAATTATGCCGATGCTGAAAATGCAAAAAATCAAGCATTATCAATTAATAATACACGTAAAGATAGAATTTCTAAAACTCAAAAAGAAGCTAAAAAACTTATTTCAGATAAAGTAAATGACGCTAATATTAATTCCAAAAATCTTACACAGGAAGCTAAGAACTTTTCCCAAGAAAAAATAAATTCTGCAAAAGAAAACCTTCATTGCGAGGCTGTAAAAACTACAGAAGAATTAAAATCAAAAGTGAAAGATCTTGCAGAGATTATTTCGACTAAAGTACTTGGGACAGAAACAAAAATTGCTAATAATGATACTGATTTAATAAACAGGATACTAAATTAAAATGAATGAACTTGCTAACCTTTGGAATACAATAGTTCAAACGAATACATTTAACTTTGCAATACTTGTATTAATTTTTGCAATCATTTTTAAAAAAATTAAGATTGGAGAAATTATTGAAAATCTAAAAAATGATATTGTTAAAAGTATAAAATTGGCTGAAGATGAAAAGTCAAAAGCCTCAAGTGAATTAGCAGAAGCAAAAAAATCAATTGAGCATTTGGATGATGAAATTAATTTAACTTTGAAAGATGCTGAGTCAAGAGCAAAAATGATTGCTGAACAGATTTTTGATAATACTCAAAAAGGAATTGAGGTAATCAAATCTAATATTGATAAAGTTATTTTAAATGAAGAAAAAACTATCTCCACAGCTTTAACTGATAAAACGGCAAAAGCATCTATAGAGTTGGCAAGGAATCATATTATGTCAGTACTAGAAAAGCAACCTGAATTACATGAAAAGTATATTAATGAAAGTATAAAAGAATTAGACAGGATTCAATTATAAATTATGAGAGATTTTGACGAAAGATTATCAATTTCAGCAAAAAATTATGCAGATGCACTTATAAAAATAGTATTAGACGGTATTATGTCTTATAATGAAGTCTATGATGATTTAACAACTGTACAGGATATTCTAGATATGGCTCCAGAATTATTCGATGTACTAAAAAATCCTATTGTAGCATTTGATACTAAAATTGATATTATTAATGAAATTTTTACAAAAGAAATACACAAACCCATTGTAAATTTCTTAAAAATTCTCGTTGAAAAAAAACGTTTCGAAGAATTCTCTAAAATTTATGCAGCTTATGTAAAAAAATTAAATAAAATTAACAACATACAACCTGTTATTGTAACATCTGCAATAGCACTTACTGATGAACAGAAAAAAGGAATCGCACTTAAATTAGAAGAAAAATTAAAAAAACAAGTACAACCCCGTTGGAATATTGACAATGGAATAATTGCAGGACTTGTTATCAAAATTAACGATGACGTTATTGATACAAGCTTAAAAAATAAAATTGATAAAATCAGTAAAGACTTATTATTAAGATAAGCAGAATTTATGAGGTAATTATATGGTATTAATTAAACCGGACGAAATTAGTTCAATAATTAAAAGTAAAATAGAAAATTATGAATCTCAAACAGAAATTTCAAATACAGGGAAAGTTATTGAAGTCGGTGATGGTATTGCAAGAATTTACGGACTTCAAAATGTAATGTCAAATGAACTTATTGTATTTGAAGATGGTAAAGATACGTTGGGGATTACATTAAATCTTGATGAAGATAATGTAGGCGTTGTAATTCTTGGCGAATATACCCAAATAAAAGAGGGAATGACTGTCAAGACCACAGGCAGAATCGCATCAGTTCCAGTTGGTTACGGACTTATTGGAAGAATTATAGATCCTACAGGAAAACCCCTTGACGGGAAAGGTGAGTATGAATATTCTAAAACTCGTCCAATAGAAAGAGTTGCGCCTGGTATTGTTACCAGAAAGTCAGTACATCAGCCTTTACAAACTGGATTAACTGCAATTGATGCTCTTACACCTATTGGTCGTGGTCAAAGAGAATTAATTATTGGCGACAGACAAACCGGTAAAACTGCAATTGCAATTGATACGATAATTAACCAGAAAGGGAAAAATGTAATTTGTATTTATGTTGCAATAGGTCAAAAAGCTTCAACTGTAGCGCAGCTTGCAAAAGTTCTTGAAGAACAAGGAGCTATGGAATATTCTATTATAGTATCAGCAACTGCAAATGAGTCTGCTCCGCTTCAATATATAGCTCCATTTGCTGGCGTTGCAATCGGAGAAGAATTTATGGAAGAAGGGAAAGATGTTCTTATTGTATATGATGATTTGAGCAAACATGCTCAGGCTTATCGTGCAATGAGTCTACTTCTTAAACGACCACCTGGACGTGAAGCTTATCCTGGAGATGTTTTCTATCTTCATTCTAGACTTCTTGAACGTGCAGTTAAACTTAATGATGAACTCGGTGGAGGAAGTATTACAGCACTTCCTATTATTGAGACTCAAGCTGGAGATGTATCTGCCTATATTCCAACGAATGTAATTTCTATTACAGACGGGCAAATATTTTTGGAAACAAATTTGTTTAATTCAGGGGTAAGACCAGCTATTAATGCGGGAATTTCAGTATCTCGTGTAGGTGGTGCCGCTCAAACTAAAGCTATAAAACAAGTTGCTGGTAAATTAAGGCTTGACCTTGCTCAATATAGGGAATTAGAAGCTTTTGCTCAATTCGCTTCTGATCTGGACCAGGCTACAAAAAATCAATTATTACGCGGTGAAAAACTTACTGAAGTATTAAAACAACCTCAATATAATCCTTTAAGTGTAGCTGAACAAGTTTCTATTCTTTTCGCTGCCAATGAAGGACTTCTTGATGATATTCCTAATTCAGAAATTAACAGGTTTAAAAAAGAATGGTTCCTTCATTTGAATGCTAATCTTAAAGAATTATCAGATAATCTCAATGAAGGAAGTGCTTTATCTGATGAAGATAAAAAACTCTTAAAAGATAGTATTGAGTCATTTAAGAAAACATTTTAAAAATAAGAAAGGAGTCTAATATGAAATGCTACAATCACCATGATAGAGATGCTTTTGCAGTATGTACAAACTGTGGAAAAGGACTATGTCTTGAATGTGCAGCAGATAGAAACGGCAGAATGGTTTGTAAGAATAACTCTAAATGTGCTGAAAGATGCAATTTTGTAAAAGGACTCCTTATTCTTATTTTACTTGTTGGGATTATTTCAATTTTAATAACAATCCTAGATTAGTTAAAAAGGTAAAATTATGGCTAATTTAAAAGATATTAAAAACAGAATAAAAAGTGTTGAAAGTACAAAAAAAATTACCAGAGCAATGAAAATGGTTGCTGCAGCTAAAGTAAAAAAAGCTGAAAATACAGTTAAAGCATCTAGACCTTTCACTGCTGAACTTAATAATATGTTTAAAAAACTGCTCAACTCTGTAGGCGCATATAGTACACATACATTAAAAATTAAATCTGCAGTAGATAATTATCCAGAATTATTAAAAACAAGAGATGTTAAAACTGTAGGATTGCTTGTCATTACCTCCAATAAAGGTCTTGCAGGAGCATACAACGCAAATATTGTTAGAAAAACTATCAATAAAATCGAAGAATATAAGTCTAAAAGAATTGATACCAAACTTTTTATAATTGGTCAAAAAGGTATATCTTCATTAAAACGTAAATGCATACAACTCGGCTCCACAATAGAAAAAACATATATTAGTCTTGCTAATAAACCTTCAGGGGAAGGCGCAAAATTAGTTGTTGAAGATATGGCTGAATATTTTGTTTCTAAGCAAATTGATAAAATAGAAATCATTACGACAAGATTTAAAAATATGATGAGCTATTTTGTTGAAGATTGGGTTGTATTACCTTTAAAAACTCCAGAAGAATTGAAAGAACAGCTTCATGATAATATAATTGATCCGCTTATGGAATTTGAGCCAGATAAACATAATATATTACAAAAAATTGTTCCTATGTATATAACCAATATTATTTATCAAGCACTTTTAGAAGCGCAAGCAAGTGAACTTGCCAGCAGAATGACCGCAATGTCTGCGGCGACATCTAATGCGGAAAAAATGATACAAACTCTATCTGTTGAATACAACAAATCTAGACAATTCGCAATTACTCAGGAAATTATTGAAGTTGTATCAGGCTCTAATTCTCAAATGCAATAAAAAGATTTTTTAAAAACTATATCATAAAAATACGAATTTTTAGTTATTGCATATGTTTTGAAATAAATTCTTTGCTTTGATTAGTTCCAATCACATCATCTAATGAAAATTTATTTTGCCCAAATGAAGTAGATAAATTTTTAGATAATTGATTTGCAGAATTTTGCTGAGCTTGTTGCGCAGCGAATTTTGCCTTAAATTTTGCATCAGATTTTTCTGTCATATGTTTATTTAATGCAGGAACTCCTAGACCTAATACAAGACAAGAGTACAAATAACCCACAACTTGAGAAATACTTAGTGTATTTAATTGTGATTTTACAAATTTTTGCTTATCTTCAGGCAGTTCTTTTATTTTCTCTAGTAACTCCTTAAACTTAAGCGCTTTTCCGTCTTTTACTGTTGATATTCCATTATCTTTTAATGCTGATAACAATACTTCATCTCTAGTTTTTAATGTACCAAGTCCATTTTTCCCAGCAACTTTATTGAATAAAGCCTTAGATTTATCAAGTGCTTTTGCAGTGTATTTAGTAACAAGTGCTCCTAGAACTAATAAATTTAAAAATCCTAGAGTATCTTTGACAGCTGATTCTCTTAGCTCATCCTTATCTCTTGCTGCCCATAATCTTGACATTATTGTCATACCATAGACAAATTTGAGTTGATCTATTGTAGGAAGCATTCCTTTAAATTGAATTTTACTCATAAATTCCTTTGGTTTGTGAGTAATTGTAGAAATCATTCCAAGACCAAAAAGCACTCCAGTTATACCTTTTAAGATTTTAAAACCAGTTGAATGATCCTCTTCTCTGCCAGGAACACCTACAAATCCAGTTTGGCCTGTCTTTTTGAATGTCAAATATTTATTAATAGGCTGTGTTGACATACCAATAGCTGTTGCTATACCCAGCCCTATTGCTGTACGCTTACTATTCATTGATTTTAAAGCATTAACAAATGAATTTGAATCAACACTTTTTGAACTCTCAAAAATCTTTTTAACATCAGACTTAACAAAGGTTTTAGATAAGTTATGGATATTTTCAATTAATGTTTGAAGTGTATTTGAAGAAGCTTCTAGAATTTTATTACCTTTTCTGAGTTCTAGTCTAACATTTTCACCACCTGTTGAAGCTGTAATAACTGATTTAATATATGCTAGCGATTCTTTATCAATTTTATCTGCTTTACCTTCACTTAGAAGAGTATAAAGCTTATCAACTACTAACTTTTTATCAGCATCTGGAATATTAGCCCAGCCAGTTTCTGAATTTTTAGCAGTATTAAACACTTTTACATTATCAATAACATCATTTAAATATTTTTTAATAGGATTTAATTCTCGTTCTGGATTTAGTTTTATAGATTCTTGTTCAGCTTTAACTGCATTATGCCAATACTTTGCAAGAATATCAGTAGTTTTATTATCAGCAAAAATCTTATCTGCTCTAATACCATAATTTCTATTTAAAGCAGTAGCTACAAGCATACCTCCTAGCACACCATAGGTACCTACAAGAGAATGATTAAGAGTTCCCATAGATTCACGTCTTGCAGTCTCTAATCCAGCTTCTGGACCTCTTTTTTTCATATCATATGCTGTTCTTGGTATTACCATAGAACATAAATCTACTGAATTTGCTCCTACCGCTTGATTTGTATCTAAAAATCTTAATAATAATGTAGCAGCATCCGAAACACCTGTAAAATTTATTTTATTGTCTTTACAACTGCAATTAGTATTCTTATTTCTATCTACATTTTGAGGGGCTATGTGTTGAATTTTCATGATCTTTCCTTTACGAATTTAAAAAAGCTTTAAATGATTGTGATTTTAATAGAGGATTGGCATTTGAACCAAAAGTGGTGCCCGTTGAGCCTTCTGAGGCCATCTTAAGAGCTTGTTCATTCAAAGCCTTGCGTTTAGCAAGTTCTTTTTTATTCGTTTGAGTTCTAGTATATAGAGGAATAAATACGCCAAGAGAAATTAATGAGAATGCTATATTACCAAGTTGGCAAACACTTCTCAAATTTTTATGTTTTGTTCTTAACGCCTTATCTGCAATTGCTTCCAACTCATCTGTTGATTTCATTGTAGTATGTTTTGCCCAATTCCAGAATCGTTTGAAGATATTAGCATTAGGATCTTGTTTTTTTAACCTATTGATTAGCTGAATACCCTTATCTTTATTCAAATGCTCTATAAGAGTTGCAATACCTTTTGCTGCATAATCGCCTAAAAAATAAAAACTTGAGAAAGTAGCAATATCTCTAATTGTATTTTCTTTTAGTTCATTAGAATCTTCAGAGGCTGCAATACGGCTGGAAAATGTTGCTGCTGAAATAATTCTTGCCTGATCCATTGTTGGAAAAATATTTTTAAACTGGAACATTTTCAAGCTTGGTCTATCCATTATCATTGATAATCCTGCTACTCCTGCCATTAATGGCACTGCAAAGAATTTTTGAGCTGTTAATTTTCTCTTTTCTTCTTTTGTAAGAATTCTTTCTTTACCATCATTATAAAGAGGTGCACCCTTTTTGCCTGAAAGTTTGTGAGTAATCCACCTATTAATAGGCTGAGCTGAAATTGCTAATGGAATAATTACTCCTAATCCAGCTATACTCTTTAAATTAACGAGTTTTTTAGATTTTGAGAAAAATTTAGCTAACTTATCAGAGTCATTTTCAATACCTTCTTTTACGACACTATGCAGAATATCTGAAGTACTTTCAAGAAGGGATTTAAAGCTATTAGAGAAATAACCTTTATCATCCTTAAATTTTATATTTTCTGAAATACCAGTCTTGCCTACAATAGTTTCAAAAGCTTTTTTGGTAACATCTTTTTTAGGAGAGTCTGAGACAATATTTTTTGCAATTTTTCTTAGAGTTTCCTCATATTCACTATCATTTGCAAAAATATCCTTAAATTTTTTCAATCCATCTTTAGCAACGTCACCATTTACTCCTTCAATGTCATTAAACATGCTTTTTAATGTATTGA
This sequence comes from Candidatus Gastranaerophilales bacterium, assembly GCA_944323725.1. Taxonomy (GTDB): domain Bacteria; phylum Cyanobacteriota; class Vampirovibrionia; order Gastranaerophilales; family Gastranaerophilaceae; genus Scatousia. The sequence goes on along the minus strand of CALUTP010000022.1, from coordinate 43,086 downwards.
AAACTTTTTCCTCATTATTTGCCCCATTTGAAGCCTTATAATATTTTTCGATTTTATTTATTGCATCACCATTAGCCCAGCATTTAGTAAGATTAGACTTATTAAAATCACCCATAATCGGCTTGTTTAATAGCTTAGCAGCACCTATTACAATAAAACTAGGTATAATACAGTTTATTAATAAGCCTGATGACTCTCTTCTAAAAGCTTCAAAACCACCCATCACATTTAATTTACGTTCATTAGTTTCTTTTCCATTTTCATCTTTTTTCTTAGACCCAATAAATGTTTCAAAAAAAGTTCTTGGAAGAATTGCTGTAGCTAAATCAAGAACTGTAACGTTGAGCATAGGCTCTCTTTCACAAGCCTGAATGCCTTTAAGAACTAACTCACCAACTCCATTACCTTTGAAAATTGGATTAAAATTTTTACCTTTTTTATCAGGGGTATATTTATTTTTATCTACACTTACACTAATCTTATCTATCATAACAATATCGTCTGGCTTGTGTTGTATTTAATACACTTATTATAACAACATCACATTTTTTATAAAAGTGGTCAATAAAAAAAGTTGCGCTAAATTAGCACAATGTAAAGTTAATATTAAGATGCAATTTTGTTTTTTTTTATAAAAATAGTATAATTTTAAAACATTTTGCAAAAAAATATTTTAAAATTTACAAAATAACAGATATAAAAGAAAAAAAATGACAAAATAATTTATAAAAATTTTTGTAAATTTTTGTAAAGATAAAAAGATAAAATGTAATAATATATAGACAAAATATATAATTTAGATAATTAAAATCAAAAAGCATGCTCAGCTATAAAAAATTTTAATTGCAGAAAAAAGACATTACATAGTCAACAGCTTGTTCTTTTGTCTGCACATCACCAGATAATTGCGCTTCATGAAGAGCATTCATTATTTCTCCAAGCTTTTTAGAAGGTTTAATATTTAGAAGTTTCATAACATCATTACCATCCAGCAAAACATGTAAAGGTTCCAGAGTATCTTTTACACTCAAATAAAAATTTAAAAGTTTATTTAAATTAGAAAGATTTTTTTCAACAATTTCATCAGACACCGCCTCACCCCGCGCTGATAATCTATCAGCCTTAGCAAGAATAATGGCATCAATAGAATTATCTTCCATCTTTCTAACGTATCTCATCATAACTTTTTCACCGTTTGGAGAGTTATAATCAACTTCAGGAGCAGCCATAACCTGAGACGGGTAGATGTGATTTCTAATCATAGAGGATATATATTCAATCTGCTTATTTGAAAAATTCATATTTTTCAAAATTTTAATAGACATCTTTGCCCCGACATCATCATGTTTTATAAATCTATGGCGTCCTGTATCTTCTTCAATAGTCCAAGTCGAAAACTTTCCTATATCATGCAAAAAAGCTGCAAGTTTTAAATGTGCAAGCCTTGATGCTCCACCAAAATCAACTTTATCCAGGTGCTCTCTCACAACATCAGTTGCACTTTCATAAATTAACTGAATTTGTCTTACAGTCTCAATTGAATGATTAAACAAATCCAAATGATGATGTGTATTTGGAGGAACTTGTTTCAAGTCATTTACTATAGGGAAAATTTCTTCTAAAAGCCAAGTTTTATTCATATTCAAAATAGCTTTATCAGCATATTTCCCACCAAATAAAAGTATTAATTCGTGAACAATGCGTTCAACAGCAGGTTTCTGAATAAGCTTTGCAAATTTACATATTGCATGAATAGTTTCTGCAGTGAGCTCAAAACCCAGTGTTGCCTGAAACCGATAGACTCTCAAAAGCCTCAAAGGATCATCTTCAAAATTATGTTCACTTATGCAGTTAATTGTATGGTTATGAATATCAGTAACACCACCACATAAATCAATCACTTCCGCCGTTCTAATATTTACAGCTATAGCATTAATAGTTAAATCACGACGCATTAAATCTTTGTGTAAAGAGCCTTCTATCGGGTTTGTGACATCAATATAGTTAATTTTATCAGGCAAAACCAGCCGATAAATTTTATTTAGTTCATCTAGCGGTACAAATACCGCATCAAAAACTTTTTGGAGCTTTAGGGTAAAATCCTTGGCATCCTCATCCACAACAATAATATCCTTATCAAAACTATCCTTTCCCATTAGGAAATCTCTCACTGTTCCGCCGACAAGATAAATTTCATTGTCACAAGACTGTGCAATTTTAGAAAGAATTTTGTCAGATACAATTTTAGTTTTGATTAGAGTATTCATAAATAATATTTCCTAAGGCAACAACTACCGCAGTTTCAGCTTTCAATATCAAATTGCCTAAAGTAAGCATAGGAATATTATTTTTTTCAAAAAACTCAAATTCCCTATCAGAAAATCCACCTTCAGGCCCAATTATGACAAGAAGACTTTCACCTTTTTTAATAGGCTTATCTAGACAATAAGAATGCAAAGTTAAATCAGCATTTCTTTCACAAAAAGCAATAACTTTGTCAAATGATTTTTCATGCGTTAAATTATCTAATGTCGCAGATTTTTCGCAAGTTGGAATATCGGCTCTTTCACACTGTTTAGAAGCCTCATACATTGTTCTTTGCCACTTTGTTATTTTCTTTTCAATAACACTTTTATTGAGGCTGCAATTATCAGTAAGAATAGGATATACTGCCTCAACCCCCAATTCTGTGGCTTTTTCAATAATGACAGACTGCGCGTCACTCCTAAGTGGGCTTTGCGCAAGATATAATCTAAAATCAAGACTTCTATCAGATTTATAATTATTTTCAATTCTAGCTGTTATCTCCCTGTTGGTAATTTGTTCAATAACAGTTTCGTATTGAATTTTATTTTCGTCAATTAAAAGTAATTTTTCTCCAATTTTAGAACGCAAAGACTTTACTATATGCTTATAGTTTTCCTTATCATTTATATAAGCAAAACCATTATTTACATTTTCTGATTTTATGAAAAAATGTGGCACTATATAACTCCTTTAAATCATTTTATATGATAAAATTCCATCTTGCAATATTCCAAAAGCTCCAATTGGAATTGTTTGTTTATTATCACCATGAGTAAATTTAAAACCACCATAAGCAGGTACATTAAGGAGTGATGCAGTTTCTGCAAATATTTCATTGAGCCATTTTTCATCCCCGCAATCCAAAAATTCACCGAATAAAATCCCTTTACAGTATGTGCGAAACTCTTTCATATTTACAAGCTGATTAAGCATTTTATCAATTTTATAAGCTGGCTCATTTAAATCTTCAGTAAAAAATATAAAATCACTATCAGGTATAAAATCAATCCCGCACAAAGAAACAATAGTAGAAAGATTTCCACCGAATATTATTCCCTCAGCGTTTCCTGAACGAATAGTACAGGTAGAGAAATATTCTTCATTATCTCCCGACATAACATTAAAAAATGATTTTTCAGTAAATTCAGTTATACCGTTAAAATCAGATTGCGCCATGGGGCCTGAAAATGTAATTAAATCTGAATATTTTACCATCATCAACGATAATGCAGTAATATCAGAAAATCCACAAAATATTTTAGGATTACGTCTTATAATTTCAAAATCTATAAATTTAATAAGTCTTATAGAACCATACCCGCCTCTTGCACATATGATAGCCTTGACTTCAGTATCTAAAAAGGCATTATGTAAATCCTCTAATCTTTCTTCATCAGTTCCAGACATATACCTATAAGAATTGAATAGATGTCTTCCTAACTTAACCTTAAAGCCGATATCCTCAAAGTACTTTTGAGCTTTCATAATTTCATCATACTCTACGCACCCTGCAGGCGCTATAATTGAGATTGTATCACCCTCATTTAAATTCGGCGGTTTAATTAAGTTCATAATTTATCCTTTTTAATAACTTTTGTTATATTATTATTATCATGAACGAAAAATATATTCCATTATATAGAAAATATCGACCTCAAAAATTAGAAGAAGTAGTTGGTCAAGAACATATCAAAAAAGCCCTGACTAATGCTATTGCAATGAACAAAATCTCACACGCATACCTATTTACAGGTCCAAGAGGTACTGGGAAGACTTCTACTGCTAGAATTTTTGCAAAATCACTAAATTGTAAAAACGGCCCGACAATAAACCCTTGTTGTAAATGTGAAAATTGCATTGATATCACAAATTCTGTACCAATGGATGTAATAGAAATTGATGCTGCAAGCAACAGAAAAGTTGAAGATGCTCAAAATATTTTAGAAAAAGTAATGTATGCACCTGTAAACAGCAGATATAAAATATATATTATAGATGAAGTCCATATGCTCTCAAATACGGCATTTAATGCTTTATTAAAAACGCTTGAAGAACCGCCTAAAAATGTTATTTTTATACTTGCAACGACTGAAGTGCATAAAGTTTTAGATACAATTAAAAGCCGCTGTCAAAGATTTGATTTCAGAAGAATTACTACAGATGATATTGTCAAACATCTAAGATATATCTCAGATAAAGAAAAAATCAATATAACTGATGATGCTTTATTTACGATTGCTAAAAACTCAGCAGGGGGAATGCGTGATAGTATAGCACTTTTAGACCAACTGAGCATATTAGATGGTGAAGAAGCTATTTCGACTGATGATATTAATAATCTGCTTGGGAGACTATCTTTTGATACTTTATATAAACTTGCAGAAGGTATAATAAATTCAACACCGCAAGATGCTATTGAAATTTTAGAAAATATATACAACTCTGGTAATGAACCCACACAAATACTTACAAATTTTTTAGATTATCTCAAAAATATGCTGATAGTTAAAAATTGCAGACCAGAAATTGTATTTGAACTTACGCAGCTAAACGATTTTCAAATAAAAGAGCTCACAAAACAAGCACAAAGTTTAGAAACACAACAAATTACATTTTTAATAGATAAAACATCAAATTATATCAAAGATGTAAAAACTACAAATAATCCAAGATTATGGCTTGAAGTCGGGATTATAGACTTAGCAAATTTAGCTGAAAATACTTCACTGTTAGAACTCCAAAATCGTATTACAAAACTGGAAAGTGGAGTTCCCGTTCCAAACATTAGCCCAAGTTATAAAACTCCACCAGCACCAATTTTAAATAGACAGAAAATAAAAGATTTAACAGAAGAAAAGCCAATAAAACCGACAGAATCTACAGTTCAAATTAAACACAACAATGAGGAACAAACTGGAGCAGTTACTGAAAGTAAAGTTTCTGGGAAAAATCTTCCAATACAAGAAAATCAACAAGAAACTGATTTTTCTCCAATGCCAAAATCTCAACATGTAGAAAATACTGAAAATGATATTGCAACACTTTGGGGGACACTTCTTCAAAATATTCAGAGTGCACCTACTAGAGCACTATTAAAACAGTGGGCAAACCCTGTAAAAATTTCTCCTGAAGAAACTATTCTTACAATGAAAAATGAAATTTTCCTAAATCAGGTTGCTAGTGGGAATAAAAAGAAAATGATTACCGATGCACTTGATGCGATATTTTCTCAAGAAAATTCAAATGTCACCATCAGATTACCTCTGCCGGATGACATGCCTGTAAAAGCGGTGTCTCCCAGGCAACTAACAAAACATCTAATTCAACAACAATCACCTCAATTAAACAAAGAAGATGAAATTGAAGAACTAGGCGAAAATAATATCGAAGAAATTCAAGATGAAGTTCAACAATCAGAAAAAACGCAAAATAACGAGTTAATGAATTCAAACTCTGATATGGTAAATATGGTAATTAACCTATTTGATGGAAAAATTATTGACTAAGTAGCAAAAAATTTAAAGTTGATGTTTTATATATTTTCATAACAATCAAGAAAGGAGAAAATCATGAAAATTATGCCTTTACACCAGACAACAAGTTTTGGAAAATGTCCTGAATACTATGAAGTAAAAGAAGACCACAGTAAATTTTACAACTTAAGTACAGATCAAAAACTAAATGTTCTTTTTGATACATTAAACACAAACAGTAAAAAATTAGCTTATAATCAAAATAAAATGCAAGAATTTAACAAAGTTGCAATTAAATCAGTTATCGCAAACAATTCAAGAGAAGGCAAGATGGATGGAATTATTTCTGCTGAAAGACTTTGCCAGCTTAACACTCTTGCTTAATTGATAATGAACTAAATCTAAAAGCCTGAAAATCCTTAGAAAAATAATCAGGAGGTAATCCTGCCTTTTGTTTTAGTGAATTTAAAAAGTTTTGTTTGTCAGGGAGCTGTTCCCAGACAACAGGAAGATATACCGCTTGGTAATTACCATCACGAATAATAATCCCATCAACAAATGGGGTTATTTTTGAAAGCAATTCTTCTTCACTGCTAAATACTATACGCTCAGGAGAAGATAACAGCGAAACTGATATTTTTATATTTTCATATTCATTTCTTGTCAAAGGCTTAAATCTAGGATCTTTAAATGCTGAAGAGTGAGCATTTTCAATAAGATCATCAATCAAGCATCTATGAGCAACTATCGACCCTATACAACCTCTAAGATAGCCATTAACCTCTAAAGTTACAAAAGAAGCCCCTGCTTCTTCAAAAACAGCTGGATAAGAAGTTGGTGAAAAATCGCCGAGTTGGAAACCTGATAAAATACTTTTTTTACATACATCAATTACAAAATCAGAGAAGAACCTTTTTATGTAATTGTTTTTTTCACCTTCATACATAAACCAAGAGCCATAACCTACCACTCGTGAGCTATCACCCGTTTCTTTAGCAGAATTCGTAAGTCCTACTCTTATAAATGAAAAATTATTATCACAAGCAAAGCTTACAGCTCCACATACGCCTACAGCTCCGCAAGCCTGCTCTACTTCAAAATTATTTATATTATTTGTCTCAATTAACTGTGCGGTATAATTATCTATTCTATTGCATTCTCTTTCTGGGTAGAAATGGCTTAAATCTGTAGAAATTACAAAAGCATTCTCCGGATTATCATAATATTTTGAGATGATATCCTTTATTACATTATAGTCAGTACACCCATATAGAATTGGAACAATTTTTACATTAGAATTTTCCTGAATACAAAATTCAGAATGTTCTGCACAGATTTGTGTTTTATTATAAAAATATTGTATAAAAGGAAGCTGAACTTCTATTGAGTGCTCTTTTTCAAAAGATTCATCATTAACATCACAACCAATAGAAGCTGTAATAGATTTGTTAACTTGAACAAGGCCTAAAGGTGTATCAAAAGCATCATAAGAAGGAACAACACATCCAAAAATTCTGCTATAATGAGATGGTGCAAATATAAATATATTTTTTACATTACTGCTTAAATATTTATATCCCTCAGCAGCCAACGCTCCAGAATAGACAAGTCCTGCATGAGGGACTATAATCAATCGAGAAAAATAAGTTGAAGATTTTTCATCTCTTGCAGAGAAATCCTGAAGCATCTCTAATAATTTATCTTTATCTTTAGGATAAAATATTCCTGCAACATTTGACTTTTTAATTTTCATAAATATATTATAACTCCTTAAATTTTCTTCACTATAGGATAGTAAGTTAATAAAATATCGTTTCCATACTTTTCAATATCATCTAATTTAAACTTTAAACTGTCATTTATATCACTAATTGCTCTATAATCAAAACAAGAAATACCCTCATTATCTCCTAGTATTTTTGGAGCAATAAAATGATAAATTTTATCAGCATATTCTAGCATAGATCCATTAAAGTGTCCACCCGCTTCAATTAGCACGCTCATAATTTTCAGTTCATAAAGTTTATTTAAAATAAATTTTATATCTAATTTTTCATCTTTAATAGGCGTTTTTACGAAATCAATAGTTAATTCTTTCGGTGAAGCTAAAGTCTCATCGTGAAAAACTATTATTCGGCCTGACTTATAAATATTTGAAGAAAAATCAGTTCGTAAATTCCTATCTAATATAATTTTTATTTTATGCTCCATTGTAGGATTATCAGCAATAATAGTCGAAGATGTTGTCATTATTGCATCATATGAATTTCTTATTTTCTTAACTTCTTCTCTTGAGGATTCACCAGTAATCCACTTTGATGACCCATTTTTTGCTGCTATTTTACCATCAAGTGTTGTTGCAGTCTTGATAGCAACAAAGGTTTTATGCTCTATCATATTTTTTATAAATACTTCATTAAGCTTTTCGCATTCTAAATTTAAAACATTTTCAACTACTTCAACTCCAGCATCAATAAGTTTTTTTATTCCATTCCCTGACACGATAGGATTTACATCTCTCATACCAATTACAACTGTTTTAATTCCACGTTCAATAATTAAATCAGCACAAGGAGGAGTATGACCATAGTGAGAACAAGGTTCTAAATTAACAATTAATGTCCCCCCTATTGCTTCATTTTGCTTTAATTTTAAAAGTGCATTACGCTCAGCATGGCTTTCTCCATATTTTTCATGAAATCCCTCCGAAATAAGATTTCCATTTTTATCATATATAACACATCCTACAAGAGGATTCGGAGATACCCATCCCAAGCCTCGTTTTGCTAATTTTATACACCTTTTCATTGATTTTTCATAATTCATAGTTGTATTTTATTATAAAAAATGCTATTTTAATATAAAAGCCATAAATGTTTACAACGAAAAAATAAGGAGAGAGTAGTATGGTAGATTTAAAATACATTGGACACAGTGCTTTTGAAATTAAAACAGGTGACAAATCAATTCTTATTGATCCGCTTGTTTCAATTAATCCTAAATATGACTATAAACAGTCAAATATTGTTGACATTTTCGTAACTCATGGTCATTCTGATCATCTTGGGGAAGCAATTGAAATTTCAAAGGAAAAGAAAGCTCCAATTACTGCAATAACTGAAGTAGCAACTTATTGTTCTGGTAAAAAAGTAAAAACTCGTCCAGTTTGTCTTGGTAGCTGGTTAAATTACGACTGGGGACGTGCAATATTTTTACCAGCATATCATTCTAGCTCACTTCCTGACGGTACATATGGCGGTGTTGCAGCGAGCATTTTATTAGATATTGAAGGTGTTAGAATTTTCCATGCGGGAGATACTTGTTTATCACCAGATTTTAAAACATACAAGGAATTATATAGACCAAGTATAGCACTTCTTCCTATTGGCGGGAATTATACAATGGATATTGAACATGCTGTAGTAGCAGCTGATTGGTTAGGTGCAAAAACTGTAATCCCTATGCACTACAATACATTCCCTGAAATTCAAGCCGACTTACAAAAATTTGCTCAGCTTATGCAGATAAATAACACAACATGCTGTATATTAAATCCTGAAGAAATTAAATAGTCCGAATATTTATATTTGTATTTATGAAATATTACCATCCTTGAGATTGTGATTCAAATTTATTGGTGGTAATATTTTTTTGAAAAGAGGATTTTTATGAATATATTATTTATCATTGATAGAGTAGAACTCAAATACTTTGAATTTAACAATCTTGTAACTAATTTTTGGTTAATTAGAGAATTCCTTAATGAAAATAATAATGTATTCATCACTACTATAGATAATTTGAGTCTTATTGAAGCAAAAGCTTATGCACATTGCTATGAAACATACTCTAAGTATGGGAATATTTTTTATGATAAACAAGATTTTTATAAAAAAATAGAAGATTTTGAACTTGTCATGTTTCGCCAAGATCCTCCTGTTGATTTGGATTACATAAATTCGACCTACATATTTGACTTTGTAGATAGAAATAAAACTACTATAATTAATGAACCTCAGGCAATACGAGATTTTAATGAAAAATTACACACACTGAAATTTTTAGAGTTTATGCCTGAAAATATGGTTACTGCATCAAAATCAGACATATTAGCTTTTCTAGATAAAAATGAGGAAATAATACTAAAACCACTTAATCGCTGCTTTGGAGCTGGAGTAATGTACCTAAAAAAAAGGGACAAGAACACTTCTGTAATTATCAATGCAATGACAAATAATCAATCAACACTTGTTATGGTGCAAAAATACATAGAAAAAGCAAAATATGGAGATAAAAGGGTACTACTGCTTGGTAATAAAGTTCTAGATTATTGTATCCAAAAGCTTCCATCAAATAATGACTTTAAATTTAATGAGCATTGTGATGCTAATATAGTAAAAGCCGAACTTACAGATATTGAAAAAGCAAAATTTACCCTTGTAGCAGAAAAATTAAATACAATGGGGATTTGTATGGCAGGACTTGATGTAATTGATGGTCAAATAATTGAAATTAATGTCACAAGCCCTTGTTATTTCATAAAAGAAATTAATAATTATTTTAGGTGCGAATTAGAAAAAGAAATCACAAATTTTATCTTTTCAAAAACTTCCAAGAGCAATTTAAAAAGCTGCCTTAACATCTGCCAATAAATGCCAATATTCTGGACTAATAATTGTTTTTGCCTTCCTTAGAGCCAGTAAAATGTCATTATGATTAGGTATTGACGCATTTACAGCTTCCTTATATAACTTGTTCCAATATTTTACTCTTTCAATTTGGGTATCTCGCTCATCTTTATATAAAATCTGAGATATCTTATGATAATAACGTCGAGCAACTTTATTATCAGAAAGCTCATGCATACCCCAAAGAGGCTTTATTCCACCGTAATCTATTACTCTTCCTTCAACTTCATTATTCTTATTTGTCAACAAATCATCATGAAATAAACCATACTTATGCAAGTTAATTTTTTTAGTAATAGGAGGTAGCGACTTATCAGAAAATTCAGAAATACCAACATTATGCAAAGTATTTAAATAAAATACATCAATAAAATCAGAAGGTTTCATTGGATGACCTGCTGATCTTTTTATAAATTGAGTAATATTACTTTCAGGGCCAATACCATTGTATTTTATTTCTTCATACATGGTATTTTTAATAAGATCCATAAATTTATCTTCTTCATTTTTCATTTTCATCTTGCTATATATTTCAAGTAAAGACTTTTTGTATAACTCCTTTTGGTTTTGAGGAACAACTTTTGATGATGCATGGTCTAATATATTTGTTATAATTGATAAATATTCTTTTGGCTTTATTCCTTGAAAATATTTTTTCATAAGCATAAGCAATACATTTATCTGCTCCATAGATGAATTTTGAGATTTAAAACTTAATATAACTTTTGGATGAATAATGTCTTTATCATTTTCATCAAGAATCTGCATCTTAAATGCATTTTTAAACTTTCCTTGATCTATATATGTTAACTGAACTCTATTTGAAGGTGGAATAATTCCAGATTCAATAAATCTTTTTTGTAAAACTTTTGCAGCCTTTTCTGCATATTCATTAAGAATACTTTTGTCTGGAGTAAATCTTTTTCGCATTTCAGTTACTATACGAGGGATTCGTTCAGGTTGAATATTTAATTTTGCTATTTTAGGTAAAAAGGTATTAACTAAGCCATTTGGTTTCATTTCTCGCCCGATTTGGATTTTTAAATCCTCTATTCCAGATAAAATATCGTTTGCTTCATTTAAAGCATCTTTTACAAGTGCTATTTTTTTAGAATTTTCAACTCTGGAGCTAGTTTTAAATAATTGAAACAAATCTTTTGGAAGATTTCCAACACTCCCATTTTCCCTTGTATAAACTTGACTTAATTTGTCCAAATAATCAGGATTTGATGAGATCCTTTTAGACATTATTGAAGTTAAACCTTTAAACTGAATATTATTTTTGGATTTATAATTATCATTGAAATGATTTATTTGCACACAATTTTCCTTCTAATTTTCATTTCAAATAAAAACTATAAATATCAAAAATTGCATCATTAAATCAAAATATTAAATTTTATTAACTTATTTAACTCTTGAGAATACTTCAACATTAATATCATCAAAAGTATTTGTATTGAAATAAGCACAAGATGCTACCATAGCAGCATTATCAGTACAATATTTCATTGGAGGTGCATAAACTCTGTAATTTTCTTTTTCAAGATCAAAAATTTTACGCCTAATTTCTGAATTTGCAGCAACGCCTCCTGCAATTACTACTTGTGAATAGCCATTTCCCTCAGCAGCTCGTTTTAATTTTTTCAATAAAGTTGAAGAAACACATTCTTGAAAACTTGAACAGATATCTTTTACAATATTATCTGGCAAAACGTCAGCATTATACTGCTGTTTTAAGTTTTTAACTAACCTCAACACAGCAGTTTTTAATCCACTAAAACTAAAATTATACCCATCAACTTTTGCTTCTGGGAGATGATATGCTTTCGGATTACCTTCCTGAGCTAATTTGTCTAAACGAGGGCCTCCTGGATATGGCAGACCTATTAATCTAGCAACTTTATCATAAGCTTCGCCTACAGCATCATCAATAGTTTCACCTAAAATATACTGCTCTGAATATGATTTAACGTCAATAATTTGAGTATGTCCTCCACTTACGAGTAACGCCATAAATGGAGGTTTCAATTCTGTATCAATATAATTTCCGCAAAGATGTGCATTTAAATGATTTACCCCAATAAACGGTTTATCATACACTAAAGCCAGTGTTTTTGCAGCATTCAATCCTACTAGCAAACAGCCTACAAGACCTGGTCCAACAGTACCAGCAAAAGCTGTGATATCCTTTGGTTCAATCCCTGCATTTTCCTTAGCTTGATTAAAGGCTTCTTCAATTACAATATTGATAGAATCGAGGTGTTCTCTTGCCGCAATTTCAGGGATAACACCTCCGAATTTTTCATGAGTCTTTATTTGAGAAGCTACAACATTAGCTATAACTTCTCGACCGTTTTTAACAATTGCACAAGCTGTTTCATCACAACTTGATTCAATTGCCATTATATAATTATCATATCCGCTTTCTGGACCAATAAAAACCTTTTCTTTAGTGAATAATTTTTCTTTTATCATTTTCATAGTATTATTATAATACAAATAAAATTAAGGGATATAAAATGCAATTTTTAGATAAAACGAAAATAAGAGTAGTTTCTGGTCGTGGCGGAAATGGAATGGTAGCTTGGCGCAGAGAAAAGTATGTCGATAAAGGAGGCCCCGCCGGTGGTGATGGAGGTAAAGGCGGAGATGTCTACTTAATTGCTGATGAAAATATGTCCACTTTAATGGACTTTAAATATAAATCCGTATTTAAAGCTGAATGTGGTGAAAATGGTGGTATTAAAAACTGCCATGGCAAATGTGCTAAAGATTTATATATAAAAGTACCTGTAGGTACAGTTGTAAAAGATATAAAATCAGGTAATATAATAGCAGACTTAGTACATCATGAACAAAAAGTTCTTGTTGCTCAGGGCGGAAGAGGCGGTAGAGGTAACGCTAGATTTGCAACCGCACAAAAACGAGCCCCGCAATTTTGCGAACCTGGAGAACCGCCGATTGAAAGAGAATTATCACTGGAATTGAAACTTATAGCTGATGTTGGGCTTCTTGGAATGCCCAATGCTGGAAAATCAACTTTCATTAGCAGAATAAGCTCTGCTAAACCTAAAATTGCAGATTACCCTTTCACAACTCTTATTCCAAATCTAGGTGTCGTAAGAAAACCATCAGGTGATGGTTATGTAGTGGCGGATATTCCAGGACTCATTGAGGGAGCATCCGAAGGAATAGGACTTGGACATGACTTTTTACGACATGTCGAAAGATGTCGTTTCCTTGTACATATTATCGATACAACTGCTGACGATCCAATAGATAATTACAAAAAAATTAATCTTGAACTGGAAAAACATTCTGAAAAACTTGGAAAATTATATCAAATCATTGCCCTTAATAAAATTGATGCAATTGATGATATTAGAAAAAATGAATTACTTACTGAATTTAAAAAAGAATCTGATGATGTATTTTTAATTTCAGCAGTTACAGGAGAAAATGTAGAAAAGCTTTTGAATTTTATGTCACAAAAGGTTGATGAAATTGAAAAACCTATATCTGAAATAGTCGTAGAAGAGGATTTTGCTGCTTACAATAATGATGACAGCGCTTTTGAAATAAGTAAAGTCTCAAAAGATACATATATAATTATTGGCGGTAAAATTTCCAGACTTGCTCAAGTAACAGATGCTAGAAATGTTGAACAAGTAATTAGATTTCAAAATATCCTAACAAGCATGGGAGTTTTTGACAAATTAAAATCTATGGGAGTAAAGGATGGTGATACAATTATAGTCGGGCATCTAGAATTTGCTTATTATGCAGATGAATTTTACGGATAGTAGCAAAAAATTTTTTCTTTGTGTCTTATATGCATGAATGAAATATAAGGAATATAAACATGAGAATTAACGCAATACAAAACATCAATTACAGACCTACTTTTGCAGAAAATAATATTAATAAACCTATAGAAGGGCAAAAAGAATCAAAAATTTCAGCTAAGCAAATAGGGTATGGAATTGCCGGTTTAGCTGCTATAGGGCTTGCAACTTATGCAATAGTAAGAAAAGGGAAAAAGACTTCGACTGGGAATATTGATGATACAGCTAATGGAATTAAAAGAAAAATTAAAACTCACAAGAATCCAACTCCAGAAATTAATCCTGAAATTCCAGAAAATAATCCTAAAATAAAACCTAAAACTCCTGAAGAAACTTTATCGAATGACACTAATATCATCAAAAAAAATCCTGACAACGAATTAAACACAGGAGATATTAAAACAGATAGTAATATAGAACAGCCTAAAAAATCAGATAATGCTGAAAACACTCAAATTAAAGCTGATAATACTTCTGAATCAAATACTGATATTCCTTCGCAAGAAGAAAATCAAACAAATAATAAAATAGAAGAAATTAAAGAAATAGTTGATAGAAGAGTTAAAACAACTCCAGAAATCCTCGCTCCATATATTAAAGGAACAGTTGAGGAAAAGCCCTTTTCAATAACAGGGATTGGAGAAACTGAACCATTTGAAGGGGTTGAAATCCTTAAGTACACTATGAAAGGAAATGGAAAAGGACGTACTCACCAGCAATTCTATCATCAAAATAAACTGTATCAAGCCACAGTATATGATGATTCTTTAGGTGAATTTTTCGATACAACAAAAGTTACAAGATATAATTTTGCATATGAAAATGGTAAAATAGCTGGAATAGCAAAACAAGATATTGTAAAAGACGGAGTTCAACACGGTATATATAAAGATGGCAAATTTGAACCGTTCCCAATTTTAGTAAAAATGAAAGGAGAAAAAGACTTTCATCAAGTCGAAGCTTATAGTATAGATTCCTTAAAAGAATTTGATAAAAGGTTTGATCCCAAAAATATTTAAAGCTTAATAATAAAATACTTTACCTTGCTTTTTATAACACAGTAATGTAGAATTAATTTAAGAGGAAACTTTATGAAGTGTTATAAAGCTAAATGGATTTTAACATCAGAAAATACAATACTTAAAGATACGGCTTTGGTAGTTGACGAAGGGAAAATAGTCAACCTGATACCTAATAGTGATGTCAATTTTGACACCAAGCACGTTAAAGATTTAGGAAATGCAGTAATTACTCCTGGTTTTATTGATTTAATGACCCAATTCCAATATACAAACACAGGTAAAACTAGACCTTCTTGCATAAAAAATAAAATAAAACACTTTTTTAGAAATTTTAGTAAAAACTACAATTTTGCAGGGGTAAAACCTGATAACTATTCACTAAAATGGGCTAATATTTTAACTCATTATTTTGCATTTGACAGAAGTGAAAAACTTAAATCTTTTGATGATGGGGTTACAATGGCAATAAAAGCAGGTACAACCTGCATTGCACAAGTTTCAAAAGAATTTAAATATTTTGAGACAATAAACAAACTCCCAATTAAAACATATTTATTTTTTGAAATTTTTTCTGATACTTCTGAAAAAAGTAAAAAACAATTCAAAGATATTAGAGCTAAAGTTGAAGACTTAATTCAACACAAAGGGGAGCATACACATATCGGTATAATGCTTAACTCTGAATCTGGCGTTCACAAAAAAATGTGGAATCTTTTTTCTAAATATTGTCGTAAACATAATATGTTATTAATGACAAGATTTGCTGAATCTAAAGATGAGATAGAATGGCTTGAACATGGTTTTTCGGATATTGATTTATTACATAAATTTATGGGATTAAGAAAAATTTCGCCATACAGCAAAGATCTTAATCCTGTAGAATATCTAGATAACTTAAAAGTACTCACTCATAAAGTACTTACAGCTAATGCAAATTACCTGAGTGAATCAGAACTTGAAGCGCTTGCTGGAACTGGAGTAAAATATATATATCAGCCTTATTACAGTGCTGAAATTTGCAATAAAAAACTTGATTTTGATACTGTTTTAAAATACTTTCCAGAAAATTTCGGATTTTCATCACAAAGTTTTCTTCCTGATAAAAATTACAATCTTCTAGAATTAGCTATTAAAACAAACAGAAATAATTCAATATCACTTGAAGAACTAATAAAATATCTAACTATATATCCAGCTAAAATTTTAAGACTTGACAATAGCATAGGTTCTATAAAAATAGGAAAAGATGCAGATTTCAATGTATTTAAAATAGAAGAAGGTCAAGATTACACAGCAATAATTAAAAATCCTCAACCTTATGCTACGTATTCCTGCGGCAGAAAAATAGTTAAAAAAAATGAAACTAGATTTTCATTATAATAGAATTATGAAAATCTCAAAAGGTTTTCAATATTAATACCTAATGCCTGAGAAAGTTCTAGCACTTTAGCTAAAGACATATTTTGACGTCCACACTCAATACAAGCAAGGTAATTTTGGCTTACATCCATATTTTCTGCGAGTTGCTCCTGCGTAAGGTCTTTTTTTATACGCTCTATTTTAACATTTTTTCCAAATCTTTTTAATAATTCTTCCTTATTCATTAGTTATAATAATACAAAACTTGAGCAATAACTTGTATTAATCTATTGGCTATTATTTTATATATTATTAGTTATATTATAGTAATTGAAATATAACTAGCAATGATTATCAAGATGATACCAGTAAACTTTAATTTCTTAGATAATAAAAACACTCTTGTAATTAAAATATGTTCCTGATAAAATTCAAATATTGTAGTATTGTAATTCAATACAGGTTTAAATCTTACATTAGAGGGATATAGATATGAGTAAAAGAGTTTTATTATGTATTATGGACGGCTGGGGTATCAGCAGAAATCATCCGGAGACTGATGCAACCAAGCTAGCTCAACCGGTTCATGTTAACGCGCTGGAAAAAGAATACCCGAGCATATCAATTCATGCAGACGGTGAATATGTAGGACTGCCTGAGGGTCAAATGGGTAATAGTGAAGTTGGTCACCTTAATTTAGGTGCTGGAAGAATTGTTTATCAAGATCTTTCCAAAATTAATAGAGCAATTAAAGATGGATCTTTCTTCAAAAATGAAAGATTTTTAAAAGCAGTTAATCATGCGAAAAAAAATGATTCTGCACTTCATATTTTTGGACTTGTATCAACAGGGGGAGTACATTCATCACTTGATCACGTTATGGCACTAATTAAATTAGCAGCGGATGAAGGTTTAAAAAAAGTATATGTACACGCTTTCTTAGATGGTCGTGATACTCCGCCTCAAAGTGCTTGCACATACTTAGAAAAAGTAGAAGCAGAACTGAAGAAATACAACCTTCCTCCTATTGCAACGATTATTGGAAGATACTACATAATGGACAGAGATAATCGCTGGGATAGAGTAGAAAAAGGATATAACGCTTTATTATTAGGCGAAGGCGAACATAGCGCATCTGCTTGTGATGGAGTAAAAGAATCATATGCACGAGGCGATAATGATGAATTTGTACTACCTACAGTAATTGGCGGGGAAGAAAGTAGAATTCACGATAACGATGCAATTATTTTCTTTAACTATAGACCAGATAGGGCTAGAGAAATTTCAAAAGCCCTTATGTTTGAAAATTTCGATGGATTTAATAGAAAGAAGGTTCTTAAAAATATTTGCTATATTACAATGACAAGCTACAATGAGGATTTCACATTCCCTGTAGCATTTCCTAAAGAACATATGGTAAATATTTTAGGTGATGTTTTGGAAGCTAATGGAATAAAACAATTCAGAACTGCTGAAACTGAAAAATATGCCCATGTTACATTCTTCTTTAATGGTGGAATTGATGAGCCGCAAGCACATGAAACAAGAGTTTTGGTACCTTCTCCAAAAGTTGCAACGTATGATTTACAACCTGAAATGAGTGCACCTGAAGTTTGTGAGAATGTTTTAAAAGCAATAGAGAATCCCGAATACGGTTTCATACTAGTAAACTTTGCAAACCCTGATATGGTAGGTCATACAGGAGTACTTGAGGCTGCGACTAAAGCATGTCATGTAGTTGATGAATGTGTAGGTAAAATTGCTGATGCCTGTATTAAAAACGGTATTACAATGCTTTTAACAGCAGATCATGGAAACAGCGAAGTTATGGTTAACTCTGAAACTGGCAAGCCTCAAACTGCTCATACTACAAATAAAGTTCCATTTGTTTTAATAAATGCACCAAAAGAATTACAACTTAAAGATGATGGAGCTTTATGCAACATTGCACCTACTGTATTACAGTTGCTGGATATTAAAAAACCAACAGAAATGGAATGCGAATCTTTAATTAAATAAATTTAGATGGATGAATTATGGCTACGACAAATAACTTAAATATAGATTTCACTTTGAAAAAAAATAATATTGATGAATTATTTTTTAACTTGTCTGAAAACCCTGAAGGATTTAAAAATAAGGATTTTAGATATACTTTAAGTCTTATTTATCAGACAGTTGAAGATGAATTTAAGGATGTTTTTCTAAGCCCGCATTCTCCTGCAAGAAATACTAATTTTTATTTAGTTAATGAAAATGACAAGCTTTCATTTTTTATTACTCCGACAAATAATTTCGAATATTACCTGAAATCAAAAGGCTCATTATTTAGATTCCGGCCTCAAGTTCTAGAAAACGAAGTCGGATATGCAATGAGCCTTGATCTGGTAATGGATTATTTTGGAGGCTTTGGTGATGTCATTGATATGGATGCACTTACTCCGACATTTATCTATATGAATTCTCTTGCTCATTTTGTTATGAAGCTCATCGAAAAGTTATATTTCATTCCAACAATAAAAATAAAAGGTTCAATGTTTAAAATTGTATATGAACCTATAATACCAAACCAGCAAGTTGCTAGAATCATCAATCAGTTTGAAGAAAATATTCCAGAAAAGCTTTTTATTAAAGGAGAAAAACCTAATAATTTTGTAAATGATTTTATTCATAATTATATGAATTATGTAATTTACAAATTTTTAGGAATAAAGGCATATAAGTTTAAGGATGTAAAATCTGGAACATATATGATAAAAGATTTAGAACAGCGTTCTGTAATGCGCGGGATTGATATTGCCGAAAATTTTTCTCAATGGTTTGATGAATTATATCTTGGAAAATATGATGTTATACCATTTTTTAAAATTGAAAAATTAGAGGATGAATTATTCCAGCTAAAAGTACATATCAAAAATCGTAAGACCAATGAAAGTGTGCTAATTGATGAACTATATCATAAGGACGAAATATTCGGGGCTAATTCTTCAGATATAGCAAAAATAGTTGAAAAACAGCTAAATTATGCAATACGATATATGCCTGAACTGGAAGACTTATTTGAAGATGAAGATAAACTTGCATTAGATTTAAACCTTAATGAGGTGTATAAAATTATAACTAAAACTGCATACTACCTGCAAAAAGCTCAAATTGAAGTTATTCTGCCTAAAGAACTCATAAATATCGTTGTACCTAGAGCATCTATTAATGCAAAAGTAAAAGCATCACGTTCTCAGGATTTAGCTGATATTTTCAATAATTCATCAGCTTCAAAAATTGCACTGGATGATATTCTTGATTTTTCTTATGAGATTGCGATAGGGAATGATAAAATTTCAGTTGAAGAATTTAACAAACTCGTTGAAAGCAGTAATGGATTAATTAAATATAAAAATAAATATGTTTTAATCGATAAAGAAGAAAGTAAAAAAATCTTTGAGCAAATAGCAAAAGCCAATTTCAAATCTATGTCGAGAATGGAATTAATCCACGCCTCAATGTCAGGACAGCTTGCTCAATATGATTTTGATTATGATGCAGCTTTTGCAAGAGTAATCCAAGATTTCACGAAACCAATAGATGTAACACCTCCAGAGTCACTAAAAGGAATTCTAAGACCTTATCAGCAAACCGGTCTAAAATGGCTTTGGACAAATGTATCTAAAGGATTTGGGGTTTGTATGGCTGATGATATGGGATTAGGTAAAACAATTCAAATCATCTCTCTTATACTAAAAATGAAAGAGGAAGATACACTCAAAAAACCTGTTTTAGTTATTTGCCCGACAACTCTTATGGGTAATTGGATGAAAGAATTACAAATGTTTGCTCCATCTCTAGATGCTGTGATATACCATGGAGCAGAAAGACAATTAGACATTAAACATGATGTAATACTTACAACTTATGCAATTATGAGAATAGATGTTGAAGAATTAAAAAAACAAAGCTGGGGAATGGTTATTGTAGATGAAGCTCAAAACATTAAAAATCCAGATACAGCTCAGACATTAGCTATCAAAACATTAAAAGCTGATGTTAAAGTTGCTATGACAGGTACTCCGGTAGAAAATAGATTAACTGAGCTATGGAGTATATTCGACTTTATAAACCAAGGATATCTAGGTTCTTTAAGAGAATTTCAAAAAAGTTATGCCATACCAATTGAAAGATTTAAAGAAAATTCACGTGCTGCAAAATTAAAAATGTCAGTTTCACCATTCGTATTAAGACGTCTAAAAACGGATAAGCATGTTATTTCAGATTTACCAGAAAAGATGGTGCTAAACGAATACTGCTACTTATCAAAACCTCAGGCTGTTCTTTACGAAAAGACATTAAATGAAATGATGGAAAAAATCAGTTCATTCTCCGGTATAAACAGACGTGGAAATATTTTCAAACTTATTACCGCACTAAAACAAATATGCAACCATCCTTATCAGTTCTTAAAATCCGGAGAAATCAGTAGAGAACTTTCTGGGAAAATGGATAAATGTATTTCCACAGTGGAAAGTATTCTGGATCATGGTGAAAAGACACTCATATTTACACAATATAAGGAAATGGGTGATATATTATGTAAAGTTATTGCAGAAGAATGTAATACTGAACCTCTGTTTTTCCATGGCTCATTAACTGTACCTCAACGAGAAGAATTAATTAACAGATTCCAAAACGAAGATGATGCAAAGGTAATGATTCTATCGTTAAAAGCAGGAGGTACTGGTCTAAACCTAACAAGTGCCACTAATGTAATCCATTATGACTTGTGGTGGAATCCTGCAGTTGAAGATCAAGCTACCGATAGGACTTATCGTATTGGTCAAGATAAGAATGTAATGGTACATAGAATGATTACGTTAGGTACTTTTGAAGAAAAAATTGATGAAATGCTAAAAGCGAAAAAAGAACTGGCAGATCTTGCAGTTTACGAAGGCGAAAAGATTATCACAGAACTTTCAGACGAAGAAATCTACGAAATCTTTACTCTATCAGCTTAATACAAGTTATTTCAATAAAGATACTTCAAATATAATCCTGAAGCTAATATTGTTAGCGCTATTGAAGGCAGAAGAGAAATTTAAAATTTTATTGGATAATCATCTTTTATCTCCCAATTATCATAATATATAATTGAAAAACAACGAACAGGCCATCCTACATATACATAAGTTTTACAGTTATAAATTGAATTATTTCTAATAGCATCAGGTTTTGAACTTGCTTCAGGAACATTTAAATGTCGACCAAACCAATATAATTCGGCTACATCAAATACATCTCTACCAATAATATTTGGAGGATTTTCACAATTCAAATCCACTCCAAAAACTAAAAATTGATTATTATTCCATGGTGTTATACAAATACCATCATTTGTCCTAAATACATTATTAGACATTTCATCTCGGAAATGTTGATCATAAAATGAATCAGTTCCATTCTGATTATATACCTTATGTCTTTTACGTTTAACAAAATCTACCTTCAAATAAGGTCTATAATATTTATTAAAAAATTCTGTAACTGTTATTTCAGTACTATTACACGGATATTCCCACTGTTTTGACGGACCATTCTCATATATTGACATCTGCTGAGCATTTGCTAATAACATCCAAATCTTTTTTAACTTTGTTACTGTCTCAATTTTTCTATGCTTTGCTACTAATCCAGGTATCGTCATTGCTGCTATAACACCAATTATACCAAGAGTAATTAGTACCTCTGATAAAGTAAAGCCTTTATTTTTCATTTGTTTATTCCTCCAATTAATTTGATTAGGGTTTAATAGTTATTTTTAACAAAATAAAAATCATAAAAAACCAGCCAATAATAATTTGGCTGATTCTTCAAAACAATACTATTACATGAGCTTAAATTAGGCTGCCCCCCCCCCCGAAATAGCTGTAATTACTAGGTTTTCCATACTTAAGCTCCTATCATATTTCCTTTTTTATTATATAGCATTTTTATAAATTTTTCAACATAAAATTATAAAATACCCTCAAGACTTGAATTTTAAAAATTTTAATTTATAATAATAATATAAATTTAAAATACAAGATACGGAAAGGTGGTGAAAACAAGATGGCAGAAGTTAAAGTTGGCGAAAATGAATCAATTGAAAGCGCATTAAGACGTTTCAAAAAGAAAATCCAAAAAGCCGGTATCCTTTCCGAAGTAAAAAAACGTGAAAGATATGAAAAACCGAGCGTAAAAAGAAAACGCAAGTCTGAAGCTGCTCGTAAAAGAAAAGTGTAAGACTTTTTAAAATATAAAAAAAAGAGGTTGTTTATACAACCTCTTTTTTTATTGATGATAAAAATTTATTTTGTCTCTATAAAATTCGTATTAGGAATGTATTCCTGAGTATTAATATCAATTTTATTAATAATCTTAGCACGTTTTTTACGGAATAGCATATCAACAAAAGCTTCTAGACGTGTGATAAATCCTGCCTCACCAGTTTGTTCATCAATAGTTAAATGAAGTATCGGCTTATTAAAATGTTTAGCTTTTCTAACAATTCTTTCTATCATTAAAGAATCCGGTCCACATCCAAAAGCATTCAAAGCTACAATACCGTCAATTTTATTATCTTTCAGATAATGTCCAGCCGTACCTGTCATCTCATACTCATTAGCCCAATATAGATTTTCTCCTAAAGCGTTTATACCCTCTATCATCTGCTCTTTCGATAATTGAAGAGAAGAATAGACTTTTACATCCATTTTTTCTAATTTATCAATTATTTTCATCGAAGCTCTGTCATCATAGATGTTATACCCATGAGCGACTAAGGCAATTGAAATTGGATGTTCTTCTGATGCACTTTCTATAAATACCTTACCTTGAAGTGCATAATTCATAGCTTTTTTATAACTCATACCTGATTTAGACATAATATGGAAGTTATTATATGTCCTCCATCCAGCTTTTGAAGCTTCTTTAATTAATTTTTCATCAGTTATTCCAAATAGTGCAACTGTTTCTGCTAAAAATTCATATAAACCTTGATTTTTTTCAGATTTATCAAGCGTTGCCTCAATCATAGTAAAATCACGTTTCACAACATTCCTTATTAAATCTGGTAGTCCTCTTATTTTTGAACAATTATAGATTTTAGGTGCAATTGATTGAATTGATGGAACCAAAATTTTATCTACACCTTTATCAAGCAGATTAAGAAT
The DNA here is from genome assembly GCA_944323725.1 of Candidatus Gastranaerophilales bacterium. Classification (GTDB taxonomy): domain Bacteria; phylum Cyanobacteriota; class Vampirovibrionia; order Gastranaerophilales; family Gastranaerophilaceae; genus Scatousia. The sequence continues at coordinate 19,190 of CALUTP010000022.1, read as the reverse complement.
ATGCCCGACATATATTTTAATAGGAAGACAAGTCTCTGTTACTACAAGGGCAGAACCACTAGAAAGAGTCTGCTTTGTTGTTACATCAGATAAAATAATCTTAATACCCAATGCAGAAAAGAATCCATGGTAAAATGGGTAATTATGATAAAAAGACATTGCTCTTGGAATACCTATAACTTTATCTGTATTTTTAATCATTTCGGAATATCTCCCCAATATTATAATTTTACTACTTGTATAATACTTCAAAAGTAATTTTTTTAAAAGCAAAAGAAATAAATCTTAATATTATAAATAAAATTATATTTGTGCTAGTGTAATTAATATGAGTATGAGACGAAAAAGAGTAGCAGTAGCAATGAGCGGAGGAATTGACAGCTCTGTCACTGCATTACTATTGATACAAAAAGGGTTTGACGTCATAGGCATTACTGGGAGAATGATAAATTCTAATTCTGCTGATACAGTATGCGAGAATGCAAAAGAAGTTTGTAAAAAACTTGGCATAAAACACTATGAAATTGATGTTACCAAAAAATTCAAACAAAATGTAATTGATTACTTTGAAAATTCATATGCAAAAGGAGAGACTCCAAACCCTTGTATTATGTGTAATCAATTTATAAAATGGGGTGACATTTTTAATTATTCAATAAATACTTTGGAAGCTGATGTATTTGCAACAGGGCACTATGCTAATATAAAATATGATAATGGATTTTTTAAACTATACCCTGCAAAAGATGAGCATAAAGACCAGCTTTATTTTCTATACAGACTAAATCAAAAGGAACTTTCTAGAACTCTTTTCCCATTACATGAATACAAAAAATCTGAAGTAAAAGAAATTGCTGAAAAATATGATTTACCATCCAAATCATCAAAAGAAAGCCAGGATATTTGTTTTATTGAAAAACCAAATACTACAAAAAAATATCTTATAAATAAATTTGGGACTAAAAAAGGAGATTTCATAGAAATTAATACAGGTAAAAAACTCGGCGAACATTCCGGAAGCTATCAATATACAATAGGGCAAAGAAAAGGAATCGGCATAGCTGCATCTTACCCGTTATATGTAATAGAAATTGACTCAGAAAAAAATATTGTATATTTAGGGAAAAATGAAGATAACTTAAAAACAAAACTTTCTATTAATAATCTTAACTTATCTTATCCACAAAAAAATAATGAATTTGATGCGTTGGTAAAAATACGTTATAATATGAAAGCCCAAAAAGCAAGAGTATTAATAAAAGAAGATAATACCGCTAATATTATATTTTATGAACCGGTAAGCTCCGTAACAAAAGGTCAAGCGGGGGTTTTTTATGATATTTATAATGGACATTTAATAGGCGGGGGAATAGTTCTGTAAAAACTTACTTTCCTTTACTTTTATTTTTTAGGGGATTAACATGAAAAATAAGATAGGGAGATTTTATAATGTATAATCCAAATTCACACAAAGCTGAGGAATTTATCAACCATGAAGAAATTCTTGAAACATTAAAATATGCTGATGAAAACAAAAATAACATTGAATTAATTGATAAAATTCTTGCAAAAGCAAAAGAAAAAAATGGTCTTACACATAGAGAAGCATCTGTTCTGCTTGCGTGTGAAATTAAAGAGAAAAATGAAGAAATATATAAACTTGCAGAACAAATAAAAAAAGACTTCTATGGAAATAGAATTGTGTTATTCGCGCCTTTATATCTTTCAAATTATTGTGTTAATGGATGTGTATATTGCCCTTATCATAAGCAAAACTCCCACATTCCTAGAAAAAAATTAACACAGGATGAAATAAGAAAAGAAGTAATAGCTCTTCAAGATATGGGGCATAAAAGACTTGCTATAGAAGCAGGAGAAGATCCTGTAAATAATCCTATTGAATACATTTTAGAATCAATAAAGACCATATACAGCGTAAAACACAAAAACGGTGCTATCCGAAGAATTAACGTAAATATAGCTGCTACAAGCGTAGAAAACTATAAAAAGCTGCATGAAATAGGAATTGGAACATATGTTCTATTTCAAGAAACTTATAATAAAGAAAGCTATGAAAGGCTGCACCCAACAGGTCCTAAACACAATTATGCATACCATACAGAAGCTATGGATCGAGCTATGACAGCAGGTATTGACGATGTTAGTCTTGGAGTTTTATTTGGCTTAGAGTCTTACAAATATGAATTTGCAGGATTAATCATGCATGCTGAACATCTCGAAGCTGCTTTTGGAGTAGGCCCCCATGCTATAAGTGTTCCAAGAATAAGAAAAGCTGAAGATATTGACCCTTCAACTTTTGATAATGGAATAGATGATGATACTTTTGCAAAAATTGTTGCCTGTATTCGTATAACCAAACCTTATACAGGTATGATAATTTCAACAAGAGAATCCGAGGAATGTAGAAAAAGACTCCTCCATCTTGGGGTATCCCAAATGAGCGGCGGTTCAAAAACAAGTGTTGGAGGATACTTCAAACCAATGCCTGATGATGAAAATTCTGCACAATTTGACATATCAGATAAACGTCCCCTTGATGAAGTTATAAAATGGCTTATGGAATTAGGCTATCTTCCTAGCTTCTGTACATCTTGCTACGTTAATGGTAGAACCGGTGAAAAATTTATGGAAGTTTGTAAAAAACAACAAATTCATAATTTTTGCCATCCAAATGCTATTTTAACTTTGAAGGAATACTTAGAAGATTATGCCTCTCCAGAGACAAAAAAAATCGGATATAAACTTATTGACAAAGAGACAAAAATAATTGAAAATAAAGAAATAAGAAATGCTGTTGAAAAAGATCTGATTAAAATAGAATCTGGTAGCAGAAATTTCAGATTTTAACATAAGGAGATTATATGAAAAAAAAGCAAGCTTTTACTTTGGCAGAAGTATTAATCACTCTTGGAATTATTGGTGTTATTGCAGCTATAACCATTCCCGCAATTGTAACTTCTACTAAAGAACAAACTGCTATAACTCAACTAAAAAAAACATACTCAGCTCTTCAACAAGCCTTCATTTTAGCTCAAGAAAAATATGGCGAAATTGCTAATTGGGGGATTTCAATGGAAGAAAATGGTGGCGGCGAACAGGTTTTGCTTAATTATTTTTCACCGTTTATGCAACACATAAAAATATGTAAAAATGGATATGGCTGTTTCCCAAATGTTACTTATAAAAATATTGACGGTACAAATTATGTTAACTGGAATATATTAAATGATCGTTCAGCAATGATTCTTAACGATGGAACAATGGTTATGTTTAATACATCTGCGGCAAAAGACTATAGCAAATATGGTCAAATATATGTTGATGTTAATGGATCAAAACCACCGAATCAAGTAGGTATTGATTTCTTTTATTTTTATTTGTTTGATAATGCAATTGTTCCATCAGGTGCTCCTAGATATTACGGGAATGAATTTTTTAAAGAAAAATGCATTAATAAAGCCGGATTTGCCTGTGCTGCATGGGTAATCTACAATGAAAATATGGATTATTTACACTGTACTGATTTAGGATGGAATGGAAGAAAAAGATGTCCTAAAAAATAGACTAACTAAATTTTTATATTTTTTATAAAAAGTTTAGTTAATAATGGGAATCTGTATAATTTTAATTTTGAAAGTTTTAATGCTTTACCGTCTTTTGTTGCGACAGTAAGCGATAGGAGCTCTTTATCAATAACCTTACCCGTATCACCTGATTTATTAACAATTTCAACTTGGTAGGGATTTACTATAAAAAAGTTTTTTCCATATTGAAAATAAGTTCTAAGCCAAGGATGAAAAGCTCGTATTCTATTTAAAAGTTCTTGAGAAGATTCTTTACTAAAATTAAGTGTCATTTCTTCTGGTGCAATATTTGGGTAATAGGATGCTAATTTTTCATCTTGTTCAAGTGGAATAACAAACCCTCCTTCAAGCTTTTCAAGTAAATTTGCACATAATAATCTTGCTTGAAAGACTGTTTTATTTTTAAGCTCTTTACCAGTATCACCAGATAAAATTTCTATTTCTTTTTGCGCAAGAATAGGACCAGCATCAAATTTTTGATTCATCAAATGAAAAGTCACCCCAGAGCGGGTTTCCCCATGCAAAATAGTTTGTAAATAAGGATTTGGACCTCTATATTCCGGAAGCAGCGATGGATGAACATTTATCATACCAATTACTGGAATATCTATTATTTCTTTGTTAATTTTTTCTGCCCAAGAGCCAACTAGTACCACATCTATATTTTCCTTTACAAGGAATTTTTTGAATTCATCTGAATTAGCACTTTTAAAAGGGATATCGTAAATTTTATGTTTTTTAACAAATGTAAGCACAGGCGAACTTTTGAAAAAATCGCGAATAGCCAAAACTAACGGGAAAAATTTAGTCCTTTCATAACGGAATATGCCAATAATTTGAGCATTAGCAAGCATTGAACCTCTAATTAGATTCAATAACATTTCACTACGCCCTAAAATAACTACCCTAAGTCCCACTTATTTTTTCCTTTTTTACTATTTTGAATAATAATTTTTTTCATATCTTCTGAAATAGAAACATTTTGCAAAGCCATATGATATTTTCTTAACAGTGCAATATTTTCCTGTTCTTCTAGCAAATTTCTTTGAGGTGGTAATTTAACATTTTTTTTAACCTTTTCAAACTCACTTTGGGAGTTTTTACTCATAACTCTGAAAATTATTTCATCGATATCAGAACCTCCCATAGAATACATAGAAGCAACTTCTGCAACAGTAGCTCCTTGAGGGAGCTTATATAGCCAATTCACCGTTAAAATATCTCCCTCAGAAATATCATGGATACCTTTTTGATGAGGGGTATACATAATATCAGTTTTATAGGGACTATGACCTAAACCAATAGCATGACCAATTTCATGCAAAATTGTGTGATATACTTCGCTTTCTGCACCGTATGAACTATGGATTAAGCCATCAGTCAGACCAATTGCCACCTCTGCACCAAATAATCTATTTGCGCCGTCAAAAGAAAAATAACAATGACCAAGAGCTTTTCTCTCAACTCTTTTCCAATCAATATTAACATTGGATTCAAGCAAAGTAGGTACAATTGTAAATTTAACACGCCCACCAGTAGCTGTCTGCCAAGCATCAAGTGCTCGCTTTACTAATTGTTTATATTTATAATCCTCGCCTTGTTTTGAATAAAAATTCATAGGAGCAATATAGACTTTTAAAGGCATAAAAGTCCATCTTATTAGTTTTCCATTTCTTAAAGATTGTGAAACATAAGTTTTGCTCTGCATATTTTTATTGTATAATAAAAAGTGAAACTACACAAAAATCTTAACATGGTATTATATACAGACTAAGGAGGATATATTAATGAATATTATGCAAATTATGAAACAAGCTCAAAATGTACAAGCTAAATTAAAAGCATCACAAGAAGAGCTTTCAAAAATGGAAATAACCGGAGAATCCGCAGGCGGAGCAGTTAAAGTGGTATGCGATGGACAAGGAAAATTCAAATCAATAAAATTAAATGCAGAAGCGCTTTCCATCAGTACAGATACAGCAGAAGAACTTGAAGATGTTATTACCGTTGCAATCAATCAAGCAAGCGATAAAGCCTCAAAAGAAATGGAATCTAAAATGAAACAAGCAACTGGTGGATTAAATATTCCTGGTCTAGGCTTCTAATGATTTACCCAAAATCTATAGCAACATTAATAGAACACTTCCAGCGATTTCCCTCAGTAGGGCCGAAATCTGCTCAACGCATGGCATTTTATTTATTAAGAATGCCAATGAGTGAAGTACAAAAATTTGCACAGAGTATTGTTGAGGCAAAGGCAAATACTCACACTTGCGAAATATGTTTTAACCTTTCTTCAACAAGCCCTTGCGAAATTTGTCAATCTGCTACAAGAGATAGATCAACAATTTGTGTTGTAGCGGAAACTAAAGATCTAATCGCTATTGAAAAAACAAATGAATACAAAGGTCTCTACCATGTATTACAAGGTCTAATATCGCCTATGGATGGTATTGGTGCTGATGATATCAGAATTAAAGAACTTCTTAACCGTTTAACTGATGAAGCGGTTAAAGAGGTTATTATAGCATTAAGCCCCTCTGTCGAAGGAGAAGCTACAAGCTTATATTTAAGCAAACTTATAAAACCTTTCGGTATAAAGATTTCAAGAATAGCATTCGGTCTGCCTGTGGGAGCCGACCTTGAATATGCCGATGAAATTACAATTGCCCGTGCTATTGAAGGCAGAAGAGAAATTTAACTAATCAAATTTCATTACTGTACCAGGATTATAAGGAGTATAGTATAATTTATCAGTTGACAATGTTTTATTAAGATTTCCAATAGAAAAAATAAATTTTCCATTACTTTTCAAATCAATTCTATATACATCCGCACCAAACTGATTTGGGCCTTTATGCGGACCATTAGCATCAAAATATAATATCGCACAACAATCAGTAACTTCCTCTATAGTATCATATACACCATCACCATCTTCATCAATATAAAAGCCATTTTCATCACGTTTATTAAAAGTTGAAATATAGATACAAGATGGTCTTTGGATAACCTTATAAGAAGAACCATCTGGAGCTATAAAATATGGTGTACTAAAAGTATCACCATAACCAGTGAGCCCAAGTCCATTATTAGTTGGTGTATTAGATTTGATCATATAAGTATCTAAACAACTTTTAGCCTTTGAATTACTATCACAAAGAAATCCTCCTTTAAATTGTTCAAAAAACCTTCTTGTCAATTCTTCTGAGGATATATTCACATCAGAAATACAACTAGTATCTGAACATTCGTTTTTTGCTGCATACATTTTTAATGCATTTTGTAGTTGAGAATACGATTTTTTAACTTGAGCTACCAGAACTTTCTCTTTGTATTTTCCAATCAATGTTGGCAGTGTCATTGCTGCTATAACACCAATTATACCAAGAGTAATTAGTACCTCTGATAGAGTAAAGCCTTTATTTTTCATATTTACCTCCTTGTTATATTGGCTCATAGCCAATGTTATTAAAATCATAATATCATAAGATGAAAAAATGACAAGAGGTTTTTACGAAAAACTAGGGAAAAAAATTTATAACCTAAGACGAGAAAAAAAGTTATCACGTGAAAAATTTGCTGAACTTGCTGGAATAAATGATTATTACCTTGGAGAAATTGAACGAGGTGAAAAAAAAGCATCCTTAGATACATTATTTAAAATTGCGAATAATTTAGGACTTAAAATTCACGAACTATTGAATATTGAATAGCCGGTTTATATAATTGCATTTAAAATAAAATTAATATAAACTTTTTTTATGATTGATAATTTACTTGAAATAAAAGATTTGTATGTAGAATATAAAACAAACAAAGGGATATTAGGTGGAAACCAAATTATACATGCTGTCAATGGAGTGTCTATTAATATCAAAAGAGGAGAAATTCTTGCTATTGCTGGAGAATCAGGATGCGGGAAGTCAACACTTGCAAAGGCAATTATAAAATTAGAACCAACAAAATCAGGTCAAATTAATTTTAAACAACATAATATCCTAACAATGAATAAAAAAGAATTAAAAAATTTCAGGAAAAGTACTCAAATGGTATTTCAAAATCCATATTCAAGTCTTAACCCTAAAATGAAAATTATAGATACACTAAAAGAGCCTTTACTAATTAATACAGAGTATTCACAAAAAGAAATTCTTAAAATAATAAAAGAAAAAATTAAAAAAGTAGGTTTAAGTGAAGAATGCCTAGAGCTTTATCCACACGAATTTTCAGGGGGACAAAGACAAAGGATAGCAATAGCAAGAGCTCTTGTATTAAATCCCGAATTCATACTAGCTGATGAGCCTGTCAGTGCTTTGGATGTAAGCATTCAAGCACAAATCATTAACCTGCTAAAAGAACTTAAAGAGGACTTTAATCTAACATTCGTTTTAATTACACATGATATGAGTGTTATTAAATACTTAGCAGACAGAGTTGCTATAATGTATCTTGGTGAAATTGTAGAAATTGGCACCACAGAAGAAATATTTAAGTCCCCAAAACATCCATATACACAAGCATTATTAAGTGCAGTACCCCAAATAAGCGGTATAAAATCAGAAAGAACAATACTTCAAGGAGACTTACCATCACCATCTGATTTACCTAAAGGATGCAAATTTCACACAAGATGCTCCAAATGTTTTGAAAGATGTGCTGAACAAAACCCATCATATATAAAAATATCAGAATCACATAAAGTAAAGTGTCATTTATACATATAGCAAATTTTAACATTCATTTGTTTTAATGAAGTATGCTCAAAGTTCTGAAAACCGCAAAAATTCCAGTAAGCCAGTTTAAAGGGAAAGGTTCTCCTAATTCCAGATATCAGTATGCTCAAAAATTAACCGCAGACTTTTATAATTTAGTAAAAGATGAATTCGGAATTTATGATGTAAAACTTTCAAAAATTAAAAAACTATACCTAAAGTTACTTTCATCACATAAAAGAATTGAAGTAAGCGGACTTGAAAATAATACAAATGCAACTGGCAGAGTAATGATAGGTTCAAACAAAAAAGGAAATGTGGAGGGATATTTTGTACAAATTAAACCTAATGCTATAACAAAATCCCTTAGCTTACAGGAATTTGGAACACTTATGCATGAAACTGACCACCTTTTTAGCTGGTTTGCAAACCCTAAATATACTCAAAGAGTAATTAACATGACAAGTAAAGGCTATAGAAATAAAAATTATCATCAATTTTTTGATAAAGAATTACAATCAGTAAAAAAACAAAATCGTAAAGACCTAATACCAGTTCTCATAAAAAAACTTGAAAAATATTTCAAAAATAAAACTAATGATGAAAAAATCAATACACTACAAGATTTTAGATATAGATTAATTAATGAACGAAATGCATACAATACTGGTAACTTCTATCAAAATGCTATAGAGGAATATCACCCAAACGTTTTGAGTCAAAAAACTGAGCCGATTAATACAAAGAATTTCTATTTTGATGAAAAAATAGATGTAATATCAAATATGCTTAAAAATGCAATTCAAGAAGAAAGATTAAAACTGTCAAAAAGATAAATTTATGTGTTATAATCAGCTTATGGAACGAAAAATAATTACTACTAATAGAAAAGCATTCCACGACTTCACAATATTTGAAAAATATGAAGCTGGAATTGTACTTACAGGAACAGAAATTAAGTCTATTAGAATTGGTGCAATAAATCTAAAAGATAGTTTTTGTAAAATAGATAATAATGAAATTTTTCTATATAACTGCCATATATCTCCATATGAAAATGGCAATAGATACAATCATGAACCCAAAAGGACTAGAAAACTTCTTTTAACAAAAAAGGAAATCCTAAAAATGCAGACTAAAGTAAAAAAAGAGGGATATACAATAGTACCTTTGGAAATATACTTCAAACAAGCTCTTGCTAAAATAGAAATTGGACTTGCTAAAGGTAAAAAAATCCATGATAAACGTGAAGATATTGCAAAAAAAGACCAAAAAAGAGAAATGGCTAGAGCTTCTAAGATTAACTATTAAGTATAATTTTCATTTGATTATTTTAAAATAAATTGACCATTGTGAACAATTTGCGTCTGATTTTTTTTTGTGTATAATAGGGTGGTAAAAAGATTATATTAATTTAGGGATAATAATTTATGACTATTCAAGATTGGTTTGAAAAACGTAAAGAGGCACAAATAAAAAGACGTGAACTGGAAGCTCGTGCTGAAGTCGAACAAAACCCGGATTTATGGGTAAAATGTGTACACTGCGACGCTCAACTTTTAAAAGAAGATTTAGCAAATAATGATATGGTATGTCCAGTATGCGACTATCATTTTAGAATAAATAATTCAAAAAGAATAAAACAACTATTCGATGAAAATTCATTTGAAGAACTTTTTTCTGAAATAAAACCGACAGATCCACTAAACTTTGTAGATACTGAGTCTTATAAAAACAGATTAGAAAAAGCTCAACAAAAAACAAACCTTAATGATGCAGTAGTTACAGGAATTGCTAAAATTGAAGGGCATCCAGTCGCTACAGCTGTTATGGATTTTGACTTTATGGGTGGATCTATGGGCAGCGTTGTTGGTGAAAAAGTTACCAGATTAATCGAAAAAGCAATAGAATTGAGACTTCCTGTACTTGCTATTACTTCTTCTGGAGGAGCCAGAATGCAAGAAAGTGCTTTAAGCCTTATGCAAATGGCAAAGACATCCTGCGCTTGCGCAAAGCTTGATGAGGCTGGGCTGCTTTATGTCAATCTAATTACAGAACCGACTTTTGGAGGTGTTACAGCAAGTTTTGGAATGCTTGGTGACATAATTGTTGCTGAACAAGGAGCTAGAGTAGGGTTTGCTGGAAGAAGAGTTATCGAACAAACTATAAGACAAAAGTTACCGTCAGATTTTCAAACTGCTGAATACTTACTTAAATATGGACAAGTCGATGTCGTATCAAAACGTAAGGATTTAAGGAAAACACTTGGTAACATCTTAGCTATGCACAGTTAATCAGATATTAATGAGAAAAAGGATATACAATGACAACAGTATTGGATTTTGAAAAACCTATTATGGAAATTCAGGAAAAAATAGAAGAATTAAAAAAAATAAGCATGGAGTCCGGCATGGATTTAAATAAAGAAATAGAAACATTTGAACAACAGGCAGAAGATTACAAAAAAGATTTGTATGAAAATCTAAAGCCTGCACAAAAATTACAAATAGCTAGACATCCAGAAAGGCCAAACTTTTTGGATTATGTAAATCACATTTGTACTGATTTTATAGAACTTCATGGCGATAGAGAAGGCATGGATGATAGAGCTATTATAGGAGGTCTAGCTAAAATTAATGGCAAACCAATTATGATAGTAGGTACAATGAAAGGAAAATCCACTAAAGAAAATCTAGAGTATAATTTTGGTATGCCTCAACCTCAAGGATATAGGAAAGCTCTAAGATTATTCAAACATGCTAATAAATTTAAAATGCCAATTGTAACACTCATTGATACTCCAGGAGCATATCCAGGTATAAGTGCAGAACAAACAGGACAGGGTATCGCTATCGCTGTAAATCTTAGAGAAATGGCTAAGCTTGATGTCCCTGTAATTGCAATTATTACAGGAGAAGGCTGCTCTGGAGGTGCTCTTGGATTAGCTGTTGCTAATAAAGTATTTTTACTTGAGCACGCATATTATACAGTAATTTCTCCTGAAGGATGTGCCTCTATATTATGGCGTGATGCTTCTCGTGCTAGTGATGCTGCCGAAGCTTTAAAAATTACTGCTCCTGATTTAATGAAATTTGATATTATTGATGGCGCAATAAAAGAACCTCTCGGTGGAGCTCATAATGATTATGACTTAGTTTGTAATGAAATGAAAAAAACTATTATTGAAAGCATAGAAGAACTTTCTAAATATTCCAGCTCAGAATTAAAAGCTCAAAGATACGAAAAATTCCGCAAAATGGGGGCTTTTTTGGAGTAGAATATGAGCTCATATTTTGAATTACAAATTAAAATTAATCCTGAAATTGAAGAAATTGTATCAAATATATGTTTTGAAAATTTTCCCTGTGAAGGAGTAGTACTCGCTGAAGAAAGTTATAAAGACCTTGAAATGATTTCTACAACAGAAGGAACACTTAGAGTTTTTCTTACGCAAAAAGCTGATGTTGATAATATTTTAAAAGAGCAACGTACAATACTAAAATCCAGAGGTTTTTCTGATGAGGAACTAGGTAGTTGGGAATTTTCTTATGTTGAAAAAGAAAACGAAGACTGGTCTAGAAAATGGAAAGAAAAATGGGATGTAACTCATGTCTCTGACAGAATAACTGTTGTACCTGATTGGATTGAATATACCCCTAAACAAGATAATGAAGTTATTATTAAACTTGAGCCTGGATGTGCTTTTGGAACAGGCACACATGCTACAACACAACTTTGCATGAAGGCTATTGAAAAATATATGCCTCAAAATGCAGAAGTAGCAGATATTGGAATGGGATCTGGGATTTTAGCTATCTGTGCTAAAAAGTTTGGTGCTAAATCGGCTTATGGCTGCGATAATGATGAGACAGTCATTGATGTTGCTATTGAAAATGCCCAGAAAAATAATGCTGAGTGTAAATTTGAATTGAATACAGCTGATAAAATATCAAAACAATTTGATTTTGTATTGGCAAATATTTTGCACAACATATTGGCAGAAATTATGGGCGACCTAAAATCCATCATGAAAGGTGGAGCTTATTTGGTTCTTTCTGGAATTTTAGATGAAAAAAAGCAAGTTGTACTCGACGCAATAAAAAAATATAATCTTGAACTGGTAGAAGAAATGCACCAAAATCAATGGGTTGCACTGATTGTAAAATCATAGGGAGAATACTTTTGTCTAATTTTGATATTTTAATATTGATCTTTTTTTTGTTGGGAGCAGGTTTAATTTTTACACTGCTATTTAAAATATTCAAAGATCTTATTAACAGCATATTTAACTATAATTATGAAGAACTCAAAACTAATCTTTCAGAAATTCCTACAAATATTTTTACAGTCAGACTCGATTCTATCGACTATTTGATATTTAGAGGCTTTTGTGTAAAAATGGAAATTTACTCAAATTTCGTTATTTTTAAAATGTTTAACAACGCATTACTTATTAATGATTTATCTCAATTAAGTTTAACAGGCAAATTTACTTCAAAATTAGTTATTAAGTCAGATAATAATAAAATAGAGTTAGTTTTGGGTAGAAAAGAATATGCAATCATAAAAGATTTTTTGGAGGATAAAAATGTCTAAAACTGCAATAATTATACCTGCAAGATATGGTTCATCAAGACTAGAAGGCAAACCCCTAATTGAAGTTAATGGAAAGCCTATTATTCAATGGGTTTATGAAAAAGCGCAACAGGCAAAACTTGCTGATATTATCATAGTAGCAACTGATGATGAGAGAATTTATGATGCAGTCAAAGCTTTTGGCGGAAATGTTGAAATGACCTCGGTAAACCACAAATGCGGTTCTGACAGGATTCGAGAAGTCGTAGAACGACATCCTGAAATTTCATATATAGTAAATCTTCAAGGTGATGAACCTCTTATCAAATCTGAAAGTATTGATGCTGTAGCTAGAAATGTTCAAGAAGATGATAAAGCTGACATTTCAACTTTAATAAGGGTTTTAAAAGATGAGAGGGAAATTAATAATCCCAATTTGGTAAAATGTGTAATTGATAATAATGGATATGCTCTATATTTTTCACGCTCCAAAATACCTTATGAAAGAAATACTGGAATAACAACATTCTATGGACACTTAGGAATCTACGGCTATAAACGTAAAGCTTTAATAAAAATGACTTCACTACCACAAACACCTTTGGAAAAAACTGAAAGTTTAGAACAATTAAGAGCTTTGGAAAATGGAATGAAAATAAAAACCTCAATCGTAGATTTTGTTCCTGTAGGTATTGATACAAAAGAAGATTTAGAAAAATTCAAACAAATAATAGCAAATAAACTCTAATTTTCTTCAAAGAAATATTTGGGACTAACCTTAAAGATTTCAGAAAGTTTAAGAAGCATTTTTAGACTGACTTTCTCTTTAAGGTTTTCTACTCTGCTTATAAATTCTCGTGAGCAGTTAATTTTTTCTGCAAATTCTTCCTGCGAGAGTTTAGAGGTTTTTCGAAGCTTCTTTATATTAGCAGAAATTATCATGTGATACATTACTTCATATTTTCGCATATTTATATTTTCTTTTGTTATAATAGATTTACTATGAAGTAATACATCACATTAAGGAGAAAAGATAAGGCAAAGGGAAGTGTTGTATTATTTTTTCTAGACAGTGCAACTTGCGAATATACATACGAAGGGTATTTTAATTATAAACGCTGCGGGTGGATAACAATAGATGTAAACAGATTACAAAAGCCTAATACCTTAGGAAAAGATATTTATATCTTATATATTATGGAGAAAGCTATTAAACCAATTGCTTATGAATATCTATATGAAAGCAATAAAAATGGAGATTGTACTCCTGAAAGTAATGGATTTAGCTGTTCTAGCCGCTATTTACTAAAATAAACATCAAAATTTTGAAAAAAAAATAAAAAGTGCTTGCATTTTTTGTAAAATTAGGTTAATATAACGTTATAATTATTAAAAAAAATAAATATTTTGTAATATTTATATCTTAATTATATTAATTGGTAGTATAGGTGTAGATTATTAACGTAAGGAAAAGAAAAGACTATGACAGAAAATGTTGAAATGCCTAATGATACAGAAGATCGTCAAAGGATTTTACTTGCAGATGATGAAGCAAGTATCAGACGTATTTTGGAAACAAGATTAAAAATGGCCGGTTATGATGTAGTAACAGCAGCTGATGGAGAAGAAGCTGTGAATGCTTTTAATAAGTATAATCCGGATTTGGTAGTATTAGATGTAATGATGCCAAAAATGGATGGTTATGGCGTAACTAGAGAAATAAGAAGAACTGCAGACGTTCCTATTATTATTCTTACTGCTCTTGGAGATGTTTCTGAGAGAATTACAGGTTTGGAACTTGGTGCTGATGATTATGTGATTAAACCATTTTCACCAAAAGAATTAGAAGCTCGTGTAAAAGCTGTATTAAGAAGAACAAATAATAGAGAAACAGTTACTCCATCAGGAAAAGTTACTAAAAATGTTATTACTACTGGTAATATAAAAATAGATACAGCTAGACGTCAAGTCTTTAGAAAAAATGAGAGAATTCGTTTAACTGGTATGGAATTCAGCTTACTTGAACTTCTTGTAAATAATTCAGGACAAGCATTTTCTAGAAATGAAATCCTACAACATGTCTGGGCATATCCACCAGATCATAGAATTGATACAAGGGTAGTGGACGTACATATTTCTAGATTGCGTTCAAAACTTGAAACAGATCCGGCTAATCCTGAATTAATATTAACAGCTCGAGGTATCGGGTATATGTTTCAAAGAATAAGCTAATTTTTCTAAAAAATAAAAATTAAAAAATCCACTAAAATTAGTGGATTTTTTACTATAAACACTTGATTTAGATAATTTTTATGATAACATTAAAAAGTAACTTATGGCGGATATCGTCAAGTGGTTAAGACCTCGGATTGTGGTTCCGATATACGTGGGTTCGAATCCCACTATCCGCCCCATTTATCAAATTTGACCCTTCGGGGTCTTTTTTGTTAGGAATAATGCGGGTTTCGAGGGTTCTAACCTTAGCATTTATCACTGATGAAACTTGTTCGTTCAAATATTCTAGAAGCTCTTTATTTAAAGGCTTTTTCAGGGTTCTAACATTAGAATGCTCTGTAATGTTTTCAGTCTCTTTAAGAAGTCTCATTGCCTCAAAGATTGGTTTGAGTTTAACGACAAGCTCGCCGTCAGCATATTGAATATCTTCAATGAGCATTCTCATTATACACCTTTTATCTTCAATAGAGGCATTAATATATAAATCAGGCATTTTGTTGCAGAAGTTAATTATAAGGTCAATATTCTTATATACACTGCTGTTAATATTGTTACTTTCTTTAATATCAATCGCAAGTATATCTCTTTCTTTCTGCCAATCAGAGCTTTGTTTATTAAACAATTCTTCCGTGTATGAAGGAGGAAGTTTTCCTAGCAATTTGTCTTCGTAACTTCTTGCTATTAAGTGGTCAAGTTCCTTAATGCGTTTCATTTTTGACTCAATAAGTTTATTTTCAGCTTCATATAGTTTATCAAGACTTGATATAATCTTATCTTTTAAACTTGTAACTATATATGTAGGTATTGCGATACTGCTTATAATATCTTGAAAAGCTGTGTCAATTACCTCTTCCCTCACACTCAAGCCTTTAAGGCTTGAGTGCATTTTCTTTCTATTAGTACAGTGATAATATATATAATTACCGCTGTTATGCGCACCATTCTTGCGTTCTGCGGTCATATAACATCCACACTTTGCACAAGTGATAAAGTTCGTATATGTGAAGTTCTTATCATTATATTTAGGCTTGTTAGTATTGCCAAACCTCTCCTGTACTCTATAAAACAGCTTTTTATCTATTATCGGTTTATGTTTACCTTGATAACGTTTACCAGCCCAGATAAAGTCTCCTGTATAAAAAGGGTTTTTGAGAATTTCTTCAAACTTCCTTGCTTTATAAGGATTACCATATTTATCCTTGAAACCTTCTTTAAACATTATCTGCCCAAGAGCTTCTAAAGAATGTCCATTTTCACTTGCATAATGCTGGAATATGCTAATTATGTATGGGGAGGTTTTAATATCTTCAACAATAATTCCCTTATCGTGTTCATCTCGCACATTCAAGTATCCGATAGGAGCTTTTCCTGGGAATAAACCTTCTTCTGCTTTTCTCAGCATACCCATTTTTGTTCTCTGAGAGTCTTTGTCTAGTTCATAAGCACTTGTAGCTCTGGTAATTTTTCTCATGAGTTTTGCTTCTGGCGAGGTTTCATTGTTTTCTTCAACAGACAAAGGTGTTATGTTGTATCTGTCAAACAGTTTTCCTAATTCAACATAATCAGCATCTTCACCACGAGAGAGCCTATCCCACTTCCAAAAGATTAAGGCTTGCGGTTTTCTGGAATTACATTTAATGTATCGAAACATTTCTTGTAGTTCCGGTCTTTTTAGGTTCTTTGCACTCTTACCTTCATCTGTAAAGATTTTAATAACGCTATAGTCGTTACGTTTAGCGAATTCAATACATCTCTGGGTTTGACCGCTGATACTGTAACCTTTCTTCTTCTGTTCTTCTGTAGAGACTCTTACATAAATAATAGCCGTTTTACTCATTTCTATCCTTTCCTGGGAATGCCCCTTTTATTATATTATCTTTAAATCCTTGCTCTGCAAGTTTTACAACAAATTGTGTTAAATCATTTATGTCTTCTTCTTGTAATTTCAATAAATCATAAGAGATGAATTTTATACCGAGTTTATCCTTAGGCATTTTGGCTACCTGCCTTTCTGCCATAATAAATATGTATTTTATCAAGCAGGCATATAACTCGTTTAATTGCTTTAGGCTTCCTATATAACAAGAAACTCCAGTAACTGTCTTTAATATAAGGAATTAAGCCTTTTATAGTATTTTCATCATTAATGTTATACTCTGTTATTAAATCATCTTTGACTTTTCTTATATCAAAGTTATTATCCCTTACTAGTTCTCCAATACGTTCGGCAGCAAGTCTTTCACGGACTTGAACACCTTGTAAGCCTTCTTGTTCGCTTTTTTCTTCCCCTTCGACATAAAGAGAAATTCTTTTTTTAAGGATACTTTCTGTGCAATCAAATGCTTCTAATCTTTTTAAAATAGGCTTCGCAGTACTATTTAAGACATCACTAAGCATCACTTTTTTATAATAATAAGGTACTTCAAGTAAGGTGCGTATGTCTTCCAGTTTGTACATTTTACACTCAAGACGCAGAGTGGTTCTGGCAATATTCTTTCCGCTCATTCCTATTTCATTTATATATGCAGGAGTTCTTTTCCCCTTATTCGCACTTAGCATTAAATCATGCCATTTACTATATGCAATAAACGAACTTCCTATATTTTTTGCTCTGCTTTTAAGCAATATTCCGTGATTGCCATATTTCTTGCACTCATGGCTGCTTGATGATAAAGGCAGCATAGAGCTTAATGCCCTTATATCTTTTTCAACTTCTTTAATATCTTTCTGCGGAATATCAATACATACATCACATAGAAATACATGAGCCTCTCTAATAAACTCTTTAATATTAAAAGTAAAGCCAGCTAGGTGGCAGACCTTCGTAAGACATTGATAAATATTATCTTTCGTTATATACCCTAGCACTCCGGATTTTCCCATGAATTTTCCGCTAAGATAAATAACAAGAAGTCCGTTTTTAATGTATATATTATAAATTCCAAAGTTTTGAGAGTATATTTCGTAACTTATTTTACAGTTAGGAAGTTCTGACTTAATATTTCCGAGCTTTTCTGTCTCAATTGTCTCATCTGCTGTTATGTCATTTTCTTCAGAATCACTATCATCAATGCTATATGTAATATTGGCTTCAACCGTATCATAATCTTCATTAATTGTAGCCATAATATCTGCAACAAGTTTATCATCAATTTTGCTTGACTCTTCTTCACTTATAACGACATTGTGAAATGGAGGGTCAGGATTTCTATACTCTTCAATAAACTGTTGTCGCTCTTCCTGTCTGCTTGGAATTTTTTCAGGACATTTAGATATACGCATGTTGCTTGAAGCGATATCAAATTTAAACTCAATATCTGCAGCATGTATATTCAAATCAATAGCCATTTTTAGCCGGTCAAACTGCTGGCAGAAAATGTCCAATTCAATAGTGTTTGTAAGCCTTTTATTCAGCCACTTTAAATGTGTTTGCATTGTACTGAGAGCAGGTCTCTTCTCAGGTGCAGTGTCAAAGTCGTTTGTTTCATCCTCATTAAATTCAGGTTCAGTCTGTTCAAAAAGTAGCAAATTACTACCTGTTGTTTCTTGGGCTGAGAAAGATGAGGTACTATTACCTCTTTTGTGAAGTTTTTCCATTGTTTTAGCCTTTCTTGCTTGAGGCAAGAAGCTGTGCTAATGGAAAAATTCACATCAGAAAATTTCTGCTTAACGCAGAGCATCTGTCTAAATGCGTATTGTAAGATAGTAATCTTCATTACAGCCTCTTGCCAAATTCGTACTACACTTAGACGTATATACTTATGTATAACGTCTAGTCTAGTAAGAACGGCTATAACAATACCTTTCTCAGTATGTTAAGATTAACTTCTTACTATAAATTATGTCTCTATTATAACATGAATCCTATATTTTCTCAACTTTTTAAAGCTAAAATTAAGTTAAAGCCTGCTTCAACTTAATTTATAATTTACGCCATTAGGGGTAAAGATTTACAAAATACAGGAAATTTTCTGAGCCTCATTTATCAAAGTACCACCTAATTTTTATCCATACCCTCTATACTGGTTCAGCGGATATCTATTGTGTATCCGAGTATATC
>CALUTP010000021.1 GCA_944323725.1 Candidatus Gastranaerophilales bacterium | reverse complement strand
GTGAGACACTTCATATCGAAATTCCAAATGAGTATAGATAACTGCAAATAACAGTTTGTAGGGGAGTTCTGATACTCCCCTATAAAAATGGCTATTTATCAACTGTTTGTTGTGACATAGCCAAATTAAATTATGATACAGAGCTATTAATTACAGGAAAACCTAAACAAAAATCTCTTGCTGAACGCTACGCTGAAGAAAAAGCTTATACTGAACGAACAACAATTAAAACATCAAAAAAACAGCACACGTCTAAAAAGAAAACTGTAAAAACTCAATCTTATCAGATGTCACCGAGTAAAAAGAAACCTAAATTATCTATTTTCTGGATAATCGTAGCTATCTCAACAATAATTTCACTAATAATGCTTTTTGCAATGTTTTTGGTTATAAAATTTTAAAATAAAAAAAGAGAGGTATTACCTCTCCTTATTTGGGCGATACGTGACTCGAACACGTGACCCCCACAATGTCGATGTGATGCGCTACCAACTGCGCCAATCGCCCGTATTATTATTTAGTTATCATCTTTAGACTTGTTGGTAGCTTGCACTACCTTCTTCTCATTCTTTTGGATACTTCATCAAAAATGTAGCCTTACCAATCATCCTCAATTTATTTACTTGTTAATTTTTAAATTATTCATTTTCATATTTAATTTGAATAGCATTAATTGAAAAATCTATAAATATAACTGAAATTTCTTTACTAACCGGATCAATCAGATTAAAAAATTAAAAAGGCGACACCCAGATTCGAACTGGGGGATAAGAGCTTTGCAGGCTCCTGCCTTACCACTTGGCCATGTCGCCTCACCTCGTTTCTTTATGATAAAAAAGACATACTCTAATGTCAAGGTATAGTCTTTTCATATTAGTGAAAATTTATAAATAAGAATACATTTCTATATATTGAATATCACCATTTTTATAAGATATCTTATGTGCTATAGCGGGATGAATTGAACCTGCAAGTTTTGTTACTGGAAATTTCGATTCTCTATTACCATAAGATATCACACTTAAAGTTGAACCCATGCAAACACCTGAATATTTTGTTGCTTTTTCTTCTATTTTGCCATTTTTTGCATTGCATAAAATTTGTTTTTCTTTATTTGTTATACCTATTTGAGGAAGATCTCTTTTTATTATTGATAATAACTCAAATCCATCTAAAAATTTTTTTTCTCTTGTGGTTTTATTTTGTATTTCATACTTATCTAAAATTATAGTTGTTGATTTCTTAAGATTTTTCCATTTTTGATCTTGTTGGATTACTATTTTACCATTTGATAAATTTTTTTGATATATATCACCAGGGTCTGCAACAGCAAGCATTCTCCGAATTTCTTTATTTGCCCTCATACCTGCACTTGTAAAACAATTTTTTAACATTGTAAATTTTGTTATTTTTTGAATCATTTTTCGCTCCATTTTATTGATATTAAATCAACAATCCTAAATATATTTTTTTGCTTAAATAATTATAACCTAAACAATTCTTTAATTTTTATTTTAATTATAAAATTAGATATTAACTCATTAAGTAACTAGAAATGTTTATAAATCTTTTTTAAATTATTCCATAGCTTTGGCAACACGATAGAGTGTATATTGTTTTTCTTTGTTTAAATTATTATAGATTGTAACTATTTCTTCTTTAAAATCGTTATTTTTAACTTTTGTAAACTGGAAAAGCTCATATAATTCTACACCTAATACTGAGGCAATTTTTTCTAAAGTACCAATTGTTGGAAAATTACGACCTACTTCCAACTTACTTATGTACCCGACATCCAAATCTAATTTTTCTGCAAGCTGCTCTTGAGTAATTTTCCTTTGTTTTCTTACTTCTTTTATTTTTAACCCTAATAATTCTTTTGTTTGCATTATTACCTCATAATTTAATTTTATTTACTAACTAAAATAAATTTAAGGTAATAACTGTGCTATTTTTCAAGCAAAAAGCATAATGATTGACAAAAATAGCAATATATGTGATAATTAAAATAAAAAAGTCAATACAAAGGAGGGTATTTTGAGGAAAGGATTTACGTTAGCGGAAGTATTGATCACTCTTGGTATAATAGGTGTAGTTGCAGCAATGACATTGCCTTCACTTATTAATGATTATAGAGATAAAGAGATTTTAACAAAAGTCAGAAAAACTTATTCGGATGTTAGTAATGCAGTAAATCGAGCAAGAACATCTGACGGTAACATCAATGACAATTCAGTATTATTTAACCCTAATAACAATTCTGTTGACACTGCAAAAAAATTTATGAAATACTTTAACGGCACAAAATTATGTACTAACACAAAGAACCAATGTAAAAAATATTATTATGATATAAAATACTCAAGATTTTACACAGCTGGAACTAATACTGGTGCATCATGGTCACAAATACTCCCTGCAATAATACTACATAATGGGGTAGTCTTGTATATTGTACAAAACAACAATCCAGACTGTTATGCAGAAGAGACTTTTAATACAGTTGATGAAAATGGCAGACCTATTTTGGATGCTGATGGAAATAATGTTCCTAAGACCGCAATTAACAAAGTCTGTGGTTATGTTTTTTTCGATGTAAATGGACCTAAAAAACCAAATATATTCGGCTATGATGCTTTTTATATTCAAATTACAAAAGATAAAGTAGAACCGGGTATTCAAACCTATCAAGGACGTGAAAGCCTAAAAAATATTTTATCTGGAAATGATAATTTTATATTCTCCGATTATACTATAGGGGCAGAAAAATAATTATTAGATAGTTGTTATAATTTTTATAAAAAAGAACCGCCTGAAATGGCGGTTCTTTTTTATCTTATGCAATCTACAAGCTTACTTAGTTGCGTAGTAATCTCTTACAATACCTTCATAAGCATCTTTGTAAATAGCCTTGATATCTTCCATTAACGGATAAGCCGGGTTAGCGCCTGTGCACTGGTCATCGAATGCTAATTCTACCATTTCATCTAATTTAGCATTGAAGTCAGCTTCTTTTACACCAAAATCTTTAATTGAATTTGGAAGATTTACTGCCTTCATCAATTTATCAATAGCTTCAATTAACAATTCAACTTTTTCATCATCAGTTTTTCCGCCTAAACCAAGTTCATCTGCAATTTGACCATATTTAGCTTTTGCATTAGGGAACTTGTATTGAGGGAAGATACATTGTTTTTTAGGGCAATCAACAGCATTATATTTGATTACCTGCCTGATTAACAATGCGTTAGCAACACCGTGAGGTACATTAAACATTGCACCTAATTTGTGAGCCATTGAGTGGCATAATCCTAAGAATGCGTTTGCAAATGCCATACCTGCAATTGTTGCTGCATAGTGCATTTTTTCTCTTGCAACCGGATCATTAGCACCTTCTGACCAAGATCTTTCTAAATATCTGAATACAAGTTTTGTAGCTTCCAAAGCATTTGAATTTGTAAAGTTTGTAGCCATTGCTGATACATATGCTTCAATTGAGTGAACTAAAGCATCTATACCAGAAGCAGCTGTCAATCCTTTTGGCATACCATCTACAAAGTTAGGGTCAATAATTGCCATATTTGGAGTTAATGCATAATCTGCGATTGCATATTTTACGTGAGTTTCATCATCAGTAATAATAGCAAATGGAGTAACTTCAGAACCTGTACCTGATGTTGTAGGAATTGCAACCATTGTAGCTTTTTTACCCAATTCAGGAATTCTACAAATTCTTTTTCTGATGTCCATAAATCTCATTGAAATATCTTCAAATACAGTATCAGGTTGTTCATACATTAACCACATGATTTTAGCAGCATCCATTGGAGATCCGCCACCTAATGAAATAATTACATCAGGTTCATAAGGTCTAATGATTTCCATAGCCTGATTGATAGTTGATAATGTAGGATCCGGTTTTACATCAAAGAAAATTTGGTGATCTATACCAATTTCATCTAATACATTAACTATACTATCTACAGCACCTGAATTGAATAAGAATCTATCAGTTACAATAAAGGCACGTTTTTTACCTTCAAGTTCACGAAGAGCTAAATCAACAGCGCCTCTTTTGAAGTAAACTTTAGGTGGAACTTTAAACCAGAGCATGTTTTCTCTCCTTTCTGCAACTGTCTTGTAGTTAAGTAAATTTTCAACGCCAATATTACCTGAAATGGCATTTTTACCCCAAGAACCACAACCTAGAGAAAGTGACGGTTCTAATTTGAAGTTATATAAATCACCAATACCGCCCTGAGCTGATGGGGAGTTAATTAATACACGACAAGCGGGCATTCTTTTTGCAAATTCATCAACTCTTTCTTGACTGCGGGTATCTGTATAAAGATCTGCAGAATGTCCAGCTCCGCCTTTTGATACCAACTCATAAGTCATTTCTGTTGCTTCTGCAAAATCTTTTGCTCTATACATTGTCAGCACTGGAGATAATTTTTCTCTTGAGAATGGGTCATCCCAATCTACTTTTGGTCTCTCTGCAAGGATAATTTTTGCAGTTTTAGGGATTTCAAATCCTGCTAATTCTGCAATTTTATGTGCAGGTTGACCTACGATATCAGGATGTGCTGTACCACGTTTTGGATCAATGAATGGAAGATCTATCATTTTCTTTTCTTCTTTTTCATTGATTAGGTATGCACCTCTATAAATAAATTCTTTTTTAACTTCTTCATAAACTTTATCAACAACGACTACAGATTGTTCAGAAGCACAAATCATACCATTATCGAAAGTCTTTGACATAAGTATTGAAGATACAGCCATTTTAATATCAGCAGTTTCATCAATAACAGCTGCAGCATTACCAGGACCAACACCCAAAGCTGGGTTACCTGAAGAATATGCAGCCTTCACCATACCTGGACCGCCTGTTGCTAATATACAAGCAATATCAGGGTGTTTCATAAGTTGATTTGATAAATCGATTGAAGGAATGTCAATCCAACCAATAATATCTTCTGGAGCACCAGCTTTAACAGCAGCTTCAAGAACCACTCTTGCAGCTTCTATTGTACATTTTGTAGCTCTAGGGTGTGGTGAGAAGATAATTGCATTTCTTGTTTTTAATGCAATTAATGATTTGAATATTGCAGTTGAAGTTGGGTTTGTTGTAGGTACAATACCTGCAATAACGCCTAAAGGTTCCGCAACTGTTTTAATACCATTAGCTTTGTCTTCTTTAATAATTCCACAAGTTTTGACATTCTTATGTTTGTTGTAGATGTATTCTGAAGCAAAGTGATTTTTAATAATCTTATCTTCTAAAACACCCATACCTGTTTCTTCAACAGCCATTTTTGCTAATGGAATACGAACTTTATCAGCAGCAGTAGCTGCAGCTTTAAATATTGCATCTACCTGTTCCTGAGTGTAAGTTGAGTAAATCTTTTGAGCCCTTTTAACTCTTTCGATTAACATTTCCAATTTTTCAGCACTGTCAACAATGGATGACTGATTTAGAGCCTTTTCCAGTGTTTCAACAGTCTTTTTACTTTTTGTTGTCATAAGTCTTTTCTCCTTTAAGTAACTTATTTAAAATTTGCTATTTGAATTCCGTAATGTTTTATTGTAACAGAAGATTGTGAAAATTTCAATTCGTGATTTATTTCACAATTACATTTTATAGCAAATACAAACAAAAAGCAAGTGTATTTTTTACAATCTTTATTTAATTTTAATATTTTACAGCAGCCGTACTATACTAAACGCCCTTTTTCTTAAGCTGGCGTACTAGTCTGAAACCTTCGCCCTGATTGTCATTAATCATATCAATAGCTTTGCCGGTTTTAATCTTCTTACCTTTTGCATTGAAGAACTCGCCGTCTTTCATTGTCATTATAAGATTGCCATCCTTGTCATGGATTTCACCTCCGCTGCCCGGTTTGCTCATTCCGCTTATAATAGTATAACCTATAGTGGCACCTGTTTTTATAGAATCAAGTTCCGTTGTTTCTGTTCCGTTACGGTAATCAATAGCGCCATATCCGCCGCGATAGCCCAGCATTTTTCCTTCCTGATACAGAACTTTTTTGCCGTCAGCATCAAGAACACGTTTGCCGCTTACGCCTGTTTCCGTAATTGTACCATCTTCATTTCTTTCAAATTTGACATCCTCTCTTGAGCCGGCGCCTACACGTGTACCACGCCAGGTTGTACCAGGTTTTGAGGTATCTTTTTCATCCATCTTTTCATTTTCTACTGGTTTGTTATCTGTTGTAGGGGTTTCCTGAGGGGCATCTGCAGCTACAGTCTGTTTAGTATCCGAGACTGCCGGCTTTGCTTTTGCCTTTGTCTGGTTCCCTGCGCGCAGGGCGGCAAGTTCCGCATCAGACTGCCTGCGGGCATCAACCGCTCTCATTGCAGAATCACCTGCATTTAATGCAGCATCATCTTTATTTGTGTATTCTCCTGCCGTATCGTTTACGCGAATTGTGCCGTCAGAATCCATTGTATAGGTATCGGCACCACACTTAATAGTTTGTCCTGGCTGCATATTTTGAATATCCTGACGTGCTTTTAGGATTTCAGCCTTTTGTTCATCACTGTAACCCTTTGTATCAATTAAGTCATCCTGA
Organism: Candidatus Gastranaerophilales bacterium; assembly: GCA_944323725.1. GTDB lineage: Bacteria > Cyanobacteriota > Vampirovibrionia > Gastranaerophilales > Gastranaerophilaceae > Scatousia. The sequence continues at coordinate 24,560 of CALUTP010000021.1, read as the reverse complement.
GTTGAGAATTTATTATCCTGTTCTACCTTTGGCGGATTTGGGTCTGTTCCATAGACCGGCGCTTCTTCCATTTGAGCCATTCTTTGTTCGCCCTGCTCGATACCCTCGCTAATCTCCTGACCGCTTGCCTCTGTTGATTTAAGCTGTGCTTCGGATGCATCAACATTCTCTGCAGCCTGGCTTAAACCTTGCTGGGCCTCTGTGTTCTTCTGTTCAGCAGTCTGAACCTGCTGTTCTGCGGTTGCCACTGCTTCCTGAGCCTGTGTTTCCTTTTGTTTTGCGGCATCAAGTTTTTGCTGTGCAGCCTGTTCTTCCTGCTGAGCTTTTGCAAGCTGACTTTCAGCCTGTCTGATTGCGGCATCATTAGGATTTTCAGCTGTAGCTGCAGCTTGTGCAGCATCAAGTGCCTGCTGCGCTGTTGCAACGTTGCCTTTTGCAGTCTGCAAACCCTGTTCTGCGTTTTGAACTTCTGTCTGTGCCGCACTCAAATCCTGTTGTGCCTGACTTAAACCCTGTTGTGCCTCGGTTAATCCGCTTTGCGCGCTATCAGCACCTTGCTGTGCTTGAGCCTCCTGATTTTGAGAAGTTTGTAATGCGCTCTGATCACTTTGCAAGTTCTTTTGAACAGCAGCATTATCCTGTTTAGCTCCATCTAATGCCTGATTAAGGGTTTGTTTATCCTGCGCATTCTGAATATCACTCAGTGACTGCTTGCCAATATTCGCGTCATTATTGGCCTTCTCTGATTTTCCACCGCCAAACAAGCCTTTAATAAACTTAATTGCCGACTTAACTCCTGATTTAATCTCATCACCAAAGACGTTGAAGGCTTCTTTCAAAACATTTCCAAGGTCTTTCATTGTTTCTTTAAAAGATTTATCAGAAGCCGCATCCTTTTCATTACTACCAACGCTATTAAGCATTGAATATTTATTATCATACTGAACACCATTAAAAGTCAGAGATTGTGTGCTTCGTGATGCAAATAAATTAGATTTTCCGGCTGTAAAAATTCCGGTGTCATAATTAAAACCCGTACCGCGCACGCCGGTGCCAAAACGCATCTGCTGCATTTGCTGGTAATTCTTTATATTCATCCCGAACTGACTGTTAAATCCAACACTACACATAGCCCCTCCTTATCTGCTCTAAGAAGAAGCCTCGTTTTGTGCTGTTCAGTTTTTGAATAATTAGTTTCAAAAATGCTCTCTCTTTATAAAGCTATACGTAAATATATAAAAAATTTCTTTATATTAAGATTTCAATAAGACGAAATTATGTTACATTTGTTACATATTTCAACTACACAGAGGACTGCATTTTTTTTTATATAATGTATAGTTCTGTTATGAGAAACTTTGCAAAGAATATAAAATACTGTTTTCTGTCCATAAAAGAGGCAATGCTGGCAAAAAAACTCGGGAAGCATCTGGAAACAAACTTTTCCAACGAAACAAGCAAAACCATAATCTCAAGCACAGAAACGGTAACTCTTAACTCACAAACAAATAAAACTATTGAAACTGTCAAAAAAAATGTAATGGATATTATGACCGCATGCGCAAATAACCCGCAAAAACTTCTTGAATATATTGAGGCTCAAGGTACAAAAGTTTATAAAATTAAAAATGCCGGTAAAATATTAAAATATATCGGGGAAGAAGAAGGGTTAATCACGCAGCTGCAAGGTTTTAAAGCTTTTTACCTTAATTTTTTCATAAAACATACACTCGGATTTTCCAGTTCACCAGCAATAGTAATTAGCGAGGGAACTATAGAGCCTTATTATATGCTTAGAGAATTTTATAAGTGGTATTCTCTAAAAATGAAACTTCCCGGCTTCAATTTTGAAGCACAGGAAAATTTCAAAAAATATCTGAAAAATGTTAACGACCCTTCAATCAGGAAACTTAACTACAAATCAATGCTTGAACTGAAAGAAGCAATTGCACGCGACAGCGAGGCAAACGAATTTGTAATCAACGCAGTTAAACAAAAAGAAGGTAGCGCCAACGTTTTTAGAAAAATGAATGACGGCGGAGCAAACATTTAGAATAACAATATTAACTATGTAGTGACAAATCGAAAATCTTCTTTCCAGACTTTAAAGCCTCCAAGCAAAAGCACACAAGGATAAGAGTAGTCTGCTAAAATCAAACAACATTCCGCCCCTAAATGACACTGACTGTTATAAGAATATACAACTGTAATTTTCTCTTTATCTAGCTTAACCAAATTATCAGCAAGCTCTTCTTTAGTAATGCAAACAGCCCCAGGAATATGAGATATCTCATAATCAGCATGTCTTCTGACATCAAGAAGATTAATCTCACCTTCCTCCATAATATTTTTTAACTCTAACGGACCAACTGTATATGCAAGATACTGTGTAAAATAATTTCTTGCGGAATCCGCATTTTTTCTTAGTTCTTTAATTTTGTCATCCATAATTTTTTATCCTTTCCTTTCTCAAGGAAAGGATAAATTAAATTATGAAATCTATGTCTAGTAACATGGAGTATATTACTATCAGTAAATTGTGGGGTAAAAGTAAATCTTGATATAACCTTAAAATTTTTCAATCGGGTTACCCGATAAAAGAAATCTGTTTAGGGTTATTAACTTGATTTTTGCGTTCAGATTGAACTGCCATATTATAAGCCTTGACAAGTTTATAAACAAAAGCTTTAGCTGGATTAGTTTGTACAGCGTCAGCTTTTTTTGTCATATATAAATTACCGGCAAACTCTCTTTTTGCATCAGGAGCTTGCAAAGATAAAATACCTACGTTTGAGGTTATATTATTCAAGTTTCCTTCACCGAAAGAAACATATTTTTTACTGTTTAAATTTACTGGATTAATTGTTATCATAATTGCCCTCCTCTCGTAAGGCTTTTCTTATTAAGTGTTTTTTTAACACTTCATCTTACATTTTTACTATAGACTATAATAATTTATTTGTCAACCCCTATTATAAATTTTTATTAAGAAAGCTATAACCTGCATAACACAAAGCTTTATCGATAAAGTGGTTAAAATACACTTATTCCGATTTTTTATTTCTTCTACTAATTTTACAAATATACCAGCATGGCTAATTATTAATTTTTAATATTATCCAGCTAGTAAAATTAGATTCCCCATACTGGCAATTGTAAAAAATACACTAATTCTATTTAATATAATTAATCTTTTTCATACTTCCAGCTATTCTTAATTCCAACGGAGCCTTTCGGCTCCTTTTTTTATTTTGGTAAATTTTTAAAATAATCTTTTTCTGAAAATGCAGCATAAGTACAAGCAAGTCCATTATTAACTATTTTAGACTTAGTTCTTACACAAAAATTTTCCGGCATTGAAGTCGTATTTGGGGCACCCATAGGAAGAAGCTTGCCTTCATCGGATAATTGAAATGTAAAAAGATCATGTCCCCACCTATTTGGTTTTTTATACAATCCATTTATATCTATTGTAAGCAATATATTTCCTACACTATTTTCTATCATTACAAGAGTTCCATCATTCAATAAAATTTGACCATCGTCAAACATACCCAAATTATTAAGTTTATAGGTATTTGCAAAATCTACATACCCCCCAGAAAGCACTTTGTCTTGAGTATCGTCCGTGTATACAACACAGTTTCTTTTATCACAATTAATTGCCTGCAGAAAATACGGTCTAAAATAATTAACAAAATTTCCACTTCCTCCTGATACTGCATAATTAGCACGATTTGGAGTAATTCCAGTATCTTTTTCCATTAAAAGCAAAGCCTGTGAAAGTATTGAATAAGCTCTTTTAAATTGAACCTGTAAAACAGTAGCCTGATAATTTTGGATTAGCATAGGTATCGTCATTGCTGCCACTACTCCAACTATTCCTAATGTTATTAACACCTCTGCTAACGTGAATCCCTTTTTCATTTGCGAATCTCCATTCATTTTCTTATTATATATTATAACTTATACTTTTTCAATATTTCACTTATATTTGATCTTATTTCACGAAAAAATCAGCCTCCTTCTTCTGCTGGCTGATTTAATTTATGGATATTCGCAAATTTATTGCTTAAACTAGGTGCCCCCCCCCCCCGAAATCATCACTATTACTGACTTTTGCATACTTATCCTCCTTTAATTATATTTTTATTATAACTTATAAAGCAGGATTTATCAACCCTGCTTTATTCAATATAATTAATTTCTATAAAATTATTATCGCTTATACGCTAGGCAAATCACCTTTAACTTCTGCAATTTCATCTCCAGATAATTCAAATACTTCATGTAGAGCCTTTACTGCTTTTTGAGCATCTGATTTATTTACAAGACAACTAATTTTAATTTCACTTGTTGAAATCATTTTAATGTTAATACCTTGTTCTGCAAGAGTTTCAAACATGGTAGACGCAATACCTGGTCTATCAATCATACCTGCACCTACAATTGAAACTTTTGCAATTTCAGGATTAACTTGAATTTCACCACAATTAAGCTCTGATTTTAATGCATCAAGAGTTTCTACCGTTTTATCAATATCAGCACTATCGATAGTAAAAGCAATATCATTTGTATTGGATACTTTTCTTGCATATGACTGAATAATCATATCTACAGAAATATTCTGCTTAGCAAGCTGACTGAACAATTTTGCCGCCTGTCCCGGTACATCTGGGACATCACATACTACGACTCTTGCTTGGGACAAATCTGCAGCTACACCTGCAACTGGTTTATATATTTCCATTTTTTCAACTCCTAAAATTAAAGTACCTAAATTTTCTGTTTTAAAACTGCTTCTTACTCTTAATGGAACATTAAATTGTTTTGCAGTCTCAACACTACGAGGATGAAGCACATTTGCACCAGCATGAGCAAGCTCTAGCATTTCCTCATATGAAATTTCATCCAATCGTGATGCAGTAGGAACAACTCTAGGATCAGTTGTATATACACCCTCTACATCCGTATAAATATCACATCTTTCAGCATTCAAAGCTGCTGCAAGCGCTACGGCAGAAGTATCAGAACCTCCTCGTCCTAGTGTTGTAATTTCACCCTCCTCGGTAACACCTTGGAATCCTGCAACTACAATAATTTTACCTTCTCTTAGATTTTTTTTGAGTTTTTCTGTTTTAATATCTATAATTCTTGCTTTGGAATGAACTTTTTCCGTCACAATTCCTACCTGCATAGCATTAAAGCTTACAGCTTCGTAACCTTCAGTTTGAATTGCCATTGCTAATAGGGCTATAGAAACACCTTCACCCGTTGAGAGTAGCATATCCATCTCTCTGCTTGATGGATTTTTACTCAAATCTTTAGCCATTTTGACCAAATAATCTGTTGTATGCCCCATTGCTGAAACTACTACAACTACATCATTGCCATTATCCTTTTCTTTTATAACGACTTTTGCCACATTTTTTATTTTTTCAGTATCTGCGACAGAAGTACCACCAAATTTCTGAACAATTATCTTTCTCAAAGTTTTCTCTTTCTTTTAACTGTTTATATATTTCTCCAAATCGGCTTTTTCTTCTTCATACTCGAAGGAATCCCTGTTAATTGCATATATTTTTTCTGCTATTGACAAAGCTTCTTTTACATTATATTCACAAACATTATCTTTGACAAGTACGTAACTAACATGAAATAAAAGATTTAAAATATCCAAGTTATTTTCATCTATTTTCAATGCACGTCGCAATTTTCGTTGTGCTTCCTGATATTTTTCAGTACTTATTAAATATTTTGAATACTCAATATATGATTTAATAAATTCAGGATTTTCTTTCAAACTATGCTCAAAATATTCTTTTGCAAGAATATCATTAGAAAGTTTAACATATGCTTGAGCTATGTAATAATATATCAAAACATCAGAAGTATCTATTTTCAAAGCTGATTTAAATTCCTCAACGGATTCTTCATATTTAGCTGTATGAAAGTTTAAAAACCCCATGCCTTTTAATACAAGATAATTTTCCGGAAATTTTTGGTATAATTGCAAAAGAATGTTTTCTGAAGTTTCAATATTACCAAGCGCAGTATCACATAAAGCCTTACCTGCAATCGCATCTTCTTCATCCGGAGAAATTTCCAGTATTTTTTCAAACTTTTCTTTCGCTTGTTCATATTTTTCGAATTTTTGCAATGCCACACCCCACTCATAAAATAAATTTTGGGTTATTAATTCTCTTTTAAAGGCCTCTTCAAATACTAACAAAGCATTTTCTTCTTCTCTTTTTATAGTATAAATTCTTCCAAGAAGCAGATATACCGGAAGCATGTTCCTATTATATTCAAGAGCTTTTTTAGCATAATGTAGTGAACTATTATAATCGCCTTTTATATACTTTAGATTAGCTAATTCATAATTATTTGACTCATTCGGACTAACATTTGCCAGAAAATTAAGCTTAGCTTCTGCATCATCATATCTTTCTAAACGGACTTCCATTATTGCAGCCAATAATATTGCCATAAAATTATATTTATTAATTCTAGAGGCTTCTATAAACTTTTCATGAGCTTCTGAGAATCTTCTTTGCTTCATCAAAGCCATTCCCCAACCTGTAAAAGTATCTGAATTTGATGCTGAGATTTTATTTGCATTTTCAAAAGATTTCTCAGCATCTTCCAAAAATCCACAATTTACATATGCAAAACCGAGCATTCTCCAGATATCTTTATCTTGAGAATTCAGATTTGCTGATTTTTTGTAAGCTCTTAAAGAATCATCAATGCGCCCAGTTCTCTCAGCTACAATACCTAAATATTTAAAAACTAAGGCATCTTCCTGTGGAAGTTCCAATGCTTCATTCAAAATTTTCTCAGCTTCTTCATATTTTTTGTCATCTATACATTTTTTAGCCCTGTTTACATAAGCTAAAGATGGCAAAGATTGAATTATAGTATCTTTTTTATACTTATCTACTAAAAAATTAAAATTCTTTATTTTTAATATAATTTTTTCTAACCAACCAAACAATCTACTACCTCTCTAAAAGCGCCATTACCACCATCATTATCAGTTATTTGGATATTCTTTATACTTTTTAGTTTATTGGGAGCATGTGGGACTGTAATTTTATATTTTGCAAATTGTAAGCACTCCAAATCATTTACATCATCTCCAATATATACATATTCATCTTGTGACAGTCCATGCTTTTCTATAATTTTCTCCAACACATTCAACTTAAGTCTGATATTTTGATGCACTTCCTCTATATTAAATTTCTCTGCTATCAACTGAATAGCAGAATTTTCTTCACCTGAGATAATCCCAATTTTATAACTATTCTTTTTTAAAATTGAAAATCCCATAATATCTTTAAAATTAAGTTTACGACTCATTTTAAAATCTTCAGCTATATAAACACAATTATCAGTCACAATCCCATCAAAATCCGTAATAACCATTTTTATAGTATCAGGCAGACTTATAATTCCCATCATACTTCCTTTAATGTATTAACATAGCATATCTAGTTTGGTATAATTGTATCATAAAATTATATTATTTTAAAGGAGTTCCAATGCTCTGGTACATAATAAATTTCATTATATTAATAGTATTTATCTGTTTATTCTTAATAACTAGGCAGACAAACAAACGCTGGTCGAAAATTAATGACTATCTTGGAACCGTCACAAATACAGTAAATTCAATCCGCTATGGGAATCTTTCAACAAAAATTGAAAAATTAGAACATCCTACATACCAAAACGTAACAGACAGCATTAACCGCATGGTTGAAACGCTGAATGATAGAGAAAAAATGATTATAGAATATCAAGCAGAATTAATGAGACAAAACAAACTTTTGGAATCTGTAATTAATTCACTATCAGATGGTATATTAATTGTCAATGAGCAGTTAAATATATTAAGAGCTACCCCTAAAATAAGCCTATGGTTTGGCGTAAAAGGTCATGATGTTATTGGTAAAAATATTAGAGAGTTTTTGCAATTCAGTGATGAAAGTATAAATCTTGAAAGACTAACTAACAAAGATATTTTCATAAAGCATACACCTACTAATAACTTTACAATAAGCTCTATAAGACTGTCTCTTGATGACAATAAGAAACGCTATGTATTAATTATAAAAGACGTAACAAATGAAAAAGAAATCGAAACATTGAAAGAAGATTTTGTAGCTACACTAACTCATGATCTAAAAGTTCCAATAGTAGCAGAAGCAAATATTCTTGAATTCTTACTAGACGGCAAATTTGGCGAAATAAATGAAAAACAACGAGTTGCTTTAAGAAATATGAAAATTTCTAATAAAGAACTCATAGATTTAGTACAAATTGTTCTTGAAACATATAAGATTAAAGAAAAAGGTATTAAACTTTCAAAAGAAAACATAAAATTGAATGGATTCATTACCGAAATTGTAAATACAACAAATGCAATATCATCATTTTCTGGAATAAAAGTAAATTTCAATCCAGAAAGGGATATAAAAGTTACAGCAGATCCAATGCAGCTTGAACGTGTTATTAAAAACCTTATAAATAATGCTATTTCTCATAGTAATACCCAAAAAGATATTGAAATAAAAACAGGAGAAATCCCTGGATTTATAACTATTTCAGTAATTGACTTCGGTCAAGGAGTCCCTCCAGAAGAAATAAAATTAATTTTTAATAAATATTATTCAGCTGCAAAAAAATTCCGTAAAATAGGTACTGGACTTGGTCTATATCTTTCACAGCAAGTGATAAGAGCTCATGGCGGCGAAATTAGTGTCACAAGTGAAGAAAATGTTAGAACTGAATTTTGTATAAAAATACCTTCATAGTATAATTTAATTATGAAAAATTTCCTATTATCCCTGCTAGACTGGATTTATAAAAAGAAATGCTATTTTTGTAAAAATTCAAAAGATAATTCTAGAATGTGTGACAAATGCTATCAAACACTAGAATTTCAACCGCTGAAAATTAACCGTATCATTGATGGTAAAAAAGTATATTGTGCTGGAATTTATAATAAAAACCTTCAAAAACTCATTAGAGGTCTGAAATATCACAGACAAAAGGAACTTGCTTATTTTCAGGCAAAATTTATGTATGAATACTGGACAAAAATTACAAACGACAAAAATTTTCAAGTTATACCAGTCCCAATATTCGAAAAAAGAAAAAGAAAACGTAAATATAACCACATGGAACTTACAGCAATTGAATTTTGCAGATTAGGCGGCTACGTATATAACCCTGAATTAATTACTAGAATTAAAGATACAAAACCACAATATAAACTTACAAAAACTCAACGTATGGAAAATCTTTCAAATGCGTTTCAAGTAGATATCAATAAACTTAAACAAGGTAACCTTCTAATAATTGATGATATTTGCACAACAGGGTCTACTTTTGAAGAGATGATAAAAGAATTAAAAAAACAAGGTATAGAAAATATAGTATGCTATGCAGCATCAACACCATTCGAGGACTAAATGATATTATCAGAATTTTCTAAATATATACAACAACATGATAAAGAAATAACTGCAAATAAGACAACTGCAACAAAACTATTATGTGAATGGATAAAAATAGTTATTAATAAAAACCCTAAAAATCATGTAGATAAAATTGTTCATAAAGAGATTATGCTTGCTGAAAACAAACTAGGGGATTACTTTATAACAGCAAAATCCGAAAGCGGAAGGACTCTTATAAAAGCTTTATATAATTATGCTCTGAGTTATGAGCACTATATAATGAACAAATGGCTTCATGATAAAAAACCGCAAGATTTTCAAAAATAAAAATTATACAAATAAATAGATAGTTGGATGATTTCAAATCAAAATTGTTATTCATACAATAATTTTGTTAAAAAGGAGAGTCAACATATGAAATCATCTATCTATCAAGCACCAATATGTCAGTTGAAGACACTTAAGAACCTGTTTATCGAATTAACGGAAAAAAATTGCAACCAACGCTGCAAACATTGTTATATTAATTTTCCACTTTCTAAAAAAGTAAAAGATTTTATACAAGCTGACATCATAAAAAAAGCTCTCAACGACACAATGAAAGAACCAATAGAATGCATATATTTAACCGGAGCTGAGCCAATGACACATCCTGATTTTAACAGCATACTAAGGCTGTGTCTAAAAAGAACTAATGTCTGTATATGTACAAACGGCAGTTTTATTAATGAAAAAAAAGCTCGGTTTTTAAAACGAGTAGAAGATGAAAGCCAATATGAAATAATTTTTAAATTAAGTATTGATCACTATAACGAAATCAAAAATGATGATATTAGAGGCAGAGGTACATACAGACAAGTCATGCACGCCGTAAAATGCCTGCTTAAGTATGATTTTAATCCAATAATAAGTGTAACAAATTTCTATAAAGAAGAGCAAAATACCATAATAAATGAATTCAAAAAAGTATTTAACAAAATCGGATTTGATATTCAAAAACAAAATTTATCAATAAATGAATATTATAATAAAGAAAATCCACAGGAATTCAATAATGAAAATTGGACAATGCTTGATTGCGAATATGGAAGGATTCTCAGTGCAAAAGGGATTTATACATGCCCATTTTTATCAAATGATCATAGAGGACGATGTGGCAGCGACTTCACTGACTATTCTAAAAAAACAACACTGGAAACCCCATTTTGCGCAAGCTGTATAAAAAACAAAGAGCTTATGTTTGCAATAGATTTCCAGCAGTTTAAATAATTGATCCAAAAATTAAAATATTAAACTTTCTGAGCATAAAGCTTCAATTGTAAATTTATAATCAGAATAGTTTTATTCTTTTCATAAGGTAGAATTTCAATTTTTGAAATATCTAAAAAGTGTTTATGCTTATGCAAATCTTTTAAGAAATTCTCGAAATTTTTATAAGTAGCAACCATTTGCATATCTAGCTTACAAACACTTAATTTATCCCCAGCACCTTTAACAAAAAGATCATCAGGAGGATTATAATTATATTGAATAGATTTAGTTTTTATTGAATTTGCCTGAAGTAATTTTAAAATATCGCTAAATTGTGAAGCAACAATACTTTCAGCATCTAATCCAGTTTCAATTGGTTTATACATTTCTTTAATATCAGACATATTCATATCATTAGCTTTAATTGCAGCCTCTTTCAGGCTATCAAGTGAACGTTCTTTATTAGAAAGTGAAGCTGATTGAGTATTATATTCTGATGAAATTGTACTTATACTTTGAAGCTTTGGTATAATACTGGTCACCATTAAGTATATAACAACAAAAACTAGTAACCCTAATATTAGTAAAGCATTTTTAAATTTCTTCAATTTTTCAGTGTCTACAGCCATCAATATATCCTTTTCTACACTATTTATTAAGATTTAAAGGAGTTTCACCTAAAAGTCCGTTATTACTAGCACTCTGATTATTACCATTTGTATTTTGAGTAGCAGTATTATTAGGATTTGACCCATTTGTAACTGGCAAAGCTCCCAGAAGAGCAGCGAGCTGACTTTGCTCCATATTAGTTATTTCAAATTCATAATTTGAGGATCCTGAAGACGAAATTACATCATCAACAGAAGCAGATTGCATATCTAATTTTTGCAATCTTAATTTTGTACTAATTAAAGAATCTTTCATATTTTTAAAGAACACATATATATCTTCAACATTAGTAGCTGCGCCTTTTATATCAACAAGCCCGTTATCCTGCGTCATAAAATATGTAATCCAAACATTTTCAGGAACAGACTGCCCTATAGCCGAATAATTCATCAGCTTAGCGCGGTTGTAACTAATAACATCTTCAACTTCTTTTTTTAATTCAAATGCACTAGCTTTAGATTTTTCACCTTCCAATTTTTTCAATTGCTCATCAATATCTTGGATTTTAACATTGACATCATCAAGCTTTTGCTGCTTACTAGTTTCTGCATTTGGCAGAATCATATATGCAAAAAGTGCAACAGGGACAGCAACAACAAGAGCTATAAGCAATGCCATGTTCATTGCGGCTGTAGGAGTAATCTCAAAACTTTTATCTCCAAAAGAAATACTTACAGGCTCTTCCCCAACTGAAGTCGAAGCCTTATTTCCAAGAAAATTAAACTTCAACGGATAATTTGCAATATTAGAAGTAGCACAACCTATTGCCTGAAGGGATATTTTAAGTACATTATCTGGTAAAATATCCAAACTTACAGGAAGTACTTCATGTTTTTTAAAGCTATTATTTTCAAGAAAATCAACAACACCGCCACCTTGAATTTTTTTAGATAAAAGCTCTGCACTGACTTGATCTGTTTCCGAAATAATAAACAGATAATTTGCGGGATAACTCATCAAGGTAATTTGAGCAGATGTTACAATTGCATTATAAATATCGTCTCCCTCAAAAGTTTTTATAGCAAGAGGTTCTTCGTAATAATCAACAACATTTTTACCTACCAAAGAAGTTAATGAATACCCGTTAGATGATATAACCATCAAATTCCAAGTAACATTATCCTGCATTTGAGCAGTTGTATAACCTGCATAATCCAAACCACGCAAATAAGATGCTAAAGAGACTTCTATCCCAGCTAAAGTAGCTCCCAAAGAGCTCAATGCCCCATTAATATTATCAATTACCGCTTGTTGAATCGCAGAATAAAGAATCTTACGATTATCACTGCCAGCATTTGAAGCTGAATTAATATCCTGCCATGCTACAGAAGGTTCCATTCTCCTGAAAATATAAGTTTGTTCAACTTCAGAAATAATACCAGTAGCAATAGCATCATCTGCAAGCAATAGCGGAAAACTCATTGTTCCCAAGGACACAAGCGGCATATTCACCACAACATTACATTTTGGATTAATTTTCAATTCTTCAAACATTTCAGCAACAGCTTTTTTGAATGCTTCATAGTCTGTAATATCCCTTGAAGTTTCGTTATAGGCAAGATCCCTCACAGCATAGGCCTTTACGGATTTAGACTGCTGATCAATCTGGCACATTTCAAGCCCTACGCCAGGCGTAACTGACAAATATATAGTATCTTTACTACCAGCACCTAATTTTGCTAAAAAATTACTTAAAAAATCTTCACTCATTTTCTTATATTTTCTCTATTAATTTTAACTATTTCCTATTTTTATTATACAATATATTTTATAGACACATCAAATTTAACAAAAATTTACACTAAACGGAGGAAGAGCTGCTCAATGGATTATATATACGAAATAAAAAAGTTAAAAAAAGAAAAAAATGCAGTAATACTTGCTCATTGCTACCAAAACATCGAAATTGATGAAATTGCTGATTTTATTGGAGATTCTCTTTATTTAAGCCAGATGGCCTCAAAAACAGCTGCTGATCTTATAATATTTGCAGGCGTATACTTTATGGCCCAAACTGCAAAAATACTAAATCCTGCAAAAAAAGTAATTCTTCCAAATATCAAAGCTGGATGTGCAATGGCAGATATGATAAATTTAAAACAATTGAGAGAATTCAAACAAAAACACCCGAATCTTCCGACAGTATGCTACATAAATTCAACAGCAGAAGTAAAATCTGAATGTGATATCTGCTGTACAAGCTCTAATGCCGTAGAAATCGTAAAAAGTTTAAATGCAACTGAAGTGCTATTTTTACCAGACAAAAATTTAGGCAGATGGGTCGAAAAACAGCTTGGAAATGTAAAAGTAACCACTTACAGCGGATATTGCCCAATTCATGAAAAATTTGATCCTACAGGGATACAAAAAACTAAAAATAAATATCCAAAAGCTATTTTACTAGCCCATCCAGAATGTCCAGAAGCTTTTGTAGATTTAGCAGATTATACTGGTAGCACCACAGGAATTATGAATTTTGTTAAAAACAGTACAGAAAAACAATTTATTGTCGCAACTGAAAAAGGAGTCCTTGATAGATTAAAAAGAGATTACCCAGATAAACAATTTTATGATATCTATGATAAACCATCTATCTGTCAAAGTATGAAATTAAATACAATTATGGATGTTTATTACGCACTAAAAAATGAAACTCCTGAAATTGAAGTTGATAAAACTATTGCACAAAAAGCTTTTAATTGTATTAACAGAATGCTTGAGGTATCTAAATAATGGAAAATATAATTTTCGGGAAAAATGCAGTCCTTGAAGCTTTAATGAACAGCAATAGAGAAATAAATAAAATTATTATTTCAAAAAATATACATAGTGATAATAAACTCAATAAAATAAAAGAATTAGCATTAAAAAATGGTATTGTATTTCAATTTGTAGCAAAAGAAAAATTTACCCCATATGCAGAATTTAATCATCAGGGAGTAATAGCTCTAATTTCACCAATAAAATATATGGATTTTGAAGAATTTATCGAACAAAAACACGAAAATTCCTCAATAGTCATTCTCGATGGTGTAGAAGATCCGCATAATCTTGGCGCGATAATAAGAACTTGTGTATGTGCAGGAGTCAAAGGGCTAATCATTCCATCAAGACGTAATGCTCTTGTAAATTCTATAGTCGAAAAAACAAGTGCCGGAGCGATAAACCATATACCAATAATAAAAGTAAATAGCCTGACTAACGTAGTTAATAAATTAAAAGAAAACAACTGGTGGATAATTGCAGCAGATGCATCAGCAAAAGATAATTATTATAATATAAATTATAAAGATATGAACTTTGCAATAATTATGGGAGCTGAGCATGCAGGTGTTTCAAAATCATTACTAAAAGCATCAGATTTTATCGTAAAAATACCTATGGAAAATAATTTTAATTCTCTAAATGTGTCAAATGCTTTAGCTGCAATAATTTTTGAAACGGTTCGGCAAAAGAACTGCACAATAGTTAAGTAAATTTAATAAACTGACATATCGGTATAATATACATTATAATATTATTAAATGGAGCTTTATTAAAATGAAAAAAGAAATAGAAAAATTAGGTATGCTTACAGAAGAAATCTCGGATGAGGGGATTGATTTTTCACAATTTCAAAATGAAGACGAAGATGAAGATGTCCTTCATTCTGTTGAAGATCCAAAAATTCAAGAAAGCCTTTCTTCTGTAAATTCAGATGACAGTGTTAAAATTTATCTCCAACAAATAGGTAAAATCCCACTTCTTTCTTCTGAACAGGAACTGGATCTTGCCAAACAAATTTATGAAAAACAAAGTGATTTTGCAAAAAATTTACTTGTCAATGCAAATTTAAGGTTAGTAGTAAGTATTGCGAAAAAATACATAGGTCGAGGGCTATCATTTTTAGACTTAATACAAGAAGGTAATTTAGGTTTGATGAAAGCTGCAGGACGTTTTGATTATACAAAAGGCTACAAGTTTTCAACATATGCAACTTGGTGGATTCAGCAATCAATAACAAGAGCTATTGCTGATAAAGCAAGAATTATCCGACTTCCAATACATATGATTGAATCTTTAGGAAAAATTAGACGGGCTACAATAGATTTAACTACAGAACTCGGACATACTCCAAGTAAACAAGAAATTGCATACAGACTAGGCATCTCTGTCAGCAAATTAAATTCAATAATTAAATCCGCTCAAACAACTATAAGCATGGAAACTCCAGCAAATTCATCTGATGATGCATCTAAAATTGCAGATTTTATAGTAGACGATTCTACAATTACACCAGATAGCAGAGTCTCTCAAGAAAATTTATTTGAAGACATAAGAAGAATGCTTAATCAACTAAGCCAAAAAGAAAGAGATGTGCTAATACTTCGTTATGGACTTGATAATAGTGGAACGAAAAAAACACTTGACGAAATAGGTTCACAATACGGAGTATCAAGAGAAAGAATTCGTCAAATCGAAAATAGAGCAATTGCAAAACTCAAAAAGCTCTGTAAAAATAAAAAATTAACAGTCGGACTTAAAAACTATTTCGGAGAATAAACTTTTAAAAAGCAGGCAAAATAAATACCTGCTTTTTAAATAAATTTTTGCAATCTTGGAATAAATTCATCAAGTTTTTCTCTTAATTTTAAATGTTTATTATATAAAATATTAAGAATATATGTCATTTTATCTACGCCATCAGAAGCTTCTGAATTATATTCTCCAAAATCTTTCATAATTTCCATTAAAAAAGTCTCTTGAGATAATGCCACTTCAATATCATATATCTCGGCTTTCAAATTTATTTTCTCACTTTGCATAAGCAACTCCTATTGATTTATTATCAATTATAGTTTATAATAATTAAATAATACATGATAAAAAAATAAAAGCAATTACTTTATAATAAAAAAATGGAAAATTTAAGGAAAAAAATTGCTAGTAACCTAAGACAACAAAGAGCAAAATATAAAGTATCACAAGAAAAACTTTCTGAATTAACTGGAATAAGCCAGCAGTTTATATGCAGTATAGAAACAGAAAAAGTAAATCCAAGTATCGAAGTTATGCTTAAAATTGCTGATGCTCTTAATATAACACTTAATGATCTTGTATATTGAAACATAAAAATAACCGCTTAAATTAAAACATTAATAAGCGGTTATTTTATATTTATTTTATAAATTATTCAGCATCTTTGCTAATATCTTTTACACTCAAAGCAATTCGATGCTCTTGTGGAGTGAATTTTTTGATAAGGACTTCTACACTATCACCTACTTTGAATTTATTAAAAGGATTAACATTTTCTTCAGCCATTTCTGAAACAGGTAATAATGCTTCTACTCCTGGAAATATATTAATAAATGCACCAAAACCGGTTACTTTATTAACAGTTCCAGTAATGATTTGACCTTCTTCAAACTGACCTTCTATTTGCTGCCATGGATCTTCGCCCATTCTTTTCAAAGATAAAGAAATTCTCTTTAATTCAGTATCAATTTTAATAATTTTAACTTCAATAGTTTCTCCTAACGAAATAACATCAGATGGATGTTTAATTCTCTGCCAAGAAATTTCAGAAATAGGAAGAAGCCCATCAATACCATTAATATCGATAAAAGCACCAAAATCGGCAATTCTTACGACTTCACCTTTAACAACTTGATCTTCTTCAAGAGTAGAAAGAATATTATCAACGACCTGATCTCTTTGCTCAGCAACAGCGAGTCTTTGAGAGAGGATTAGTTTATTTTTCTTAGGATCAGCTTCTAGAACTTTAACCTCAATCTTTGTATCAATTAATCCATCAAAAGGGGTTCCAGTTCTTAACTGAGAAGATGGGATGAAGCCTTTTAAATCAGCTACATCAACTAACACTCCGCCTTTTACAGCAGAAACTACCTTTGCAAGGATAGTATCCCCTTGAACTTTTGCATCACTAAGCTGAGCCCAAGCTTGAGCAAATGCAAGTCTTTTCAAAGAAAGAACCATTCCATCTTCATCATTTTCTTCTTTAAGAACATAAAATTCTCTTTCATCACCAATTTCAAGATTTTCAGCACCATCAGCAGAAGATAGTTCTTTATTAGGTAAAAAAGCTTCTGTTTTAGCACCACGTACACTAATTAAATAACCTTCATTGTCTTTTTTCATTACTGTACCTTCAACAATGTCAGCCACTGAGTATGATTTTGAAAAAGATTCATTTAACAATCTTTCAAATTCATCAATGTTTGTTTTTTCTAATGTTGTTGTCATATTAGTTTATTCTCCTTTTTTTAGTTTATTTATAACCTTTTCTATAATTACCTGAGGAGTAGATGCCCCTGCAGTAATTGATATTTTTTGAGCTTTTTCAATTAGCTCTGTAAATTCATCAAGTTCAGTATCATTTTCGATATGAACCGTTGTCGTAATATCTTTTAAAATTTCTGCAAGATGAGTTGTATTAGCACTTTTTTTAGAGCCTACAACTATAACTAAATCACTTTCTTTTGCAAGTTCTTTTGCTTCAGCCTGACGCATAGCAGTACTTGCACAAATAGTATTTGCTATATGTAATTCTTTAGATATTGAAGTTAAATATTCTACAATACTGTTAAGTGTTGTAATCCTTTGTGTAGTCTGCACCACAACACCTACTTTTCTGTGAGCTTTTAGTTCTGCCTCAAACTCTTTTAACTGGTCAATAGACGCAGCAACAATCACTTTATCACTCCACAATTTTGCATTCGCTCTAATTGCAATAACCTCTGGATGTTCAGATTTACCAACTATGACAAGATAATAACCGTCTTTAGCAAGCTCTACAGCCTTTTGCTGAACTTTTTTAACGTCAGGACAAGTCAAATCAACCGGGGTAAAGCCTGCAGCTTTGATTTTTTCAATAACTTCAGGACTTTCTCCATGACTTCTTATAACGCATATACCATCACCATGATCTGGAATTTCATTCAGCGTATAAATCCCTAATTTTTCAAGCTCATGTATAACTTCCGTATTATGAATAAGTTCACCCAAAACAAATACATCTTTATCTGGATTTTCTAATTTCAACTTTTTAACGGTTTCAACGGCTCTTTTAACACCGTAGCAAAAGCCTGCATATTTAGCTAATTTGATTTCTTTCGGCAAAATAAAATTGTCTTCTTTCTATAGGACTTGCAAATTTTAAAAAATCTGCTGTAAGAACATTAAATACCAAAAAAACAGAAAAATCAAGAACTAAAAAGCCTGCTTAAATAAAGCAGGCTTTTTAATCTACAAATTTTGTACCTATGCTTTAAAAAACAGCTCTTTCTTACCCGGATACAACGCACTAAGGTTTGGTCTAAGTGCACTTTTCATAAATCCATATGGATTAGATACATACTTTTGCGTCTCTGATTCTTGGACAGTCGTAATATCATCATAACCAAGAATTTCATTTGCTTTTTCTATCGTATTATCAGCAAAATGAGTTGTAGATTGCTTTGCAACAACATACTCAGAAGCACATTTTGCATCCTTTCCGCCTTTTTTCATCATAATATCAACTGTCATATAAAGTACATCAGGAGATTTACCAATAGTCTGTAAAACATAAGTACCTAAGCCTTGAGCTACTAAGCCTTTAATAACACTTGAGTTAGCCTTGCAAAGAATCCCAATTACTGTTTTCAACTGATCTTTAGAAAGTTTACTCAACATTCTGAATTGTTCTGCTGGGGTACTCTTTTTAAATTCCTCATATAATTTTCTAACTTTTTCTTTATCTGACAAACCTTTTAAATCTTGAGCTTCAGTCTGATTATTATTAATTTTGTTATTTTCAATAACAGAATCAGCATAAACTCTGCTAGCTTCTGCGACAATTCTTTCTCTAGTTTGCTCTACAGAAGCCGCGACAATGTCTCTTCCAACTTTTTCTACCGCATCCGGTGAACATTGTTCAATCTGACCATTGCAGGCATCTATTGCTTTGGAATTATTTGTTTCATAAGTATATTTTATAGCATCAGCTTGAGCTGATTCATCATATTTATAAATATTTGATGCAGCATGCTCAAGTACTTCATCATCCTTTGACTGCATTACAATTTTATGAATTTCAGCCTGATTTTTAGCTGCACATTTAGCAATATTATCAGCTAAAGCCTTTTGGACTTCAATTCTATCAGTTTTTTCTAAATTATTACTTACGTCGAATACAACTTGAGAAGCCTCAATTTGGTTTTTTTCAGCCAATGTAGAAGGTACAGTTGCTGCAGCTTTTGCTAACCTTGGATTATTATCTTGAAGCTGAACCTTTAACGCAGGAACTTGAGCTTCTTCATGCATTTCACCTGTAGTTAATACTGCTAATTCTCTAGCTTCTATACCACTATTCTCAAAAACATTTTTGTTAATTGCTAATTGTTGTTCAGTAGTAAGATCTTTTGAGTTTCTTTTCTCAACAGTTGATTTTTGAACACTTTCAAATTGAGAACCCGAAGTCACTTCAGAAACCGCTACGGCTATATCGCCTTCAGCATTTTTAACAAAATCTTTACCAGCTTGTTCTGCAAGCTCTTTATTTTCTGAATTTTCTGCAACTGTAGCTGCAATTTTAACATTATCTGCATCAAATACATTAGGATTTGATGAGTTCAATACAATAGCCTCATCTCTAGTATCGCTAGCATATGCATGTGCAACCTTTTTATTAAATTTAGCTTGTTTATGCAAGCCAAACGCAAGTGAAATATCCCCGCATTCAGCCGCATCCATGCGGTATTTGTCTAATATTTCAGCATAATTAGGATCTCCAGAGTATGTTTTATTTAAATAACTTGCTATTACAATAGCCTTATTAGTATTATCAGATGCTAAATACTCTTCTGCGAATTCTGAAGATAAAATTTCTTTCTTTAATTTTGCTATATCCCCAGCTCGTTTACCAAAGATCTTAGTACCATTATGACTTAAATCTTTAAGTTCTTTAATCTCATTATAACGATTCATCTGATATTCTGAAACTTTTTTACCTGCAGTCAATTTTTCTTTAATTAACTTATACTCTTCTTCAAGAATATTAAAATTTTTATCACTATTCCTCAGACTTTCAATATATTCCTGAGCTTCACCAGGACAAAATGAAACATCTGAACCGGTATTCTGTTTATACAAAGCAGAAGCAGTTTCTGAAACTAAAGTTTGTTCATTGAAAATTTCATTATCTAAAGCAGATCTTTCAGATTCATCTAGCCCAAACAAATATTCATAAACATACTCAGATTTATTAGACTCAGGGCGTGTCTTGAATTCTGAATGCGAAATTTCCAAGATATTTGAAGCCTGCAAAGCTAACATAAGAGCATCAATTTTTCTTAAAGATAGTTGCTCATTACCGTTATAACCTGGCAATAAATCTTTCTGAATTTCTAGTTCTGCTTTAGCTAAATATACATTAGTTCTCTCTTCATCGCTTAATGCAGCCCATTCTTCAAGAGTATGCTTTGTTTCTCCGCCATATAAAAATTTATTCTTTGCATATTCTTCAATAAAAATAGCATATTTTTCATACGAATTAGCTTTATTAAAAGCTTTTTTATCGAAAATAAATTCTTCAGTAGAAATCTCACTTTGTTGTTCAGCCTGAGCTTGGTTTGTTGTTTCTGTATGAGAAGAAGACTGTTCAACTGATTCCTTTTTATCAACAGCATCTAAATCTGGACTATTAGCAGCCTGCGTAGAATCTACATTATTTTGACCGTCAACATCATTTGACTTAGATTCTTTTACTAAAGATTTAATAAATTTAAGCTGATCTTCAACAGACATCTCACCAAACAAAGGATAAGCACCGCAAATTTTCATATATGCATCTGCGCTAATACCTAGTTCTGGAATAATCTGACTATCAGTATTTCCAGTTTGCATAAACGAAACATTTTCGGATTTTGTCTCAGTAGTTTGGTTTACTTGTGTTGATTGTCCTTTAATCTGACTTTTTTGTTTTATTAAATCAAAGTCTATGCTACTCATAATTCTCTCTTAAGTTATACTCTTATATATGTAAAAACATGCTAAAATCATGGATTTCAGCATGTTTTCACATGTTTACAAAATTTTACAATTAAATTTATAATTATTTTTTCATTGCTTCACGATCAATCATTTCGTAAACAACTCCATTTTCTACCATATCATATTTTTTAGGTTCGGTATCAATCCAAATAAAAGCATGGTCATCTATACAATCATGACTTTTCACCTGAATTAATGCATTATATAATTCAGGATCTAAATAAGTATATTGTTTTTGACGATCAGCACCATATAAACTAATTATACCCTGTTCAAATCTAAGAGGATCCTGCATACTTGATTTACAGAAATAGCCATATGTTCTAACTAACGCAAATACTTTTAACTCAGGATAACCCTCTTTTTTTACTGTTATTACTTCCGCATTATCATCGTTATCGTCAGTTGAATAATAATTAATTCTATATTTTCCCCGATCAGTTTCGAAATCATTACCACCTACACAAGTACCATAAGTATCTGCAGGAACTGCATTTTTCATACGATCTTCCCCTGAAGTCTTATTATCAACTTTTCCGGTATATTGCAGTCTGAACTTACTATTTACATCTATTACTGGGATATCCTTATTATCTTTAGATACAAACTTACTTACATACTCTGCGATTTCCCAATTCTTTATATTGTCATAATTTTCCCTGCCTCTGAGTTTTACCTTTAACTCTGGTATACGATAAGTATTTACGTTAACACCGTCATCTGAATATAAAGCCATGTTGTAATTTACAAAAGACAGTAAATCCGTAGGACAAGGATCTCCCTGAATCCCTTTAAGAATAACTTCTACAGCACTTGCATCTTTACCATTTTTACTTCTTATTATAACATCAGCATTATTATATTTAGGAAAAGTTTTAGATCCTATAATAATACCTTTATCAGTCACTAAAGTATCAGTTTGAGGTTTTTGAATTAACTCTATAGAATTATTATTAAAAGATTTTTCCTCAGCTTGTAAATTATTAACAGAAATAGGAGTCATAGCTAACAATGTCATTAATGGTATTGCTTTTACAGCTGAAGATTTTGCTGATATCTTTGGTTGAGGCTGAATATCTGATTTTTTATTCCTTTTACCCACAAAATTTGCATTATAGCTACTATTACTTACTACATTTGAAACAGGACTGACTATCATATTTTTACTCCATTCTTAACCCACAAATAAATTATTAATTTTTCATACTAAAATATAACCGCAAAAATTTTTGCTAGTTAATTTTTGTAAATATTTCAATTAACCCATCAATGTGTAATTATAACAAGGTTTATAAAGATTGTAAAATAGTATATACGATTTTAACTTTTCTTAATATTTTCTACAAGAGTAGTAATAGCAACATCTTGTAATATATAAATTTTTGTTGTATTTTACATGTGTTAAATCAGCATAAATAAAGTTTAAATCTACAAAAAGTCCGAATACATCGGCAAAGATAATAAAAAAGAAGGAGAACTCAAATGAGTGAAAGAAAATTAGTTGGAACAGGCGAAATGTTCAAAAAAGCACTAGCTGGCGGGTATGCTATTGGTGCTTACAACGTAAACAACATGGAAATTTTGCAAGGTATTGCAGAAGCAGCTGAAGAGACTCAATCACCTATTATTTTACAAGTTTCTGCAGGTGCAAGAAAATATGCTAACCAAACCTACTTAATCAAATTAGTAGAAGCTGCATTAGCAACAACAACAGTACCTATCGCATTACATTTAGACCACGGTGCAGATTTCGAAATTTGTAAAGCTTGTATCGATGGCGGTTTCTCATCAGTTATGATTGATGGCTCAAGATTCCCATTAGAAGAAAATATTAAATTAACAAAACAAGTTGTTGATTATGCACACCCACGAGGAGTTTCTGTTGAAGCTGAATTGGGTAAATTAGCAGGTGTAGAAGATGATGTTAAAGTTCATGCAAAAGATTCTACATATACAGATCCAGCAGAAGCTGCAAGATTTGTTAAAGAAACTGGTTGCGATTCTTTAGCTGTAGCTATTGGAACATCTCATGGTGCATATAAATTCAAAGGTGAAGCTAAATTAGACTTCGAAAGACTTGCTGAAATTAAAAAAGCAGTTAACGAAGCTGTAGGTTATGACTTCCCGCTAGTACTACATGGTTCATCATCAGTTCCTGCTGAATTCGTTGCTAAATGTAATAAATTCGGTGGTAACTTACCTGATGCTCAAGGTGTTCCAGAAGATATGCTTAACTATGCTTCTAAACATGGTGTTGCAAAAATCAATATTGATACAGACTTGAGACTTGCAATGACTTCAACAATCAGAGAGTTTTTCATTGAACATCCTGAAAAATTTGACCCAAGAGAATATATGGGTCCTGGTAGAACTGCTGTAAAAGAAATGGTTAAACATAAAATGATTGATGTTCTTGGAACAGCTGGACATGCTCAAGATTAATTTAATTTTGTGATGACAAAAAGACCACTCTTCTTGAGTGGTCTTTTTGTTTAATAGATTTCTAAGTAAAATTCTATAATATAAGTTTTATTTTTGAATTTTAATCTAATTCTTCATCTTTATAATCTATAACTAGTTTATTTACAACAGCTTTCCATTCATCATCGGAAATTTGTCTATGTAAATAGTCCATATTTCCTGTTGCTATTACCCAATTCGCACAAGAGCCCCCTTGATACCAGCCATTTACCCCTTCTGGGCGGCCAATTGTAGTACAAGCCTTTGGCCACAATGTCCACCATTTTGGAAATCCTGTTATAAATGGAGAACTTTTTTTACTATTTAAACAAATCAGAAAAAAATCTTTTCCCATTTGATTTGGTCCTTTAAATCCATTTACATCAACCTGCAATATTGGCATTTCTACTTCATTATCCCAATTAATTCCAATCATTGTCCCATCTGATAAACTAAAATTGTAGGAACTTCTATAAAATGCCATAGACTGATCAGATATTATATTACCAGGCAATTCTTTATATACTAATTTGTTTGATCTTGCAGGATTATTCCCCCAATTATGCGCTATTTTTAAATGGGGAGATAATATATTATATATTCTTTCTCTTCCTTCTTCTGTATTGTCTACATCCCAATCCTTTGCTCGTCCATACTCCTGATAGGCCATATTAT
>CALUTP010000020.1 GCA_944323725.1 Candidatus Gastranaerophilales bacterium | reverse complement strand
TCTTGTACTGGTCTTTTATAATCAGGGAAAAGTCGGTCAAAAAATTGTGGTTGAATCGGAATTATGTATTTTGAAACTTGCTTGCCATCATAAAAGCTTGGAAAGTATTGTGTATTAATATTTATAGCTTCTTCTCTAGAAGCAATAGTTATACTTCTATTAGGTCTTATTTCTTTATAATAAACTTCTTCACCATTTTTCTTTTTTGTTAAAAAGTAGAATCCGTAAGTCTGTATAAGTTCAATAAGTTTATCTTCATTTGGTGTTGTATAATGAGTTAAATAAAGTTTAGAGATATTTTTAATAACTGCCTGCTCAAATGCCATTTTTAATAAACGCTCACCTAGTTTCATTCCTCTAGTAGATACATCAACTTTAAATAAACAAATTTTTAAAACATTTTCTAAAACGGTTGGAGGCTCCGAATCAATTATTTCTTTTTCTTCTTCCTTTATTATCAGTATTGCTTTTATTTTGCCTCTATCTGGGGCATTTTCTGAATAATAAACATAAACATCTCTTGATGTTCCACATACTGAACGTTGCCACCAATCAGAAAAATCAGAATATTCTTGCTTTAAAGTGTCAAATATTGTATCAGAAAGGTCGATATTCCATCCTTTATCTATTTTGAAACACGAAAGAAGTGGAATTTGTCGTAAAGAAATATCCTGTGATAAATTAATTATGGAATCTGTAATATTTAAAATTTTATTTTGTAAATTTAAGTTTTTAGCTTTGTTTAAAATTCCCTTATCTTCAGTAATTAATAAATCGACAGCATTCTTATAGACAGCATAAATCAAAGCGTTGTCAACTGAGTCATTTTCTTTTAATTAAGTTCTAATCTGAGATTTAAAAGTTTCATCTTGATTGTAATCAGGATATTTTTCTATACTACTGTAAGTTGCAATTTTGGATAAACTTATACTTTTCCGTTCTTCATCTCTATCTCTATTAATATCGTCAATAGAAAGTGGATGTATAAAGATTTTATAATTTAAATCATTTATAATTTTATTCAATTCAATAAAATCTGAAGACAAAACTTTAGGGTCTTCCCTTTGGATAATTATATTTGTATCAAATAATATCCTTTTCTTTTTCATGTCTTAATTATAGCAGAAAAATGTTAGATATTACTGCTAACTTACATTGTATCCGACTTTCAACCCTGCATAAAACTCATCCATTTTATTAGCGACCTGTGCTTCTTTTGATTTGATAATGTGGGAATAAGTATTAAGGGTTACATTTTTATCTGCGTGTCCGAGTCGACCGCTTACGGTTACAATATCCTCACCCGATGAAATCAACAGGCTTGCGTTAGTGTGACGGAGTTGGTGAAATGTTATCTTTGGCAGATTATGACGATTTAAGAACTTTGTAAACCATTTATAAGGCAACTGTGTACTTATCGGACAGCCGTCCTCATGCAGGAATACATATTTGCCGTTTTGCCAAGCGGTACCAAATTTAAGTCTGTTCTCATTCTGTTGCTTTTTGTATTCCTTCAATAGTGATATTACTGTTTTTGAGGCTGTAACACTTCTTACTCCTGCATCAGTTTTCGGTTTACCTTCAATATTGCCGTAGCCTGTAATATAATGCCGTTGTTTATTGATATTAACTTCACAGGTGTCAAAATTTATATCTTCCCACTTCAAGCCAGTTAGCTCACCCTCTCTTAAACCAATATCAATAGCAAGATAAATCATAGTCATATACATCAATGGTTCACTTCTCAAAGCATTAAGCATATTTGCGACTTGTTCATCATTGTAATACTTAGCTTGTGTCTTTGTTACTTTCTGCGGTTTTGCCCTTCCCGCAGGATTATTTGTTAAGATGTTCCAGTCTACTGCTGTTGATAATATCGAGTGAATGACTATGTGATGATTTCGGATTGTTTTTCTGGTTAATTTCTTTTCTGAATTACCCTTGAACATTCTACTGAAGTCTAATTTATAAGTGTTGCATAGTTTCTGTGCTGTGCTGTAATTCGTTGCCATGCCTGTTTTTAACCTTCTACAAGTTTTAGACGATATGCCTGTAGTTTTGATTATGTGAGAAAGTGTAAACGGTTCAAGATATTTTATTAGGGCTTTGGTAGGGGTAAATCTGCCGTCAAGCCTTGTCCCTTCTTCATCAAGACTATTGTAGAATTGTATCAAGTGATGTGGCTGTAACTTATTAAGGGTAATATGTCCTATTGCTGGTAGTATCCTGTTAAGTATGATTTTGTATGACACTAGAGTCGTTGGTGCCAAGTTTTTCTCTGCATAATCAGTAAGCCATTTTTCAGTAAATTCTGCAAATGTAATTTTACTACCATCCAAGTACAAGCCATTTTCTACTTCTTTTTGAAATAATACGCATAGAGTATTAAGTTCTTTTTGTCGTCTACTTTCGGACATATTTTCAGGAAGTTTGACGGTTTTTGACACTCGTCTGTGTTTGCCATTTGAGTCATACCCCATTGATACGACTATTTTATATGTGTTAGCGGAACGTTTTTCGAAGTATGCCATATCTTATCCTCTTATTTAATTATGACGTGTTTTTACAGGACTTGCTCTCATTTTCTTAAATTTGTATGCACCGTAAGTGATGAGCAAAAAAAGATACTTGAATATTACCGATATTACTGATACTAACTGATACATGAAGTATCAGTCAGTATCGGATGTATCGGTTATTTTTTAATTGAAGTATGAGTCTAAATCATACTCATCTGCGAGCGGTACTCCTGCGTGGAATTTATGTTCACGCCTGCCATTACTGCCATTAGGGTTAGGAGCGGTGTAGGCTATACCGTCAATTTCAAGCATTAATTCAGTGTATTTACGTAACTTACGCCCAACAGTTTCAGGCTTTTCGTTTATATTAATGTTACATTTATCAATAAACTCTTTCAGAAGTTCTTGTGCTGTTCCGTACCAATTTGCGTCTATTTCAATCAGCTTACGGAGAGCTTTAATTACAGGGTCATTTATATATTCACGGATTTTCCGCTTTTTCTCCTGAATTTCGGCATTACCTTCACAAGTCCATTGACAGGTCGCTTTATTAAACAGTAAATATAATTCATCAAACTCAACATCTCTGCCTGTAATATGCAGCTTTGCCTCATCTGATTCACGACTATCTTTATCTAAGATGAAGATCGTATCGGCAACGCCCATGATTCCGTTTGTCCCTGAAATTTTATTGAAAACATCAGCATCTTTCTGTTTCCGTAGGTGATGTACCAATAAAACAGCTATATTGTATTTATCAGCAAAACTTTTTAGCATGCCAACTTCTCTGTAATCTGCTGCATACGCCCCTTCTTGTTTGGTAGCTCCAGTCCGAATTTTTTGTAATGTGTCAATAGCTATCAGCTTTGTCGCAGGGTGTTCTTGCATGTGCTTTTCTAGCATATCTATTAACCCATTGGCTAAAGAAGGTGCTTTAATCACAAAGTTAAAATTCTTAGGAATTTCATTCTCACCGAGGATTTTTCCTAAACGATTTTTTAATCTATGACGGCTATCTTCTAAGGCTAGGTATAGACTTTCCCCTTTGTTTGTATGGTATCCCAAGAAGTCTATACCCGTTGCAACACTAAGACAGATTGCTAGGGTTAGCCAACTTTTGCCCGCTTTCGGTTGAGCAACTACGAGAGCTAACCCTTGTGGTAAAAAGTCCTCAATGCACCAATTTATCGGGGCAAGTTTTTGTTTTATTAATTGTTCTGCCGAGATAAGTTCAAGTTGCTGTATTTCTTTCTTATCATCATTTTTGCTTCTTGGTAATCCGCAGAGTTCATTTTTAAAGTAATCAATCGCCTGTTTTTGTGATATTTTTCTTGTTACCATGAGGTAATCTATTATTGAACCGCCTGCACCTCCGTGAGCACCAAAACATTTGAATGTTCTTGATTTTTTATAATAGATGAAATCATCATGGTGCCCACATATAGGGCAATTTTTATACATAATGTACGTTTCAGTTTTGCGTGTTATTTCCCCGCATTCTTCATTTAGAAAATTTTCAAAATCAAATTTTGCTTTCAATTTATCCAATTCCGTTAATTCTTTTGCAGGAGCTATCTGCTTACCGCTAACTTCAAGAATTTTGTCAAAACTAACTGTTTTGTTTAATATTGCTACTTTTTTATTTGTCCCGAAAAAGATTCGGTCAGCATTGATGCAGCTTCTATCTGCCTGTGGAAATAATGCTACCAACGAGCTTGCAACAATCAATCTTCTACCTTCATCTTTCACAGGTTCATTCAATTTAAACATAAGCCTGAATTTCGGTTTCTCTTTGGAGCTTGAAAAAGTTTTATAACAGAGTGCAGGCAGCACTCCGTTATCTTTACATATTTTCATAGCCTCTTTTGGCGTGAGGATTGGCAGTGTTTCGTCATTGTTGTCGATATCAACACCGAAAATCTGCTGTTCTTTCCAGTTAGAAGCTCCAAGTCCGCCTTCAAGAATACCAGAGCTGAAAGATTTCCCCTGTTCTATTTCGGTTGCAAACTTCTCAATCGTTAAGTTTTGAGCCTCACTTTTTTGAGTTCTGCTTTTAATCCCTCCGATTTCTTTACCTTCGGGTTTCTGTGTGTATGCTTTGCTATCAATTTGTACTAAAATTTTAGATTCTGGTTTTGTCATAATAATCTCCTTTTACATTTATTTTTCTATTATTGTTACTATCTGATACTGTGGCATCATCGCCGTTATTCAGATAATTAATTAAGCTGTCCATGTTCAAAAGGTACTTAACTCCTGAACGGACAAACTTGACTTTGCCTTGTAAGACAAGTTTTCGTATGTGATACTTTGCAAGCCCTACAATTTTTGAAGCTTCTGAAATGGTTTTCATTTCAGGAATTACTATTTCTTTTTGCATTATTCTCCTTTCTTTTCTGTTTTGAATTTCGTAACAGATATTACTTTACAAGAGCAAAAAGAGAAAAACGTAAAATTACAAATTAATAAGTATTAATGCAATATTTGAAAATTTTATTGCATTAATACATTGTTATGCTACAATGAAAAAATGAAAAAGAAAGAAATATGTAAACAACATAAATCATTAAGAGAAAAATTTAAAAATCGCTGTCAAAACTTAAGGCGTGATGATGAAATAGCACAACAAAAGGGTGATAAAATTTCATACAAAAGTTTATCTGCACAGCAATTAGCCAACTATTTTTCATCAGAAATAGAAAGCATATATGATGCTTCAAAAATATCAAGACTGGAAAATGCAAAGGCAGAAGTGAACATATTAGATTTATACCTTTATCATAAACATTATAAAGTGTCTTATAATTATTTAATGGGTGATACTGAAAATAAAAGAGAACAATATAATGGTGTATGGGAAAAATATGGTTTGTCTGATAAAACTTTAGATATTTTAAATAATCTTGCAAAAACAAATAAATATGAAAAAGAAATATGCGTATTAAATGAGGTTTTTGAAAGTGGTTTAGTACAGCCTTTACTCAGTGCATTGTATGATTATCTTCATAATGACTATGAGAATCGTTTACCTGCGGGGTATAAACCTACAAATGGGGAACTTGTGGAAGTTGAATTGATAGCAAAAGCTGGAAAATTGAATTTAGGTAGTGACATTTTCCCGTTAGAAAAATTAAACAGCTTAAATAAACAAATTTTATATGATAAATTGGAACAGCTTAAGCAAGTATTAAATGATAAACAAAACCCTGAAAATAAACGAACACAAAAGAAAATTTCTAAAAAGATTTTAGACAACATGTATAAAAATAAGACTTAAGTTAAGAAATCTTTAATCAAAATTTATTAAAATTTTTGTAGGATTGACTGATAAAATTCTAAATAATTATTTTATCGATTTATAAAACTGATACATCAACTTAATATCAACTTGCTCAGTCTTGATAGCTTCCATTAATTCTTTTTTTAGCTCCTCTTTTTCATCAAGATGTTTGAAGTTAAAAAGTTCTGTTGGTTCGACTTCAAGGGCAGTTATAATTTTTGAAAGTGTTTCAGCTGTAACAAAGTTATTTCCGCATTCAATCTTACTCAGGTTTCGTTCACCCACATCAATCATCTCTGCAAGTTGTTCCTGTGTTAAGCCTTTTCTTTGACGGAGTTCTTTAATTCGTTTGCCTAAAA
>CALUTP010000019.1 GCA_944323725.1 Candidatus Gastranaerophilales bacterium | reverse complement strand
CAAAAAAACAAGAAATTGATAACTATAGAAATATTTGGGATTCTGATGATAATGATAGTGCATTACAAAAATATTATGATGATATTGTAAATAGTGAGCCAAGTATACATGCGGACAAATTAAAATTCGCAGAAGTAGAAAACTAAAACTATACTAATAATTATGCCACATTTTCTAATAACCAAGTTCGAAAATTGTCATATCTCGGGTAAATTAATTAAAAGTAAGCGGGTTTTTAAACCCGCTTTTTTATATGATATTTGCAATAAGCTTAGGTATTTACTTATATTTACGTTTATACCAATTTATTAATCTTGTGAGTATAATTGTAAATGCACTATGAAATCCCAAGATAATATAATCATTAATGTTATTGATAAAACTTAAAAAATAGTCCAATTTGAATAAACATGATTTACCTTATAGTCAAAAAATATTAGACAAATTCTGCATAAATTTAATTTATACTTTGATTAGGCTATTTAATGATTAACTAATATTATTTTATTTTTATTTACAACATTTGTGATGATGTTTTGGTCCTTTTTTGTGACAACCATGTTTATGCTTATGTTTACCACAATCATGAGGGCCGCAATCAGGGTGATGTGCAGGACTTTGAATTAATATTTCAGTATTCCCTCTTCTTAATCCGAACCAAGTGAATCTATCATGAGCATTGGCTACGGAATAGAAAGATACTATTGATATGCATATTAATAATCCTAATAACTTTTTTAGCATATACCCTTCATTATTCTCAATATTTTGTTATTTTCTTATTTTTTAAATATTTTGTCAAGTATAGTTTTGTAAATATTAGTTTAGAAATTAAATATATTTTTATTTAATGATAATTGCTGAAAGTTAATTTATAGGGTATTATATTATTAGAGGGTAATTAAAATGAAATCAATAAAAGAAGTCTCAATTGAATCTAAAATTCAAAAGCGTTTACAAAATCATCCCAATTGTTTAAGGCTTGTCAATTATTTATTTGCTGATGATGAGCTTCAGGAATTGCAGGATTATGCTAATAATGTTTCTATAAAAAGGCTAGGATTTAATGATCATGGACCTGTCCATATGAGACAAGTAGCGGGTAATGCTATAAAAATGCTTAATATACTTCAGGAATCAGGTATTAAAACTTCACTTGAGACAGAGGAGATTGGAACTTTTGAAGACAGTATGTGTGCAGTAATTCTTGCAGGGTTAATGCATGATTTAGGAATGTCTATTGGAAGGCAAGGACATGAGGATATGTCAGTAATGCTTGCTCAGCCAATTATTGACAGGGCGCTTGTTCATGTTTTTCCTGATAATCTTCATAAACGTGTAATAATAAAATCCCTTGCTACTGAGGCTATAATTGGTCATATGTCAACAAAAAAAATTCATTCAATAGAAGCAGGAATTATTTTAATTGCAGATGGGTGTGATATGACAAAAGGCAGAGCGAGAATACCTCTTGCCATAAATACAGCCCCTAGAGTAGGAGATATCCATAAATATTCTGCTAATGCGATAAATCGTATCGGTATATATCATGGAGAAAGAAAACCGATAAAAATAGATATTGAAATGTCTGCAGATGTTGGGTTTTTCCAAATTGAAGAAGTGCTTTTAACTAAAATTGATGTTAGTCCTGCAAAGCAATTCGTAGAATTATATGCAGGGGTTGAAGGCCAAGAGCGTAAATGTTATTTGTAAGTTATTTTAATTTTCTATAAAGATTTTTATTTTATTTTTTTAAGTGAAGATAGAAAATTATAATTTACAACATCTCCGTCGACTTTTGTTAAAAATACCTGAGAATTTTCTTCACCTATCTCAAGTGGTGGAATTTGTTCTAATTCTGAAGCATAGTATTGTGCATCATTACGACTGCTGAGTGGAATTCTATTTGCAAGACTGTTAAGTGAAAAACTCCTTAGAGCTCCTGCAAAACCTTTCTTTTGATTACTGAATTTTGTATAAATTCTAAGTGTTGCATCACTTTTTTCAAGGTCATACCGACCTACAATGTAACTGCTTAATTGTGGTGACATTGATTTTATTTTGAGAAGTTCAATTACATTATTTTGAAGATGTAAGTCTCCTGAGATTTTTTTGAATTTACCTTCAGGAATATTTACAATATCTGAAATTGTTGATGGGCTAATCATAACTATTGGATTTCTAAATAATGCAGCAAATTTCATAACATATTCAACAAGTCCTATTTTTTGTATTTGGCCGTCATTTACTGCAAATTTTATAATACCATTTAATTTCAATGAGTCATCAGTATTTAAATCTATTATTCCACTTGCTTTCCCTGAAATTTCTCTAGGAAGATTCAATAATGTTGAAGACATCAAGTCTGAATTTACATCTTTTACACCGAGTTTAAGATTATATTTGTGATTTTTTAAATCACAATTAACTTTTACAGACGATATCCCTTCTGCAATATCAAATCTATTAGATTTTAATTCTAGAATATTATTTTTATCTAATGTAAGGTTAGCTGCGAGATTTCCAAAATTAATGTCTTTATATTTACCTTCTTTAAGTCTAAAAATACATCTTTCTATAATTAAATTATTTACATCAAAAATAACAGCATTATCTGCTACTTCACTATTTTCATCTTCCATAACAGATTCAGGAACGACATTTTGTGGTTGTCTAACAGCATCGGTATTTTGTTTAT
Organism: Candidatus Gastranaerophilales bacterium; assembly: GCA_944323725.1. Taxonomy (GTDB): domain Bacteria; phylum Cyanobacteriota; class Vampirovibrionia; order Gastranaerophilales; family Gastranaerophilaceae; genus Scatousia. The sequence goes on along the minus strand of CALUTP010000019.1, from coordinate 131,722 downwards.
TAAAGGATTGGAGAATTTTTTCAATATCAATTTTATCCATTCCGAAATTAACATTTTTTACAACAATAGGATATTTAATTCCATTAGCAATATCTCCTGTAAAGTCAAATTTTGTTCTTTTATATCTACCGTCGGCAACAAGATGGATGGTTTCTTTATCTGTATATAATTCCCCATTTTTTATTGCAATACGCTGTGATGGGATTCTTATACCTTCAGCATTCATATTCCCTTTAATAACAGGGTAAGGTCCATTATTGAGGACAGAAAGATTCCCAGAAAATTTTCCACCTTTAAAAAGTCGTTGACCTACAAGGACATTTAAAAATTCACTAGGTAAAGGATTAGGTATATTAAATCCTAAATCCAACATGACAGGTATTGGTTTTGAGCAGTCGACGTTACCATTAAGAGTTAAAACAGGTTTAACTTTACTGCCTTTAACTATTTCTTGAGCTATATAGTAGTTGATATTTTTTATATTCAAAATATTATTTTCAAAGTGTAAATTTGCCTGAACAGCTCTGTCCCATCCAGTAGGGGTTAATGACGCCCCATCTACTAGAATATCTTCACCCTTAGCAAGTTTAGATGCCCAGTCTATATCTATTTTGTTATATGTAGATTTAACAATAATTCGAGTTCCTGCATTTCCTATAATTTCTAATGGAATACCTGCAAGTTTTGAAAGGTAGTTTTTAGCAAAATCATTAGTAGCAACTGTTGTTATTGTAACTTCTGTATCGCAAGATTTTGTATAATCTTTGATAATACCATTCATAGCAAGTTTATTAGTCTTCAATGAGCCGTAATATCCTTCAAAATCTTTAAAAGTTATATCATTATTTGACAAAAGTACTGTACCTTTATTTACGGTAATAGGAAGGTTATTTACAGGAATCACTTTTAAAGATGATGGATTAATATTAATTGTACCTTTCATATCTTTTTTAGTAAGGTCTATATTGAAATCAAAATCTCCGGTCATATCTTTAAAGAACGCAAGCATTTCTCTTCCGTTATTGATAATGATATTTGAATTAACTATGTCAATTACATCTTTTACTTTAAATTTTTTAGAATTAAGGTTAATATTGATCCCTTTTTTTCTGGACGCTTCAGCATTAATGTGGACGTTGGATTTATTTATATCTAGTACGCAATCATTTACGAATATTGTTTTATTTTGGATGCTAACTTTATTTTTATCAGCTATAGCAAAATGTAGCTCATGATTACCCTTTTTTACTTTTGTGTCGATGTCAAAATGAACAAATTTTTTAACCTTTTGCGTGTTGTCTATTTTAAGGTTATTAGCATTAAGCTTTAAATAAATATCAGGTTCCAATTTATATAAAATTAAACTTTTTTTCAGGTATAATACCGAATCAAAAAAATCTATTTCCCATTCGCTTTTTTCTTGTTTTTTTTCTTGTTTAGCTGGAGTAAGTGCCATTAATTTGTTTACATCTGCGAAAATATAGTTTACTCCAAACCGATTTAAAATAATTCGTTTTTTTAATAAATCTTTAAACGAGATTTCTACATCAAAATTTTCAGCAGTAAAAATCTCAATATTATTTTGTGCAAGTTTGATATTATCGGTTTTAAACTCTATTACTGGAGAAAAGCTAGTTTTCAAAACGGGGTTTTTAATTTCAATATCAAGTGAAGTATATTTATTGATATTTTTTTCAACAAAATTAATTACCTTAGGATTTGATACTGCAGCTGGCAAAATTTTCAAATATGTGACTATTGGAATTGCTCCTAGTACTGCTGCTGTACATATAACACCACCTATAATTTTAATCTTTTTTGACATATTATCCTCAAAAATATTATATCATAAATCTGTTTTATGGTATTATGTATTTATGAAAAAACTCATATTGGTTGTAAGTTTAATTTTGCTATTTCAAAATTTTGTTAGCGCAGAGGATCAACCGATTGCGTCAAATTTGCCAAATCCTTGTGTAAAGGTCTATAAAGCAGGAGATGAAGCACTTTTCGGGCTTAAAACTTGTGATGATAAAGTTATTGTTGAACCGGAATATAAAAAGATGATATTTCTTGGGGAATCATCTTTTATAGTCCAGAAGAAGAATAAATTTGGAATTATGGACTATAATGGGAATATTATTGTACCAATAAAATACAGCCATGCAGAGCGAGTACTCGGCAAGTATATGAAAGCTGGACGAGGGAGCAAGTACGCTCTATATGATGAAAATGGTGAATTAATATTGCCTCAGGAATATTCCTCAATAGATCTTCTTTTTGGTGGGATGTTTTTGACCTGTAAAAATTTTAAATATGGTGTAGTAGATAAGAATGGTAATACTATTCTTGAAAATAAATTTGATGATATATATATGCCGAAGCCAAATATGATGCGTATAAATTATAATGGTCAATGGTATGAAATTGAGCAAATGAGGGGTGAGACTTTAACATTACCAAAAGATGTTCAAAATATTAAAGGTGATGAAAATTTTAAAATATCAGAGATAATAGCAAAACCGGGAACTGCAACAGGATATTATAGTGTTACTTTTACTGATTACTTACTGAAAATTTTCTCATCAATTTCACCTGCTCATGAGCAGACAATAGATGAATTGATGTTATCTCAGGGTGCAGATACTGTATCTATATTTTTTAAACTTGGCTGGCTCCCTAAATATCCATTTGTTTATGTAAGAAATTATTATAATACAGTGAGAACGCCAAATAATGGGCCATTATCTGATGTTAAATATGAATTAAAACGCAGATTACAATAGAACTATTTAGGCAGGTTTTTGAAGTAATTTTTATCAGTTAATGCTTTATATGTGCACGCTATACCATTTTCATTTTGAGTACTTGTAGTAGAGCAGAAATATTCAAAATTAGTAAAACTTGTACCAGGTGCTCCCATTGGTAGTAATTTCCCGTTGTCTGTTATTTGAAATGTAAATAAATCATGCCCCCAGCGATTAGGTTTTTTATTATATCCATTAACATCAACTGTTATATAAAAATAAGGGCCCCCTCCTGTGTTTTCTATCATAATAAACATTCCATCACTAATAAAGAATTGACCATCATCTAAAGCTGCTATATTCATTGTTTTGTTATTGTATGTTTTATAATGTTTTGAACTATAATCAATATCCCCTTCATCGTTAATGCTACTATTTTCACAGGAGCTATTTCCACAATCTTTTATTGTTTTAAAATATTTCATAAATTTTGTTCTGAATGTATTTGCGGGATAATCTGTTTTATTTAAGATTTGTCTTTCATCATAGGTCATCTGATTATATGCAGTTTGAATAACAGAATAGGCTTTTTTCAATTGAGCTTCTAATTCTTTACCTTGTGTTTGTTTAATTAATGAAGGTAGTGTCATAGCTGCAACTACTCCAATAATTCCGAGAGTAATTAAAATTTCTGCAAGTGTAAAAGCTCTTTTATTCATTTATTACCTTTCTTACTATCAATATCTTATTATTTTATATCAATATATTGATATCTAGTGTCATTATATTCACTTATCTAAAATTTGTCAAGATTATATAATTTATCTATGGATAAGGATTTTAAGTATTATTTAGGAAGAAACATAAAAGCAGAACGCTTGCGAAAAAATGTTACGCAGGAAGAATTTGCTGAACTCATCAATATGAGCCTGAGTTATGTAAGTAAATTAGAACAGGGTTTGACATCCCCTACAGCAATTGCACTTTTTAAAATGTCAAATGTTTTAAAAATTCCAATGGAAGAATTTTTTAAAGGAATAGATATTAATTAAAATTTTTATATAAATAAATTTGTAATCTCAAATTTATTCACGTCAATTAGTCCTTTATCAGTAATCTTAATTTCAGGAATGACTGAAAGTGACAAAAATGCCATACTCATAAATGGATCAGTAATTTTACATCCAATTTTTTCAGAAGCTTTTTCCAGCTCTGAAATTTTTGACATAACTTCATCAGCAGAATTATCTGACATTAGACCAGCAAAAGGTAATGGTAAATGAGCAATGGTTTTGCAATTTTCTACAATAATTTTCCCGCCTTGTGATTTGACAAGTTCTACAGCTGCATAATACATATCATCATCATTTGTCCCGATTACAATCATATTATGACTGTCATGTGCGACAGTTGATGCTAGCGCTCCTGATTTAAGTCCAAATCCTTTTACAAATCCCAATCCGATATTACCTGTTGCCTTATGTCTTTCAATTACTGCTATTTTTAAAATGTCGTTTTCTGTATCAGGAATTGCAAATCCGTTTTTGCTTTTTACAGGTTCTATTGAAAGTTTTGTAATTAATTGTTGTGGGATTACATTAATTACTTTTATTTTATCCTTATTTTCAGGGATTTTTATTTGCAAATCTTCTTTATACAAGTATTTTATATTTACAGAACCTCTTAATGCAGGAGGTCTTAGTTCTGTCATATCAATAGTTATTTTCCCATCTTTAGCTATAAGTTTACCATTTTTAAACACCATTTTAGGCTCAAATGTTTCCAAATTATCAAATACTGCAATATCTGCTTTATATCCAGGAGCTATAGCACCTACATTGTAAAGCTTAAAATATTCAGCCGTATTAATACTTGCCATTTGAATTGCTTTAATTGGGTCAATTCCAAGTTGCACTGCTTTTTTAACCATTCTTGAAATATGTTTTTGAAGATGTTTAGGATGCCTGTCATCGGTAACGAACATGCATTTTCTTGTATTGTATTTTTTTAGTACAGGAATTAGTGGTTCTAAATCTCTTGCCCCTGTTGCTTCTCTTATCATTAAATTCATACCTAATCGGAGTTTTTCAATAGCTTCCTCAGGTGTAGTGCATTCATGGTCTGAGGTTACTCCGGAGGCGATATATGCGTCTAAATTCTTTCCGCATAGGTGTGGGGCATGTCCGTCTATTCTTTTATTTTTATCCAATCCTAGCTGAATTTTACTTAATACACTGTTATCGCAGTTTATTACTCCAGAAAAATTCATCATTTCAGCAATTCCAAGAACCCAAGGAGCGTCAATTAATAAAGCTAAATCGTAACTATTAAGGTCAACTCCTGAAGTTTCTAAATCACTGGCAGGAACACATGATGGCAACATCATATAGACATCAAGCGGTAAGTTTTTTGTAGCTTCTCTCATAAAACTTATTCCCTGAAGCCCCATGACATTGGAAATTTCATGAGGATCTGCAATAACAGTCGTTGTTCCTGAGGCAAGTACGAGTTTTGCAAATTCTGAAGGCATAAGCATTGAACTTTCAAGATGCACATGACCATCAATGAATGATGGGGTTACATACGCCCCTTTTATATCGATTTCTTCTCTGCCTTTATAGCCTTTAGAAATTCCAGCGATTTTCCCGTCAATAATTGCGATATCTGTATCGTAAATTTCTTCTGATAAAACGTTTACTAATTTAGCATTTTTTATTACTAAATCAGCTAAATCTTCACCTTTGCTTGCTCGTATAATTCTTTCAATGTTTTTCATTTTCTTGCCTTTCGTGAATTTATAATATCACGAAATTATTATTTAGGCAGGTTCTTGAAATAGTCCTTATCTGTTAGTGCCTTATACGTACAGCCTATGCCATTTAATTTAGAGTTACTAGTAGTAGAACATTCTGAATTGTAATATATAGTTCCTTCTGCTCCCATTGGAAGTAGTTTGCCATTATCTGTCACCTGAAATGTAAATAAGTCATGTCCCCAGCGATTTGTTTTTTTTTTATTGCCATTTATATCAACTGAAATGTATAAATTGGATCCTAGGTTTTCAATTCCAATGAATATTCCATCACCTATAATTATTTGACCATCATCAAGCATGCTATTTTGCATTTTTTGATTGTTATATGTTTTATAAGTTGCTGAAATAGCAGTCATATTTCCAGTAGTTTCATCCGAAGTATAGTCTTCACAGGATTTATTTCCACAATCTTTTGAAATTTTAAAGTACTTTTTAAATATAGGCATAAATTTATGAGTTGGATAGTTTATTCCATTAATAATCTGCCCTTTATCATATGTCATTTGGTTATATGCGGATTGAATTGTTGCATAGGCCTTTTTTAAACCTGCTTCAAGTTCTTTTCCTTGTGTTTGATTGATTAATGATGGTAGTGTCATTGCTGAGACTACGCCAATTATTCCAAGTGTTATCAATACTTCTGCTAACGTGAATGCTCTCATTTTTACCTCCTTTTCTTATTCATATTAATCTTTTGTATTCAAAAAATAAATACTTTTTGTAGTGTATTTTTGAATATATATTATTAATCTTACTTTGAATACAATAAACAAAAAGGATTGTTATGAATGAGTTTAAGCCTATAAAACAGGAAAAAACAGTTATAAGCATAAGACTTGATGTCGATATGCTTAAAAAAGTCGATGAACTTTCTATTCAGACTGATATAAGCCGTAATGAATTTATTGTTCAATGTATTGATTATGCGCTGAACAATTTAAAAAAAGATTAGGACTGTTATTATTTGGCTGTTTTAGGTTTTTTGATAAATATAAGCATCGGGATAAGCATAAAAGTTGCAAATGCAAACCAGCGGAATGTATCAATGTATGCCCAAAGATGTGATTGTTGCACAAGTTGAGAATAAATTTGACTTTGTGCCATTGTATGAGCAGTGAAACTATCTGTTATTGGTGCAAAAGTTCCGCTCATAGCATTAATACGGTCAACATAAATATTATTGGTGTCATGCAGATGGTTAATCATCATATTTTGATGTACTTGAGAAAACCTTGAAACCATTGTTGTACCAAGTGATGTACCAATAGCTCCTCCTATATTTTTAACAAGATTTTGCAATCCTGTAGCATTTGTCATCTGTTCATTTTTTATTGTTGAAAAAGAAAGTGGAATTAACGGAGTAAGAGCTAAAAATAGACCTGAACCATATAAAATATTTGGTAATGCTATGGTAGAAAGATTTATTTGCAGATTTATATCTCCGAAAAACACACTTCCAAATCCAAGAAGAATCAGACCTATCATAACAATACGTCTGTCACCTAGTTTTTTTGATAAAGTCAGATACAATGCAACTCCGATAAAACTACCTACACCTCTTGAACCCATTGAAAGTCCGCTCAGGTATGCTGTATATCCAAGAAGTCTTTGGAGCATTGATGGTAATAATGCTGCAGATGAAAGAAATACTCCCATTAAAATTACCTGAACTAGTGTTCCAAAAAAATATGTTCTATCTTTTAATACGTTTAAATTGATAAGTGGTTCTTTACCTCTAGCTTGAGATATGAAAAATAAAATAGCAAATATTATAGAAATTGAAGTGAGCCAGCATACCCAAGTTGAACCAAACCAGTCAGCATCGTTACCTTTATCGAGTACAATCTGCAGGCAAATCAGCCAGCCTGATAAAAATGCCATTCCCATAAAATCAAAGTGGACATTTTTTTGTTTTTTAGCATAAGGAGGTTCTTGTAGTAAATTTTTTGCAAGAAAAATACATAAAAAACCCAAAGGCACATTAATTAAATAAATCCAAGTCCAAGACCAGTTTTCCGTAATCCAGCCCCCAAGCACTGGACCTATTAATGGCGCAAAAATAATCGCTATACCAAAAATTGCCATAGATTTTGGACGATCTTTGGGAGGGAAACTCTCTAGCATTATAGACTGCCCAAGTGGTAATAATCCACCTCCGCCAAGCCCTTGCAAAAATCTTGCAAAAACTATTTCTATCATTGAATGAGAGATTGCGCACATAAATGAGGATATTGTAAATACTATGGTGCAAATCATAAAATAATTTTTTCGGCCAAAAAGTCTTGATGCAGCTCCAACAAGTGGAATTGCAATTCCGCTTGCAATTAAGTAACTCGTAAGTACCCATGTAGATTCATTCAAACTTACTGACATTGAGCCTGCAATATATGTTAATGCCACATTTGAGATAGTTTCGTCTAATACAAACATAAATATTGCAAGCATTACTGGGGTAATCATTAACCAAGGGTTAATCGTAGGACGCCATTCTTCTTCCTTTATAATATTGCTCTCACTCATTTAATTATTTTCCTTTATTTTGATTTACGGGTAAAAATTTTATCCAAGCCTTTTATAAATCCAAAATGCAAAAATGAAGTTATTCCTGCAAGATAAGCAGAGTATTTGTGAATTTTTATTTTATTAGGAATTTTAACTTTCTTTAATCCAGTTATTCCACATATTGTTCCAAATCCCAAAGCTGCATAACCTGTATCTGATACAAGATGTCTGTGCAAATTCCATTGATTTTTTGTTTGTTGTTGAGTTGTTTGTTTTGGTACAATTGTATTTAACATATTTCACACATACCCTTAGGTTATATTTACAATGTAGCATAAATATAATTTTCAGGTAAGAAATAATGTTTAAAAAAATTAAGCTCCGATTTTTTAATCGGAGCTTTAAAATAGATTATTCTAATCCTAGTGCAATTTTGTTATTGGTCGAAACCATATTCATTGCTGCATACATACTATTTTGTGCACTTTGAATATTGTCGTACTGGTCATCTAAACTTTTTAGTTCTCGATAATATTCAAGAATGGTGTTAAGTTCTTGAGGATTTTCTCCTGCTTCATCAATCATTGATTCTAGTTCTTCGCTAATTTTGTCGAGAATTTCATCAACACTCTCATCATCCTCATAACTTACTCCAACTCTTGTCGCGAGAGATTTTGCATCTGCCAGTACTTCTGTTTCACTTAAATTTTCCCCATCATTTTGACCATTTTGAACAGCTTCTTTTCTTTGTGCTTCTTGAATTTTAGTCTGTGCTTGAGCTTCGGTCATTCCGTCTGTTACTGGTATCCCTAATGCTTCCAGTTGTTTTTTTCGTGCTTTCACTCAAATCACTCTTCTTCTGTGTGTTTTGCATAGCTGCTGCTTGAGTTGTCTGTGAGTTGACGCTTGAAACAGATGTTGTCATAAATACTCCTCTCTTATTTTTCTTTTGAACGCTCAAAAGATTACCTATATTTGTACGGTATTTATTACTTTATTCTTGATAGTTTTAATAGCTAGTGTAATAAAAATTTACATGTAGAAATTTCTACCGTTAGATATATAAACTTGTCTTAAGTGTTTAATTAGTGTTATTATAATCTGATGAGGTGATGATGATGGATGATAATAATGTTACAGATATTCTGTACACAGAAAATATTCCGTATAAACTTGAGCAGACTGCGAGAATCGGGTATTTATTAGGTAAAAATTATTATAAAAATTATGTAAATACTATACTGGATTTAGATGAGTATGCTATATTAAGCCATCTTACAGCAAATCCTAATCTTTCTCAGAGTGATTTATCAAAATTAATGTATAAAGGCAAGGCTCATATTGGGAAAATTATAGCTGAGATGGAAAAGAAAGGGTATGTAAAAAGAGGAGTTACTGCATCAAATAATATAATGAAAAAAGTAACACAAATTACTTCAAAGGGTGAAAAACTTCTTTATGAAACTCATAATGTATTTGTAAAACTTGCAGATAATGTTCTTAGCGTCTTTACTAAAGAAGAAAAAGAAACTTTTGTAAGACTGCTAGATAAATATAAAGAAAAAATTACATCGACATATGAAATAATTTTTTAGAACATTCCAGGTGTCATCATTCCAGGCATTATCCCCTGCATGCTGTTTTGCATCATGTTGTTATTATCATAAAATTTTGGGAAATTATCATATGTCATAGGTGCAGTTTGCTCTGGATTTTTTTGAGAAACATTACCATCATTATCTGATCTTGTTTTTATAACTTTTTTTACCGGAGGTTCAGAACTGGGCTCTTCTATTTCAAATCCATAATAATCATATTGTTTTTCTGTATTTTTTACCTGTGTAGGTCTTTCAAATGTTTGTTGGCTTTGTGTTTTGGGTAATGAACGGTTAAATCCTGAAAAACTCTGGGATTGATTCATATATTTAACAGCTTCAATATTGGTTTCAGAATCAGCTAATACAGGAGCTGTAAAAGTTAATAAGCAGATTAATATAAATATCTTTTTCATAATTATCCCTCTTTATTATATTTTTTCATGTAGGCTTTTAGAACATTTATTGTTTTATATAGACCTATAGAATGTGACGCTTTTACAAAAATATTATCACCGTTTTTTAACCAGCTTACAAGTTCTTTATTTAAAAGCTCAACATTTTCATAATATGCACCTGGAAAGTCAAATTTTAAGACATTCCATAAAGCTTTTATTTCCTGTCCGCAAAGAAGAATTCGAGACGGCTTAATTTCTCGTATTGTTTTTTCAAGTTCAAGATGCTGTTTTTTAGTATCAGCTCCGCCTTCTGACATGTCACCAATTATAAGTACAGCATTCTCTCCGCCAGTAACTTTTTTAAATCCTTCAAGAGCGGATTTCATTGAGAGAGGATTTGCATTATATGCTTCATCAACTACATTTACTGTTTTATTTGGAGCGATGCTTCCACTAAAAGCTTCACCTCTTCCTGCAAGACTTTGGAATGTCTTTAGCTTGTCAATAGCTTCTTTTAAGTCAAGCTGTTCAATATATGCAATGCCGAGTGCTGCAGCCATATCAAGCATAATATGTTCAGGGGTTGGAGTGTTATTCAGTTTATAAGTTTTACCGAAAATTTCAAAGGCATTTTCTTTTCCACAAACAATATTTATATTTGAATCTTTAGTTCCATAAGTAATGATATTTAACTTTTTGTCTTTTGCTGCTTTTTCAATGATATCAAAATGCGCCATTTGTTTGTATAATATTGCATATGCACCTTCTTGCATTGCTGTAAAGATTTTACTTTTTTCTCGGGCAATATCTGATAAATCTTGGTTATCCCTTAAATGAACTGGAGCTATATTTGTAATAATTGCATAATCCGGCTGTGTAATTTTAGAATTTCTAGCAATTCCTCCGCCTAAAGAGGTTTCAATTACCCAGTAAGAATCTTCAATATTAAAGTTAGTCATATTCCAAGCAATACCCCAAGACGTATTTGCTTTACCTAAATTGGCACTGGCGCCTTTATATTTTAAGATGTCATATACCATACTTGTTGTAGTTGATTTGCCTGAGCTTCCTGTAATATCTATGACTTTTCCTTTGAAAAATTTTCTTATGTATTTTGCAAACATTAAAATTGCATCACCTGATTCTACTTCTAATTCGACAATAGGTTTTCCATATTGGGTGAATAATGCAGGATTTGTAGTAATGATTGCTGATACTTTATCTAATATTTCAGGAAGTTTTTCAGGGATAATCCCTCGTTTTTCTTCTCCAGTTCTTACTAGAGCCATACTCTCATAATCAAAGTCGGTATGCCAAATCCTTAGTCCATTTGAATTCCAATTTTCAGGGAAATTATGCAAAGTGCAATCGCAGATTGCTTCTTTAATTTTTTCTTCAGTCCAAAATTTCATATAATCAATTTATCATAAATTTATACTTTCATCAAGCTTGTAGGTTTTTATTTTTGTTATAAAATCTTTTTATGATAATTTACTCGGATAAATTATTTAAAAAACCTATTGATGTTATAAAAGCGTTTTCTTCTTATGATTTTAGAGATGCTTTTTTGAAAATTGAAGAGTATGCAAAGAAGCATTATCTTGTTGGATACATTCGCTATGAAGCAAAAGAGGTTTTTTTAGGTAATGAATTAAGAAGTGAGTTACCTCTTTTATATTTTGAAGTGTTTGATGATTATAGCTATTATAAATCTCCTATTCCTGAACATATTAAAATTTATTCTTCACAGGAGATTGATTTTAACGAATACAAAGATGCAATTGATAATATAAAATCAGAAATAGCTCTAGGTAATACTTATGAAGTTAATTATACATATGATTGGAACGTTAAATATAAGGCTAAAGATGAGTTAAGTCTTTATAATTATCTTTTGCAGAAACAGAAAACTCCTTATAATGCTTTTATAAAAAATGAGTATGATACAATTCTTTCTTTTTCACCTGAATTATTTTTCGAGATTGATAATAATAGACATATTTTAACAAAACCGATGAAAGGAACAATTGGAAGAGGAAAGGATTATATTGAGGATAGAGAAAATATTGAATTTTTGTATAATGATACAAAGAATCGTGCAGAAAATGTAATGATTGTAGATCTTTTAAGAAATGACCTCGGTAGAATTGCGAAAACCGGTTCAGTAAAGGTATCTAAGCTTTTCGAAATTGAGACACATAAAACACTTCATCAGATGACATCGCAAATAGAGGCCGATTTAAAAGATAATGTGAGTTTATTTGAGGTGTTTAAAGCTATTTTCCCTTGCGGATCTATTACTGGTGCACCTAAAATTAGTACAATGAAAATTATTGATAGAATAGAAAAGGGTAATAGAGGAGTATATTGTGGAGCTATCGGATTGATTTCTCCAGATGTGATACAATTTAGTGTTCCTATTAGAATTTTACGTAAAAAAAGCGGAGAAAAAGATTTCAAATATCGCGTCGGAGGTGCTGTTGTGTGGGATTCAAATACAAATGAGGAGTGGAATGAGACTGTGACTAAAACAAAATTTTTATCTTCGGATTTTCAAATTATAGAAACTATTAAAATTCAAAATAAATCAATGTTCTTAAAAGAGGAGCATATGAAAAGAATGCGCTCAAGTGCACAACATTTTGGGTTTATTTTCAATGACGAAATTCCAATGATTGAACCTGAACAGGATGGGATATTAAGAATACTTTTGAATAAAGACGGTTCTTATACAACTGAGTATAGACCTCTTGAAAAAGCTTTTACTAATCTTATCAAAATTTCTGATATAGTATTAGATAGCAGTGATGAATTTATTCGACATAAAACGACTTATAGACCTTGGTATGTAGAGAGTTATAAAAAAATTAAAAATGATGAAATATACGACGAGATATTTTTTAATGAAAAAGGAGAACTTTGTGAGGGAGCAAGATGTAATATTCTTTTAGAAATGGGTGGAAAATTCTATACTCCTCCAGTCTCTTGCGGACTTCTTAATGGGACTATGCGTGAAAATCTTCTTGCAAGTAATGTGTGTATTGAAAAAGTCTTGTATAAAGAAGATTTGCTTAATGCAGAAAATATATATTGTATTAATTCAGTGCGTGGAATTAAGCTGGTAGAACTTATATGATATTAATAGATAATTACGATTCTTTTACGTATAATATTGTCCAATACCTTCAAGAGCTAGGGTGTGCTGTTGAAGTTTATGAAAATGATAGGATTAGTATTGGTGAATTAAAGAAAAAGAATTTTAAAAGTATTATTTTATCTCCTGGTGCTGGAAATCCAGATGGTGCTGGTATTTCTCTAGATGTGATAAAAGAATTTTATACTAGCAAGAAGATTTTAGGAATTTGTCTAGGTCATCAATGTATAGCACAATATTTTGGCGGAGAAATTATAAAAGCCAAAGAACCTGTACATGGAAAGGTTTCAAAAATTTATCATGATAGTTCGATATTATTTAAAGGAATACCATATAGTTTTGATGTGACAAGGTATCATTCTCTGGTTGTTGATAAAATTCCGGATTGTCTTATTTCGACTGCGAAAACTGCTGATGGTATAAATATGGCTCTACAGCATAAAAATTATCCGATTTTTGGAGTCCAGTTCCATCCGGAAGCAATTCTCACACAATATGGGCATAAATTGTTAGAAAATTTTATTTCAATTTAAGCACAGCACTATGTCTATTCGTAGTCGCATTTTCTTTTCTGTATGAAAAAAACATATCATTATCACAGCAGGTGCAGTAAGGGCATATGTCAATAGTTTCTACTCCAGCTTCGGATAATTGGCGTGCATTAATATTTTTTAGGTCGATAAATACTTCTCCATTTCTATACTCATACAATCCTTTAAAGTCTGATACAGTTGATTTTAATTTTTCAAAAACTTCATTTCCGACATTATAGCAGCATAATGATATTGCAGGTCCTATTAATGCAATAATATGTTCTGGTTTCGAATTAAATTCAAATTGAAGCCTTTTAACTCCTTTAGATGCAATATTGCCAGCAGTCCCTCTCCAGCCGGCATGGAGGACTGCTCCTATATTTTGTATTTTGTCATATAAAATTACAGGGGTGCAGTCTGCAAAATTCAAGAATACTGCTTGTGTATTATTTGTTAAAATAAGTCCGTCTGTGTCGGGATACTCTTTTTTATCAAGTTCAGTTATTTCAATATGTGAAGTATGAGTTTGTTTTGGTGAGATTAAATTTTCATTTTTTATATTTAAAAATTGACAAATTAGATTTTTATTTTCCTCTACTAGGGTTTCAAATTCTGGTTCTTTAGATTTAATTATGGTTTCTCTTGTTGTGAAAAAGAATTTAGCTTTTTCTTCTATTAAATCAGATTTTAGAATTTTTTTCCCGTTAATGTAGTCAAAATAAAACATATGATTATTATAATGCAAAAATTTTATTTAAAATATAAATTTTTAGACAAATTAAAATTAGTCTGCCGGCGGATGTTCAAAGTTTTATTATAAATTAATTTATTTTTATGGCTATTAAATTAAGTTTAGGAGAGCAAAATGAATGAGAATTTTAGAAAGTATCTAGTAGAATTTATCGGGGCTTTTTTCTTAATTTTTACAATAGGAGCGGTGACCAGACTCGGGGTTTCTGGAGTAATTCCTCCTGTCGCAATTGGTTTTATACTTATGGTGATGGTTTATGCAGGAGGATTTATTTCAGGAGGTCATTATAACCCTGCAGTATCGCTTGCTGCAGTAGTAAGAGGGGCTTTACCTGCTTATCAGTGGATTCATTATTCGATTTCTCAGGTTTTAGGTGGAATTGTAGGGGCTTTTGTCGTTAACTATCTTGTTGGAGAGGCTCCTGATTCTTCTACTATGCTATTTGAAATGCCTGCTTTGATTATTGGAGAATTTATCTTCACGTTTGCTCTTTGCTATGTTGTGCTTCTTACAGCTACGGCGAAGGAAGTTGAAGGTAATTCTTATTATGGATTAGCAATAGGATCTACTGTAATGGTTGGAGCCTTTGCTGTAGGAGGAATTTGTATGGCAGCATTTAATCCTGCTGTTGCTATTGCCTGTATTGTCATGCATACTATTTGCTGTTTAAAGATAGCTCTTGTAACGGTACTGGTAAATCTTATCGCAGGTATTGCTGCTGGTATTACTTATAAAGCAGTTAATTGTAAATAATTTTTTTAAGCCCGTAAATACTTTTACGGGTTTTTTTGGTATTTTATTTATTTTTTCTATGATAAAATATTTTTATGAAAAAGATTTTGTGTATTTTTTCAATCCTGTTATTATTACAGAATATTTCCTATGCTCAGGATAATATAAGTTTTATTTATATAAATGGTTCAAATAATAACGATGAAAAAATGAAAAATTGGTTTGAAAAAGGTGTAAATAAGCTTCATCCTAAAATGCGAGAGAGTTTTATTAAAAACGAAGAAGCTTATCAGCTTTTTTTGAACAATGGTAAATATCAAATAAATGAAAGTCCTGTGATTTTCTTTTGGGGAGATAAAAGTAAGAAGGATTTAGAATTTGTAGAACGTCAGCTTGATATTTCAAAGGCATTTAGTCCAACGATAGCTTATGGCGTAAGATCTTTGATTGCCGGTTTTTTGCATGATGCTATATGGGTTCAAAAATCTCATCATATGCTCCCGATTCTTGATGATTTGAATACAATGGTAAAAGCTGAAAATGCTAAAGGAAATAAAGTAGTTCTATATGGTTATTCTGCTGGGAGTTTTATCACTTATGAATATATGTTTAATAAGTTAAGATATTTAAATGTAAATGATTTATTCCAAGCTGTTGATGTAAGTGATGATATAAGAAAATTTGTAAGTGAAAATCCAATGCAAAACACTTGTATTTCAGCATTATCAAAGGCAAATCTTGGTGCTGTAACTTCTGCTGGACATTTGGTAGTGGATAAAAATCCTGTAACTTTTAAACAAAATTATCTCAATTTAAATGAAGCAACGGAAGATGCTTGTGCTCCAGAAGGAGTACTTAAAGGGGTTGTTAATTATGCAAGTCCTCTGGTACTTTTTTATTCAGATCTGGCAGATTCTGATTATGAGCTCACTTATTATAATAGATTTTTACTTAGGTATATTATGGAAGATGGATTATTCCTTTTGACTGTCAATTTTAAAGAAGATCCTATGGGATATCCATCAACGCAGAATCTTACTTTAGATGATATTCAAACAAAAGCTAATATAAAATTAGATAATCCAAGCGGATTTGTTTTTGATAATTCTACAGTATGGAGTAAGAGGACATTTTTGCTTGCTCATACATCATATTGGTCAGCTAGAAAAACTTTTTCTAAAGAAGTAGCAAAATCTTATGTAATAGGCTATAAGTTTATGTATGATAAAGATTTTCAGCTCAAAATGATAAAAAAGCGTAAATATACATCAGATATATAAGGAGAGATGGAAATGAATTTTGAAGATGGAGTACAATTTGATCCAGGATTTGTTGCACATATTTCTGCAATTATTCCTAATATTGAATACGTTTATGGCACATTGAATAAATTTAAAAATTTTGGTCAGAAAAAAAATCAATTTAAAATGTTTTTCCCTAAAATAAAAAAACTGATTGATGATTATTTAGCATTTTACCTTGGTTGTCTATTATGGGCAGATGCAATTAAAACTATTGATAATAAACCTATTTTAAATAATTTTTGCTGTGGTGGAGAATACAATGAAGCAGAAACTATTTCTGAGGTTGATTTTGTTTATTCTTATCTTGCACAATTTAAAAAAGATGTAAAATATTATCTCGGGCAGGAATATGAAATAGATGAAAAATATTGGGGAATTTTGAAAGCTTATAAAGAATTTTTAGTAGAAAATAAAGGGTTTACTGAATTGAAGACAACTAATGATATAAAATTACCTGCTTCAGTAAAAGTTATAGCAAAGTCTGATGCTGATGCTGTTTTTACAAAAATAGAAGAAGTTGTAGAAAATGGTAAACTCCCTGAGCTTTATAATTTATACGAAATTGTTTTATAGGATTTAAAAATTTATGGATATTAAAGAAAAGCTCTATCAAATGTTCATACTCGGGCTAGATGTCGATGGATATCGGACTGCTCTTGAAAATTCTCTCGGTGGTGTGATTTTTTTTACAAGAGATATTCAAACCTCTGAGCAGTTTAGAAATTTGTGTAATGAAATTAAATCCCAAGCAAAGATTAGTCCTTTTTTGTCGATTGACCAAGAAGGCGGGCGAGTAGAACGTACTGAAAATATTCATAATGGGAAGAAATATTTGTCTGCAAAATTTGCATTCGAAAAGGGAGTTGATTTTTTAAAAAGTCAAACAATAGACATTGCACAAGAATTAAAAAGTTATGGTATAAATTTAAATTTTGCTCCATGTATTGATGTAAATACTAACCCTGAAAATCCAATAATAGGGGAGAGAGCTTTTTCAAATAATGCAGAAGATGTTATTAAAGCTGAAAAAATTGTTTCACAAGCGTATAGAGAAAATGAAATTATTCCTTGTGTAAAACATTTTCCAGGACATGGTGATGCTAATGCAGATAGTCATTTGACTCTTCCTGAAATTAATTTATCATTGGATGAGATGGAAAAAACTCATATTAAACCTTTTAATTCTGCAGTTAAAAATGGTATAGAAATGATTATGGCAGCTCATCTTCATTGTACTTGTTTTGATAAAGAAATTATACCTGCCAGTTTAAGTATAAATGCCTTATCATATCTTAGAAATGATTTAAATTTTGATGGAGTAATAATTTCTGATGATATGATGATGAAAGGAGTATCAAAGTATGGTCTAGCTGAGGCTTTTGAAATGGGTATAAAAGCAGGATTAAATATGTTTATACATAGAAATTCCAATAGTGATGTAATTGATGCTATAGAGACCATAGCAAAAAAAGCCCGTAATAATAACGAGCTTTTTGAGAGTATTGAAAAGTCTTATGACAAAATTATTTCTTTAAAAAAATCTTTTGGCCTTTTATAATTTTAGACCATGTGCATATTATCAAATATTTCTTTTCTTTGCACCCAGATTTCCATACCTAATTCTTTTCCAGTTTCAGTAAGAGCTTCTTTTATTTCTTTGAAATTATATTTTGATTTCTCAATATTTCCTAGCAAAAACATTACAAAATGGCCTTGCATTAATGTTTGTTTTATGTCCTCAATATTTACTTCATATTTAGCAAGAACTGCTGTGACTTTTGCTACAATGCCAACTTTATCTACACCAGATACAGTTACTATAATTTGTTGTTCGGACATAAGACCTCCTCATCTTTATTAACAGTTACAGGAACCTCTGCCAGCCAGTCTCTGTTAATTACTTTACCTAATCTGTATTTCTGGCAGTATGCTTTTAAATCTTTTTTAACCTCTGGGGCTAGGATATACATAGCTATAATATTAGGGATAGACATTGCTATCATCATAGCATCAGTAATATTAATTACTGAAGTTACATTTAATACAGAGCCTATTACTATAAATGCACAGTATAAAAATTGGAAAGCAAGAGTTCTTTTCTTTCCTTCCCCAAAAAGGAAGTTCCAAGATTTTTGACCATAATAAGCCCAGCTTATAATTGTAGACAATGCATACAAAAGAACAATTCCAGCGAGTAATTTAGGGAAGAATGGCATAACTGATGAAATTGCATCAGATGTCATTTCAATACCTGAGGTATGTCCTGCATGAGTTTTATATACCCCGGTAATTACAATTGCGAAAGCTGTCAATGTGCACATAAATCCTGTCAAAAATGGGTCTAATAATGCAACAAACCCTTGAGATAGCGGTTCTTCTGTTTTGACAGTTGCATAAACTATAGGAGCTGAGCCAGTACCAGCCTCATTTGACTGAACAGAACGGCGTAAACCCATAATCATAGCAACAAACATTCCCCCATAGATAGACTCAGGTTGAAATGCTTCTTTTACTATTACCCATGCTGCATGTGGTATAAGCTTAAAATTACAAAGGATTACTGCAAGTGCAGAAAATAAATATACAAATATTTTTAATGGAACAATTTTTTCTGTAACTTTAACAATATTTTTAATCCCGCCTATGACAATAAGTCCTACAACAATTGCCATACCAAGACCTATCACCCAGTGAAGGTTATGCATAAAGCCGTTTTCACCGCCAGTCACATTTACAAACTGGTTTGCAGCCTGATTTATTTGAATCATATTACCGCCAGTGATACCTCCACATATACACAGAATTGCAAATAATACAGATAAAGGCTGTCCAAGCCATCTTAGTTTTTTTCTAGTCAGACCATGTGCCATATAATGCATAGGCCCCCCAGAAATTGAGCCGTCAAGATTAAATCTTCTATATTTTACAGCAAGAGCAGCCTCGACAAATTTTAGTGACATTCCTAATAATGCACCAACAATAATCCAAAATGCTGCGCCAGGCCCGCCCATTGAAATTGCAATAGCAACACCTGCAATACTTCCTAAACCGATAGTTCCGGACAATGCTGTCATCAATGCTTGAAATGAAGATACTTCTCCACCTTCATCAGAATTAGTATTTTTTTTAGGTCTAAAAACATTATCAAAAGCATGTTTAAATCCCCAAACTGCTATACCTCTTAAATAGAACGTGAAAAATACCCCTGCAAATAAAATCCAAAAAATGATAATTGGAACATCAGCGCCAAAAACGTGAATTGGAAAAAATATTAAACTAGCAATTTTGTCAGAAATTGGTGCAATATTTTTGTCCATAAAAGCATCTAAACTAAAGGCCTGAGCTTGTTGTACGCTAATTTGCAGTGTAAAAAGTACGGTTAAAAGTTTTTTCATTCGTTCTCTTCCTTTCGAGTATGTTCGGCTGTTTATCCAAAGGGGTAAATTAACCAACTAGTTAATACTAGCAAAAACATGCTCCCATGATGTCAAATCTTTACAAAATCTTAAAAATTTGTTGCAAATATTGTTCTGCGCAAGCTGTTTTTGTATATAGCTTAATAGTAGATAAACTATTGTGCTGCAATAATTTTAAGGTTTCTTCATCCATACTTTTTATATATTGAATTAATTTTCTAATTTCTATAGGATCAGGAATTGTTAAAAATCCGTTTTTTTGATTTTGGATAATGCCATCAATGCCATCGTCTTTTGTGCCAATTGTAATACACCCTGATGCCATAGCCTCTAAATACACCATACCAAAAGTTTCGCCTATGCTTGGAAGTATGAAAATATCATTATCTCGCATTATTTCTATGACTTTATTATTTGGTAATGCTCCGGTAAATTTTACTTTTTTATCCAATTTTTCTAATTTTTTTCGGCCATCACCATCTCCAATTACAGTTAATTCAAAACCTTCCATATCTTTTAATGCCAGAATAACTTTGTCAATATTTTTTCTTTTTTTAAAATTTGCACAGGTCAATACTTTTACTGGATTATGAAATGGCGTCAGAGTATCTTTGATTATATTCTCATCAATTCCTGAAGGAGCTGTGAAAGTTTTTTCTACAAATTCAGGGTATAAATTAAGCAGTTTTTTCTTTATAATTTCAGACCTGCAAGCTATGCATTTTGCATTTTTCAATGCTTTTAAGAGCCTATGTCTAAAATGTATCTTGTAAATAGGACTTGTAAGTACTGTTAGATCAGAATTATGAATTCCTGCTATGAATGGGACTTTTAGTTTATCAGCAAAAAGAATCCCTGAAGGCATATGTGCTATAACTAGATCATAATCAAGGTTTTGATTAATTTTATTTTTTACATTAAACCAAAATGGTGTCCAGTAGTTAATATTAAAAATATCATTATACAATCCGGTTTTATAAAAGGGCTTTTTTCTTATAAAAGAATTTAAAATAAAATTAGGTTTAATTACATTTACATTATGTCCCAAATTCTTAAAACTTTGAACAAAATCATATAAAGTCTTTGGTGTATTTTTTTCATTTTCTATGACTGGATATAAGTCTGTGATAAATAAAATTTTCATAAAAAGATTATAGCATTAATATGTATTTTTTTATGATAATATAAATGTATGATAGATAGATATGCTCGTGAAGAAATGAAAAATATTTGGGATTTAAATTCCAAATTTACTTATTATTTAAAAGTAGAAATAGCGGTATGTGAGGCATATGCTAAAACTGGTAAATTCCCTAAAAAGGATATAGAGGAATTAAAGAAAAAAGCTTCATTTGATATTAAAAGAATTGATGAAATAGAAGCAGAAGTAAAACATGATGTTATTGCATTTTTGACTTGTGTAAATGAGAGTCTCGGTGATTTAGCAAAATATATGCATGTAGGAATGACAAGTTCTGATGTAATTGATACAGCTTTTGCACTTCAAATTCAGGACAGCGGCAAAATTATCCTTAAAGATATAGAAGATACAATAAAATCTTTGAAAGAACTTGCTGAAAAGCACAAAAATACAGTCTGTATTGGACGTTCTCATGGTATTCATGCAGAAGTTATGACGTTTGGAGTGAAAATTTGTTCTTGGATAGATATTCTTGAACGTCAGCAGGATAATTTGAGACATGCTCTTGAGCAGATTCGTGTAGGCCAAATTTCAGGGCCTGTAGGTACTTATAGTAATATTTCACCTAAAATTGAAGAGATTACTTGTAAGAATTTGGGTTTGAAGCCTGCAAGAATTTCTACACAAATAATTGCAAGAGATTACCACGCATATTTTATGCAGGCATTAGCACTTGTTGCAAGTGTAATTGAGCAGTTTGCTACAGAAATCAGACATTTGCAAAGGACAGAAGTCTTGGAGGTCGAGGAAGGATTTGGAAAAAATCAAAAAGGTTCTTCTGCTATGCCTCACAAAAAAAATCCGGTGTTGAGTGAAAATTTATGCGGGCTGGCAAGAGTTGTAAGAGCTAATTCTATTGTTGCTTTAGAGAATATTCCACTCTGGCATGAAAGAGATATTTCACACAGTTCTGCTGAAAGAATAATTTTTCCTGATAGTTTGATTCTAGTTGATTTTATGCTTAATCGTTTTAATGGAATTGTTAAAAATCTTGTTATCCATGAGAAAAATATGCTGAAAAATACCGAAAAATTTGGCGGTATAATTTTCTCCCAAAAAGTTCTTCTTGAGTTGGTTGAAAAAGGGCTTACAAGAGAGGACGCCTATAGAGTTGTTCAAAGAAATGCACTTGACGCATTTGAAAATGACGGAGATTTTAAGGCTAATCTTTTAAAAGATGCTGATGTCACAGCACGTTTAACAAATGATGAAATTGAAAATATTTTTGATAAAGGTGCATTTTTAGAAAATATAAATACAATTTATAAAAGAATTTTATAATTATTTTTTTATGTAAATAAAAGATTTAAGTCTTCTTCCTGCTCCGTCCCCTTTTTGGGATATTACAGAGATTTCGTTTTTGTAGTCAAATGAAGTTGAACTACCTCCGTCAAGCCCCATTGCTCGTTCAAATCCTAATTTTTTGCATAATTCTTGTACTTCATACATATCCATAGGATTGTCATCAGTAATGATTAATATATGTAATTCGCCATCTTTTAATCCAAGTACAGTTCTTGATGTTTTGTGAAGTACAGAGGAACTTTCTCTTATTATTTTATCTCCGTCTTTTACAATAAAGAGTTCTTCCTCAAGTCTGAGTTCTGGTAGTATAAGCGGGCCGCCTTGAACTGCTTCTTTTACATAGCATTCAAAATCTTCTTTTGTATTATGCGGAACCATTTCATATTTTAGTTTCCCGTAACAGTCAACTATTCTAAATTCTGTTCTATTCAAGATTTTATTTAAATTTTTATTTAAAAATTTATTTGATAGAAGATTCTCATTCATAATAGGATCTTCCATTGTCTGCCCATCCATTACTACATATGAAATTGTTTTTCCATTTGAAGGATCAAAAAATCCAGCATTAATTGTTAAAATAGAGTTAGCAGCCTGATGAATTTCTTTATTGGTTTTTAAGTCTTCAGAGGCATATACTTTAATTTTTTTCTTTATTTTTTCACCTTTTAATATAATATGGTAAATCCCATTATCAAATTCTATATCAATATTGTTCCCTTTTGCCATTACTGTGCTGGAACATAAAAATATACAAAAAAGCAATAAAAAAATTTTTTTCATTATAAATCCTTTGATTTGTAGAATCCGATTATAGCGCATAAAAATGCTACCGGCGGGAATATTGCAGTAACTAATGGAGGTAGAACCCCTTTTTCTGCCAGTAAATCAAAAAATGGCAGTGTAATATAATATACAAATATACACCCAATAGCAATTGTAAATCCGACCAATCTTTGCTCTCTCGGTTTACTAAACCCTAGAAGGGTTCCCATAATAGCAAGTAACACACATACAAACGGGTGGAAAAACCTTTGCAAGTATTTATTTAACATATAACGATATTCTTCATCTAATTTTTCTTTTTTCAAAAGTTTTATATAATTTTTTAAATCGTGATTAGTGATTTCCCGTTCCTTTTTAGTTGAATATGTCATAAGTGTATAAGCATTTTTGGCAGCATCTCCTTTTAGAATATCCATTTCTTTAATTTTATCAATATCTGTAAAAATGCCATCACTTGAAATTTTATATTGAGTGATATCTTCTAATTTCCATCTATCACCTAGATAGGTTCCTTTTTGAGCAGAATATATATTTGATAACTGGTGAACATCTGTGTAATATTTTTGCGAAAAATCTAGCACTATCAAATTATGCATTACATTATCCCTATATCCTGAGATTATTACAGCAAGCATTGGTACATCATTTTGATCTTTTTGGGTGTAAATATACTGAGTGGTAGGGTGTGAGTCTCTTATT
Source organism: Candidatus Gastranaerophilales bacterium (assembly GCA_944323725.1). GTDB lineage: Bacteria > Cyanobacteriota > Vampirovibrionia > Gastranaerophilales > Gastranaerophilaceae > Scatousia. The sequence continues at coordinate 107,787 of CALUTP010000019.1, read as the reverse complement.
GCATTTAATTTATTAATTGACATTGGTATAAGTCTATCTCCAGTTACAAAGCAAAGCCAAGTTACAATAAGACTTAATACAAAAACTGGAGCAAGTATTCTTTGAAAAGAGAGTCCTACAGCTCTAAAAATAGTTAATTCAGAATCTTTACTTAATTTGTCAAAAGTAAATAATGTTCCTAATAATAACCCTACAGGGAATGCTTTACCGAGTATTTTAGGTAACTCGTAAAACAGTACCAAAACAGCAGTTTTAGCAGTATATTCACCTTCTAGAGTCTTTTTGATAGTATTTAAAAGCATTTCAGGTGCAATCCATACAACAGTAAATAGCAAAATTGCTACAAAAGATGTGATTAAAACCTGATTAAAAATATATCTGTCATAAATAGAAATTTTTGGGAATCTCATATTATAAAGCAAAATCCTTTCCTAAATAAAATTCTTTTGCAACAGGATCCACTGCAACTTCTTCACTTTTCCCTTGAATTTTAATTTTACCGTCAAAAATAACATAAGCTCTGTCGGTAATTGATAGGGTAGCTTTAGGGTTGTGGTCAGTAATTAATACCCCAAGCCCCTTTTCTTCTGAAATTTTTCTTATGTTATCTTTGATATCGCCTATCGCAATAGGATCAATCCCTGCAAATGGTTCATCAAGAAGCATAAAATCAGGACTAGCCGCAAGTGCTCTTGCTATTTCTACTCTGCGTCTTTCTCCACCTGATAATGCTACAGCAGGATAAGATCGAAGTCTTACAACCCCAAATTCGGTTAAAAGTTCTTCAAGTTTTTTCTTTTTTTCATTAACTGTAAGTTTATCATTCATTTCCAGAACTAATTTAATATTATCTTCAACGCTTAATTTTCTAAAAATGGAAGCTTCTTGAGGCAAATATCCAATACCGAGTTTTGCTCTCTCATTCATAGGCATTGCAGAAATATCTTTATCATCTAAAAATATATGCCCTTTATTAGGTTTTACAAGACCTACAACCATATAGAACGTTGTAGTTTTTCCGGCTCCGTTTGGACCTAAAAGACATACCACTTCTCCTTTATTAACGTGAAAAGATACATCATTTACAACACTTCTATCGCCATATATTTTAATAAGATTTTTTGCCTCAATTCTCATTGCTTCCCCTTTATCCTTAATGAATATTTTATCGAAAAATAATTATATTGCAAGTTAGTTATAGTTTGTAAGCCATTAAAAAAACAAAGTTTTATATTATTAAGATATGTAAAAGATATATTAAAGATATGTTATATATACAATTTCGCGTGGCATAGATTTAATATAACCATTTTCTTTATTTTCTCCTACACACTAACCTTTTACAAATTGAGATGGCCGTTCAAAAGACGGCTATTTTTCTTTTTAAAAAGCGGTTATATAAGACCTTTTTATTTAATACATATTTACAAGTCTTCTAATGTTGTTGAGAACTTTTTGAGCTTCAATTCTTGCTTTTTTTGACCCTTCATTTAAAATGTCTTTAACTTCATCAATATGGGTTTCGTAGTAACGGCGTTTTTCTCTAATTTCTTTGAATTTTTCATTAATTAGAGCTCCCAATTGTCTTTTGCAATCAGCGCAACCGCGTTCTCCTTTTTCACATTCACATTTAACTTTTTCAATTTGTTCTTCTTTACCAAAAATTTGCCAGTATTTGAATGCTACTTCACATTCATCAGGATGTCCTAAATCAGTTTTTCTAAGTCTGCTTCTGTCTGTGATTGCTGTCATAATTTTTTTTGCAGTAACTTCTTCTGTGTCGGAAATTTTTATGTCGTTTTGGAAGGATTTACCCATTTTATTTCCGTCAAGTCCGCAGATAAGTGAACAGTTATTTAATAAAGGCTTTGCTTCGTTGAAAAAGTCTGTTTTATATATATTATTGAATCTTCTTGCTATGTCTCTTGTAATTTCAATATGTGCAACCTGATCAATTCCAACAGGAACATGAGTTGCATTCATCATCATAATATCAGCACTCATTAAAACCGGGTAACCCATAAGTCCATAACTGATTTGAGAGTTTTGTCCTTCTTTAGTTCTTAAAATTTTAGCCATATCTTTTAAGGTCGGATCCCGTTCCACCCAATTTTGCGGGGTGACCATTCCTAGGTAAACATTTAATTCCGCAATTTCAGGTATTAAAGATTGTACGTAAATAGTTGAAATATCAGGATCAATTCCAGATGCAAGCCAATCTATTGCAACATCAATTACATCATTTTTTAGATTTTCAGTCTTGTCATATTTGGTAGTGAGAGCGTGCCAGTCTGCAACAAAGAAAAAGCTTTCATATTTATGTTGCAATTCCACCCAGTTTTGAATAACCCCAAGGTAGTGTCCTAAATGTAATTTCCCTGTTGGGCGCATTCCTGATACTATTCTCTCTTTCATTACTTTTGCTCCTTTTTCTTGTAATTATACACAAAAAAAGAATTTATGTTTATATCTTTATTGTAATTTTAAAAAAAAATGTTATAATATTCATATGAAAAATTTATATTTAATAATTATATTAGCGGGGATTATGAGCTTTATACCGTTTAAGGCAATGGCGGAAGAAACTCCTGCTGATGTTCAGACTGTTGAAAATGTAAAATTGGATATGAGAGGCTATAATGAAGTAGAAGTACCTGCTGGTACATTTATTCCAGTCGTAAGTGCTCAAGAAATATCTACTCAGTATTGTCCTGTAGGTTATAAAGTAAGATTTACTTCAACTAATGATTTATATATGCAGGATGTAAATGTAATACCTCAAAATACAGAGTTTTATGGATATATAGAAAAACTTAATGAACCAGTTGTAGGTACAAATGCTTCTATGATAATAAAAATTTCCAAAATGATATTGCCAGATGGATTTGAACTTCCCCTAAAGGCATATATCTACACGTCTAATAATAATCTAATCGGGGGAGAGATGTCAGCTCCTGCAGAATGGGTTAAAATGCCTCATTATCAGAGTAAAATTGGTAATAATACAACTTTGCAAATCCGTCCAGGAAGAGCAAGAAAAGTTGGAGAACATACTGTAATAAAATCTGGTGAAGACAGACTTATTATACTGACAGATACTGCTTACATAACACACACCTTAACAAATTGACAAATGATAAATTATCAATAAAATGTTATTATCAAACAACTCAATCGTAAGTGAAGAAGGGAAACAATATGAAAAAATTTTTAAACATAATACTAGCAGCTATGCTGTTATCTAGTAATGCTGTTTTAGCTGCAGGTAATTATAATTACACTCAAAATACTCAATCTCCTGCATATCAACCAACATATCATAATCAGCCAACTATGACAGGGAATGGAACACTTAAAGGTAGTGTAGTTACAGTTCCAGCTGGGCAAAGCATAGCAGCAGTGGTAACTACCCCTCTTAGTTCAGAGACTTTAACTTTAGGTCAAAATGTTACATTAGTTCTAGGTTCAGATTTTTATTATAATAATAATTTAATTGCCCCTGCAGGTAGTTCTGTAACAGGAAATGTACTTGAAGTCTCAAAGGCAAAAAGAGGTAGTATGAATGGTAAACTTACATTAAGGTTCACGCAAATTGTTACCCCATATGGAGTGCAGATTCCAATTTCAGCTGTAATCAAAACAGATGATAATTCAGGAACACTTATTGGCGGAACAAAAATGGATGTAACTAAAGACTATGCAAAAGACTTAACCGTAGGAGCTGGAGCAGGTGCTGTCTCTGGTCTAGTGTTTGGAGCTCTCGCAGGCGGTAATGTAGGTAAGGGTGCAGCTCTCGGCACAGCTGTTGGTGCAGGAGGAGGGCTTGTAAAATCTCTATGGGATAAAGGCGATAATGTTGAAATTCCAGTAAATTCAAGAATTGATTTAGTTCTTACACAGCCGATTACTGTGAATCCAGCAATATATAATACAAATTATTAGTAAATCGGGTGATAATTTTATTTTAAATTTTAAATAAAATTATTTTGAAAAATAGATTTGAAAAATTTTTGTTGATAGGTAAAGATATGTCAATCTTAGGAAAATATTCAGACAATTTAATAGAAGATGAAGATACTGAAGAAATCAGTGGATATACGACACCTGTTGTAATCAGAGAAAAAGAAGAGGATTCTTTAAAAAAATCTTTGATAATATCTACATTACTTCACCCTGCTGTGGTGGCTGTATTTTGTCTGTGTTCGTTGATTCTAACACTACTAGGAATTCATATTTTTACGGTAGATAAACCTCAGCCAAAAATGAAAGATATAGAATTTGTACTTGTAGATAAAGAAGATACACCTATAAATAAAAATACGCCATATAGGGCAGACAGGAATTCACGTGCAGGCGGGCACCATGATCCTACAAGAAAGGTGTCAATGCCTTCTCCTGCACCATCATCAGCACCTGCAAAATCTCAAGCAAGTACACCGGCTCCAAAAGCAGTATCAAAACCCGTTCAACAAAAACAGGTACAAAAGCCTAAACCAAATGTATTTGAGCAGATGGTGCAGCAAGCGACAAAACCACAAAAGGTTGAACCACAAAAGCCTCAAGCACCAGCACCAAAGGCACCTCAGCAGGCAAAACCGCAGCCTCCTACTGCAAGGCCTTCTATAAAGCCTCCAATGACACCTAGACCTGCAGCTAAGCCATCTTCAGCTTTTCAGGTTCCAGTGCCAAAAGGGGGAACAAGTGCGGGAAGATATTCAACCGGTCCTATAAGCGGTTCTGGTAAATTAGCTCAAGGCAGTTCATCTGGCGGGGGAAGCTCAAGTAGAAGGTACACTCCTGCTCCGGTATTAGCACCTACAGGTGGTTCTGGATCTGGATCTAAATTAGGTAGAGCAGGCGGTAGCGGTTCAGGCGGGTATGGTAATCCAGGGCCGGGCAATCCAAATGGAAGACCTGGTATAGATACTATAAGAGAACCAGATTTTGGTCCTTATATGAGAGAATTACAACGTAGAATTAAAATTAATTGGAATCCACCAAAAGGTAATGAAAGTAAACGTGTAGTTTTATTATTCAAAATTGCAAAAGATGGCAGATTATTATCTTGCAGTGTGTTTAAATCATCAGGATTGCCAAGTGCAGATAAAGCGGCTTTAGACGCAGTAAAACTTACAGCTCCATTTAAACCGCTTCCGGCAGAATATAAAGGCCCAAGTATTGATATTCAATTTACATTTGATTATAACGTATTTGGAGCAACAGGATATTAAAATAAAAAATAAATGTATCACAAGATAAAGAGGATTAAATTATGGAACTATTATTAAGCTCAATTAAAATGGACTGGCCTGTATTACTACCTATTTTGGTATGTTCAATACTTGTAGTTGCTGTTGTAATCAACAGAGCAGCATTTTATAAAAAGAATAAAAGAGATATTGTTCTTTTTATACCAAAAATTCAAAAAGAATTAGCAAAAAACAATCTTCAGGCTGCACAAAATGTAGCAGTAAATTGTGGAGGGGTAATTGGGGAAGTGACTGAAGAAGCTGTGAGAATTTTTTCAGAACAACGAAATGGATTTTCTCGTTCTTTCGATATTGCTGCAGCTCTCGCAACTAGAAAGCTTGAGAGTCATTTAACAATTCTAGGTACTGTAGGTGCTGTTGCTCCATTTTTAGGGTTGTTTGGTACTGTTGTAAGAATTCTTTATACTTTCCAAGATTTGGCAACTCAGGGTAATCAATCAGCAGCAGTAGCTATGGGTATTGGCTCAGCATTGATTGCTACAGCTTTTGGTTTGATTGTTGCGATTGTAGCTGTTGTTTTTTACAATTCATTCCAGTCCATTGTAAAAAGATATGACGATGATTTTCAGTTAATCAAACTGCTATTCTTGAGCTTTGTTGATTCTGAAACTGAAGTTAAACCTGCTTCTAGTGCTTCTATGTAATTAATTAAGGATAATATAAAATGGCATTTAGTTCATCAAATAAAAAAAATAAAGCATTTACAGAAATAAATATCACTCCGCTTACGGATATATTTTTGGTACTGTTAATAATAATGATGGTTGTTGCTCCTACATTTCAGTCTATGGATAATGCAATAACCATTCCTGAAATTAACAGCGGGGTATCTATTGAACAAAAAAATGCTACTGTATCTATTACTAAAGAAGGTTTAATGTATATTAACGGTAAAGAAATTAATCCTGATTCATTAATAGATGAGCTAGTAGCATTAAAACCTTCATTAGAAAAGCCTGAGGTCGTTGTAAAAGCTGATGAAAATGTTAAAAGTTCTGAGATAATGAAAGTTATGAATGCTGCTCAGGATGCTGAATTTAAAAAACTTATAGTTGCAGGTGAACCGCTTACAAAGAAAGAACAAAAAGAATTAAAAACTAATTCAAATAAGCAAGGAGCGTAAATTATGAATAGAGATACTTTCAGTGATATAAATATAACTCCGTTAACTGATATTTTTCTAGTGCTATTAATTATAATGATGGTAATAGCTCCTTTGCTTGATCAACAGGGCTTAAATCTTACAGTTCCAGAAAATGTTGCTCAGGAGCAGGCAAGTAAAGATACGAAAATTTTAACTGTATCTGTTTCTTCTGATAATAAATATTATATTGATGGGCAGGAGGTCTTAGTATCAGAACTTGATAATGTATTAAAATCCCAAGCAAAAGATTATCCTGATGGAATGATGATTCAAACTGACGGAGATGCTACTCATGGTGCTGTCGTTAAACTAATGGATAGTGCTCGCAATTCAGGTATTACAAGTATATCAGTTACTGAAGGTTAAATATCCATTCCATAAGGGTTCATGCTTATCGGGACACCTGTTTTGTAATTTTTTGAAACATACTCATAGGCTTTATCCATATGCTTTTCAAATATATTTGCAAATTTAGGGTTAAAGTTTTCTAAACATGAATTCCGTAAAATTCCGTATATTCCTTGAGCTTCATTTGCGTCAAGCACTCTAAATTGATTCTTTTCAAATGGTAGGTTAGGATCTTGAAATAGTGATTCTTTAATTATTCTTTGGATAGCTTTGCATAATTCTTTTGTTTTTTTGTCAACTTTAGATAAATCCATTTTAGAAATTTCCCGATTGATGTTTAGTAAAGCCAAGAAGAATGTATTTGCCATTACGGTACTTTCGTTATCCTGGCTGTCTATAAATTCTCTGGAATATCTGCTTAAATCAGATTTTAGGTAATTTTTAGCCCCTCCATTAGGATCAAATTTCCCGACAAAATCAGTTTCTTTAATGTCGTAATTTTGACTTTGCGCCCATTTTATTAATTTATTTATATAACCTTTTGGGGCAACTCTTACATCATAAATAATATTTTGTTCTTCTTTAACTTTTTTCCAAGCGTATGACATGTTTTTTGAAAAAGATTTTTTCGCCCATTCATTTTCTGCCCAGAATTTTTTTAACGCATGACTTTCTTCTTTTGTAAAAGCTAAAGGAGTTTCAAGTTTAGATATATCAAAAGTCTTTATTCCCTGTCTTTTCATAAAAGTAGACATTGCTGCTTTTATTTTATCAGCACCAAATATATACCAAGCTTTTGTAGCGACTCTGCTTAAAATATTTGCCCTGTCAGGATTTTCTTCATAGAATTGTCTTTGTCGTTCAGAAAGATTATATATAGCTTGGGGATTTTCTTCATAGTACTTTTTCAGACCTTCTGATATATGTTGTTTGTGTTCTGCAGATAATGACCCGCGTTTTATATATACAGGTTCTCCAGAGGATTCTTGAGCCCTTCTATCTATGGTCTCTAACCTTTTTGCTGTCATTTCTCTAGTTAGACGCTCATTATATTCTGGGTCGGAAAGTTTTAAAATCCTTCCATAAGTCGGATCAGTGAAAGGAATTTGAAGTTTTCGCATTGCATAGCTTATATCTTTACCTTGTGCGTATTTTCTTAAATCATTAATTGAAAACCCTTCTCCCCAATAGAGTTTTATGAGTTGTAATGATAGGTCTTCATCTTTGTCAAAGTATTCTAATTTCCCTTGAGCGACATCTCCAAGAAAACTGTCTTCTTGATATTTAACTTGAGATGATGGGATTACATCTTTAAATTCAGGAAATTTGGCCTTTGCTTCTTCCAGAGAAAAGCATTCTTTAAGACTTTCATAAAACTTTTTATGAATGCTAATTAAGGTATCTTTTGTTTTGTTACCTTCTTCTAATATAATTCCTGCCCATTCTCGAATTTGAGGGGGATATACGTTTGATTTTTTCTGTGCAAGTTTATCTAAATTTTTTATGGTACTTGCAAGGTCAAGGCTGTATCCGCCTGTGAATGCTAAATATTGTGTAGTACTTGGAAGTGGTAGACGTTTTTTTGTATTATTTTTAGTTTGATTTTCTTGATTTTGATTTTGTCTAATTGTTGTTGAGTGTATATTTATAAGTGATATTTTATTAACTTGCATGCAAAAAATCCTTTCATCTAAATAAAACAAGTGAAAGGATTTTTTTGCTAATTATTGATATTATTTACTTTAACGCAAAAGTCATATCAGCTTCGACACAAATTTTTCCGTCTACTGAGCCTTTTCCGTGAGCTTTGCACACAGGGCCTTTTACTTTTGTTAATTCGACTTCCATATCAAATCTGTCGCCCGGTCTTACGATATTTTTAAATCTTACTCCGTCAACTCCGGCGTATAGAGTTAATTTTCCTTTAAATTCAGGCATTGTCATTAATATTGGAGCTGAACATTGTGCCATTGCTTCTAATTGTAATACTCCAGGCATAATTGGATTACCTGGAAAATGTCCTTGGAAAAATTGTTCATTCATGGTCAAATTTTTGTAACCTTTTGCATATTTTCCTGGTATGCATTCTGTGATTCTATCTACTAGTAAAAATGGAAAACGGTGTGGAATCATTTCCATAATTTCAATAGTATCAAAGCTTAATATTTCTTCTGTCATTTATATTCTCCTTATTTTATTTCTATTAATTTCTCTTTTAATTTTTTAGCAACTTTTAAATGTACAGCATGACCGGCTTCTTTTGCTAGAATTCGGCACTTCAGATTAAGCGGATTTATTCCTGTAAGGTATAAATCTCCAATCAAATCAAGTATTTTATGTTTAATAGGCTCCATTTCACTTCTTAATTCTGTCGTGTACCCTTCATCTTTTAATCCCACAGTATTTTCTATTGTTACTCCCTGTGCAAATCCGAACATTTGAAATTTCCTTAAATCTTTATAAAATCCGAATGTTCTTGCTTCGATTATCTCTTCAGGATTTTTAGGGTTGTAATTCACCCATCGTCTTGTCAGCTCTGGATGATTATAATTTACTGCATATGAAATAAATAATTCATCATCAGGTAATATTACAAGACTTGTTTTTCCATTCAAATAATATACCGGTTCTGATACAGTATATTGCTTTGGTTTATATAAAAGCGGTTTTTCAATTCCTGTTTCCTTAAAAAGCTCAACCCATTGTTTAGAACTCCCGTCAAGTGCAGGGACTTCCATTTCATCCATACATATATCAATTGAGTCTATTCCGCAAAATGCTAATGCTGCAGTTAAATGTTCTGTGAGCATTGCCTTAGCTTTATTTTTGCCTAATACTACACAATGCTCAGTTGAAATTACATTATCGACGTCTGCGGTAAATTCTTCACCTGATACAAAATATCTTATTTTACCAGTATCTGATGGAAAAAATTTAACAGTACACGGTTTGTTTTTCATCAAACCATTACCAGTTATTTGAGTTTCTTTTTTTAATGTTACTGTCATTATTGATGTTCTTCCTCAAATACTTTTAACATTGGTTCGTATTTTCTAAATTTTGCAAAAATTTCCTGAGCATCTTTCATTGTTTTTAATTGTTTGATAAATTCTTTTCTTGGAACTGCAGGGATACCAACAATAATTGATTTTTCTGGGAAAGATTTTGTAACGCCTGCTTTTGCGGTAACGATTGAATCAGAACCAATTTCGATATGGTCAGCTAGTCCTGCTTGACCTGCAATTACTACTCTATCTCCAATAATACAACTTCCAGCAATACCTACTTGGGAAACTATTAGACAGCCTTTACCAATTTTACAATTGTGACCAATCATTACTAGATCGTCAATTTTTGTACTATCTCCAATGGTGGTATTTTCGATTGTTCCTCTATCTATTGCTGTATTAGCTCCAATTTCTACATTGTTACCTATTACAACAGAGCCGATTGAAGGGATTTTAAATATAACTTGTTTTATATTTTCTTCTTTAATTGTACCTTCTTTTCTTGCCTGTTCAATGTTATCAGGGTTTTCTGTAACAAAGCTGAATCCATCTGCCCCTAGAGATACTCCATGGTGAAGAATTACTTCATCACCTACTTTAACTCTATCTCCAATATTTACTCCAGGATGGAAAAAGCAGTTTTTACCGATATTAGCCCCTCCACCGATATATGAATTTGCCATTATTTTTGTATTATCACCAATTACAGCATCTCTTGAAATGACTACATTTGGCCCAATTTGAACATTTGCACCGAGTTTAGCTGTTTCATGAACAGTAGCTGTAGGATGAATGCCTTGATTTACTTCAGGTGCTACGTAGAAAAGATTTAATAATTTCATCATTGCTAGTCTAGGTCTTTCAACTTCTATTGTTGTTAGTCCATCGATTTGTACGCCTAATGGTACAAGAGCTGCTTTTGCTTTAGATTTTGCAAGGTTTGCAATCTCATCTTCACCTAGTGCCAATGCTAGAGTATTTTCATCAGCTAAAAGAGGTGGTGCAATTTGTGAAATTTTAACATCTAACGCTTTTGTCAACATACCGTCAACGATTTGCGAAATTTCTTCTACTGTAAAATTTTTCATATGTTACTCCTTATTAATTATTTCTCATCTTTTCTATAGTATTTGTTGTAGATTTTCCTTCGACAAAAGTTATAAATTCAACCCTTGTTCCATTTTTTATCATAATATCTGCTTCTGGAAGTGTCTCCATATTGTAATCTGCCCCTTTTGTGTACACGTCAGGTTTGATTTCATCTAGAAGATTTCGTGGGCTATCTTCATCGAATAGTACAACATAATCTACAAACCGTAATGCACTTAAAATTTCAGCACGATCATTTTCATTATTTATTGGCCTAGAAGGTCCTTTTATTGAGCGAACTGATTTATCTGAATTTAATAATACAATGCTATAGTCTGCAAATGATTTTGTTTTTTCAAGGTAGCGAATATGTCCAACATGGAGAATATCAAAACATCCATTTGTGCAGACTACAGTTTTACCTTCAGAATGAATTTTATTTACTATATTTTTTATCTCATCTCTTTTGACTAACATATCCTTAACCCTTTAACAGTATTGCAATTATTTGATTATGCTACTGTATTTTTTATAAATTAATATTACCAAAAACATATTATAAAAGCAATAAAAAAGCCCTTTTCTATAGGGCTTTTTATACAAATATTCTAAACCTGTCCGTTACGTATCTTTGGTAAAAATGATATTTAAAAAAAAAGTAATTTTGTATCAACTTTGTCTATGGATTCAAATCGTTGTTAATATGAAACTTATTTTGTGCAAATCCGTTGGTAATTGGTAAATTATCATTAAATTTTTCAGGGATTTCAAGTTGATAGATTGGAGTTTTTGTTTGGCTTAACATTGCATTTTTTGTAACAATTTTTTTAGGGGCAATAACTACATTTTTCTTAAAGCCTAATTTTTTTGGTAAGAATTCTCCGATTATAAGTTTGTTGACATGCATTTTTATTCTCCTTTGGTATTATATTATTTTGCTTAGTTTTTTCCCTATAACATCACCGAGTTGGTATGTTTCATTTTGTAAATCGATTTGCGGAGTATATTTTTTGTACGCTTCGACCCAATTTTTCATTCTTTCGGCAATAATTTCTTTTTGTATGTCATCAAATCTTGTTGGAATATATTCATTGATTTTACTCCCAGCACAACCAACAATTTTCATAGTCATAATTAATCTACCTTTTCGTATATAAAGTAATATGAATATGAAAATTGCTAAAATTTTTGTATATATTAAGAATTATTACACAAGCTGAAGTGTTTGTTCCAGCATTTCTATTGTTGTGCGTGGAATTTCATAATCTTTATAAAGATCTTCTTTTTTCTCTGGTTCTGGATCTTTAGTCATTAATGTACTATCTAATTTTTTAGTTTTTTCCATTGTTTTTCCTTTGATAAGTTGTTCAGGGGTAATAATTTTATTAATTATAAATCACCTGATTAAACATTTTTGCTAATCATTTTTTAAAAAATGAATTCATTGTTTGTATGGTTGTTTCAATTTTCCTCAAAGCATTCGCCATAGGAGCAGAAGGGTCAAGTATTTGAGCTAATTTCTCATCTTTATATCTGGTAAGAGGTTCTTCTAAAGGTAATCCACTTGAACCTTTCATTATTTTATTAGTTTTATTTGAGGCTGGTAATACACTATTTTTTAATGGATTAATTTTTATTGACATTTCTCCTCCTCCTTAAATTTTGATATGTTTAAAATAATCCCATTTCTATAACTTTTTGGCAAATTCTTACCGTATTTAATGCTGCGCCTATTCTTAAGTTATCTGCAACACACCATAATGAGATGCCGTTATTAAATGCCAGATTCTTTCTAATACGTCCGACAAATACCGGATTAACCCCAGATGCATCACGTGTTGTTGGGTATTCAAAATTATCCGGATTGTCAATAACTTCTACTCCAAAAGAATTTTTCAAAATTTCTCTTACTTCTTCTGGGGTAATATTTTCTTCAAATTCAATATCTACAGCTTCAGAATGTCCATTATATACAGGAACACGTGCAGCAGTACAAGAAATTGGTAATTCTTGAGGTAGATGCAGAATTTTTTTAGTTTCATTAACTACTTTCATTTCTTCTTTTGTATATCCGTTTTCGCAGAATACATCAATTTGAGGAATTACATTAAATGAAATTGGTTTTTTAAAACATTTATTTTCAAAAGTTTCTCCAGCAAGATTAGCCTTTGTATCAGCAGTTAGCTCATTTATTGCCGCAAGTCCTGCTCCTGATACGGCTTGATATGTAGAAACTATTAATCTTTTGATTTTGGCTTTTTCATGCAAAGGTTTTAAAACTAGCATAAGTTGAGAAGTTGAGCAATTAGGGTTTGCAATAATCCCTTTGTGTTTTCTCAAATCTTCGTCATTAACGTACGCAATAACAAGAGGAACATCTTTATCCATTCTAAATGCACTGGAGTTATCAATCAAAACCCCGCCTCTTTTAACGATTTCAGGAGCAAATTTCTGTGAGGTGGAGCCGCCTGCTGATGCAAGTACAATATTTACTCCATCAAAACTTTCTGGTTTAGCTTCTTCTACTGTATATTCTTTACCTTGAAATTCAATTTTGCTTCCAGCACTTTTAGCACTTGAAAGAAATTTAATTTCATTAAATTCAATGTTCAACTCATTAACAATTTTTGTAATCTCTCTTCCAACAACACCTGTTGCACCTAAGATTGCGATATTTGGTTTTTTCATTAATCTTCCCTTTTCTTTAGTTTATTACATAATATTTTCTAAACCGTATATAAAATCATTTTTTTCATACACATGTTTAACTGCCAGCATAACACCTTGCATATAACATTTTCTATCCATTGAGTCATGTCTGATTGTCATAATTTGACCAGATGATCCAAAGATTACCTCTTGAGATGCAATATATCCCGGCATTCTGACAGAATGTATATGAATATTTGAATAGGATTCTCCACCCCTTGCACCTTTTATTGTTTCAGTTTCAGGGCAATTATTTTTAGTGAAAGTTTCTTTTTCTTCTGACATCATAAGAGCTGTTTTTATTGCTGTACCTGATGGAGCATCTTTTTTCTGATTGTGATGAAGTTCAATAATTTCAGCATTATCAAAATATTTAGAAGCTTGTTTTGCAAACATCATCATTAAAACTGCCCCTGTTGAAAAATTTGGAGCAATAAGACAACCTGTATTATTTTTTTCTGATAATGCTTTAAGTTCCGCAATTTGTTCATCAGATAATCCGGTTGTTCCAATTACTATTTTTATTCCATTATTTAAGCAATATTTTGCATTTTCAAAAATAGACTTAGGTTGTGTGAAATCAATAAGTAATTCAAAATCAACAGCTTTATGAGCTTCTTCTATTGATTTGTAAGTATCATCACCAAACAGGTCAATTTTTGCAGAAAGTTCTGTCTCTGGACAAGCTTCAACCGCTTTTATGACTTCTGACCCCATTTTACCTAATGCACCGCACACAGCAACTTTTATCATTTTCAACTCCTGTTTTTTATGTGTCTAATTCACACTTTATCACAAAAAAAATTTTATAGCTTTTTTTTGTTACAAACTTTTAATTTAAATTTCTGTTATTTAAAATTTTTCTATGTTATCATTTTCAAGTAGTCTATTTATAATAAGGAGAGATAAAGAATGGCAGATGCGAAAATTTTAGCAACTATTGATAGAAGTGATACAGAGCAATTACAAATTTCTGTAAGTGAATATAAGGGAAGAAGTTATTTTAATTTAAGAATTTATTATACAACAGATGATGGTGCAACATGGCTCCCTACTAAAAAAGGCGTAACTTTTGCACCAGACCAGCTTGATATCCTTTCAGATGCTATAGAAGAAGCTAAAAAAGAATTCATGGCAGAGGAATAAGCTGGATATTAATATTTTAAATTTTAAAGTTTGCGCTTTTGTGAATTTATATTGTTAATATTTGCAAGAGCGCATTATGATAAAAGGAGAATTCATTGAGTAAATATGCTCTTGCTCTTGTTAATATTAAGGGGCTTGGAGTTAAAACTTTTAGTTATTTAATTCCTGATGAGATGAAAGATAAAATTCAGATTGGTCAGGCAATTTTGGTGCCTTTTGGGAGGCAAGGTCTTATAAATGCTTTTTGTGTAGGATTTTCAGATTATTTACCAGAGGAAATTAAGGCTAAAAAAATTAGTAAGATTTTAGATGAAACTCCGCTTTTTTCTATTGATTATTTAAAATTGCTTGAATGGGTTGCAAATTATTATTGCTGTGATTTGGTTACTGTATTGAATGCAGCAATTCCGTTAAAACTAATAGAAAAAGCATCAAAAACCGAACAGTTGGTTGAATTTATAACTATTGAAGGCGCTACCAAAAGGCAGATGGAAGTGCTTCAAAAGCTGAAAGAAAGTGGCAAAATGCCGCTTGTTATATTTGAAAAGTATGCTAAAACTACAAGAGCTACAATAAAAAAGTTAGAAAATTTAGGATGTTTAAGGCTTGTAACTGAAGAAATCTATAGAAATCCTCTAGATATTTTGAAAATTGAAAATACAGAACCATTATCTACTCTTGAGGGTGAACAATTAAGTGCATATAATGGGATATCTAAAAAGATTAAAGAAAATTCCTCAGCGCAAATGCTTCTTTACGGTGTTACAGCAAGTGGTAAGACTGAAGTGTATTTTAAACTTATTGACGATACGATTAAAGCAGGTAAAAATGTTCTTTTTCTAGCTCCAGAAATCGCTCTTGCGTCACAACTTACCAAGCGTTTAGCTAAAAAGTTCGGCACAAAAGATGTTGCGATATGGCATAGCAGTATTTCCGACGGAGAAAGATATGATGTTTGGCAAAGACTTTATAAGGATGATATAAAAATTCTTGCTGGAGCCAGATCTGCTGTATTTGCGCCTTTAAAAAATATCGGGCTTATAATTATTGACGAGGAGCATGAGGGAGCTTATAAACAAACAAGTCCTGCTCCAAGATATGACGCAAAAGTTGTTGCTCAAAAACTTGCAGAATTTCATAATTGCCCTCTACTTTTAGGTTCGGCGACTCCTGATATATCAGTTTATTACAGGGCTGTAAATTCGGGTAATCTTTTTGAGATGAAACATAGATACCGTAATGCTCCTATTGCACCTGTTACTGTTATTAATATGCAGGAATACTCAAAAGCAGCCTATAAAAGTGTTATATCAAAACCTTTGCAGACTGCAATTTCTGAAACCATTGAAAAAGGACAGCAGGTTATACTTCTGATTAACCGGCGAGGATTTTCAACATTCACACAATGTCAGGCCTGCGGGCATGTTATTGAGTGTCCAAATTGTGCAATTCCAATGATATGGCATGCGAAAGATCAACAATTAAAATGTCATTATTGTAACCATATTTCGTATTTTCCGGATTTTTGTCCTGAATGTGGATCGGATGCATTAAAAAATAGTGGTACGGGTACTCAAAAAATAGAGCAGTATGTAAAAGATTTATTCCCTGATAATACAATTGAACGAATTGATAGTGACATACTTGTAAGAAAAGGCGAACATATAAGACTACTTGAACGTTTCCAAAAAGGGGATATAGATATTCTTGTAGGTACACAAATGATTGCAAAAGGACTTGATAATCCTAATGTAACATTAGTGGGAGTTATTTCTGCTGATGCAAGCTTTAATTTGCCGGATTTTAGAGCTTCTGAACGAGGGTTTCAACTCTTAACTCAGGTCGCAGGCAGAGCCGGACGTGGCGAGTTCACCGGCAGAGTCCTTTTTCAAACTTACAATCCTGACTATTACGCTTTAGCAAGTGCAAAGTCTCAAAATTATTCAGAATTTTACAATACAGAAATTGTTGCAAGAGAGGAATTTGATTATCCACCGTTCAGTCAAATGATTAGACTTATAATTAGTTCAATAAATAATTTTAGAGCAGAAAAGTCAGCACAGGAAATTGCACTAAGAATGTGTATGATGATTGAAAAGTACGGAATTTCAGAAAGATTAGAAGTGCTAGGCCCGACTCCTTGTGTGATTGAACGTATTAATGGATATTACAGATTTCAAATTATAATAAAAAATAAATTAGAAGAAAAAGGTCATAATTTTATTTCAAGTTTCTTGAATAAAATTACTATGCCAAAAGATGTTAAACTCGCAATTGATGTAGATCCACTTGATATTTTGTAAAAAAGGAGGACAAATACAATTTTTAATTAAAAGACAAGCCGTTTGCATGGCTGACGTTATGGAAGAACATAAAATCTTTTTGAATTTGAACCAGACGACTGCGCCGAAAAAATAATGCCAAAAATTATTGAAAGCAAATTTTTAACTGGTATTATATAAAATAATGTTATTTGGGTGCTTTTGGATAGTTACGACAAAGAAATTCTTGTGTATTTTACAAAAAATAATGAAATTATAATAAAATATACCAACTCTTTTGAAAAAATTTGCAAAAATAAAAATGAATTATTTTTTAAATATTATTATTCTCCAAAACATTATTTAGAATAATTTGAGATATAATTTTGGGTTAAAATTCTAATTTCGCTATCAACTTTAAAGATTTCGTCTATTGTAGGATTTTTTATAACCTCATGTTCGTCAAAAATCTTTTTGGTAATTTCGTAAATCTCATAGAGCTTAATTTTGTCATCTAAAAATGCAAATACAGCTTCTTCATTTGCAGCATTAAGACATGCTGTTGCTGTTCCGCCTATTTTTCCTGCTTTATAAGCAAGTTTCACTGTTGGAAATTTTTCATAATCAGGTTTTTCAAAGTCCAGTCGTGCGATTTCTGCAAAACTGAAGCTTTTTGACTTAATTCCCTCATAGCGTTCAGGATAAGTAATTGCATATTGGATTGGAATATGCATACTTGGAAGTCCTAATTGTGCAATAACGCTTCCATCTTTATATTCGATAGCAGAATGCACAATACTTTGTGGGTGTACAACAACATCTATATCATCATAATCAAATCCGAAGAGGTGGTGAGCTTCTATGATTTCCAACCCTTTATTCATTAAAGTTGCACTGTCTACAGTGATTTTTTTGCCCATATTCCATCTTGGGTGAGCTAGAGCTTCTTTTACTGTAGCATTTTTCATTTCTTCAACAGTTTTATGCAAAAATGGTCCGCCGCTTGCGGTTATTATAAGTTTATTAACTTGGTTGATATCCTTTATGCACTGATGAATTGCACAATGTTCGCTATCTACTGGAATAATTTTTACTCCATATTTTTTTGCTGCAGCCATTACTATATCTCCTGCCATAACAAGAGTTTCTTTATTAGCAAGTGCGATATCAATACCGTTTTCGATAGCTTTTAATGTCGGTTTTAATCCGATTTTGCCAGAACATGCAACAAGAATTATGTCATTTTCTTTATCATTACAAATTCTATCTAGTCCATCTTCTCCAAGCACTGTATATCGTGGTTTAAATTTTTTAGCTTGTTTTTCTAAAAGTTCTTTATTGTGTCCCCCAGCGAGAGCTATAATTTCAAATTTATCCTGAAGTTTTTCTATAACTTCTAATGCTTGGGTTCCTATTGAGCCAGTAGAACCTATAATGCTTATTTTTCTCTTCTTTTCCATAAATTTATTATATAACAAATATTGAAATTTCTTCTAAAAAAGTCCTGATAAAAATCGGGACTTTTTTAGAGTTTATTTTGTTATTTTTCTGCTTTTATAGAGTCTTTTAGTGATTCGCTTTCATTTACATAAGTTGTGACTTGCTTTAATGCTGGTTTAAAAGCATTTACTGTAGCATTACCACCTAAACAGCCCCCTGTACAAGCCATTACTTCAATGAGATTACCTAAATCACACATACCATTTTTAGCATATTTTTTCAAATCTCTAATGGATTGTTTGTTTAATCCGTCAATTATTACAGGGTGTGCTGGGATTTCTTCAGGTAGTAAAGTCTGTACAGCTTTTGCTACTCCGCCTGTGACACAATAATTTCTTGCTTCTGCAGATGCTTCTGTTTTAAATTCACTTTCTCCACATTCTGCTACTTGGATATTTAATGCAATGAACCAAGCGCCTACTTCTTCGTAATTCAATACGTAGTCAACATTTGGATTTTGTAATGCTTCACGCCTTTTTGCAACGCAAGGGCTGAAAAATACTGTAACAGCTTCTGGTTTTTCCTTTTTAACTATTTCTGCAGTGTAGTACATTGGAGTTTTTGTATCAGAGCGGAATGGTTTCATTTCCGGGATATGTTTCTCTACAAGTTCGTTATATCCTGCACAGCAAGATGTTGTCATAAATTCTGCACCATCCTCAAGTCTTTCTACAAATTCTGCAGCTTCAGTTTTAGATGTTACATCTGCACCTTGTGCTACTTCATAGACATCTGCAAATCCTAGCTTTTGGATTGCTTCTTTTAATTGTTTTGGTGTACAAGGCAATTGTCCCATCATTGCAGGGGCAATCATTGCTATTACTTTTTTGCCTGCTTTGATATTTTTTAATACATCAATAATTTGGCTCTTTTCATGAACTGCACCGAATGGACATGCTGATACGCATTTACCGCAAGATATACATTTTGAAAAATCAATCTGTGCATGTCCGTCTTCCCCTTTTGCGATTGCACCTACAGGACAAGCATTTTCACATGGAACTATAATTTTTTGTATTGCTTGATATGGACATACTTGGGCACACATTCCGCAATTTTTACATTTAGCAGGGTCGATTACTGACTTACCGTTTTGAATGCTTATTGCTCCAAATTTACAAGTGTTTACGCAAGGTCTTGCTACACATCCTTGACATAGGTCTGTTACGTAAATTCTTGAAGGTACACAACCTTTACAAGCGGTTGTTAATACTGTAAGAGGATTTTCTTCAGGCTCTTTTCTTTCTATAGCTTTTTTTGCTAAATCGGAAAGCAATGTACTATCTTCAGTCTCCTCAATAGAAAAACCAAGTCCCGCAACTGTTCTATCCCTTAAAATTGCACGTTCTTTATAAATACAACATCTGTATGGAACTTCATGTCCTTTTGGTCGCATATCATACGGTATTAAACGTGTGTTCTCTTCAAAATTGTCACTAAGAAATGATTTTATTAATCTGACTAAAATCTCTCTTTTTAGATGTGATGTCTGTTTTGGGGTGTTTATAGCCATATTCCTAACTTCCTTCTTTATTCTTTCACCAATACTCTAATTATCGCATAAACATGAAATTTTTCAAAAATTGTGCTTGTTATAGTGCTTTTAATCAAAAAAAAGTCCTCTTTTTCAAGAGAGGACTTTTTTATAATTATTTAGCTGCCAATTTTTCATCTATGGCTTTTAATACTTTTTCAACTGTTGCTTCTTTTATTACATCATCATCGACTTTTACATATGGAGCTTTAGAAAATTCCCAGTCAATTGAACATAAGCCTAAGCAAGGAACTCCTATTACTGATACTTTATCACCATATTTAGCAGGTACAGTCTCGATTAGTTCTTGTAAATTTGCTGAACCCATAACAAAACATGTTGTTCCTAAACAAACTTTAACACTAATTTTTTCACTCATCTTTTTATCCTTTCCGTCAACTTACGTTAACTTTTCCTATCCAAACTGGAATTTTGCTGTTCTTTCCCTTTTTTGTGATTCTGTTGTTACATATAATCCTTTTACTGATACTTCTTACATATATTGTACACTTACTTTTTTAAAGTATTTATCTTGAAGTACATTAGCCATTTTTTTGATAATATTTTTTCTAATTTCTATTTCTATTGGCAATGCAGGATCATAGTGTGCTTGATTTAGCTTTGCACCAACCATAAAATTAATGCAGTCGCTATCTAATAAGAATTTTACCAATTTACCTGCTGCATTGTCAATATCTGGATTATTGTTTTCTAAGTATTCTAAAGTTTTTGTTAATGTAAGAATACCTTCTGTAACCAGATCAACCCCTTCCATATATGAACATGCAGGGAGTTTACCTATGCTTATTGTTGTATCCATTGTAATTGGTCGGTTTAATTCTCTAGAAATTAGGTTAGCTGTTGTTCCTCCAGCTATTGCTTTTTTACCTTTAAAATTTGCAAACATTTCAGCATATTCTTTATCTTTTTGTTGATGATATGGCGGGCCAGTGAAGATAATCGATTCTCGAGGTTCTCTAAAATATAAAACACAAGCAGAAATGTCATCTCGTGGATTTTTATCTGTTTCAATATTTTTTGCTTGAGTAACTATGTATTTTGAAAGCTCAGAACTTGAAATATCAGGCTTTTCTGCAAGTTTATCTTTTACTAAAATAATTAATCCTTCTCTGCGAAGTCCCAGTTTTAACCTCCCTCCGCCAAGTCCAGCCTGTGTTACTCCGTCCGAACAAAATATTAGGCGATCTCCGAGTTTTAATTTTGGTTTGTATATTTTTAATTTTCTATTTTTAAAAGTTTTTGATTGAATAATTTCATAAGGTGGATTCATTATTTCGTTGTCTCGAATCCATAAAAATTCCGGATTGCCTTCTTCTACAATTTTGGCATTTCCGTCGTCGTCGACATCTATTGCTGAAAAAGTCGAATAGCTTATTCTTCGAATTTTACATACAGGCAGGGAGTTCATAATAATTTCTGCAGCTTTTTTTATTGGTATTTGCTGGTTTTCAATGAAGCGTAAAAGCATTGTTGCAGTCATACAGGATAAAATATTAGCTTTAATCCCGCTGCCTAGTCCATCGGATAGCACAGCAATAAGTCTTGCTTCATCTGGATACCTTTTAGAAACAAAGTAATCTCCGTAAGCATTTTGGTTATATTTTTTCATCTGACTGCAATCTATATCTATGAACATTACGGGTTATTCCACCTTTTTCTTTTCATCATCAGTATCATCAAAATCGTTTGCAATAGAACTTAGAAGTGTTTCAGTTTCCACCATGTGTTCTCCTAATAGACAGGCAATTTCCTGAACTATGGATATATTTTTTGAAATAACTTCATGTGCTTTTTGAGAGATTTTTTCTCTATTAGTTTCGGATTGGGTAACATCTGAAACTACTGCACCTACTATTTCGTTTTCTTCTATTGTAAATACACTAATATCATATAGATTATTTTTTACGGCATAACGTTCTTTATGTAATTCTTTTCCTGATTTTAAAACAGTTTTGAATAAATCAGAAAAGTCTATTATTCTATCTAAAGCTGCACCGGCTAGTCCTTCTGGTCTTGCTTTAAATATTTCAAACATGTCACCAGTAAACATTTTCATAAAACTTTCATTTGCCTCGATTATGTTCATACTTCGATCTACCACAACAACAGCTGCAGGCATACACCTAACAAGTGCTGCAGCTTTTTTCATTGCAATTTTTCTCATATATGAAACACACATTGAAGGCTCTGCATCTCCATCGAGGAGTGCTTTTGCTAAATCTCTGCAAGTTGCATATCCACATCCACCGCAATTTAGTTCATCATCTACTGAATGTTTACCAATTCTTTTTAGGGTTTTTAATATTTCTTCTATAGGATATTGTGAATCAACAATTTTTTTCTCATGTATATCATATGGTACAACTACTGAAGGTGATTTTGGTATAATTTCTCGTTCCTTTGCCTTTGTAAGTATATCAGATACAATACTGATACCAGCTTTATCTGTAGTTATACAAGGCCCTGCGATACACCCTCCTTCACAGGAAAGTGCTTCCACAAATATAACCTTATCCAGTTTATCTGGATTAAAATTATTTAGAGCTTTATCAAAAGACTCTAGACCTGCAATATCCATTAATTGAACTTCTTTTTTTATCCCGATTCGTTTTATTGTTTCGTTCATACCGCCATCAATTGGGTACAATGCCCCTTCATACGCAGTATTTGGAACAAATTTATTTTGTGGATCCACAGGTACTGTTGATGGATCTACAATTTCATCATGTATCCACACTTTTAATTCTTTGAATGTGAGTGCAACATCATATAAACCGCTATATTTGACCTCATTTTTCTTTCCAATACAAGGCCCGATAAATACAATTGCAATGTCATCACCGTATTTTTCTCTTAACATTTTGGCATGTGTCATTGCTGGAGAGCCTATTGGTGTAATATATTTTGTAAATTCTGGATGATATAGTCTTATAAAATCTACAATTACAGGACAAGCACTGGATATAAAGAGTCCTTTTTCTGCATCATTAAGCATTTGAGCAGTCTTAATTGATACTTCTTGAGCCCCAAGTGCTGTCTCAGACACCTCTTTAAATCCAAGTTTTTTTAAAATAGAAATCATTTTTTCAGGAGAATAATCAAAAACTCCGCTCCAGCTTGGTGCTAAGGACACATATACTTGTTTTTGTGCGAGTATAAGGTTTTTAGCTTTATCAATGTCTACTCTAACTCGCTTTGCATTTGAAGGACAAGCTTTTACGCAATGTCCGCAGGCAATACATTTTTCTGGAATAACAGATGCGTGTCCATTTTCTATTTTAATTGCTTTTACTAAGCACTCACGTACACACCTATAGCAGTCATGGCATTCATTTGACAGTGTATATACTGGATACTGGTTATTCATATTAAACTCCTTTTTTATTTATAATTGCAGAAACTAAAATAATTAGATTTTTGATTTAAGAATTTCTTCTAATTTTTCTTCATTCATTTCGGAATATTCTACACCGTCAATTATAATATTGGGACCGGTTGCACATTTGCCTTCACATCGATTACCGGCTAATTCAATTTCTGCTTCCAGCTTATGTTCTTTTATGAAATTTTCAATGAATTCAAGGTTTTGGGCATTGCCTCTGGCAAAGCAAGAGCTGCCCATACATACTGTAATTTTCATTAGTTATCCTCTCAACTATATTATTATTCTAACGTATTTAGCCTGATATGGCAAGCTTGATTGTTCTATTTTTGAAAAATATTCATTGCTCTTTCTAAAATTCCAAGACAGTATGAAATTGTAATTCCATAGTTTGTTATTGGGATTTTGGCTTCGTTTGCTTTTATTATTCTTGATAGAATTTCTCTTCGATTTGTCATACAGGCTCCACAGTGAATTATGAGTTTATATTCTTTTATATCTGGAAAATCGTGTCCGGCATAATTTTCTATGATAAGGTTTTTACCTGTTTTTTCCCTTAAAAGGTTTGGTATTTTTACTCGTCCGATATCATCTTCAATAGCATGGTGTGTACAGCTTTCTAAAATTAGAACCTTATCTCCATCTTTTAGATTTTCTATTGCTTTGGCACCTTCTTTGAATGCGTTTAAATCTCCTTTAAGTCTTGCAAAGAGTATTGAAAATGATGTGAGTGGAATATCTTTGGTTACAATTTCTGAAATAGATTTAAATGCTTGTGAATCCGTTACAACCAGAGCAGGAGGTTCTTTAAGGTTATCAAGTGCTTGTTTTAATTCACTTTCTTTTACAACATAGCTTAAGCAATCACTGTCTAGAAGATCTCGCAAAGTTTGCACTTGTGGAAGGATAATTCTACCTTTTGGAGCCTCTTTGTCAATTGGAATTACAAGTATTACTGTGCTTTTGGGTGGAATTAAATCACCTACGATTTTTGGAGGGTTTACAAAATCTTCAGGTAGTAATTTTATTAAAAAATTTTTGAATTTATATACTAAATCATTATCGTTAATTACGGATGTAATAAGTACGTTGTCTGTTATATTGTAGATTTCATCCAGTTTATTTGTTGTAATTCTCTTAATATCATTTTTGTTTATTACAATCAAATATGGGATATTTAAAGCATTTAATTTCTTTATTAAATTTATTTCATAATCATCAATGCCTTTATAATCACATACGATAACCGCAATGTCAGTACGATTAATTATTTTAGTTGTTTTTTCAAGACGTTTTTCTGCAAGTATTGTTTCATCGTTAATCCCAGCGGTATCAAGAAAATTTACAGGTCCTACAGGCAAAAGTTCCATAGATTTTTCAACTACATCTGTTGTAGTTCCAGCGATATCAGATACTATTGAAACATCTTGATTAGTTATTCTATTAAGGAATGATGATTTCCCTGCATTAGTTTTCCCAAAAATTCCAATGTGCAGTCTCATTGATTTTAATGTTTTCATAAAGCTCCTATTACTAAAAAAGGCACCCAACATAGGGTGCCTTTTTCCTGTTTTTGAAAATTAACCTCTGATACCGAGTTTTTTGATAAGCGCTCTGTATCCTTCAAGATCTCTATCTTTAAGGTAAGAGAGTAATCTTTTTCTTCTACCAACCATCATTAAAAGACCTCTTTTTGTAGCGAAATCTTTTTGGTTAGTTTTTAAGTGTTCTGTTAATTCTGTAATCTTTTGACTTAACATTGCAATTTGAACTTCTACAGAACCGGTATCTTTTTCGTTAGCACCATATTCTTTAATGATGTCTTGTTTGTTTTTTAAGTTAATTGACATATTTTTTCCTTTACATTGTTGAGTGACTATTTGGCGTAAGCACTCTACATTGCAAATGATAATATATCAAAAAAAAAAATCAACCGTTCTGTTAAAATCACGTTACAAATTAAGCAATAAAGCTATGTGCGATCATACTTGCTTTATCTAAAAGCTGATCTGTTGTCATTTCTGCATTAGTATAATTTTTGTCAGCTTTTGTAATTAAGCCTTGTTCATAGTTACTGTCAGAATTTTCATATTTTTTAGTTACTGTTTCGCATATTTTTTTATAGAATTGAAGATTATTTTTTGATGCTTGATATTCAGCCCAAGCTGCTTCAAATTTTTCTTGTTGTTTTTCGTGGCGTTTGATTAAGTAATCAATGAAAGCTCTTGTAGGATTGCCATTATAGTAAGCATCTTTTATTGCAGCTCTTGTTTCAGGATCGCTTACTCCGTTTAATGCATTTTCCATTGCTTCAGCTTTTTTCTCTTCAGCTTTAGCGTTTTGTTTAGATGCTGTTATAGGATTTGTTGCAAAAACTGAGTTTATTTTCTCTTGTTTTACACCAGCAAATAAAGGACTTACATATCCTTGTGTTTGAAAATCAATTTTTTCAATTCCTTTTACCATATAGCAATCCCTTGTTTTTCCTTTGTATATATATAAAGTATTTACTGTTAAAAAAATTGCCTTTTTATTAACTATATTGTAAAGTATTGTAAAGGACTAAAATGCAATAAAAAAGGACGGTTTTACCGTCCTGTATTTTTAATTCCTTTTCCTATTTTCCTTATTAATTAAAACCTTTTCCTTTTGCTTTTTCCTATTAATTAAGCAACGACTGTTGATACAAAATGTATAATATCTTTGAAAGAATCTTTTACGAATTCTTTTGCAAGTGTTGTAACTGGTCTGTTTTCGATGCAATCAAAAACGTAATAGATTGGATCTTTTGCATTATTAAAACGCATTCTTTTATCTCTTTTATCAAGGTAGCTGTAATTTTCAATACTGAAACCTTGAGTATTTCTTTTATTGCCTCTTCTTTTACGAGTCAATGAACCAAATTGACCGTTTCCTGAAGTATCGTTATGTGAATCTGCTGTTGCTGCTAACATTTTAGCTCTCTTTCTTCTCTCTTATCTCTTACATATATATAAAGTATATAACTAAGAAAAAATTGCTTTTTTAGAAATCGTTTTGTAAAGATATGTTAAGTTTTATGTAAAAAGCCTTTATATAGCACTTTATCCGTTAGCTTTTAGTTCAATAATATCTTCTTCTGGTATTAAGTTTTTACCTATAGCTTTTTCTAAGGCAGCTCTTGCTGAATTATATTGATACAGTGTGGCATAATAATTCAGCTGGGACTCTTGATATTGAATTTGAGCATCTTTTAGTTCGGTAGGGCTTGCTTCACCTACTTTATATCTTCCATAAGAAAGTTCGTAATTTTCTTTTGATTGCTTAACTTGCAGCATTGATACCGGTATTTGATTTTTCTTTTCTTGCAGTGTTAAAAATGCGTTTTGTATTTCAAGATAGATTGTGTTTTGTGTATTTTGAGCATTTGCAAGTTCTTTGTCATACAAGTATCTTGCTTCTTTTATTTCATTCCGGATTAACATACCGTTTATTGTAGGAAAATTAAGATAACCGCCTAAATTGTAACCATAGTTTGAGTTCCAGCTTTTACCACCTCGTTGATATTGTCCTTCTATTGATATCGTTGGAAAATATGATTTTTTTACAAGTTTTAGAGTCTGCTTAGCACTTTCAACTTTGAGTTCTGCTAAATGTAGTTCAGGTCTTGCTTCTCTTGCAATTTCTACGGACTTATTAAGCGTTACATCTACTGGTGTGTAAGTTAATCTTTCTTGAACGTTGTATTTATCTATAAAAGGGACTCCCATTACATTATTAAGTCTGGCTATTGCCAGTTCAACAGCATTATCTGCTTGAATTAATTTTAATTTTGCACTGCTAAGGTTTGTTTCAGCAATTGTTACATCTACTTTAGGGTTCATTCCAATTTGATAGAATGCTTTTGCCTGATCGTAGAACATCTCAAATTTTTCAACAGTATCTTCTGCGACTCTTTTATTTTCAAGTGCGTATAGTAAATTGTAATATGCATCTTTTGTTTGATAGATTATGTCGTTTATAATGCCTGTTAATGTTGTTTTATAAGCTTCATAGTCTAAACGTTTAAGTGTTGCCTGATTTTGGGTAACTCCAAAGTCATATAACATTTGCTGAAGTGTAATTTGACCAAGTATATAGTAATTGAATGTTAAATTTTGACCTAATGCATCAGATAATTGCAGTTGTCTGATTTTTGTATAACCTGTTTGCCAGCTTAATTGTGGGAAATAGTTTGACCAGACTTGTTTTATTCTTGCATCAGAAGCTAATATGTCTTGAAATGCAGCATTGATTTGAGGATTATTGCCAAGTGCCAGTTCAATACATTTATCTAAAGTCATATCAACACTTTTTTCTACAGAACCTTCTATTACAAAATCAGTTTTATCGGATTCTTTCGGTAAAACTGATTGAGAATCCGGATATTCTTTATTATTTAATTTATTACCAATATTCTCCTTCCCTATTACTGGAAAGCTTGTGAGTGTTAATATTAAAGTTAATGCAATTATTTTTTTTAACATTTATTTTTTATCCCTTATATTTTTTATAATCCTGCCTGCATTTATTTTAAATTCTTCTATCATTACATAAAAAGCAGGAACCAAGAATGTCCCTATAAATGCTACAGCAATCATTCCTCCAAATACGGTCATACCAACTGAGTGTCTGCTTGCTGCACCTGCTCCGTTTGCAAATACAAGTGGAAGCAGACCTAGAATGAATGCAATATTTGTCATCATAACTGCTCTAAATCTTAATTTTGCAGCCTGCACTGCAGCATCTTTTATGTTCATACCAGCTTCATGGGCATCTTTTGCAAATTCTATAATTAAAATTGCCTGTTTTGTACTTAAGCCTATTAACATTACAAGTCCGATTTGAGCATAGATATCCAGTGAATATCCTGCAACGTATTGGAATAATAATGCTCCAACAAGTGCTATTGGAGATATTAATAAAACTGCTACTGGAAGCATCCAGCTTTCATATAGACCTACTAGGAATAGGTAAATAAATACTAATGACATTGCAAGAATCGGCCCAATTTGACCGCTGGATTCCTGTTCTTGTAAAGCACTTCCAGACCAAGCATATCCCATATCTTTAGGGAGTATTTTATCAGAAAGTTCAGCCATAGCTTGCATTGCTTGACCTGAACTTACGCCTGATCTTGCCATACCATTAATTGTGATTGCTGGATACATATTAAACCTTGTTAAACTATATGGCCCTACTACGTTTCTAACTTTTACTACAGCTGATAATGGAACCATTTTCCCATATACATTTTTTACGAATATTTTATCAAGATCAGCAGGTTTTTCCCTGTATGGCGCGTCTGCCTGCATATATACACGATATACTCGTCCAAATTTGTTGAAATCATTGATATATGATTTACCGAAATAAGCCGCAAGGGCATTGTATATTTCAGAAATTTGTACACCCTGTGCCATAGCTTTTGCAGAGTCTACATCAATAAGTAATTGGGGTAAATTAGCTGTGAAAGATGTATAAACCATTGAAAATGCAGGATTTTTATTTGCTTCTGCAATCAATTTCATCGCTTCGTTATATAATTCTTGAGGCGTTCTGTTACCTTTATCCAAAAGTTCATATTCAAATCCTCCAAACATACCAAGACCTGAAATTGATGGTGGTGAAAATGATGCTATTGTTGCAGAAGGGTATGTTGAGAACTCTTTTTGAACTCTGCTTAAGATACTAGACATTTGTAAATCTTTTTTCTTACGCTTTGACCAGGCATCTAATTGTGAAACTATAAGCGCTGTATTTTCTCCAGAGTATCCTACAAGAGTGATAGTTGTTTTTATTCCAGGAATTTGAAGGAGTCTATTTTCGATTTCTGTTGCGACCATATCAGTTCTTGACGCAGAAGAGCCCTCTGGAAGCTGAATCTGTGTGAAAATTGCGCCCTTATCTTCTGTTGGTAAAAATCCTGTAGGAATTATTTTAAACATTCCTATGATAAGTGATATGATTAGAATGAATGTAAAAATGGTTTTTTGAGGTGAATTGATAAATATTTTAGCACCGTCAAGGTAATTATTTCTAATTTTATTGAACCAGTTATCGAAATCTTGAATTATTTTAAAATCACTTTGTTCCTCACCTGTTTTTAAAATCATCGCACATAAAGCAGGTGCAAGAGTAAGTGCAACAAGTGTAGAAAGCCCGATTGATGAAGCTATGCATAGAGCAAATTGTCTGAACATTTGTCCTGTAATTCCAGACATAAAGGATACAGGCACGAATACTGCCATCAAAACTAGTGATGTTGCAAGTACAGCTCCGAATACTTCTTTCATTGTTATTTCTGTAGCTTCTTTCGGGTCTTTACCTTCTTGAATGTGTCTTTGAGTATTTTCAAGTACAACGATTGCGTCGTCTACTACGAGTCCAACGGCGAGTACTAGTCCGAATAAAATTAACAGATTTATTGAAAATCCGAGAAGACTCATAAATATAAATACACCGATTAATGATACCGGAATTGCACAAAATGGTATAAATGCAGCTCTTGCACTGCCTAGGAACATATATGTTACGATACCAACCAATATAATTGCAAGGGTTATTGCGTGAATAACTTCATCTATGGATTCTCTAACGAATTCTGTTTCATCACGTTGAATTTTATATTCAATACCTTGAGGGAAGCCTTTGCTTAATTCTTTCATTTTTGCTCTTATTTTATTGGATAAATCAATAGCATTAGCTTCTGGAAGCTGGCTGACTGATATAATGGCGGATTGTCTTCCCCCTATACGTGAAAAGTAGGAATAACTTTCTGCACCTAGTTCTACTCGTCCGATATCTTTTATTTTTACTTGAGAACCATCAGGTTTTGAGCGGACAATGATGTTTTCAAATTCTTCTGGTGTTTGTAGTCGTCCCTTTGTCCTCATTGTTAGCTTAATTAATTGTTTATTTATCATAGGTTCAACACCCAAATCCCCTGCAGGAGATTGGATATTTTGAGCTTGGATAGCTGAGCTGACATCACTTACTGAAATACCTAGATTAGCCATTTTGGTAGCATCAAGCCACACTCTCATTGAATAATCAGAAGAGCCGAATACTGAAACTTTACCTACACCTTTAATACGCGCTAATTCATCTTTAATATAAATTGATGCGTAGTTTGCAATGTATAAAGAATCATAAGTCCCGCTAGGAGAGTTAATTGAAATCATTAATAAACCAGGTCCGCCTGTGGTTTTTTGAACAGAAAGCCCATATCGTTTTACTTCTTCTGGAAGTCTTGGGGTGACTAGCTGTAGTTTATTTTGTACATTTACGACAGCCATATCAGGGTCTGAACCGATATCAAAATACAATGTAAGTTGATATTGCCCGTTTTGTGAAGTTGATGACATATAAATCATATCTTCAACACCATTTAATTGTGCCTCTACAGGTGCTGCAATTGTTGATTCTATTACGTCAGAGCTTGCACCGGCATAGGTTGCAGTTACTACAACCTGAGGCGGAGTAATTGAAGGGTATTCTTCTAATGGCAGAGTTTTTATCATTAGCATTCCTGCAAGCATAATTGCAAGTGAAATTACTATTGCTAGTTTTGGACGTTGTATAAATATATTACCTGATTTTTCAGTCATTTATTTTTTCCCTTTTTGTTTAGTTGTGTCTGCCATTGGCTCATTCTTTTTTAATTGTTCCATTTCTTCTTCTGAAATTATAGTAACAGGTTTACCTGGAGTGACTTTTTGAAGTCCGTCTGTAATAATTCGATCTCCAGCTTTTAGTCCTTCTTTTATTGTCCAATTTTTTCCACTTTGTTCTCCAGTTTTTATATATACAAGTTCTGGAAGTTCTTCATCATTAATTTTATATACATATTTACCAGCCTGATTCTCAAGAACTGCTGTTTGGGGTACTATAGGTGTCTTTACCTGATTGTTTGAGTATAATTTTACAGTAACAAATTCACCATGCAGAAGTGAATTATTAGGGTTTTCGAAAGTAGCTCTCATTGTAACGGTACCTGTTGATTGGTCTATTTTGTTATCTTGAAAATCCTGTTTCCCATCAAATTCATATTTTATTCCGTTAGGAAAATACAATTCAACTTTTCTATTTTTATTATTAGCCTTATCTGCATTTGATAATTGCGCATAATCAGTAGAGTCTATAGGAAAAGTTACATATATAGGATTTGTACTATTTAATGTTGTCAATGCTCCTGATGTTGGTGATACATAGTTTCCTACAGTAACAGATATTATCCCGACACGTCCATCCACAGGTGCTTTAACTAGTGTATAGCTAAGATTACGATTGCTGTCATTGTATCGTGCCTGAGCTGAGGCTAGTTGTGCTTTTAGTGAATCTCTTTGAGCTAGAAGGTTATCATATTGTGCTTTCGCAATGTAATCTTTTTTTACTAGTTCTGCTGCACGAGCTAGTTGTTTTTCTGCGTATGCAAGTTGAGCTTTTGTATTCGCAACATCTGCTTTTGCAACATTTGAAGCATTTTGATATTCAGTTGGTTCTATTAAAAATAATGTCTGACCTGCTTTTACAAAATCACCTTCTTTAAAAAAACTTTTTTGTAAATATCCTGAAATACGTGCAAGTACATTTACTTGATATTTAGAAACTACTCTGCCTGGTGCCTCAAAACTCCTTATAATATCAGCATTTTGTACGGTTTCTACAGTTACAGATGGTGCAGGTTTATTTTTTGCAGCTTTTCCTTGTGTAATTTTATCAAATATTGTAGATCCATATCGAAAAAGTATTGCGCCAATTATTATTGCAACGATTATGATGATATTTTTTTTCATTATTGCTCCCTTGTCTTAAAAATGATGTCTTATTTTTATCGTATGCTAAATTTCAACTCTGTCAAAGTTTTTAATAATGTAACAAATTATTAGTGTGTTGCAAAAACAACAAATATTTTACAATGTCAAATCCTACTATATAGCTTATTAGATGTCAATAGGCTGGTGTGTTAGAAATTTTATGACATTTCGTAAGGCTTGACCTCTATGAGAAATTGTATTTTTTTCATCTTCTGTCATTTCAGCCATAGTTTTGCCTGTATTTTCGACTAGAAAAACCGGATCATAACCAAACCCCCCATTGCCTGATTGGGTATATGATATCTCTCCATGACATTCTCCTCTTGTTTGGAAGATTATTTTACCATTTTCATCAAGTAGTGTCATAGCACATACAAATTTAGCTTTTCTATTTTTGTGTGATGCAAGTTCGTTTAATAATTTATTAATTCTTGCCTGTGGGGTTTCAGCATATCTTGCAGATAATAATCCAGGAGCTCCGTTCAATGCTTCTACACAAAGTCCTGAATCATCTGCTAATGACATCATTTTGGATATTCGATTAGCTTCTTTTGCTTTAATATATGAATTCTCTTCAAAGGTTTTACCATTTTCAATCGGATCAAACCCTTCTGGAGGTAAGACAAATTCTATAGCTGTATTTCCTGCTATTTCTTGTATTTCTTTTAATTTGTGAGGATTTCCTGTTGCAAAAACTATTTTCATTTTATTACCTGAATTTTTATTTCCCATAACGGCGCTGGCGGTGATTAAATTCTATAATAGCTTCAGCAAGAGAATCTTTATTAAATTCAGGCCAGTATGTTTTAGTTACAAGAATTTCTGAATATGCAATCTGCCATAGCAAGTAATTTGATATTCTCATTTCGCCTCCTGTTCTGATTAATAAATCAGGATCTGGAATATCTTTTGTATATAGGTTTTTTGAAATAAGTTCCTCTGAAATATCATCTATAGTTATTAATCCATTTTGGACTTTTTGGGCTAAAAGCTTAGCTGAGTGAACTATTTCATCTCTTGAACCATAGTTAAATGCAATTTGGAGATGGACTCCTGTATTATTTTTGGTTACTTCCACTGCGTGAGCAAGTATTTCTTGTAATTTGGAACTAAGCTTTGTTAAATCTCCGATAAAATTAATTACGACTCCATTTTCATGCATTTCTTTAAGTTCATTTTTTATTGTTTCACCAAGTAAGTTCATTAAAAAGTCGACTTCTTCTTTTTTTCTATTCCAATTTTCTGTAGAAAATGCATATACTGTTAAGTATTTAACCCCAAAATCATCACAAGCCCTCATTGCAGCTTTAAGTGCATCTACACCTTTTTTATGTCCAAATGCGGATGGAAGATTTTTCTCTTTTGCCCAGCGTCTGTTTCCATCCATAATTATTGCGATGTGCTGTAAGTCTGTATTTTTTACTATGTCAATTATTTCTTTATCTTTTGTAATTGTTTCCATATTTCCACCTGTTGAGTTTTATTATATCATAAAAATATGATATACTTATTATGGAGAAAAAAATGAAACGAGCAGCTGTTTTTGCCCATTACGATAAAGATAATATTGTCGATGATTATGTCATATATTACCTAAAATCTTTAAAAGAAATTTTTGATAAAATTGTATTTGTTTCTTGTCGGGAAATTCCGAATAATGAGAAAATAAAACTTTATGGTATCGTTGATTTTATAATTTGTGAAAATCATAATGAATATGATTTCGGCTCATATAAAAGAGGGTATTTTTATTTATTGGAAAATGGCTTGGAGCAGGATTTTGATGAACTTGGTTTTATAAATGATAGCTGCTATGGCCCTTTATATCCTTTAAAACCTATTATTAATCAGGTAGGAGATTGCGACTTTTGGGGGATGACTAAGAATCTTGAATGGCAGGAACATATTCAGAGCTTTTTCTTTGTATTTAAAAAACAAGTTTTTACGTCAAAAATATTTAAAAATTTTATGGAATCTATCAAAGATGAAACTGATAAATTTGACATAATAAATAAATATGAAATTGGTCTATCAAAATTATTGACTGATAACGGTTTTAAATTTGATTATGCCATAAAATATAAACGGAAATACCATTCTAATATAACTATTTTCAAATGGCGTGAAGCTATTTTGAAATATAAAATGCCTCTTTTAAAGTGCTCGATATTGCGTGGAGTGAATACTTTTCATACTACAATTGCAGATTGGGAAAGTGTAATCCCAAAAGATTATCCTATTGAGTTGATTTATAAAAATCTTGAACGCACAAAAGTAAAAGATATTGACCTAAAACGCTTTAAAATTTTCCGTATATGGATTTTTGATTTTGTTGGAAACTTAAGAAAAACTCCAAGAAGGATTGTTTCAAATTTTATTAAATACTGCTTGCCATTTTTATCTGATTAGATAATATTTTAATCTTTTTAAACACATTCCAACCGTTGCATAAATGATAAAAATTAATAGTCTTAAATTAAAGGGTTCTTGTTTTAAAACATTGATATATGCAGAAATATTAGCTAATTTGAATTTGCATTTTGGATTTGTGCTAATATAACTTTTTTCGTGTTGTCTCCATTTTGTAAGCTTTTCTGGTATAAAATAAAAATCAGTTAGTTTTGCAAGCTGAATATATATGTACCAGTCTAAAAGTTTATCAATAGGGGTATCAAAATTAATTAGTTTAAGTAAATTTTTATGTACCATTATAGATGACATTGTTAATATTGGGTTATATATTCCAAATTCATAAAACATATTACGGGGAAATTCTCCTTTTACTTTCGGAAATTTTTTATAATTGTTTGTTCCGAATAATTCCGCATCGTTAAAAATAAGCCCAAAATGGTTACCCTTGTTGATTATCGCGATTTTTTTTTCTAAATAATCTTCTTTCCATAAATCATCGCTTTCTAGAAAGGCAATCCATTCTCCAGAAGCCTCTTTCAATGCTTTTTGAATTGAATTTTTTAACCCTATATTTTTATTATTTTGAATTAATTTTATACGTGTATCATTTTTTGAAATTTCTTTTATAATTTCAACGGATGAATCAGTCGAAGCATCATCTATGACTATCATTTCCCAGTTTTTATAAGTTTGGTTTAAAACCGAATTGATAGTATCTTTTATATACTTTTGGTAATTATAGCTGGTTATGACAATAGTGATTAGCATATTGTAATTATATAAAAAAATCACATTCTATACAAGAATGTGATTCTATAAAATAAGATTTATATTCGGTTTTATTTAGCAAAAACTACTTTTGCGTCTTCAATCATTTGTTTACGTCTTTCAAGATTTTTCAATTCACCTTCAAGAGTAAAATTATCTTCGATAAAGGCTCTATGTTTATTATTTTGAATTTCTGTTGATGATTTATAAAACTTTCTCAATTCATCAATATTGCCATTATCTTTAATGCGTTTTTTGAATAGATTTTTTATATTTTTACCGATTTTATTGAAAAATTTTGTGATATTTTTTCTATAAACAAGTCCTGCTGTAACTGCAGCTCCACCAACAATACCTGCTGCTATTTTTATAGAATTTTTGTAATCTTTTTTAAATTCAAATTCTTCGCCATTTCTTGCTTTTTCGCTATTTTTGGTTAGCTGAAGTATCACTTCATCTTCAGAAAAAGTTTTAGTTTTACCCTGTGCATTTGTAATTCGGAAATTACCTTTTTTAGTCTGTTGAATTTGATTTCCGCCAATATTTATTATTTTTCCGGTTTCCATAGATATACCTCTGAAATTTTTGTACAGTTTTATAGTATTAATACTTAAAAAAATTTTTTTATGCTATTTTAAGATTTTTCTTTTACAATAATTTACAAATAGAGTGTTCTTCTAGAAGAACACTCTATTTATTCTCTCTTCTTAATTCATTTCTCAACCAGAATTTTTGAGAAAATTTTCTATGAACAACCTGAATAGCCGCAGTTGAGACAAATAAAGCATCCTTCAGCCATTTCAATTGTATTACCGCATTCAGGACAAGTTACAGTTTTAACTTCTCCAGATGGATTGTATTCTTCTATTGTTTCTTTTGTTTCTATTTTTGTCTCTTCTGATTTTTTCTTGTCATCAAGATTCATTGGCTGGAACTGACGACTGTTATTTCTATATACAGTAATTCCTTTCAAGTTGTTTTCATAAGCAAGAACATATGCTTCTTCGATATCTTTTCTAGTTGCATGTTCTTCAAAATTAACAGTTTTAGATACAGCATTATCTGTATGTAGTTGGAATGCCGCCTGCATTTTTACGTGCCAATATGGAGACACGTCATGGGCAGTTACAAATATTTGTTTTACTTCATCAGAAACACCGCCTACATGTGCTATAGAACCTGTTACTGCAATTTTTTTCATCAATTCTTCAGAATAAAAACCATGTTTTACTGCATAATCTTTAAATATAGGATTGATTTCAAGCATTTCAGTACCGTCCATAATTAATCTTGAAAATACAAGACCAAATAATGGTTCAACGCCACCGGAGGCACCTGCAATCATTGAAATTGTACCGGTTGGTGCAATACAAGTTGTTGTTGCATTCCTAATACCATATTTTTCAATCAAATTGTCTAGTTCTTTCCATTTTTCGTCAGAAATAATTCCTGCAGATTTGCCTTTGTATTTATTATAAAGGAAATTTTGTCCGTCATATAAACTGCCTTTAAAATTGTTAAATTTTCCACGTTCTTTTGACAGCTCAATTGATTCACATTTAGATTCGTAATCAATAAATTCCATAATTTGTCCGGCAAGTTTTGTGCCCTCAGCTGAAGCATAAGAAATTCCCATTTTCATAAGCATGTCAGCCCAGCCCATAACTCCTAATCCTATCTTACGGTTATTTTGAACCATTTCTGAAATTTGTGGAAGCGGATAATTATTTACAGCAATTACATTATCAAGGAAACGTATAGCAGTTCTTGTTGTTTTTGCAAGTAAATCCCAATCGACAGAACCGTCTGCTTTTACCATTTTTCCAAGATTAATTGAACCTAAATTACAAGCTTCATAAGCAAGTAAAGGAACTTCTCCGCAAGGATTTGTGGATTCAATAGCCCCGACTAATGGTGTAGGGTTATCAGAATTCATATTATCAATAAAGATAATACCTGGCTCTCCATTTCTCCAAGCTCCATCAACAATTAAATCAAATACTTTTTTAGCACTTAGTTTACCAGCCACTGTATTATTTTGCGGATTAATTAATTCATAATCAGTACCGTTTTTAAGAGCTTCCATAAATTTATCAGTAATTGCTACAGATATGTTGAAATTATTTAATTTGTTATTATCTGACTTACAGTTAATAAAATCTAAAATATCAGGGTGATCAACTCTTAAAATACCCATATTTGCACCGCGACGAGTTCCTCCCTGTTTTACAGCTTCAGTGGCAGCATTAAATACTTCCATAAATGAAACCGGTCCAGAAGAAACTCCCATAGTTGATTTTACTACACTATTTTTTGGTCTTAATCTAGAGAATGAAAATCCTGTTCCTCCACCAGATTTGTGAATAAGAGCTGTATTTTTAACTGTTTCAAAAATTCCTTCAAGTGAATCTTCTACAGGAAGAACAAAACAAGCTGCAAGCTGTCCTAATTCTCGCCCAGCATTCATCAATGTTGGTGAATTAGGCATAAAATAGCAATTTGTAATTGCATCATAAAATCTTTCAGTTAATTTATCAACATCAGCTTGTGATTTACCAAATTTTAAATCACCTTCTGCAATAGTCTTAGCGACACGTCTGAACATATCAGCAGGTGTCTCTGTACAATTCCCGTCTTTATCTCGTTTTAAGTATCTTTTTTCAAGAACTTTTATGGCATTTTCAGATAAGTTTAATTTGTCTTCCACTAAGTTCACACTAACCTCCATTTATATCCCTATTAATTACGTAAAGCATGTTAAAAATTTCAAGCATGTTTATTTAACAATCATACAACAATTTTTTAAGTCATGGCAAGGAATAAAAATAAATATTACGAATTGTAATCATTATTTCCCTTTAAAAAAGAGGCATGTTGTGAAAAGGCTTAAAAAGTGGTATAATAAATAATGTTATAGTATATACAAACGATTTATTGAATAGTTTATAGGAGTTGAGGATATGAAAATTTCAGAAATTAGTAAATTACATTCATTTCTTTATAGTGGAAAGAAATGGTTAACTGAGGTTATTCATAAAAAGAGAATAGGGACTTCATTATCTGAAATGCTTTTAGCATTAGCTATTTTGGGTATTTTAGCTGCAATATTATTACCAGTTATAAAGTCCGCTCAACCTGACAAATTAGAAACTCTTCATAAAAAAGCTAATTATATTGTAGAACATGTTGTTGCAGATATAGCTTTTGATGAAGATTTATATCCTCCTACTCAAATAAGAACTGGTTTAGGTAGTATAGGTGCAGTTACTGTTAATGGTATTACATACGCAGGAGAAGAAAAATTCTGTGAACTATTTGCAAGCAGAGTTAATAAAGCATCTGGTAGTGCGACAAATTGTAAGGCAGGAGAAAAAACATTTACATCAATCGAAGGTATTGATTGGTATTTGCCAATATCATCTTTTGACGGTTCTAGACCTTATGAAGAAATAAAATTTGATGTAAATGGTACAACTGGGCCGAATTGTAATTACAATGAAGAGACTTGCCCTAATCCTGATATTTTCATATACTACATAAAACCTACAGGAAAGTTATATACCAATAATCCTACTGGGGGTTCATCAACTTATTGTGTCAATTTAGTAAAAGTTGGGCCTGGAGATGTTATGATTAAACCTAAATATGGGGGCTCTTGGACTTCTTTAGTTGGCAATAGTTGTGGAAAAGCTCCTGGGGAGTATCTGCTTAAAGCGACTCCTGCATCAGGATATGAGGCTACTCCTTGGCAAGAAAGAAACTTGTCTATAGCTGACAGGGATGTTGATGTAAATATTGAATTCAGGCTTATCCCTGAGGTTGAAAAACGTCAAGTTGTTTTAAAAAAAATCCGTAACTATGGCTTTTTAGGTAGTATATTTAGTGAAGATAAAATTTCTGATGGTCAAGTATTCTTAGGTGATCAGGAAATATCATTTGGTAGTGGTACAAGCGGATGTTATACTTGGTTTGTTCCAGGTTGTAAAATATATGAAACAGTTGTTGAAGTAGATGCAGGACAATATTCATTATGGGCTAAAGCAGATGAAAAAAGCTCAGTTTCAAGTATAACTCCTTCAGTAATAGACGTTACATCAAAAGACGGTTCTGGTGAAGTTTCTTTTGTATGGTCATATTATGATGATCAGTCCTATGATGTAAAGGCTATTATAACAGGAGATCATTATTGTATGAATGCAGATCAGGGTGGTTCAAATAACTCTACTGTTTCAGGAACAATGACTGGTCAAAAAACAGGTACAGAATATCAATTGACAGTGAATGCAGCTGGAGGGTGTACTTGGATTTGGGATTTGTCTGATCCGTCAATTACATATGGTAGTGCAACCGATAAATCTATTGGTGGTAAAATAAGAGCTCAAGACGTAAATATTCCAATTCGTTTAATTGCTCCAGAGGATGCTGTTGATGAAAATCCTATTACTCATAATGTTATTGTAAATCAAATTTGTCCAGATGGTGCAAGTATGTGTGCAAATGTTCAAGGAGCTGGAGAATATCCAGAAGGAACTAGTAATATTCATATAAAAGTTCAACCTCAAGAAGGATATACTGCTGATTGGACAGAACAAACTATATCAATGGGTACAGAAGATGTAATATTAACAGTTACTTTAACTCAAAATACATATTGTATTAACACTTCAATAGTTGGTAGTGGTACAGTTCAACCTTCAACAACATATTGTGGTCTAGCAAAAGGTACATATACTGTTACAGCAGTCCCTGCTACTGGCTGGATGGTAAGTACACCTGGATGGGGTTTGAAGAGCGAAAATCCTAAAATTTATACTAAGGATGTTGAGATAACTAATTCTTCGGTAAATCAAAGTGTAACATTCGAAAAAGATGAAGATTATAAATATTG
Organism: Candidatus Gastranaerophilales bacterium; assembly: GCA_944323725.1. GTDB lineage: Bacteria > Cyanobacteriota > Vampirovibrionia > Gastranaerophilales > Gastranaerophilaceae > Scatousia. The sequence continues at coordinate 67,470 of CALUTP010000019.1, read as the reverse complement.
CGCTAATATAACGGTGGAATGCAGAGGATCTAGTCTAAAAGAATGTGGAACATTTACAATTTCAGGGACTGGAATTAATACTTCAGCATTGTCTCAAGAAGACTCATTAGCCTCTTTTTGTGGATTATCAAATGGGAATTATACAATAAATGTTGAACCGGATAGTGGTTTTAATTTGAAGAATAAGACATTACCTATTATAATAGAAAATGCTAATTATGATGGTACAATTGTGTTAAAGCCAGTAAATAAACTTAAATTATCTGATATAGAAGTTACTTCAGGAAATCCCTTAATGAATCTTACATTTGTAACAAGTTCTCCTAATACTAGTGTTTTAAATACAGCATTGAGGATTACTGCCAATTATCAATATACAGATTCAGGTAATAATATAAGTACTGCTACAAAGACTCATGATACATCCGTTTTTCTAAAATCTACCAGTAGTGATAAAATTGTAAGTATTTCACCTGATTACTCATTAGGTTCAAATGTGTTCAATGGATATATAGGCGGAAATATTGAAGTTCTTTCCTGTGATCCTTCTGAAGATGATACATATTTTTATGATTGTTCTGGTAAATATGTAATTCCACAATCTCTTAAAAAATATAAACTTACATTTGGTCAGGTAGGGACTATAAATGGCTGGGATTCATCAATGGCTTGGTGGAGAACTCATTGTGAAATATGGAATGTTAATGACAATAAAAAAATAGGTACTTGTGGATATGATACCGATTTAGAAGAGTCCAATGAAACATATATACTAAAATTATATAATGTTAATATGAGTGAAATTGATTTAAATGGTGGCGTAGCTCAGATTTGGTTAAAACTGAATGGTATTTCTTTTGTTGCAATAAATACAATACAAAATTCATATAATGTATACATTATACCATCTGATTTGGAGATAAACTATAATGCTAGTGATGGAGAATATAATGTTACAATTGGCAGATAGAGAAAAGACCGGAAGTATTTTCCCCAGCCTTTAGTTTAATTTTTATTAAAATTATATCAGGGCATTATAAGGTTTTTTATGTTTGATATATAATGTTTATCGAGGTATAAACTTTGAAACATTCAAAACTTACAGCCCTGATATTTATAGCATTAATTTTAGGTGTTATAGTAGGACACTTTGCTCCTGATTTTGCTGTAAAAATGCGACCATTTGCCGAAATATTTTTACGAATGGTTAAAATGATCATTGCGCCTTTACTTTTTGCGACTCTAGTTGTAGGAATTTCCGGTCATGATGATGCCAAAAGTCTTGGTAAAATTGGTCTAAAGACAATTATATATTTTGAAATTGTAACAACATTAGCTTTGATTATTGGTCTCACAATGGCAAACTTATTTAAACCAGGTGTAGGGTTTGTCACCGGTACATCGCAACATGCAATACATATGCAGGAATTAGGGCTTATGGCTGCTAGCAAGGCTCATACTTCAATTGGTCAGATGGTTACTGATATTTTCCCAACAAGTATAGTCGATGCAATGGCTCAGGGTAATTTGTTGCAAATAGTTGTATTTTCAATTTTCTTTGCACTTGCAATCTGTTCAGTAGGTAAGAAAGCTCAGCCTGTATTAGATTTGTTGAATTCAGTTTCACAAATAATGTTTAAATTTACTGAATATGTTATGTACTTCGCTCCTTTGGGTATTTTTGGAGCTATTGCTGCAACGGTGGGAGCTAATGGATTATCGGTTTTAAAAAGTTATTTTAAAGTTATAGGAGCTTTATATATTGCTCTTGCAGTATTTGTGTTATTAGTTTTAATTATAGCTTGTAAGATTGTAAGAATTTCTTTCAGAAGTTTGTTAAGTGCATTGCAAGAGCCTGCTTTACTCGCTTTTACAACAGCTAGTTCAGAAGCAGCTTTTCCTAAGGCTATGGATATTATGGAACGGTTTGGTGTTCCTAAAAAAATTGTAGGTTTTGTTATGCCTACAGGTTATACTTTTAATCTTGACGGAAGTACACTATACCTTGCGATGGGAGTAATCTTTTCATCGCAAATTGTAGGGATTAATCTTGATTTAAATCAGCAGATTATAATAATGCTGGCTTTAATGTTGACAAGTAAAGGTGTAGCTGGGGTGCCAAGAGTTTCATTAATAGTGCTGGCAGGGACGCTTGCGAGTTTCAATATTCCAATATTAGGTGTTGCAATTTTGCTAGGGATTGATCAAATACTTGATATGGGCAGGACTACAGTAAATCTTATAGGAAATTGTGTTGCAACTGTGGTTATTGCGCGCTGGGAAAAAGAATTTGATTATGATAAAATGAAAGAGTTTGTAAGGCTGTCTAAGGAAGAAAGTATTGGGGCCGATTTACAAAGATTGAAGAACGATTTAGAACATAAAAAACAATTACATTAATAATAGAAGGATAAAAAAGATGAGCAATGAAACAACTACAAAAGTAGAGTACAAAGATTCTTTAAATTTACCGCAGACAACTTTGGCAATGAGAGCAAATGCTACAGTAAGAGAATTAGAAATTCAAAAATTTTGGGAAGAAAATGATATTTATGAAAAAATTATTGCTCAAAGGGATAAAGCAAATAAATTTATATTACATGATGGGCCTCCATATTTGAGTTCTGAAAAAATACATGTAGGCACCGCATTAAATAAAATTTTGAAAGATATCTTGTTAAAATATAAAGCACAGGCAGGTTTTTATGCTCCATATATTCCTGGATATGATGGACATGGGTTGCCTATTGAAAATGCAGTGGTAAAAAAGATAAAAGGTGGCAGAAATGCGCTTACCCCTGCAGAATTAAGGCAAAAATGCAGAGAATTCGCTCACAAAAATTTAAAAGGTCAGGAAAGCGAGTTTAAAAGGCTTGGTGTGTTAGGTGACTGGGCACATCCTTATTTAACAATTAATCCTGAATATGAAGCTGAACAGGTTAGAGTTTTTGGCGAGATGTTTAAAAAAGGCTATATTGAAAAAGGATTAAAGCCTGTATATTGGTGTGCATCTTGTGAGACTGCTCTTGCTGAAGCTGAGGTCGAATACGCTGACCATACTTCTACATCAATTTATGTAAGATTCAAATTTGAAGATGATGATAAGAAAAAAGCTTTTTTAGCTGCTGGATTTGAAAGTGATAAGGATTTGTATGCTATAATTTGGACTACAACTCCTTGGACAATACCATCCAATATGGCAATTAGTATGCACCCAAAATTTGATTATACATTCTTTGAATATAAAGGTGATGTCTATGTTGTAGCTCAGGGATTATTAGGTAATTTTCTTGCAGATGTTGATTGGGAAGAAAAAGATATTAAAGTTCTAGGCGAATGTAAGGGTGAAGCTTTGGAATTACTGAATACAAAACATCCGCTTGCAGATAGAAAATCTCCTATAATTCTTGGGGAACACGTTACATTAGATGCTGGTACCGGTTCTGTTCATACTGCTCCCGGACATGGTCTTGAGGATTATGAAGTTGGTTGTAGATATGGCATTGAGGTATTTTCACCTCTCGATAGCAGAGGCGTTTGGACTGCGGCTGTAAAAGATAAAGATTTGGAAGGTGTTCCTTATTATAAAGGTAATTCAATAGTTATTGAAAAATTACAAAATTGTGGAGCTTTAATTTCTCAACAGGATATTAGTCATAGTTACCCTCACTGCTGGAGATGTAAAAATCCTGTAATCTACAGAGCAACTCCTCAATGGTTTGTAAAAGTCGATAAATTCAGAAATGAAACTCTTAAAGCAATAAAAGATGTAAAATGGATTCCATCAAGCGGAGAAGCTAGAATTTCAAATATGGTGGAAGGTCGTACAGATTGGTGTATTTCCCGTCAAAGAGCTTGGGGTGTGCCTATTCCTGTATTCTATTGTGAGGATTGCGGTGAAGTTATCGTAACTGATGAAACTATTGAAAATGTTGCTGAAATTTTTGAAAAAGAAAGTTCTGATGCTTGGGTTAAGCATAGTGCAGCTGAGTTATTGCCTAATGGATTTAAATGTCCTAAGTGTGGAAAATCTCATTTCAAAAAAGAAAATGATATCATGGATGTATGGTTTGATTCAGGAATTTCTTGGCGTGCTGTCGTAGAAAAACGTTCAGATGTATTAGGAAATATTCCAGTTGAAATGTACCTTGAAGGCTCTGATCAGCACAGAGGCTGGTTCCAATCTTCATTATTAACGGCAATGGCGACTTATGGAAAGGCTCCTTATAAATCGGTATTAACTCATGGCTTTGTATTTGGAGAAGATGGCAGAAAAATGTCAAAATCTCTTGGAAATTACATAAGACCAGATGAAATCATTAATACATACGGTGCAGATATTTTAAGATTATGGGCTGCTTCTGTTGATTACAGAAATGATACCAAAATTGGAAATAATATAATTAAACAATTAGCGGAAATATTCAAAAAGACAAGAAATACTTCAAGATTCTTATTAGGTAACTTATTTGATTTTGATCCTGAAAAAGATTATGTGAAATATGAAGACTTAACTGAACTTGATAAATTTGCGTTATATAAGTTAAATCAGCTTATCAATTCTGTAACGGAAGCATTTGATAATTATGAATTTTATAAATATTTTCAACAACTCCAAAATTTTGCAGCTGTTGATTTAAGTTCATTTTATCTGGATATCGTAAAAGACAGATTATATACAGCTGGTAAAAAATCACTTTCTCGCAGAGCTTGTCAGACAGTATTGTATGAAATAATGCAGACATTAGTGAGAATATTAGTTCCTGTAATGCCGCATCAAGCAGAAGATATTTGGATGAGTGTTCCAGAATGTCAAAAAGGTGGACTTGTTAGTATTTTACTTTCAGATTGGCCAAAAGCTAAGCCTGAGTGGAATGATAGTTCTTTAGAGGAAGAATTTTCAAAAATACTTAAAGCAAGAGAAGTCGTTACAAGAGCTATAGAGCCGTTAAGAGCTGATAAGAAGGTAGGAAGTTCCTTAGAAGTTTCAGTATATGTGAGTGTAAAAGATAATGCAGTATTAAAAGCTAATGAATCAGAGCTTTCAAATATCTTTATTACCTCACAGGCATATGTAACTGATGAAAGACCATCTGATGTTTTGAATGAATATGTGGAAGATGACTATACAGTTTGGGTAACAAAGGCAGAGGGTGAAAAATGCGCTAGATGCTGGAAATATCGAAAACTAAATCCAGATGGTATTTGCAAAGATTGTGAGGAAGCAATTAATTAATATTAAAAAAGGGAGCAGATAAAGGCTCCCTTTTTGATGTATAATTCAAATATGAATGAACTTATCCAAAAAGCTAAATTAAAGCATAATCTTACAAAAAATGAAATTATAGGATTACTTTCTAATAAAGATATTGATATTGAACTATTTTCTGCTGCTGATGAAGTTAGAAAAAAATATGTAGGAGATGAAGTTCATTTAAGGGCATTAATTGAATTTTCAAATTATTGTCGCTGCAGTTGTCTATATTGCGGAATAAGATGTGATAACAGGCTAGTTGAACGATATAGACTTAGTAAAGATCAAATTCTTTCACTTTCAAAAATCGCAGTAGATTTTGGCTATAAAACAATAGTTCTCCAATCTGGTGAGGATATATATTATTCTGCTGATTATCTTTCACAAATCATCAAAAAAATAAAAGAAAATGACGTTGCTGTCACTTTAAGTATTGGAGAAAGACCAGCAGAAGAGTATAAAATCCTAAAGGAGGCTGGGGCTGATAGGTTTTTGCTAAGAATTGAAACTACTGATATTGAGTTATATAAAAAAATGCACCCTAAAGCAAGTATAGAAAATAGAAAACGATGTTTGTATGATTTGAAAAACTTAGGATATGAAACTGGTTCTGGATGTCTTGTAGGCTTACCTAATCAGTCGATTGAATCTTTAGCGGATGATATCTTATTTTTTAAAGAATTGGATGCTGATATGATAGGAATTGGTCCTCTTATTCCTCATGAAAATACTCCGCTTAAAAATGTTAATTCTGGTGATTTTAATTTAGCATTAAAAGTTATGGCTTTGACAAGACTGTTGTTACCTGATATAAATATTCCAGCAACTACAGCTATGGAGACACTTAATCCAAATGGAAGACTTATAGCTTTGCAATCTGGTGCTAATGTTGTCATGCCAAATGTTACTTTTGATGAATACAAATCAAAATATGAAATATATCCAGATAAAGCAAAGGTTGATTATAATGAACTTTTGACAGTGCTCAATAAGATAGGAAGGTTTGTTTCAAATGAAAAAGGTTTTAGAAATAAATTAATTTAGTAGTATATTTTAATAAATATGTAAGGTATAAAATATGTATTCCTAAAAATAGGAGAGAGTTATGAAAATTGCAGAAAATTTATTAGAATTAATTGGTAAAACTCCGCTGGTAAAAATTAACAAATTAAATTCAGGAGAAGCTATGATTGTTGCAAAACTTGAATCAAAGAATCCAGCAGGTTCTATAAAGGATAGACCAGCATTGACTATGATAGAAGATGCAGAAAAGTCAGGACTAATAAATAAAGAAACAGTAATAATAGAACCAACAAGCGGGAATACAGGTATTGGTCTTGCTATGGTCTGTGCAATTAAGGGATACAGAATGATTTTAACAATGCCAGAGACCATGAGTCTAGAAAGACGGCTGCTTTTAAAAGCTTATGGTGCGGAATTAGTTCTAACAGATGGTTCTAAAGGTATGCAAGGTGCTGTTGATAAGGCTCAAGAACTTCATAAAGAAATTAATAACTCCTTTATTCCACAGCAATTTGCAAATCCTTCTAATCCACAAAGTCATATACTAACTACCTCAGAAGAAATTTGGGAAGATACTGATGGTAAAGTGGATATAATTGTAGCTGGTGTTGGTACTGGAGGTACAATTTCAGGAATTGCTAAAGGGTTAAAAACTAAAAACCCTAAAATAAAAGCAGTTGCAGTAGAACCTGCGTCTTCTCAAGTTTTAGCCGGTAAAAATGCAGGAGCACATAAAATACAGGGTATTGGTGCAAATTTTGTACCCGCAAATTTTGATAAAGATATAATAGATGAAATAATTCCTGTAAGTGATTTTGATGCTATAAATACAGCAAGGGAACTTGCTGTTCATGAAGGAATATTATCAGGTATTTCGTCTGGAGCCGCTATGTTTGCAGCTATGGAATTATCCAGACGCTCTGAAAATAAAGATAAGTTGATAGTAGTTATCCTACCAGATAGTGGAGAAAGATATCTTTCCAGCGAACTTTTTCAGTATTAACAATTGTTACAAAATTTTTTATAATTGAAATTAGCTCTTCTAAATATTTTTTATTTTTATAGTGAAGTAATTTAGGAGAGCTGAATTTATGGTAGAAATTTCAAACATAGGTCCTTTAGGAGATAATAACGGTGGAAATGGATCTAAAAAAACAGATGAAAAAAAATCCACAGAAGTAAGAACAAGTGCATTTGATGATTATAAAGAACATAAAAGAAAAGCAGAACAAGAATTTAATGATTTCAGAAATGAAGCAAACAGTAATTATGAAAGTTTTCGTAATAAAGCAGAACGTAAATATGAAGATTTTCGTCAACGAGTAATGGGTAAATTTGAACAAACTGTAAATTCTCATACGCCTTCAGATGAAACAATTAAAAATCCTCCAAAATCGAGAAGAGATGAAATAAATGAAAATTATGCAAAAGCATTAGCTGATCCTAATAACTGGGAAGTATTAACACTTCATGAAGGTATAAAATCTCCATTAGTTGATAAACCTAAAACACCTCCAGTATATAACCCAGAGCAATCAGAAGCTACCCGAACGCCTGAAAAAGTAGAAGATACCAAACCTACTACTGAAGTTGTTAATAATACTCAGCCTGAAGCAGTAAATCAGAAAAAACCGCAACAAGTTCCAATGAATATAATTTCTAGAGACGGTGTGATTGGTAAATATAGGATTACACCAGGCAGTAATGGTGAAGGTTTTTCTCTGGCTACAAATATGAGTGTAAGTGGCGGAGGTGAAGCTAAAGAGTTTTTTAGATTAAATGGTAATAAAGGTAATGAAATTCATTATAATAAAGATAATAAACGCTATACTTTTAGAGGGATTCAATCCCATGATATGAGTTTTTTACAGTCACGAATGACTATGGCATCTCAGTCTGTTTCAATAAATAATGCTATTTATAATGATCTTTTACAAAAACAAAAGAATGGAGTAGAACTATCAGATGCAGAAAAAAGTTTTATCAAATATCATCTTGAAAATATTGATCGTTATGGTTTAAGTGTTGATAACGAAGGGAATTTGATTAATAAATCAGAGTAATAAAAAAGTATCAGTTAAATTATTTAACTGATACTTTTTTTATTTTAGGTGATATTTATTTTACATCATACCGCCCATGCCACCCATACCTGCAGGCATTTGTGGCATCGCAGGTTTTTCTTCAGGGATTTCAACAACTGCAGCTTCTGTTGTTAGTAACATAGAACCTACAGATGCTGCATTAACTAATGCTGAACGTGTTACTTTTGCTGGATCTACAATACCAGATTTAAACATATCAACGTATCTGTCATCCAAAGCGTCATAACCATAAGCACCTTCATGAGTTAATACTGTATCAATTACAACATCAGATTTAGCCCCAGCATTTCTAGCAATTGCTCTTAATGGTACATCCAATGCTGCTGTTAAGATTTTGAATCCAATTTTCTCATCATCAGATGCAAAAGTTGTAGTTTCTACAAGTTTTTGTAATTCTTGTTGAACTCTTACTAGTGCAACACCACCACCTGGCACAATGCCTTCTTCATTTGCAGCTCTTGTTGCATTAAGTGCGTCTTCGATTCTTAATTTTCTTTCTTTTAATTCAACTTCAGAAGCAGCACCAACTTCGATTACAGCAACTCCGCCTGATAATTTTGCGATACGTTCTTGAAGCTTTTCTTTATCATATTCACTGTCAGAAGCCTCAATTTGTTTCTTAATTATACGAACTCTATCTTCTACAGCTTGTTTTGTCTCATTACCTACAACTATTGTTGTCTCATCTTTTGTAACAGTAACACGTTTTGCACGCCCCATCATTTGAGTTGTAACATTTTCTAATTTGATGCCGAGTTCTTCAGTGAACATTTCACCGCCTGTAAGAATTGCGATATCTTCGAGCATTGCTTTTCTTCTATCACCAAATCCTGGTGCTTTAACTGCTACTGCTCTTAAAACTTTTCTCATAGTATTAACTACTAATGTTGCTAGAGCTTCACCTTCAACATCTTCTGCGATTAATAATAATGAGCGTCCATCACGTGCAACTTGTTCTAATACAGGAACTAAATCAGATATTAAATTAATTTTTTTGTTTACGCATAAAACATAAGCATCTTCAAGAACAGCTTCCATTCTTTCAGCATCTGTTACAAAGTAAGGTGATAAATAGCCTTTATCAAACTGCATACCTTCAACGACTTTTAAATTAGTTCCAAAAGATTTTGATTCTTCAACAGTAATGACACCGTCATGCCCAACTTTTTCCATTGCTTCAGCAATAAGTTCACCGATTTCTTTATTATTACCAGCAGAAATCGCTGCAACTTGAGCAATTTCTTCTTTTGTATTTACAGGTTTAGACATGTCTTTAACTTTTTTAACTGCGATATCAACAGCTTTATCGATACCACGTTTCATAGACATAGGGTTAGCACCTGCTGTTAAGTTTTTTAGACCTTCTCTAACAATTGCCTGAGCAAGTACTGAAGCAGTAGTTGTACCATCACCTGCTACATCATTTGTCTTTGAAGAAACTTCTTTTAGTAATTGAGCTCCGGCATTTTCCAAACCGTCTTTAAGTTCAATCTCTTTAGCAATAGTAACACCATCATTTACAATTTGAGGTGCTCCATATTTTTTTTCAATAATTACGTTACGACCTTTTGGTCCTAGTGTAACTTTAACAGCATCTGCTACTGCATCTATACCTTTAAGAAGCGATTTTCTTGCTTCTTCATCAAAAACTATACGTTTTGCCATTTTTATTTCTCCTTTAATAATGTATGTATTTTGTCTGGATTATAATCTTTTATTCAACAATTGCTAAAGCATCTTTAATTGAAAGAATTTTATAAGTGTCATCACCCTGTTTTACATCAGTACCTGCATACTTAGCATAAAGAACAGTTTGACCAACTTCGACATCTATAGGTTCTCTTTCGCCCTTATCGTTCATTTTGCCAAGTCCCACTGCAACCACTTCACCTTTTTGAGGTTTTTCTTTTGCACTGTCAGGAATAAAAATTCCCCCTGATGTCTGTTCGGTATCTTCAATAACTTTAACTACAATTCTGTCTCCTAATGGTTTTAACATATTTAATTCTCCTTCTTAAACTAACCTGTTCATTATATTTATATAACGGAATTTTCAAATTATTAAAAACCTTAAGGTTTTTTTAATTATTCATCCAAATTTTTATTTTATAAATTTAAATCAATTCTATCTACATACTTTGTAACGTGTTTGGTTGAAAAATAACATGTTTATGAGATAATTTTATTGAAGCTAAATAGTAAATAGCAGAAGTACACAATATATAAAAAAGGAAAATGAAATGGCAAGAAAAACTCCATTGGAAAAAATCAGAAATATTGGTATTGCCGCTCATATCGATGCTGGTAAAACCACTACAACTGAACGTATTTTGTTTTACACTGGTAAAACTCACAAAATCGGTGAGACTCACGATGGTGCAGCAGTAACTGACTTTATGGAACAAGAAAAAGAACGTGGTATTACAATTCAATCTGCTGCAGTAACTGCAGAATGGAAAGGACATCAAATTAACATTATTGATACACCAGGACACGTTGATTTTACTATTGAGGTAGAACGTTCTCTTCGTGTATTAGATGGTGTTGTAGCAGTATTCTGTGCTGTAGGTGGTGTTCAATCACAATCAGAAACTGTATGGAGACAGGCTAATAGATATGAAGTACCTCGTATGGTATTCGTTAACAAAATGGATAGAACAGGTGCTGATTTCTATAGAGTTGTTGACCAGATTAAAAACAGATTAGGTGCAAATGCTGTACCTATCCAATTACCTATCGGTTCTGAAGATAAATTTACAGGCTTAATTGATCTTATGACAATGAGAGCTGAAATTTATACAAATGATTTAGGTACTGATATTAAAGAAGAAGATATCCCTGCTGATATGCTGGCAAAAGCTCAAGAATATAGAGATGCTATGGTTGAAGCTATTGCAAGTGAAGATGATGCATTGATGGAAAAATTCTTTGAAGATCCTTCAACAATTACAGTTGATGAATTAAAAGCTGTTTTAAGAAAAGCAGTTTGTGATAATAAAATTGTACCTGTAACTTGCGGTACTGCATTTAAAAACAAAGGTGTTCAATTATTATTGAATGCAGTTGTTGAATATATGCCATCTCCTGTTGATGTAAAAGCTATTGAAGGTGAATTAGAAGACGGTTCAAAAACAGAAAGACATTCATCTGACTCTGAACCATTCTCAGCTCTTGCATTTAAAGTTATGACTGATCCCTATGTTGGTCGTTTAACTTTCTTAAGAGTTTATTCAGGTGTAATCACATCAGGTTCTTACGTTTTGAATGCTACAAACGGTAAAAAAGAACGTATCGCACGTTTAGTTCGTATGTATGCTGATCAACGTTTAGAAGAACAAGAAGTATATGCTGGTGATATTTGTGCAGCAGTTGGTTTGAAAGATACAACTACAGGTGATACTTTATGTGATGAAAAAGCTCCAATTATTTTGGAAAAAATGACATTCCCAGAACCTGTAATTTCAGTTGCTATTGAACCAAAAACAAAAGCAGACCAAGATAAAATGGGTATTGCATTACAAAAACTTGCTGAAGAAGATCCATCATTCAGAGTTAAATCAGATACAGAAACTGGTCAGACAATTATTTCTGGTATGGGAGAACTTCACCTTGATATTATCGTTGACCGTATGTTAAGAGAATTCAAAGTTGAAGCTAACATTGGTAAACCACAAGTTGCTTACCGTGAAACTATCAGAGGTAATTCTGATCAAGACTCTAAATTTATCCGTCAATCAGGTGGTAAAGGTCAATATGGTCATGTAAAAGTTAGAATTTCTCCAGCTGAAGAAAATGCAGGATTTGTATTTGAAAATAAAATCGTTGGTGGTGCTATCCCTAGAGAGTACATTGAACCGGCGAGAAAAGGTATGGAAGAAGCTCTTGAAGGCGGTATCCTAGCAGGATTCCCTATGATTGACGTAAAAGTTGAATTATACGATGGTTCATACCACGAAGTTGACTCTTCAGAAATGGCATTTAAAATTGCTGGTTCTATGGCAATTAAGGAAGGTTGTCGCAAAGCTCAGCCTTGTATCCTTGAACCAATGATGAAAGTTGAAATTGAAATTCCTGATGAATTTACAGGTACAATTATTGGTGATATTTCAAGAAGACGTGGACGTATTGAAGGGCAAGAACCTCTTGGAAATACTGGTAATGTAATTGTAAGAGCTATTGTTCCTCTTGCAAATATGTTTGGGTATGCAACCGATTTGAGATCAAATACTCAAGGACGTGGAACATTCTCTATGGAATTCAAATGCTATGAACAAGTTCCAGGTAATATCGAAAAAGAAATTATCGAAAAAGCTGGTGCTAGTAAAGAATAATTCTAATTGAATTATTTTAGAAAAGACCTCTTTAATAGAGGTCTTTTTTATTTAGCTTTATTTTTAAGAAGTGTTCTTTATCGCGGTATCTAAAGACTTTAGCCGGATTTCCTCCCGCAATTGCCAGCGGCGGAATTTCTCCATGAACAACAGCACCTGCCTGAATAATTGCCCCTTCGCCAATTTTGCTTCCTGCAAGAATTATTGTTCTAGCACCTATCCACACGAAATCTTCTATCAGAGTTTCTTTTGTAATTGATGTTCTGTCATATGGTAAATCGGTTCCTTTATAATTATGTGTATCTGATATAATTAAACTTTCAAACCCGGCAATAAAATAATTGCCGAGTATTACCTTGCCGTTACCGCTGATATGAAGCCCGTTAAGTCTAACATTATTTTTTATAATCGTGTTTTTATTCACGGTTGAAAATTTTCCGCAGTAAAAATTCTTTCCTATTGACTTTGCTGTAAATATTATCTGAATACTATTGCATATCAGCCGGAAATTTTCTCTTAAAAATTTTATTGGAATTAAACAGGATAAAATTTTAATCATAGTTCTGAATGTATTATATATAACAATAAGTATCTTGTAAAGCACTTTTTAGTATAAAGTGACTGTTCGGGTATTCTTAAAAAGTGCTTTCTACGTTACCCTTATATAAAAAGGAAAATATATGTTTCTCATTGATAAACAGAACATAGGCTTAGTAATAAAAAATGCCCGTAAAAAAGCAGGACTAAAGCAATATGAAGTTGCCGAGAAAGCCGGTTTTACAGAAAAGCATTTGAGCAGGATTGAAAATGGCAAATATCTTCCAAAGCTTGAACACTTTCTAATTCTGACATCATTGCTTAACCTAAAGCTTGAAGATTTTGGTATAATAAATTCCGGAAATGACATTTCTGAAACCCGAGCAAAATTAATTAATAAAATTATGAGTGTAAGTGAAAATAAGCTTCTGATTTATGATGAGATACTGGTTTGTGCAGAAAATATAATACACTTAGCCCAAAATGATAAATAATAGAACTTATAAACCGGCAATTATAATTTAATATACAAAAGAAAAACCACTTTTTAGGAAAAGTGGTAGGGGAAATTTTGAAAATTAATAAGGAAATAAAGGAAAAGGAATCAATAAAAAATCTTTTTTGTAAATCCTTTCAATTATGAGAATACTTGGAAGGATTTTTCGACGTTTTTGTCTATTACGTTTTTAACTGAATCATATTCAGTTTGCAGAGCATTGTGTTCAGTATCTAATTTTTTCAGTTCCATATCGTATTTAGTATCTTGTTGTTCAATTTCTTCTAGTTTCATTTGATACTCTCGTTCTACGATTGCAATTTCTCTTTCATCTTCAACTTCTTGAATTGAAGAATCTGAATCAATTGATGTAGAGACGAATTTTTTATCAGTTGCAGAATAGTATTCTAGTTGCAGATCTCCAGAACGCAGTTGATCCTCAAACCAAGCGTTATCTTTCAAAGTTTTAGTTTCATCTTTTTCTACATAGTATCCTGAAGATTGCATTTTATTAAAGATATTAGTAAGATATGCAATAAAAGTTTGGTTTTCAGCTTTAGCAGCTGTATCTAGTTTATTTGCAGAATTAGACGTACCATAGTAAGCCTCAGTCAGTGCTACGGCATAATCATACAATTCTCGTTGCTCCTGAGTAGTACCTTCATAGTTTAAAGCTTTAGTTTCGCCTGTTGCTAAGTCTGTATAAGTCGGATAACCGTCAAAGGCATTATTTGAAAAAGATGTGAAACCAAAATCTAATCCGTGTTCAGCATCTCCATAATGCAATCCAACAGAGGTAAGATATTTATCCCAAGCATCATGAATTTTTTGTTCTACAATTGCTTTGTCTTCTTCACTGGCATCACTACCTTGAGTTATATCAATATCAGCTTGAGAATAACCATAAGCTGCCAAAAATCCATTCAAATAACCGTTGCTTGCTTCATAAGCCTCTTTTTGTTTTTGAGTAACCAATACTCGTCCTTTTTTATCAGTGACAACATACTGCTGTCCGCAAGCAACTGTATTAAATCCTGTCATAAGATTGTAAGATATATCGGTATAGACTTCTTCTGCCCCATTAAATCCGGTAAGTACAGTTAATTTAGTAGCCTTCAGAGCGTTGAGGTAGTCTGTATTTACCTGTTCAGTCTGATCGGCAAGACGGATTTTAGAATATGAAATATCTTGACCAGAATTTTCATTATCGGTCAGCCTTGCGGTGATACTTAATAATCTAGCTTGTGAAGCCGCCATTCCCATAGCTGTACTTGAATCCTTTCATTATTTCCGTATTATACTTACACTTTTTATTACGGTTATATTGAAAGGATTCTTTAGAGTTTTTTTTGATTTATTAAAATATTGTTACAATAATTCGTTAAATTCTTGAACGGATATTGACTCAATTCCTTCAACTTTTTGAAGTGTTTTATATATATTTTGTATTGGTTTTTTTATGTTTGTATCAATAACTACTGAAATTTTTACAATTTCATCATCCTGTTTGTTTTGTTTTTTTGAAATTTCTCTTAGTCTGGGGTATTTTTCTACAAGAAAATCATAAATTTTATTTGACAAATTTTTTTGACATCTGAGTTCCAATTTAAATCTTTTTAAATTTTTGGTGCTGGAAACTAGGATATTTTTTTCAAATAATCTTATTGAAACGAGAACTATGATAGAAAATATAGTCGCTATGACAGCGAGTCCAAACATTCCTGTTCCACAAGCCATACCAATGCTTGCAGCAATCCATAACGTAGCAGCTGTTGTAATTCCAAATACAGTAGCACCATGTCGTAATACAGTTCCACCACCAATAAAACCAATACCGGTAACTACTTGTGCCGCAACCCTTGATGTATCTCTAATACCTGTAGCATGATCTACTAGAACATTATCTCCATCTGCAAATGTTGGAAATCCATATATTGATAATATTGTAAATACACAGGCTCCTACACATACTAATATATTGGTTCTTAAGCCCGCATATTTATTTGTCATTTCTCTTTCAAGTCCGATTGAAAATCCTAAAATAATTGCCATTAATACTCTTTCGAATATTATAAATCCTGTACTATTTAGTATATTTTCCAGCATTATCTTTTATCTCACTTTGCTTTTGGGATCTAACACATCTCTTATTGTATCACCAATTAAGTTAAAGGACAGTACTGCAACAAAAATTAAAAAACCCGGAGTAAGAAGCCAAGGTCTATATATTATATTAGTGTATTCTTGAGCTTCTTTAAGCATATTACCCCAGCTGGCATCAGGCTGTTGAATTCCAAGCCCGAGAAAACTCAATCCGGATTCTGATAAAATGTATGATGGTACTGATAAAGTCATTGCAACAATAACAAAACTTGCAGTTTGAGGTAGAATGTGTTTTATTATAATTCTTAGTCTGGATGCTCCAATAGATTTTGCAGCTTGAATAAATTCTTGATTTTTTATTGATAGCACCATTCCTCTTACTACTCTTGCAAAACCTGCCCAGCCGATTAGGGCCAATATTATGACTATAAGCATAAATCTTTGGATACTGGTCATTCCTGATGGAAGAATAGAAGCTAGGATAATTAGCAAATAAAAGCTTGGAATTGACATTACAGCTTCTGCAAATCTCATCATCAACGTATCAACAATCCCTCCAAAATATCCTGCAATCCCGCCATATAAAAGTCCGATAGGAAATAAGACAAATAATGCAAGAAATCCTATTGTCATAGAAATTCTTCCACCAAAAAGTAGTCTTGAAAATACATCCCTGCCATTTATATCAGTACCTAGAAGAAATAGTCTTCCACTTTTATCGGTCGTAATTAAATGTCTTTCCATTGGAATTATCCCTAAGAATTTATAAGGTTGACCTTTTGCAAAAAACTTTATATAGTGTTTTTGACTTCTATCAAATTTATAAGTAATTCTTAGATTCTCATCGTCAAATTCTCTTATGTAATTATATGTATAGGGTAATGAAAATTTTCTGTTTTCATCAATTATGAAAATTTTTGATGGCGGTACATATGCCATTGTTCTGTCAGAAAAGTCTTTTGTATATGGTGCAAGAAAATCTGCAAAAAACAATGCTAGATATATAAACCCTAGTATAAAAAGAGCTAGTTTAGCAAATTTATCTTTCATCAATTGTCTAAAAACTTCTTTTATCATGCTCTCACCCGAATTCTTGGATCTGTAATAATAAGTAAAATATCTGCAATTAAATTTCCTAATATAAGCATAATTGCTCCCATCATTAAAGATGCCATTACAAGATTAATATCAGAGCGTAAGACTGCTTCAAGGATTAATCTTCCTAATCCTGGATATTGAAATACATATTCTGTCAGAGCTGCACCGCTTAGTAACCCTGCAAATTCAAAGCCTAAAAGTGTAATCATAGGGTTAATTGCATTTCTTAGTGCATGTTTATATACTACATCAAATTCACTTAATCCTTTGGCTCTTGCAAATTTGACATAATCACTATCCAGTACATCAAGTAAGTTAGCTCTCATTTGTCGTTGTAATCCAGCAAGCGATATTGTAAAGAGTACTATAACAGGTAAAATTAAATGATGGGTAATATCCCATACTTGATGTAAGAAATCTAACTCAAGAAAATTAGAACTTGTTAATCCTCCAATAGGGAACCATCCGGTTTTGACAGCAAAAATCAAAAGTAGTACAGCAAAGAAAAACGATGGGATAGCCATACCAATACTTGTAAGTACAGTAAGAATTCTATCTAAAGGGGACTTCCATTTTAAAGCCGCCAGAACTCCAAGTGGTATTCCGATTATCCAGGTTAATAAAATTACTATTGATGTTAAAAGTAATGTATTAGGAATACGTTCTTTTAATTTTGTGCTAACTTTTTCTCCGTTAGACGTTATCCCTATATCTCCTTTTAGAAATGATTTAGCCCATTTTGCATACTGGACAATTATAGGTTTATCCAGCCCTAGACGCTGAGATTCTTTTTCCAGAGTTTCCTGTGAAACAGACGGGTTTAATCTTAGTTCTGCAAGTGGATCTACAGGACTTAATCTTATTATAAAAAAACTAATGATTGATACCATAATTAATAATGGTATTGATTGTAGTATTCGTTTTAAGATATATATAAAGATTTGCATTATTTTTCATCCTCAATATAAATTTCTTCAATGTTATGGGTTATTCCACCTAGTGAAGTTGGGAAAATATTTTTAAATTTATTTCTAATAGCTGAGATTCTTATAGGTGAATATATGTATATAAAAGGTTTTTCCTCATAAGCGATAGTTTGGTATTCGTCATAGAAATTTTTTCTGGATTCAAAATCCGTAGCAAGTGCTCCTTTTATAAAAAGATTATCAATTTCTTTTTCCCATAAATATCTATCATCTTTTGTATAATTAGCTGGACGCTGGTTAAACATATGTAGTGTTCCATTAGACATCCAAACATTTTTCCCCCCGTTTGGTTCTAGTGGTGAACCTGTCAGTCCCATTATCACCATATCCCAGTCTAGTGTATTTACAAGCTTATTGACTAGTGAATTAAACTCGATTGGTTTGAAATTTACTTTCATTCCTAAATCTTCCAAATCTTGTTTTACCATAACCCCGATAGCTTCACGTTCAGTGTTTCCTGCATTAGTGTACAGGTCAAATTCTACGTGATTTCCGTATTTATCAATTAAATGCCCTTTTTTATCCCAAGTATAGCCTGATTTTTCTAAGAGTTCTTTTGATTTGTTTATATCTTTATCATAAGGCTTTAGATTTTTATTTAAAAAGATTGAATTTAAGCTTTCTGCGGTATATAAAGGTTCTCCTAATCCGTTTGCGATATTCAAAACCATATTTTTTCTATCAATTGCGTAATCAATTGCCTGACGAAAATTTTTATCTTGAAACCATCTTTGTTTTTTAAGATCCACATTATATTTTCCATCAGTATTTTTACGGTTGTTTAAGTTTATGCTAAGAAACATCGTTCCAGTGTCAGGGCCTAGATTATATATAGTAAAATCAGAATGCTTTTCCTGTTCTTTAAATCTTGCTACATTTGCGCCTTGTAATCCTATTGTATCAAG
Source organism: Candidatus Gastranaerophilales bacterium (assembly GCA_944323725.1). Classification (GTDB taxonomy): domain Bacteria; phylum Cyanobacteriota; class Vampirovibrionia; order Gastranaerophilales; family Gastranaerophilaceae; genus Scatousia. The sequence goes on along the minus strand of CALUTP010000019.1, from coordinate 48,632 downwards.
TTCCCCTCCTTCAAATTTTAACACTTCATTGTTGACGTCCCCAACAATTAAATATACCAATTTATCTAGATATGGGAGTTTTTCATCTCTTGTATTGATAATGTAATAATTAGGATTGCGTTCAAATACTACTCTTTGTGCGGGTACGTATTCTTTTAATCTGAAAGCTCCTGAGGTTACAAAGTTTTTAGGGTTTGTATTTGTTGATAAGAATGTTTCAAAATAACTTTCCCCTTTTTGTACTGCTGGCATGAAAATATGTTTTGGAGCAATGGGGCTTGATAGCATTCTTATAAAAGGTGCAAATGGTTTAGGAGTCTTAAATTCAACAGTATAGTTGTCAATTTTCCTGACAGTCGGAAGTTTACCATCAACGACTATTGAATCTCGGATTGAAGTATTTCCATATCCGTCAAAGATAATATTTTGCCAGGTAAAGACTACATCATCAGCAGTAATCGGTTTTCCATCAGACCATTTTATACCTTTTCTAAGATGAATTATGTAGTCATTCCCATTTACGGTAAAATCTTTAGCTAATTTTGGGATTGGCTGCCCTGTGACGGGGTGTGTTGAAAGCAGACCATCATACATAATTTCAGACATAAGAGAAGATATATTATCTTTTGAGTTAAACGGGTTAAAGGTTTTAGGTCCTTCACCTATTGTAGATGCAACTAGAGTTCCGCCGAATTTTCCAATAGGAGCTTGTGACTGGAGATAATCTACCCCATTAATTGTAACTGTTTTTGCGTCATCAGGATAGTTAAGGATTTTTTCTGTTTTTTGCTGTTCTTCTTGGTGGTGCTGCACTTCAGGCATGTCAATGTTTACACAGGACTTCAATAAGAAGGCAATTATGATTAAACTAAAGATAACATAACCCGCTTTTTTCATAAGTTAAGTTTACCATAAAAAATCACTTTGTTTATAGCCGGTGTGGATAAAATAATGTGATTTTACAATAAAAATCTTTTGTTATAAGATAAAAACAAGAGTATAATAAATATTAAGAGGGAATTATAGAAATGCAAGTATCAATCAATTGGTTAAACGAATTCGTAGATTTATCAAATGTAGATGAAAAACAAATAGCTCACGAACTTACAATGAGCGGATTAGAAGTTGAAGCTATAGAAGAAGTTAGACCTCGATTTACGAATATTAAGACAGTAAAAATCGAAAAGATTGATAACCATCCTAATTCAGACCATTTACATTTAGTTACAGTTAATACTGGTTCAGGTGTAAAAACTGTTGTATGCGGAGCTCAAAACATAAAAGAGGGACAAATAGTTCCGTATGCCTCTGTAGGTAGTCAAGTCCTTGACAGAAAAACAGGGGAAATGTTTACTCTTACTCCAGCTGTTATAAGAGGAGTTGAATCTCAAGGAATGTTATGCTCTGCTGATGAACTGGGTGTTGCTGAAAGAAACTATCAGGAAGAGGATGGTATCCTTATTTTGAATAGAATTTTCCCTGATGTTGAGATTGGAGCTGATGTTGAAGATGTTTTAGGCTTTGAAAAAGATACAATTCTTGATGTTGCTCCTACTGCAAACAGAGGTGATCAAATGTCAGTAATAGGTGTTGCAAGAGAATTGAGTTCTTTATTTAATACTCCATTAAAGTTTTCCCCGCTTCAGGCAACAAGAGACTTTTCTACAGATAAATTTAAAGTAGAAATTATTGATAACGATGTTTGTAAATATTATTCAGTAGGTATTTTAAAGGATATTAAAATTAAGCCATCACCGGATTGGATGCAAAAAAGACTCTTAGCGTCAGGAATTAGAGCAATTAATAATGTTGTTGATATTACAAATTATGTATTGCTTGAATATGGTACTCCATTGCATGCATTTGACCTTGATAAATTAGACGGTTACCTTTGTGTAAGAAGAGCAAAGGAGGGTGAAAGCATTGTAACTCTTGATGGTGTTGAACGCCCGCTTACTCATGACAGCGTGCTTATTGCAACAAAAGATAAGGGGGTATGCTTAGGCGGAGTATTTGGCGGTGAAAATTCTGAAATTGATGATAATACTACCTCAATTGCACTTGAGGCTGCTTATTTTACGCCTGAAAGTAATAGAAAATCTTCAAGAAGTGTTGGCTATAGAAGTGAAGCCTGTGCTAGATTTGAAAGAGGAATTGATATTGAAGCTGTAAAACCGGCACTTATGAGAGCAATGCAGCTTATGGTAGAACTTGCAGATGCAAAAGTTGAGGGTATTGTAGAAGATGGTAATAATAAGTTAGAACCAATAGAAATTACTCTTCGTTATGCCCAAATTAAAAGAATTCTTGGATGTGAAATTGCACCGGAAAAATGTGATTCAATTCTTGAAAATTTAGGTTTTGAAAAATTAGGCGGAAATATTGCTGCTGCGAAATTTTTAGTCCCATCATTTAGAGCTTATGATGTGACAAGAGAAATAGATTTGATAGAAGAAATTGCAAGAATTAACGGTTATGACAAGGTAGCTCCGACATTACCTGATAAAATACAAACTCCTGTGATTACTCTGGAAGAAAAAGTCGTTAAAAAAGTCCATGAACTTATGCTTTCTTCAGGTCTAAATGAAATTGTTACATCATCATTAATTGGGAAATCTTTGCTAGATAGATTTATGATATCTTATGATGATGCGAAAGCTGTAAAAGTATTAAATCCAGTAAGTGAAGAAAGTACAATGCTCAGAGAAACTCTTTCTGCAAATCTTTTAAATTGTTTAAAATTTAATTATGATAATGGTCAAAAGACATTCTGGGCATATGAAATAGGTAAAACTTACAATTTTGAAGGAACTCCTGATGAAAAAAATACTGGTGTTGTAGAAACAAAAGTTCTTGCAGGTATTTTATCCGGTGAAGTTCAAAATTCAAAATGGCAGGTAAAAACATCTCCTGATTTTTACACTGTAAAAGGTATTGTAGAAAGTCTGTTTAATGAATTGGGTATAGAAAAACGAGTAAAGCTTATTTCACTTGATAAATCTCCACTTGCAAAAACTCATGCAATACTTCATCCATATAGAAGTGCAGCAATAAATATTCTAGGGAAAAATATGACTACAATAGGTTACATAGGTCAGATTCATCCTATTTTGAAAGATAAAATGAAATTAAACCAAGAAGCTTTTATATTCAAAATTGATTTAGATGCTATTATTTCAATAATAAAAGACTCAATTCCTCGATTTAAACATTTGCCTCAGTTCCCTGAAGTTAAAAGGGATTTGGCATTTGTAATTAATCAGGATGTTACATACGATGATATTCAACGTGTAATAAAAGGCGGAGTTCAGCAAAATATATTCAAAGGCTGTGAAGTCTTTGACGTTTATCAAGGTGAAAATATAGAGAAGGGCTATAAGAGTTTAGCTTTTAGAATTTATATGCAAGATGAAAAAGCGACTTTGACAGATGAAGTAATAGAACGTCAAATGCAGTCTGTACGCGAAAAACTTCAAAAAACCTATGCTGATATAACTTTTAGGGAGTAATTTTATGAAAAAAATAATAATTTCAATATTGTTATTTTTAACCCTTACATTGCAAGTAAATGCTGTAGATGTGATGCCATCAATGGTGAGTTTATCAAATACAAACACAATTGGAGTTTATCAGGTTAGTAATCCTGTAGTATTGCGAGCGGCACCTGATGAAAATTCTCCGATTATCAAAGTAGTAAAATGGGATGACAGCAAAATAGAACCTTCTGATTTGAAATTTTCAGAAGTGTTTGTTATTCTGATAAAATCAAAAGGGCTTGCTCTAATGGCAGTTACTGATGAAACTGAAGATTGGGTAGAGCTTTTATATAATAATGAAACAGGTGAAAGAGGATGGATGAAAAAGGATGATCCTTTAAAATTTTCTACCTGGTATAATTTTTATAGCATGTATGGGAGAAAATACGGATTATATATATTAACTGGTGCTCCTGACGCTGCTAGAGAAATGCGTGGTTCTACAGAGGACTCGTCAAAAATAATTGCTGAAATAAATACACCTGTAAAAATAAATTTAAACGTCATAAGGGGTAATTGGATGCTATTAAGTGTAATGGACTTAGATAAAATTCCTAAAACTGGGTATGTACGCTGGCGCAGTGATGATGGAGTAAAATATTTATTTCCAGCAATCAAATAGTATATGTTAAAATAATTATTACGATTGAATAATTTATTAATTGACTATAATGTAATTGCTGAAACGGTAGTCCTTCTGTAACATTTGTTAAAACCCCCTCGACAAAGAGCTTTTTTTGTTGTAACATTTGCTTACATGCAGAAATATAAATACTAAAGGAGATTATTATGCAAGTTATATTAAAAAAAGATGTTCAAAACCTAGGCGAAGCTGGCGATATGGTTAATGTAAAAGATGGTTATGCTAGAAACTTTCTTTTACCACAAAATTTCGCAGAAATTGCTACAGAAGGTGCTGTAAAAAATCGTGAACAAAACTTAGCAAGAATTAAAGCTAAACAAGAAAAACTTCACAAAGAAGCTCTTGAAATTGCTGAAAAAATTGAAAAATTTGCTGAATTAAAATTGAGTGCTAAAGCTGGTGAATCAGGTAAATTGTTTGGTACTATTACTACTAAGAAATTAACTGAAGAATTACACGCTCAATCAGGTATTGAAGTTGATAGAAAAAATGTTTCTTTAAATGCTCCTATCAACAGAGTTGGTGAATATACTATGCTTATCAAATTAACTTCAAAAGTTAAAACTGAATTAAAAGTTACAGTTACCGCATCTGAAATTTTAAAAGAAGCTGTAGAAGAAGAAGTTTCAGAAGAAGCATAGTTTGTAATTCGGAGGGTTAATGGGAAATATATCAAAACTTAAACTTGATTGTTTAGCGATAGGTTCCCTGCCTCATAACAATTTACAAGAAGCTATGAATGTGGTCAAAAAATATTTTAATATCCCATTTTGGCCTCAACTCACTAAGATTAGTAAAAATGAAGACATGATTGTCCAATTTTTGGAAGGCATGCCTTCATTTTTTATTGATAAAGAAACTGGCAAGGTATTTCTTAATACTGAATATGAGGAATTCTTTGAAGATTTAGAACGTTTTTTTCTGGATTATGAGGAAATTATTTCAAATAATGAGTCTCCATTGATTGATAATTATGCTATTTCCATAGCTTATTCATCCTCAATCCCTGAATTTCTTAAAATTGTACGTGATAAAAAAACAGAGTTCGCAAAAGGTCAAATAGTAGGTCCTTTTACACTTTCAACAACATTAGTAGATAAAGATGGCAAGTGTGCAATTTATGATGAAACATTGAAAGAAATTATTATTAAAAATCTCGCATTGAAGGCTTTATGGCAGATTAAACAAATAAAACTTGCAAGTCCAAATACCATACCTGTAATTTTTATTGATGAGCCATCAATTTCCCAGTTAGGGACCTCTGCATATGTGACTATTTCCCAAGAAGAAGTCATTGAAATGTTTAAGGTAATTTCAGAGATGATTCAAAGTGCAGGAGCTTTAAGTGCTATTCATTGCTGTGGTAAATGTGATTGGTCTGTTCCTATAAAAAGCGGAATAAATATTATTAATCTTGATGCGTACAGTTTTGCTCAGAATTTAAGTGTTTATAGAGATGAAGTAGATAAATTCCTTAAATCAGGCGGTAAAATTGCTTGGGGGATTGTCCCTACCCTTGATAAAGATGCTCTTGAACATACTGATGAAAGACTACTTGAACAAAAATTTATTTCTGCTGTAAAGTATTTGACTGAAAAAGGAATTGATGAGAAACTTATTATAGATAATTCAATTATTACACCGTCCTGCGGTGCAGGCTCATTACCTGTAGCTTTAGCTGAAAGAGCTATGAATTTAACAAGGACTTTGTCTGATAATTTAAAAGAGAGGTATAAAGTTTGACCTGTAAATTAGCAATAACTGGTAAAAGTGGAAGTGGTAAGACTACAATAGTAAAAGCTTTTTTGAATATTTTTCAAGAGTTGTTCCCAGAAAAGTCGATTTTACTTTTTGATAATGATTTAGCAAATGAATTAGGACATAGTTTTGGACTTGATATAAGGAATACGATTTATGGTATAAGAAGTGGAAAACACGAGTATAAAACTGGTATTCCTGATAATATGTCAAAACAAGAATTTATTGAATGGGCAATGGAAGATATTCTGGTACCAATAAATGATAATGTTGATATAATAGTCTCTTGGTTTGTAGGTTCAAAAGATTGCAGATGTCCTATTACAGGTCAAATCAATGATGCTGTGCTTAAATTAATTGATCGTTATGATATTGTAATTTTTGATTGTGAATTTGATTTAAAATATCTTAATCAACTTGTAGATACAGAAATAGATACTACAATTATTGTAGCTAATCCTACTGAAGAATCTGCCCATCTTGCTAAACGTATTGAGGAATTTAGCTCTAAATATTCAGCTGGCAATCAGCTTGGTGTTGTAATTAATAAAGTTGATAATAGTGATATAACTTCGGTGTATGAACTATTAAAAAAATACGAACTTGATGTTTTAGGTGTAATTCCTTTTGATAAATCTCTTACGCAAAAAGAAAATTCAATCAAACGTGAATCAATTATGGTAAAAGATGCAATAAAGCAGTTTTATTTTAGACTAAATCTGCCTCAAGAGAAAGTTTAAGGTGGTGAGAAGTAAATTATGGTTGAAATTCTTGATGGGAAAAAACTAAGAGATGAAATCCTCGCTGAATTAAAATTAAAAATAGATATGTTGGATAAAAAACCATCTTTATGCGTTATTTTAGTTGGAGAAAATCCTGCAAGTAAAATTTATGTGAATAATAAAAAGAAAACTGCAGAAAAGCTTGGTATAAAATCAGTTATGATTAATTACCCAAAATCTGTCACCGAAAATGAACTTTTAGAAAAGATTAAAGAATTAAATAATGATGTCAATATAAATGCAATACTTGTTCAATTGCCACTACCGGCTCATATAAACTGTCAGAATATTATCAGTGCAATTTCTCCTATAAAGGATGTAGATGGGTTTACTCCTGAAAATTTAGGTAAACTTTTTTCTGGACAAACTCCATATGTTTATCCTTGCACTCCTAAAGGAATGCTATTGTTATTGGATAAATATAATATTGAATTAGATGGCAAACATGTAGTAATTGTAGGACGTTCAAATATTGTAGGTAAACCCGCAGCACAGATGATGCTTAATCGTAATGCTACAGTTACTATTTGTCATAGTCACACAAAAAATCTTGCAGATATAACGAAAACTGCAGATGTGTTAATTTCTGCAGTTGGTGAAAAATTAATAGAAGATAATATGTTAAAGCCGAATTGTGTTGTAGTCGATGTGGGAATTTTTAAAGATAATTCTGGTAAGACCAGAGGAGATGTTGAATTTGACACTGTATCAAGAATTGCTTCATATATATCACCTGTTCCAGGTGGGGTTGGGCCAATGACGATTGCTTCTTTAATGATTAATACGTTTGAATTGTTTATGATACAAAATAAAAGAAGTTCGGGTATTTAAATTGTTATCACTTCACCACAAACTTCTTTTATTTTATCAATCTTTGTTTTTGCTTAGTTTTTATTAACCACCGATTAAGTTAAGGCCACAGCTGCTCTTAATATTATTAGTAACAATCTGCTTCATACTACTTATTTCGTTGTCTAGAAGGTTAATTTGCGTATCTAAAGCGTCCTGTCTTGTCGTTAGATATTCTTCCTGCTGTTGTAATTGAATGTAGTATGGATCATCTTCTAAAGATGCCTCTGTTTCTTCTTGGTCATATTGTTGGGATAGATAACCCATTTCTTTGGTAATCCAGTTTGCTTGGTTCATTACCAGAGTTCTTTCAAATTCTAATTGATTCTTTTGTAAAGTGAACAGGCTTTTTTGTGAATCTACTGCTAAAAAAGTCATTTTTGCTCTCCTTCATTTATTATTCTCTCTTATAGATATAAAGTATTTTAAAAATGTTTGATTTCACAAATTGGATTTTTCGTTACAATTGTTAATATATAATAATAAAAGCCGGACATTGTCCGGCTTTTGGAATTTTTTGTTTTGTATAATATTAACGTTTTGAGAATTGGAAGCGTTTTCTTGCTCTTTTTCTACCGTATTTTTTACGTTCTTTAACACGTGGGTCACGTGTTAATAGACCTTCAAGTCTTAATACATTTCTGTATTCTTCGTTAGATTTAACAAGAGCTCTTGAAATACCATGTCTGATTGCTCCGCATTGAGCAACAACACCGCCACCAACAGCTTTAACTCTTACATCATATTTTTCTTGGTTATCTGTCAATACTAATGGTCTATATACTAACATTTCAATAGCAGGTCTGTTTCCGATGTAATTTCTTAAAGTTTTACCATTAACAAAGATTCTGCCTTTACCTTTAACTAATTTTACAACTGCGATAGAGGTTTTTCTACGGCCTGTTGCCATAATTTCTTTATCTGCCATTATTTAGCCTCCTTTTCCAACACGATTGGTTTTTGTGCAGCGTGCGGATGTTCGCTTCCTGCATAGATTTTTAATTTTGTTAATTGCTGTGCTCCTAATGTATTATGTTGCAACATACCTTTAACAGCTTTTTCTAATGCAAGTGTACCATCTTTTTCCATTAATTCTTTGAAACTTGCTGATTTTAAACCACCTGGATATCCTGTATGGTGGTAGTAAATTTTATCAGTTTCTTTATTACCTGTTACACGAACTTTATCTGCGTTGATAACAATTACAAAATCGCCTGTATCAACATTAGGAGTGTATTCAGGTTTATTTTTACCTCTTAAAATATTCGCAATTCTAACGGCTAATCTGCCAAGAATTTCATCCTCAGCATCAATTAGATACCATTTTCTTTCTACTTCTAGAGGTTTTGCTGAATATGTTTTCATGCTTTATCTCCGTTTACTTTTATTTTTATTAATATTGTACTTCTATTAATGTCAATCCATATGGACTAACAGTTTGACCAGCTTTTGTCCGGTCTTTTGCATCAAGAACATTTTTCATATGACTTGATGGCAGGTTATGTCCTTCTATTTCTAATAAGGTTCCCACTATTGTCCTTACCATATTATAAAGAAATCTATTTCCTGTAATATCGATAAATATGTGGTCGCCGACTCTCCTGCATTCGGCATTCTCGATAAAACAGACTTTGCTTGGGTTTAGCGTTCCGGAACTTTTAAAACTTGAAAAATCATGTTCACCTTTCAAATAATTTAAAGCTTCCTGCATTCGTTGAATATTTATTTCATATTTAATTCGCATTAAGTCACCATCAAATGCATTTTTGCATTTTCTGTTTATAAATTCAAATTGATAGTGACGTTTTTTAGCTGATTTTTGAGCATGAAATTTCGGGTCAACTTCTTGCATATCAGTGACAGATATATCATTAGGAAGGATTTCATTCAATGAATAGACAAACTTTGAAGCAACAATACATTTATCTGTATCGAAATGAACAACCTGTCCTAATGAATTGACACCTCTGTCAGTTCTTCCGGAAAAGACTGTTTTTACCGGTCTTTTATTATTTGCGGAATTCCCGCCTATCAATGTGCTGAGTGCCTTTTCCAGTTCTCCTTGTATTGTCGGGATATCTATTTCATTGCCATCTTTAAATTGTATTTGGCTTCCTGCATAATTTTTCCCGATATACTGTACCTTAAAGGCATAACGCATATGGCCTATACCAATTGGATTAAAGCCATTTCTGAAGCATCACCACGTCTTGGAGGTAATCTAAATATTCTAGTATAACCACCTTTACGGTCAGAATATTTTTTACCGATGATGACAAACAATTTTCTTAAAACTGTCTGTGGTGCTAATTTTTTATCAGCAACCGGTGCTTCAAATACTTCACCTGTAGCTAAATCCATATAGCTGCCTGTTTCTTTATTATAAATATGTCTTGCAGCTTGACGGATTGCGTGAAGGTCACCTTTTTTTGCAAGTGTGATAATTTCTTCAGCGTATGGTCTTAATGCTTTTGCACGAGCCATAGTTGTTTTAATTTCACCGTGCACAAAAAGTTCAGTAGCTAAAGAACGCAAAAGTGCATCACGTTGATCTTTTGCTTTACTTAGCGTATGTTTTTTAGTTTGGTGTCTCATTTTGCTTTTCCTTATATTTTAGTTATTAATTAGTTTTTTATTGGTTTTATAGTTCGTTCTTTTTGGCTTTGTTTTGTATAAAGCCAAATCTGACTCACTATTAGGATTAAACTAGCCTATTTCTTCTTCTATTTCAGGGTTTGGGGCTAAATCTAATCCGAAATGGTGTAATCTTTCTATTACTTCATCAGAAGATTTTTTACCGAAGTTTTTAATATTCAATAAATCATGTTCTGATTTTTTCAACAATTCAGACATTGAATTTATACTTGCACGTTTTAAGCAATTATATGCTCTAACAGAAAGTTCAAGTTCTTCAATAGTCATACTTGGAACATTTGAATCATCTTCAATTTCTTCTTCCATTGATGCAACTGGAGCTACTACAGGTTGACCTGTGATTGCTGCAATTTGCATAAAGTGGTCAATAAGTAAATTTGAAGCTTGGCTTAATGCAGTTGTTACTTCAATTGAGCCATTAGACCAAATTTCCAATGTTAGTTTATCAAAGTCAATTGAATCACCTACACGTGTATTTTCAACATTATAACTTACTCTTTTTATTGGCATAAATGTTGCATCAATAGGTAATACATCAATTGAAATTCCTTTAGAATCTCTAGGTACATCGTGAGCAACGTAACCTTTTCCTGTTTCGACGATGATATCAGCATGGAAGCTTCCACCATCAGCTACAGTACAAATTAACCAGTCAGGGTTAACTACTTTTACCCCTGCTGGAAGTTGAATATCACTTGCAAGTACAGCTCCAGGTTTATCAACGTCAATTCTTAAATGCTGAGCTTCTTTAGAATCAGTTTTTACTACTAATCCTTTTAAATTCAACATTACGTCAATAACGTCTTCCAACACGCCAGGAATTGCTGTGTATTCGTGAGTAATACCTTCTATTCTAGCTGAAGTTACAGCAGTACCTTCAAGACTTGATAATAATACACGTCTTAAAGAGTTTCCGATAGTTGTACCAAAACCTTTTGCTAAAGGTTCAATTACAAATTTACCGTACTGTGAACCGTCAGAACTTGTTGTTGTATTAACGCATTTAATTTTTAATTCCATGTTTTTTCTCCATATTTTCTTACTTGCCGGTAATTAATTAAGGTTTTATCCCTGTTTAATTACTATTTTGAGTAATATTCAATTACGAGTTGTTCTTTTATTTCAGGATCTAATTCTTCTCTTTCAGGAATTCTATCGAAAGTTATTTTCAATGCTTCCTTATCGATTGTCATCCAAGCAGGTGCGCAAGCCATATCAATTAGTTCCATAACTGATTTTAAGAATGCCGCACTCTTAGATTTGATAGTGATTACATCTCCTGGTTTTACCAGATAAGATGGAATATCTACCTTTTTATCGTTTACAAGAACGTGACCATGATTTACGATTTGTCTTGTTTGTTTACGTGTAATACCTAAACCTGCTCTATAAAGAACATTATCAAGTCTTGATTCTAATAATTGTAAAAGAATTGTACCAGTAACGCCTTTTCTTCTAGCAGCTTCATTATAATATTTTGCGAATTGTTTTTCACTTACGATATATGTGAATCTAATTTTTTGTTTTTCTGCCAAGTGAATTGCATATTCAGAAAGTTTCTTTCTCACAGCACCATGTTGTCCTGAAGCTGTTTGTCTCATTGATGATGTCAATTTTCTATTAGACAAATCTTTTACTTTTTTATTTCTGAATAATTTATTAGTTGGTCCTGTATATCTAGCCATTTTATAATTTCTCCTTTTTTGTTATGCGGGGCATCTATGGTTTGCTTTATTGGCTTTCAGCAAGCCCCCGCTAATGTTTCATTTCTTATAGTACCATATACTATACTCTGCGTTTTTTAGGTGGACGGCATCCATTATGAGGGATTGGAGTAACATCTTTAATTAATGTAATTTCCAAACCTGCTGCTTGAATTGCTCTGATTGCAGTTTCTCTTCCTGAGCCTGGTCCTTTAATATGAACTTCAACTTTTTTCATACCTTGGTCAATTGATTTTTTAGCTACCAATTCCGCTGCAGATTGAGCTGCAAAAGGAGTCCCTTTTCTAGCTCCTTTAAATCCGCTTGCACCTGCTGTTGCCCAAGCAATAGCATTACCCTGTGTATCTGTTGAAGTTACAATTGTATTGTTGAAAGTTGATTGAATATGTACAACTCCTTGCAATACATTTTTCTTTTCTTTTTTCTTTGTTTTTTGTGGTCTTGCCATTTTCTTATCCTTTATCTTTTTTACTTTTTATTTAAGTTGTTTAAATTTGCTTTCTTTATTACATTATGCAAATTAGTTATTATTTTTTCTTAGCTACTGCACCGTTCTTTTTGCCGCGACGAGTTCTTGCATTGGTTTTTGTTCTTTGTCCACGACATGGAAGTTTACGTTTATGACGCATACCTCTGTATGAACCGATTTCTTGAAGACGTTTGATGTGCATTGTTACTTCACGTCTTAAATCACCTTCAATGTGATAATTAGCTAATTCATTACGTAAATTTTTAATATCATCTTCTGTTAAATCATCTGTTCTTAGGTCTGGTGAAATACCAGTAGCTGCAAGAATTTTCTTACTTCTTGTAGGTCCTATACCATAAATATAGGTCAATGCGATTTCCATTCTTTTGTTACGAGGTAAATCTACCCCTGCTAGTCTTGCCATTGTTTAATTTTCTCCTTTTCTTGTTGTTAGATTTTTTTATGTAAGAGGGATAAATACTTCCTCTCCAGCTGCTGAAATAGTGCGCAGCTCCCACTTTTTAATAAACAGAATTAGCCCTGTCTTTGTTTATGTTTAGGGTTTTCACAGATTACTGCTATTCTGCCTTTTCTTTTAATACATTTGCATTTATCGCAAATTGGTTTTACTGATGATCTTACTTTCATTTTCTTTTTCCTTTATATTATTTGTTTCGTGAGATTTCTTTTATTATACCTTCATTTAATTGTTTATTTTAGTCTGAAGGTAATTCTTCCTCTAGTTAAATCATAAGGTGTCATTTCAACTTTAACTCTATCTCCTGGCAGGATCCTGATGAAATTTTTTCTTATTTTTCCAGAGATATGTGCCAGAATTTCGTGGTCATTTTCAAGTTTTACTCTGAACATTGCATTTGGCATTGATTCGATTATCGTGCCTTCTATTTCGATAACGTCTTTTGACATAAGTTCCTCATTTTCGGCTTGTCATATATCGGTTCGACAAAGCTGAGTTATTAACGAGCTGCGCCCCGATTTTTACATGTGCATAGTACACCCTTTTAGAGGGTACTCTACTATATTACTTGCAAAATATTTGAATGCAAGCACTTTGATTGTATTTCCATGTATTTTATTTTAAAATAAATAGTGATTGTTTTTGTAATAACAGCACACTATCAATAAAGATAAGCATGTTTAAAAACTTTAATTATAGCAAGTTTTAGTCTTTTTGTAAATTTTTCTTAATAATTTTAATTATTTTATTTTTAATTAAACAAACTAACAAGGATAATCCTCTGTAATTTCCAATTCACTTCTTATTATTTTTTGCTATATACTGCTATCCAAAATTATTCTTAGAGCAAATTTTATTAATAGATTTAATTGTTAATATTTTTTACAATATTTATATTACCTGAAAAAAGCCTTAATTAAAATACTTTATATATTTAGTTACAATAAGGAGAGTAATTATGGCTTACAGAGTGGATGGTATTGAGTCTGAAGAAGAATTAAAAAAAGCTCAAGCAGCAGCGCAAGCACAAGGGGCTTCAATTCCAAACTATAATGAGTGGGCTCAGATTATGAAAGATTTGAGTGAAGCGGGTGTTGAATCAACCGGCTCTTATTCCGGTGATAAAGCTAAGTTGAAAGAAATTCAGACTGCTGTTGAAGAGTTTATAAAGGATGTTCAGATAGAGCAAATAGCTCAGCAAAGAAAACAAGAAACTCAGCAGGTAAAAGAAACTTCTGAGACGGATAGTGAGCAGACGATTAAGGCTAATGTAGCCAATGCTACGAGTTCTGAAATTATGGCAAATTATATGAAATATTACCATTTAATGTCATAGAAAAAAGCCTCTTTATTCAGAGAGGCTTTTTTTGTATGTAAGTGTTTTAACTCTTGTAAATGGCCAGAAGAGAAATACAGCTTTACCTATAAATCTATCTTCTGATAATAATCCCCAATACCGTCCATCTTGAGAATTTCCCCTATTATCTCCCAGCATAAGGTAATGTTTTGGTGGAATAACCGCAGGGCCGCAAAACATAGCTTGTGTGCATGGTGGATAATCATATGGGCTTCTTATATATGGTTCATCTAGTGGTTTATCATTAATATAGACAGTATATTTTCCAGTATCATCAGGTTTTATTTCATACTTATCGCCAGGCATCCCTACAACTCTTTTTATATATGCGATGTCTTTGCAGAAAAACCCTGTCAGTCGAGCAAATAATTTCCAAGGGGTGTTCTTAAGTTGTTCAAATGGTGGATAAAATACCATTATATCCCCTCTTTTAGGTGTGGTATAAAATCTTGAAAATCTCTCGACAAATATTCTGTCGCCTTCTATTAGTGTAGGTCTCATCGATCCTGATGGTATCCAGCGAATTTCACCTACAAAAAATCTGATAATTATTACCATAACTATTACAAATACTACAGTTTCTACTGTTTCTTTAATAGCTGGTCTGTGTTTTTCGTAAAATTTTATTAATTTACTTTTAAGTTCTTCTCTATTCATTATTTATTAAGTCCAAAAGTTTTATTATTGCTGATTTATAACGGTTATTCTCTAGGATAGAAAGTTCTTGTTTAGTCTTTTGTATATAATTATTTAACAAAGATTTAGTTTTTTCAATCCCTGCTTCTGGATGTGTGATATCTCCTGAAAATATTACAGGGGCATTATATATTCCTTCAGATATGTCATTGTTGTTTTTTGATAAGTCTTTTCCTGTTGTATTGATTAAGTCATCTCTTATTTGGAATGCAATACCGAAAAGCTTTGCAAATTCAGCATTTTGAACTGGTAAATTTTCTAAAATAAGTGCAGATTTTACTGCCGATTCAAAAAGAGCACCTGTTTTTTTATAAGATTTTTCGATGTATTGTTCAATATTTGGAATTTTAAATCTTGAAAAATGCTGTTCTATTTCTCCAGAACACATCATATCTATAGTTTCAGAGAATATTTTTATCAGTTCAATAGAATTTAATTCTGTTAATTTTTGAATAGTAATTGATAAAATATAATCACCAGAAATTACAGCCAGTCGATTGTCAAAAGTATTATTAATAGTATTATGATTTCTTCTTATTTTCCCATTGTCAATAACATCATCATGAATTAATGAAGCATTATGGATTAGTTCTACAATTGTCTGAAGTTTTATATGCTTATCTGTAATTTGTATATTTCTAGCTTTAAGATATAAAAAACTTAATAATGGGCGAATCCTTTTTGATGGTGTAAGAAGGAATTCATTAATACTATTATGTAACAATGTTTTTCCAGATATGGAATTTGCCAATTCGGTATTAAGTTTTTGCAGTTCATCTTCAACCTCAGATGCAATTTTTTTATATGATATTTCATCAAAGCTCATATTTTCATATTAACATAAAGAAAAACGACTTACTATAATAGTTAGTCGTTGGAAAATTAATAGGAAAAAGGAAAAAGGGAAAGGAAATTTTTGTTTGTTTACCATCTTTTAACCGAATGTTTTAAAAGATGATTCAACGTTTTTCTCAATTACTTTGGATACGGAATCCATTTCTGTAGAAATTGCATCCTGTTCAGTATCGAGTTGTTTTAATCTTAATTCAAGATTTTTATCTTGAGCCTGTACTATTTCAATTTTAGAGTTTATATCTTGAATTGATTGATCATATGTATATTTTTCATATTCATACTGATTCATTGCATCATTATAAGCATCTTGATCAGTCAATGTTGTAGTTGTAAGAGCGTAGGTTACTGGATTTCCATCATTAGGTATAGTTAATGAGATATATCTTCCAGAGGTATCTTGTTCTAGTTGACATCCATCAATAGCTTTAAATTCTTCTATTTTTGTATCACTTCCTATTGTGTAACAGTTGATATTGCTTCTGGATGCTCCGTCAATATAATCAGCATTTTCTACATCATTCTTTTTATAGAAATATGGTACACTATTTCCTGTTTCAGAATCTTTTACATATCTAACATACCATTCACCAGTTTGATCCCCATTATTGTATTTGTTATTCAATAATGTTAAATAGGCCTGTTCTTCTTCAATTAGTTTTTGAATTTGCTCAGTTGTTAATCCAACCATTTCTGGATATTTTGTAATGCTGTTTAATTGAGTTTGAGTTAAATATTCTTTAACATTCTCTTCTACGTAAGCTTCTTTTTCATATTCTCCATCAGCATTTTTTGTAACAAGTGTAACTGCTGCATCAGGGTCATCTTTAGACCCATCCCATATACAAATTACTAAATCATCTTCTGTTTTCCCAGTAAGAGGTGTTTTATTTGTTTCATCTCCGGTATAGAATGATCCATCTGTATCTTTGAATACTTGTTGTGCTTCAGTATATCCATCTTCAAAAAGATAATATTCAAAGTTTGCAATTTCTTCAGCAGTGCAAAGTTCTGTACCAAGAACCATTTTAGGTCTTTCTATATAATAACCACCTTCATCATTTTGAACATTATAAGAATTACCATCAATAGTGATTGTATTTTGAATAGTTTCACCAGTTGGCATTTCACCAAGTGTTCTTAATTGAGTGGCGCCGACAAAAAAGCCCTCAGGTGTCTGGTTAATGACACTTGATGCTGCTGCTACTGGGGTAAAATCATCCTGCCATTTAGAAAGGTAACTTATTGTGTATGTGCCATCGTTTTGAGCTATTAATGCAGTAATTTGATTCATTAAAACTCCATCTTCAAATGTATATGTAGTTTTTGTGTAATTATCAATTGAAGGCGGAACAGGAACTGACATGCCCAATAAATCATTATAATAATTGGCAGATTCATTTGACAGCGCAGTACGCTGTTGATTGATTTGCTGGCCTTCAAACTCGACATTATTTTTGCGAGCAGTAAGACCTAAAAATCTAGCTTGTGAAGCTGCCATTCCCATGGTTGTCTGATTTTCCTTTCTGATAAATAGTTTTTATGCATGTTATATCGACAACTAGGGTGCTAATCTTTAATTTTATTGCTGTTTTGTTACAAAACTTTAATATTGTTAATTAGTTTTTCTTTTTATTAAATTAATTTGTTGTTTTATTTGTTGTTTTATTTTGCATCTTTCTATATTTTCTAGGAGTTTTTGAAATATTTTGCGTGAATTTTCATCTAGATTTTTGTCGAATGCTATTTGTTTCAAATCTGTAAGACTTAGTTCTGTTATTTTTTCTTTTAAGTCCTTGAATTTATTTTCCCCATTTAGTGAAAAATTAACATAAGTAAGGATCCCATCTTTAATTTCAAATTGAATTTCATCACAAATATTGAAAAGATTATCTATTTTAATAATTTCCATAATACTTTCACCTCACACAAATTATAGACTATCTTAAATAATGATGCAAATTAAGCATAAGTCCACCATTTCCAATCAGGTACAGCTTCATTATGAATAACATATTCAAGTATTGGGTCTCCATGTTCATCGTACATTGGATTCCCTTCTGAATCAAATTTTTGTTCCCAACCTTCGGTATTATAGGCTGCGTCAATATGATCTATAATAGTTTGTTTTTCATTAGAACCATCTACAGCTGTAGTTAGTCTTCCAGCATCATATTCATCACCTGCTATACTGTCTACATAGTCAGCATCTGTTTGGTATGCCATATATTCACCCCAAGCACAGCTAGCAAGGTAAAATAATCGGTTTATGTCATCTTGTTGACCATTTGTTACAATACTTACCCAGTTATCATTATAATAGTTATATTCTGTTAAATCTATAAAGCCCATATCATAAAGAGTTTTAACATTATCTAAGTTTAGAGATGCAGCTTCATTAGGGTCGCTTGATGCAGTATAAAATTGTGATGCAGTAGCGTGTGTAAGTTCATGTACCATTACATCAACCAGTTCATACCAATTTTTTGATAGTAATGAGATATCCAAAGTGATACCTAGATCATCATCAGCTGTATCTTTATCATTAGCCCAAATAGTTACATCTTGAGGATACCCGTCTACTTCATATTGAAATTGACCTGCTTTAAAAGTGTATGAACCTAATGTAAAGAATTCAGCATTTGGATCATTATTTAAGTTAGCCATTGCAATATTTCCAACTTTAATACTATTATGTAAGTCAGTTTGACTTTTTAATTTATTCAGTGCATTTAACTGCATGGTTAATCCTGCTGCTTTTAGGTACTCTTCGGTTTTTTTAAGTACAAATTCTAATTTTTCTTGATCACTCATATGGACATATTTATTTTGGATTTCAGCAGCATAAGTATTTACTTTATTTTTGTATGTAACTATGCTATTACCGATTTCATCACCAATAAATTCTTTAATTTCTTCAAAGGAAAGTGTAGAATTATCGTCTTCATCCAAAACATCGAAAATTCTATTTAGTGATCCAAAGAAATCATAGTTACTATCTTCCCAGCTATCGTTTTGTGTTAAAGCAATAAGTTGTGCTCTAGTTATTCCAGATTCAGCTGTAATACTCGAATCTAGTGAATTTAAATATTCAAACATAGATGTAGTATCATTAAATTCATTAATAAATGATTTCTTATTAGGATCTGGCTCCTCTAGTTCTGGGCCATCAGAACCATCTCCACCTTCAGTTCCTCCAGTACCTCCGGTGCCTCCAGTACCATCACCACCTTCAGTCCCTCCAGTGCCTCCGGTTCCTCCAGTACCATCTCCGCCTTCAGTCCCCCCACTTGTTTTGTGGTGTAAGTCATAAATAATTTGTTTGATTCTATTTATTGTAGATTGTGATAAATCTTTATAAGTCGAAGAAAAACTCATAGTAGTTGGTTTTGTAGTATTTTCAGGCGGATTAATCACTAAGTCTACAGTATTACTGATGCTTTCGTTAGAAAGTACTGAGCTTACATTAGTTATATCAGAAGTCTTTCCATTAATTTCGACAGTATCAGTGGGTATATAATTAATTTTACTTACAATGTTAATATTTTCCAGACCTGCATTCGCGGCATCAATAGCAAGTTCATAATCAGATACATTGATTGTACTAGTAATCTCAATGTCATCAACAGAGGCTGATAAACAAGCTGAAGAGGTAGTTTGTACCTCTTTTTTAATTGTATATTGTAACAATCTTGAACTTTCTATTTGCATTCAAAATGCCTCCATATCAGCTATCGGATTTTTAAATACAAAACTTTAGTAAAAAAATAGTCATGTTACATAAATTTTACAAATAAAATTAAGTTCTAAATCTCTCAGAAAGATAAGAGAGAATTGCGCCCCCTATTTCTTCGTTTGGATCAAATACGGATTGTGGCGGATTAATAGAGTTTTGAATCAGCATACTTAAAAGCGGCCCAAAAGCATCTGGAACTTGAATTTTTCTATATATTCCAGCAAGAAAAGTCTGTATATTTGCGGATTTTGTTTTATTAAAACGAGAAAGTTCAGGATACATTTTATCAATCCCTTTTGTACCGTTATCAAGCATTCTATCAAGTATATAAAGTGATTCAGTTATCTGATCTTCATTATTCGAATTTTTAAGAACATCTTTTAAATAAGGTAGTCCTAATTCTTTTTGTTTAACAAAATAATCAACTTTAGCCTGATTAAATTTACAGTAATTTTGCTGTGCTGTAGGTTGTATTACAGTACAGGGCTTGATATAAGAATAGTTAAAGCTGTTAATTTGTTGAATACCCAATTATGACCTCCTTAGGTTATGAATACACAAACGGTGGTCCGTTTTTAATTTCTAACAATATATTATCTGCCATAACTTTTAATTCTTCTTTCGGTTTTCCTTGATTGGCTTGACGATAGAATTCTTCGATTAATGGTTGTATTGCTGAATCCTTTTTTGATTTAAAATTTCTAAGTTCAGTAGATACAAGGCGTTTTTGTAAATTTAATTCAGTTTCAGCATTAATTTTCTTAACTTGGACTTCTTTTATAGCATCTCCAGCTAGTTTACCTCCATAGCTAAAAGCAGTAAGACCTGTTATGCCAAAGAATAATTGTTTAAATTGTTTATTTTCTGTATTAAGAAGATAATTAAATAAATGAGCTCTATAATCATTAACGTGTGAATAGAAAGTCGTTTTATCAGATCCATCTCCCCCCATAGCTTCATTTACTTTTGCTGTTGCTTTAAGTACTTCTTGGGTAAATTCATTAATTTCTTCAGGTTTCCAATTTAAATCTTTTAGTGAATTTTCTATAAATTCTTTTGAAGCATCCACATCATGGAAAAGTACTTTTAACGTTATTTTATCATTTGCTTTTGTTTCATCTTTTGAGGTTGTGATAATTTTTTTGATTGTTGCTTTTTTATCTGTGAGATATTTATCAATGTGTTTTTTCCCTGCATTAAGGTTTTTCATAGACAAATATCCAAGTCCGATAATAGATGCAATAGTGCCAGCACCTAGAAGAAAATATTTCATATTACTATTTTTACTTTTACTTTTTGTATTAGTTTCTCCAAAAGAGATACCACCAAAAGTTTTGGAACCTTTTTGAGGCTTTATTTCAGTAGAAACATATTTACCGAGTTCTTTTGCTTTTTCAGAGAGCATACTTCTTATTATTTGAATTTTCCCGCTAAATGATTGAGTTTCGACATCAATTAATTTTTCTTGTAAATTTTTTTGGATATCTGCTTCTTTTTTCTTCACCCAGACGTCTTTATATCCGTCAAAGAATGTTTTCCCCATAAATGCCATAGCGCTTAATACAAGTACTCCGCTACCAGCAAGTAGAGTCTTTGGAGTTGGATTTTTAATCATTCTATAAATTGCTTGGTGGGTTTCTTCGTTAATTGCGACATTACGGGTAGTTGATGGGAGTGTTTCAAGCTTTTTAACTGCAGCTTCTCTGTTTATTTTTGCATTTTTACGTATAAAAGCTGTAAGCAAAGTTACTCCTGTCATTACTCCTACTGCAATTGCACTTATTGGTATAAGGCTTTTTTCTTTAGAATTAATATTTTCATCTAATTTTGCAGGCATTTTTACATTTTCAGAAATTACAAGAGTATCGTAAGTTTCATCTAAATTTATGTTGCTATTTTGCCCTTCTTTTATAAAACTGTTAACTACAACCCCTTCTTTGGTGTATGCATTGGCTTTTTTTTGCTGGGTTGTTAAATTACGCTGTTGACGTAAAGTCTCTCCATCGTGGAATTGATTAACATTCATCTTTTTCTATATCCTTTTTGTTTTCGTTTGTAAGTTTATTGTATAAATCATGAATAAAGGTCTTCAATTGAAAAGTTTTTTTAGTTTCATCAATTTTCTTTTCTTCATCATCGGTATTTAGTGGATTGAATATCGAAAATAATGATTTCACTTTCTTTTTTAGTTCAGAAAAAGTTTCTGATATTTTTTTATTGATTGCGGTCTTGAGTTCTCCAATAATAGCAGTAAGCTTATCTGATATATCTGTAAACTTTTGATTTAAAGCGTGTATTGCATTTGAGATAGTAGAAGGTATATTTTTAATTATATTTATAGTTCCGCCAACTATAGTATTTAAAATAAAGTTAACTGGTTTAGCTATAATTGCGGGGGTGTTTGCTGTAAAAAACTGAGCTAATGACGCAAGTCTTTGAGATGCATTTGTCATTGCATTTTGAAAAGCAATTGCTTGTTGTGCAAAGTTTTGAATATCTTGTTGTCTTTGCAGTTTTGCATTTTGTTGAGCTTTTAAAAATGCACCTATAGCAGCACACTCATTCCAGCTCATTTCTCCAGGTTTTGCAGAGAAATCGGCTTTTTTTATACCTCCACCTCCGCCCATACCATTACAAATCGGGCATGCTCCAATAGGAAGTCCATGTGGACATGTTCCTATTCTTGCATTATTAGTTTGTACGGCTCCGAATGACATTAAAAATCCTCTGCTATTCTAAAAATTCAGAGGACAACTTAGAAAATATATCTTATTGCCGATGCTCGCAGCAAGTAAGTTTTTCTGAGTGTTCCGGCTATAACGGTTGCGGCACAGCTGATGATTTTCACATCAATTTCCTCTTTTAAAATCTTAGAATAACTACAAGGTGATGTCAAACTCATGTTAACTAATATGTTGTAAGAAGTTAAGATTTCTTAAAATTATTAACTACTTTATTCACTATTTAGCTTATGTGGAGTACAATAATTTTATGAGTGTAGAGGAACAATTATATTCTGACATCCCGCCAACAAAGTTGAGGAATAAAGAGGAGAAATTTAAACCAGCAAAGACTAACCGATTTTGGCTTACTGTAGCAAGTCTGTTTTTCTTTAATATGCTTCAAAATAGATTTTACGCTTTTAGATATAAAGGCGCAGAAAATGTCATGGAAGATGGAGTTCCTACAATTCTTTATGCTCCGCATTGTAATTGGTGGGATGGTATTGTCATGTATAATATTACTCATAGAATTTTTCATAAAGAAATTCGGTTAATGATAGAGGAGTTAAATCGTTTCCCTTTACTTAGAAGAGGCGGTGGTTTTTCTGTTTGTAAAAAATCTCCGCAGACTGCTATGAAGGCACTTAAATATTCAGTAGATGTTGTTGGAGATTTAAAAAATATCTTGTGTATTTTCCCTCAGGGAATTATTCGTCCTCCTCATTTTAGACCATTTGAATTCCAGACTGGTCTTGCTTATATTGCTCAAAATGCAGTTAAAAGATATGGCAAAGTTAATCTTGTCCCAGTAGCGCTAGATTATTGTTTCTTTAGAGATAATAGGCCTGAAGTAGTTGCTAATTTTGGTAAAAAGCTAGAATTGACCGATAGTAACATTGATCGTAAAACTCTTACTCATATATTCGAAAAAAGTATGGAAGAAACTAGTGATAAACAATTCAAAGAAATTTCTTCCGGTACAATTTCAGATTATAAAATTCTATTTAAGCAACATTTAAAATGGTATAGGCGAATAGAACAGCGGTTGAAAAGGATTGATATTCCTCCAGTTGCGGATGTATAATTTAAAAGCTCCCTTATGGGGAGCTTTTTTATGCATTATATCGTTTAAACGATTTTTCAATGTTTTTTTGAATGACCGATTTAACTGTATCGTATTCTGTTGTCAGTGCTGATATTTCCGTATCTAGATTTTTCATTTTCATATCTAGTACATTTTCTTTATATGTTAATTTTTCTTTTTCTCTGTTGTATTTTGCTTCTGCTTGAGCAATACCTTCTTCATCTGTAACTTCTTTAATATATGTATTTGTAGCATAGTTTCCTTGATAGTAGAATCCGTCATCAGTCATTGTGGATACATACATTGCACCATTTTGAAGCATTTCTTGTAAGTACTCAGGATCATCGACTTTTTCATTTTCTGTCCAGCCCTTTGTGCAGATTTGGTTGAATAAAGCATCATAGAAACCAGCTATAAGTAAATTGTCTCCTGAAGTATCTATTCCAGTTACATACGTAAATGTGAATAGGTTATCATCAACTAAACTGCTTGTTCCAAGTTCTTTAGTAACTTCATAATGAGAATTAGAAATACCTTCCATATATTGTGCAAAGTATGTCAAATAAGCTTTACACATATTGGTTAAATTTAAACCATATCCGTCATTATAATCATCACCAGAGTTTTGTTCTGATACAAAACCTATGTATTTATCTGTTTTTTCATCAATCCATCCGTTAATTTTTCCTGAGCTTTTCTTTTTATGAGTATTGTGGAAAGCTGCATTTGACCAATCTGAACTTTCTGGGGTTGATAAACATTCTATTGATTCATTTACTTTACTTTTTGCATATTCAAGAGCAGCTTGCGTATATGGATCTCCAGTATCTAGTAGTGAATCAATAGCATTCATCATTTCAGGCCAGAAACTGCATGTTGCAACTTTATCAACTACAGACCAGTCATATAAGCCATCTTTACCTCTTAAATCCTCGTTATCCCAAGCTGAACCTCTAATACTAACATTACCATTAAATATATCAGCAAGAGTAAGATTTCCCGTTACTCTGCCATCGCTATCATCAATTCTTGTTCCATCTATTGCAAGCTGTAAATCTGAACCTCCAGCATTAGCAACAAGATCAGAGAAATCAAATGTTACTCCGCTCAGCATATTTACGAATTGAGAATATGAGCATTCTGCGGTATTGACATTAACAAGATCTGCAGAACCTACACCTGCCATTTGGTTATATTTTGTTAAGACTAATTGGTCTGCAAGTTTTTGACTTATTACTCCGTTTT
Organism: Candidatus Gastranaerophilales bacterium; assembly: GCA_944323725.1. Classification (GTDB taxonomy): domain Bacteria; phylum Cyanobacteriota; class Vampirovibrionia; order Gastranaerophilales; family Gastranaerophilaceae; genus Scatousia. Next base: position 24,045 of record CALUTP010000019.1, on the reverse strand, counting down.
CAGCCATACCTTGTATAAATAAGTTTCTTTGATCTGAAGATGGAAGTCCATCTAAACCTTCTTGAGGGATTCCTGCAGCTTTTGCAGCACGTGCTAGACCTCCATTTAGTACTATTCTTCCTGAAGTATCTGTGATTGGAGATGGTATATAATCATTTAGGGCAGATGGAGACATGAGTAAATTATAACTCAGTTGCTGTTCCTGGGAGCCATTACCATAGAAGTCATATACCAATTTTGTCTGGTTTATCGCATTTTGATATTCCTCTGAAACATTATTCATGTCACGAGATAATGCCAGTTTCTGGTGTGAAAGACGCATTGATTCGTATTCACAGTCAGATTTTCTGGCTGTAATGGTTAATAATCTAGCTTGTGATGCTGATAAACCCATTTTTTTAACTCAAAATCCTTTCAAATTTAGTGACTTTTCCTAATCTTTCATGTAGTATTACGGCTTTTGAGTTTTGAAACTTTAAAAAATATTCTTGTTATGTAACAATTGTTTACATTATGTTTTCAAAAATAAAAGGTCGGTATATTTACCGACACTTGACAACAATATATACTTTTTATCCGATTTTCTGTTCGAAATCTTTACCCCCAACAATTTTTAAATGTCGTTGTTCGCCCTCTCCAACACTTTTACTTGTTAAGTTATGCTGTTCTACAAGCTCATGTTGTAATTTTCTTATTTGTTGATTTTGTGGACGTAATTCTATATGCTCTGCTCCTGCAAGAATTTTATTTATAGCAGCTTTTGCTTCATCGAGTGCTCTTTCTGCATCATCATAATATCCTTGTAAAGTTTCTGATGTTTCTGTAATTTGTAAAGCATCTTTTAGAACTTTTTGTATTTGCGCCATTGAATTAGTTTTAATATAAAATACTTGTAATCTGTAATCATTCGCAGTAGAAAGTATTTTAGCACCACCTTTTGCAAAGTTTTTATGTGCTATAACTATGTCTGCATCATCTAAATTCCTTGTAATTTCTGCTTTTAAATCTAGCCTTTCAATAACTTTTTCTACAATTGTTCTTGATACTGCGTAAAGATATATTTTTTTAAAATCTTTTACTTCATCAACGTATTTTTGTCGTGAAAAAGTGTATTTCAAACTGTCGGAAGGCTGAATTTTTTGTTCGAGTCTATTAATTTGTTCACTAATTGTTGGTTCTATTTTGATTTCCGTTTTTGGAGCTTCTTTTTCTTGTTGAGTAGAATAATCTTTATCTACTTTTCTTATTTCAGGCCGGATTGGCCAGCCCCTTAGGATATAATCTACAGCTTCTGCTGTATCTTTATATACTGCAAGAGTATTTCTATCTATTATTTCTATTACGATATCAAATGTAGGTTGTTTTTCTCTTTCTAAAACTGTTTTTTGTGAAGCTCTGCGTCTTGCTTCGTCATCACCTAATGTTACTGATTGAATACCTCCTACTAAATCTGATAATGTTGGGTTTTTAATTAAACTCTCAAGGCTATTCCCATGAGCTGTTGCAATAAGCATGACGCCTCTTTCAGCAATAGTTCTTGCTGCTTGTGCTTCTGCTTCTGTTCCAATTTCATCTACGACAATAACTTCAGGTGTATGATTCTCTACTGCTTCTATCATTATGTCTTTTTGAAATTCAGGTTGTGTTACCTGCATTCTCCTTGCATGACCAATTGCTGGATGAGGGGTGTCTCCATCTCCTGCAATTTCATTTGATGTATCTACTACTACAACTCTTTTCCCAAGCTCATCAGCTACAAGTCTTGATATTTCTCTTAATTTTGTAGTTTTACCAACACCAGGACGTCCTAAGAATAAAATACTCTTATTCATCATACAAATATCTTTTATACAAGCAATTGTCCCCGTAACAACTCGACCAATTCTACAAGTAAGACCTATCACTTTACCTTGACGGTTTCTTATTGCACTAATTCTGTGGAGTGTTCCGGGGATCCCTGAACGATTATCTGATGTAAATTCTTGTATCCTGCTCGTTATATATTCTATATCGTCAGATGTAACAGTTTCGCAACCTAAATACTCTATCCGGCCCCCCGAATGCCTTATTTCAGGAGTTCTCCCTATATCAAGTACAATCTCGATAACATCCTCCATCTGGTCATAACTTATGTATTTTTTTACCTTTTCTGGTAAAATTTCAGTTAATTTGTCCAGATCATTTTGAAATTGTAGGTTACTCATTTTCTTTATATGCCTTTCTATTTTGCTGTTATATATACAAAATATGATTATTGGCTATTTTAAATATATTTTTTTTATATTATCTCTCTCCACTTATATTATACCACTTTTATAAAATATTTCCTCGATTGATAGTACTACATTATTAGTAAATTTTACAAAAGTTAATATCCGTGTTGCTACTAAAACTTTTGATTTTACACGATTTCAAGATATAAAAAGCTTGTGCTAAAATTCTTTTTTACTTTCTAATTTTACTCTTTTTGTAAAAGTATTTTGTCTAATAACTTAATATAAATTAATCAAAATATTATAAAATAATTACAAAATAAAGTTATACTAGTTTATTAAAATATTTTATACGGGTTTAAAATATTTTCTGGATCAAATATTTTTTTAATAGTTCTCATATATTCAATTGCTGTATTATTTATAACTTTATGGATATATTCACGTTTAAGGGAACCAATGCCATGTTCACCTGAAATTATTCCATCCAGTTTTGCTGTAAGGTCGTATATTTCTGATTTAGCCAGCTTAAAGCGTTTATATTCATTCTCGTTTTTATAGTCGATAGGGATTTGAGGATGAATGCTTCCATCTCCTACATGACCTACCATACAGACAGTAAGTTTATATTTATCACAAATCTTTCTTATTCCTTTTACAAGTAGAGCAAGATTCTGTCTTGGCACAATGACATCATCAGTTGTTACATTAGGCTTTAACTTTGCGCATGCGCCCATTGATGAACGTCTTGCTGTCCAAATTCTATTGTATTCTTCCTCATTTTTTGAATATTGTATTTCAGATGCGCTACATTTTTTCAATATTGATATAATAGTTTCTTTTTGCTGTTCCATTGTATTTTTAAATCCGTCAATTTCGATTACTAGTGCTGCTTCTTTATCACATAGTAACCCAGCAGGATAAAATTTTTCAACAGTTCTTATTGCATTATTATCCATAAAATCAAGAGTAGCTGGATATATATTTGCTTCAATAATTTTATTTACAGCAGAAATTGAATTTTCTATTTTTTCAAAGTAGCACATCAGCACCATTCTGCTTTCAGGTTTTGGAATTAATTTTAAAGTCGCTTCAGTTACAATACCTAAAGTTCCTTCAGAACCTACAAAAAGGTTTGAAAGATTATATCCTGTTGCATTTTTAATTGTATTTGAGCCTGTTCTTAATATTTCCCCTTTAGCAGTTATTATTTCTAAATCAATTATATAGTCTTTTGTTGAACCATATTTAAATGTTTTTGCACCTCCTGAAGATTGCGCAATACTACCTCCAATTGTAGACACTGCAAGATTTGATGGATCTGGCGGGTAAAAAAGACCTATTTCTTCAACTTTTTTTTGAAGTTTTCCTACTATTACTCCTGGCTGAACTCTTGTAGTCATATTTTCTCGATTTAATTCAAGAATTTTATTCATTTTAGAAAAATTTAATATTATTCCGCCATGTTCTACTGTGCAAGCACCAACTACATTTGTGCCTGCACCTCTGCATATTATTGGAACTTTATATTTTGAAGCTATTTTTACTACTCTTTGCACTTGTTCTTTATTTTCTACAAAAACTACAGCGTCTGGTAGATTATTAATTTTTTTTATATTTGAAGCATCTTGTGCATAGGCATAGCGTTCTTCTAATGTAGTAAGGACATTTGAAGTGGTCAGGCTAGTTTGTAAATCTTTTATTAGGTTTTTATTTTTATTCATCAACATATGACGCCAGCTTTTCTATATTTGAGCTTAATTTAGACAATTGATTTTCAAGTTTGTCTATTTTATTATGTATTACATTTTCATCCTGTTCTTCAATAATAGAAATTGCCTTGTCTAATTTTTTTTCAAGTCTGTCTATTCTATTTTGTTGTTCTTCAAATTTGGTTTCAATTGTCTTAATTAAGATTTCTTTTTCAGGTATTATTTCTTTTAATTCATCAAGGACATCTTGCATTGAAGAAATTCTTGATGTTTTTTCATATATACTAGATATTGTCTCTGAAGTACCATCCATCCATTCGCCAAGGTACATCATAACATTTCTGAGTACATTGTTTGAATTCATAGTTTCTTCAACTTTTTCATCAATTATAGATAAATGTTTTTCAATATTAGTATTATCTAGTACATTAATTCGATTTTCAAGATTGCTTGTTCTACGATTAAATTCATCAAGACTGTTGCAGATTATTCTGCTAGACTCATCAGAGTTAAGTAGTAACTTATTTGTCCTAGCACTTATACTTAAGATATCTTCATTAAGCTTTTCAAAGTCGGGAGTTACTTCAAAGTTTTCCTTATGATTTATGGAAGCTCTAAGTTCTTCAATTGATTTTACTATGCGATTAATATTAGCAGAGATAACTCCAAATTCAGTTGTTGAATTTGAGTTTGACATATCGTTTAATATTAATCGAAGTTTAGCTATATCTGACTCGACATCTTGAAGTGTATATGAATAAAAATCCATATCATCACTTGTATTTGTTATATTATTTAACTGTTTTTTTACATCTAAAAGTGTCTTATTAATTGCATCTGTTTTTTCTTCTACAAAATCTTTTATTTCTTCTGTTTCTTCGACAAATGATATTTGATCTGTAACTGATAAAATTGCCGTCATGACAGAATCTTTTATATCTTGTGCGTTTTTATTAAAATCAATTTCTGAAATACCTTTTTCAATTTTATTTATTTCTAAAATTAATTGGTCTAAATAATTTTCAATTTCTTTTGTTTTTTCACTCTCCTCATTAGTATCAAATAATTTTCTTTGTTCATAAATGAGGTCTTTTATATTTTTTATTTCAGTTTTAATTTCAGAATTATCTGCCAGAGCAAGGCTATCAACTTTTTCGTGTAATATCTTTAGTGTTTCTGCAATTTTATTGGTTTCTGTATTATTTTTTTCTATATTAGAAACAACTTCATCAAATTTTTCTTTAATTATATTTAGTTGGATTTTTTCGTTAATTTCTTCAATAAATCTTTTTTGTGATTTAAGGAATTCATAAATTTCATCCAACTCATTTTGTAATTCGGAGTTATCCTCCATAGCAAGAATATCAATTTTTTCATGCAGTGATTTAATAGTTGAATTTATTGCGGATATGTCTTGATGAAGTTCATTGATTTTTTCAGAATTATCTGCTGCAGCAATAATATCAACTTTTTCATATAAATTTTTTATTGCAGAGCTAATTGTAGATATATTTTCTTGGACTTCATTAATTCCTTCAGAATTGTCTGCCATAGCAATAATGTCAATTTTTTCATGCAGGTTTTTTATTGCAGAGTTAATTGTGGATATATTTTCTTGGACTTCATTGATTCCTTCAGAATTATCTGCTGTAGCAATAATATCAACTTTTTCATGTAAATTTTTTATTATAGAATTAACGCTTCTAATTTCGTCACTAAGTTCTTGAATCTCTTCAGTGTTATTGTCTATAGCAATAATATCAACTTTGTTATTTAGGTTTTTAATTCCATCCAAAATCTCATCATAAATTTCAAAATTATCATCCATTGCGATAATATCAATCTTTTGATGAAGAGTTTTTAATGAATCTGTAACAATTTGAGCTTGGTTTTTAATAGCATATGCTAAATCTTCAGCATCTTTATTAGAGGAAAGATTTATTTTTTCAGCAATCTCTGTTAAAGTATTTTGGATGTTTTCGTTTGTATTATTTATATTGGAGTAATATTTTTCAATTTTTTCACTTATATTACCTCCTAGATTTGCTATGGCAGATTTTGTATCTTGATTTTCTAATATAATGTTTAGATATTCTTTTAGTTCGGTTGCTCCAGCTTTCAATTTATCATCTAGATTGTTTTGAATATTTTCAAGTAGTGCGCTTAGAGAATTTTTGTAAAATTCCTGATTTTTTGAAAGTTTTTCATTTAAAGAATCTATGTTCTTATGCCATTCTTCTACTAGGTAATTTGTCTGTTCAAGATTAGCTCGAACAGTTAAATCAATATTAGTTATATTAGAATTTATAAGTTCCAAATTATCTTTTGTAAAATTGTTTATGTAATCTTCAAATGAACTACACTTTGTTACAATTTCTTTATATGTATTTTCTATTCTTATATAGTTATCGTGATTTTCTATCAAATTGTCTTTTAATTCTGACAAAAGATCTAAATATGAAAGTTCAATTTGATTTTTAATTTCTTTCACAATTTCATTAAAATCAAATTCAAGGAATTTATCTAAAGCTCGCTGTAATGGCTCAAATTCTTTTAGTAATTCTTCTGATTTTATGCTTATTGCAGTTGTGATATCTGTATTTATAAGTTCTATTTCTTGTTTTATACTATTAATTTTTTCTGCAATATTATTAGTTTGGAAATCAAAATTTTCTGATTGTTTTAATTTTAATTCATTAAGACTTAATGAAAGTGAATTAAGTCTTTGATCTATAAAGTCTACGTTTTCTTGTAATACTTCTTTGACATCATTTTTTATATTATCTTTTGATTGATTAATACTATCTGTAATTATATCTAATTTATTTATTATTTCTATGATTGTAGTATTTAATTCTTCTGAATTATTATCTTTAATAGTTTCTAATTCTTCTAAAATTTTAGTTAATTCATGTCTAATATCTATAAATTCATTGACGGAACTATCTAATTTCGAATTTGTATCTTCCGAGATTTTGTCTACCGAAATTATGTATTCTCCAAGCTTAGTTTGAAGAGTTTCTAAATTTTGTTTATAGTTATCAGATATATCATTTAATTTTTCTTCTATGCCTATTAATTTTGTTGTTGAAGTTGTATTATTTTCATTTAACCAATTTTCCAAATCTAATTTAACGTTTTTAATACTTTCATTTATATTTGTTATTTGTTCTGCCACTTCCTTAGAATATTTTTCAGAATTTGTAGTAAGAATAGATTCAGTTGTTCTTAAATTTGCAATGATTGACTGTTCAAGGTTATTGTGTCCTGTTGCATTATTAGATGTTAAATCGTTTTTTACAGATTCAAGTTTCCCTAAAAGTGCGCCTATACTTTGTGCAACAGAATTAAAATCCTGTTTAATTGTTGTATTAATTTCATTTTTTGCATCTAGAAGATTTGTATTAAATTTATTTGTAATATCAATAGTAAATTCTTGATTATCTTCTTTAAAATATTCTTTAATTTCACAAATATGTTCATAAATTGTATTAAATTTTTCTGCAACCTCTTGAGAATATTTATTATTATTTTCAGAAAATAAATCTTCAAATTTTGCTATATTTGACCGGAATGTTTCAGCAAGAATAACATATTTTTCATTATCCGCAGTCCTATTTTGCTTAAGTTCGGAAATTATTTCTTCAGCAGCATTATTGAGTTTTATGAATATTTCCTGATTTTCATTATGTATGTTTGTATTTGTATTATTGTATTCATCAATTTTTACATTAATATTATCCGCAGTTTGTGAAACATTAGCTCGTAGACATTCAAGCATTGTTTTCATATTATTAAAATTACTATTAATATTGGAATTAATTTCCTCTTTAGATTCTTCTGCAGAATTGTTAGAATTTGTGAATTCTTGTTTTAATTCGTCACTTAATGAGTATAATTTGGTATTTATATTATTAAATTGATTGTAAATAGTATCATTGAATACTTCATTTTTTTTAAATTCAGTATTTACAATGCTAGTAATATTATTTTGCACATCATCAAGTTTTATTGCAGTATTTGCAATATAATCTTTGATTTCAGTCAATTCAGAAATTGATTCACCAAATTTCACATCGGTATTTGATGAAAAATTACTTATTATATCATTATGTTCTTCTAGTGATTTATAAAGTTCATCAAATTTTTCATTTTCATTATTTTTAATATTTTCTTGTATAGTGTTGATGAAAAGTTGAAGTTCATTTATTTTTTGAGAAATATATGTTTTATAATTTTCTTCTTTAACTTCAATATTTGAGTTAAAATTATTGATATCTTTTGATATAATTTCAAGTTCTTGCAGTTTTTTATCGAAAATATCAGAAGCCAAAACATTTTGATTATTTTTCATATCTTCAGAAAATGCTATAAATAGGTCTTTTATTGAAGTTAAATATTTAGTTAAATGTTCAGAGACGTTTTCTTTAAAATCCTTTAATTGAATAGAATTCTCCTTTATACTTTCAATGATTCTATTAAGATTCTCTTCTGAATTTTGTTTGATTTCGTTTCTTAAATTTTCAAATAGAAAGTCTAAGCTATCAAAGGATTTTTTTATTGAAATAATATTTTCATTAAAATCTTTTTGTGATTGTTCTATGATGAATGAAATTTTGTAGTTTGCATCATTTAATGCGCTTAAAATTTGGGAATTATCATCAAAGTTTTTACTAAGAATATTTTTTAATTCAGCAAGTTCTACAGAAGCTTTTTGTACAGAACTGTTCATTTCATTAGAAATATAGTTAATATTAGTTGAAGTATTTTCAGAGATTTCCTCTTTTAATTTCTCAATTCTATTTATTATAGAAACAATATTTTCTTGTATTATATTAAAATCGGTATTAACATTATTATTGATATCTTGTTTTATACTATCAATATTTTCATTAATGCTTTCAGCTATTTCATTTAATTCTTCTTCATTTTTTTGAGGAAATAAATCTTTAAGAATGATGGATTTTTCGATTATTCTGCCAATTTCGTCCTTTATGCTGTCGAAAAAGCTTTGTTTATCATAGTTAAGTCCACTGACAGCTTGTTTAAAATTAGCTTCTAATGAATTAACAGTATCTAAAAATCTATCAAAATCATTAGATGATACGCTTGAGGAAAGTGAAATTTTTATTTGGTCAAGAGTATTGGTAAATTCAGAAAACTTTTCAATATCAGAGTTATTTTTTGATTCAAAAGCTTCTCTAATGCTATCTATGAGTAATGTATTTTCATCACTGTTATTATTAAGATAATCTACTTTAGAATCTATATCTTTTAGAATTCTGTTAACATCTACTGCATTAATCTTATTCTCTTCCTGTAAAAGACTTAGAATTTTAGCTATTTCCTCTATAGTTTGTGCCATTGGTTTTCTACTTTCCTTTAAAATAAATATACATATCCCTGCATAATATATTAACAGAAGCGGAGCAAATTAAGCAAAAATATTAACGAATATTATTACAATTGTAAAGTTAAAAAAGGCTATTTCTTATGGAAGTGCTATAATAAATTTTAGACTGCGTGGTAGGCATGGGAAAGAAAGGTGTGAGATGAGCCATATAGTGCTAGATGAAACAAAATGTAAAGCCTGTTATTTGTGTATAAATGAATGTCCTAAAAATCTTTTAAAAATCAGCTCTAAAACTAATAAATTAGGCAATCACCTTGTTGAATTTAATGACCCAAATCATGAATGCATAGGTTGTGCGATGTGTGCTACTCGTTGTCCAGATTTAGCAATTACGGAAGTATATAGAGGATAGTTAATTATGACAGAATGTTTGGTTAAAACAAATAAGAAAGTATTAACAAAAGGAAATTATGCGATAGCAAATGCTGCTGTAATTGCAGGATGTCAGTGTTATTTTGGTTATCCTATTACTCCGCAAAGTGAAATTGGTGAATTCATGAGCGGTAAAATGCAAGAATTGAATAGAGCGTATGTATCAGCTGAAAGTGAACTGGGTGCTATAAATATGGTGATTGGAGCAGTCTCAACTGGCGTAAAAGCAATGACATCCTCTTCATCTTGTGCAATCTCACTTATGCAGGAAGCACTTTCTTATGCAACAACAGATGAATTACCGGTAGTGCTTGTCAGTGTAATGCGTGGCGGGCCTGGGCTTGGTAATATCTACCCATCTCAAGGTGATTATAATCAAGCGACTATTGGCGGTGGGAATGGTGATTATAAGTTAATAGTCCTTGCTCCATCAACAGTTCAGGAATGTGTGGATTTGACTTATAAAGCTTTTTATCTGGCTCAGAAATACAGAAATCCTACAGTTATCCTAGCAGATGGTATGCTTGGGCAAATGATGGAACCTGTTGAGTTTGGCGAATATCCATATCCAGAAATAGATAATTCATCTTGGGCATTAACTGGTGCAAAAGGTCGTGATTCGAGAGTTATCAGGTCATATGCTCCATTAGCAGAAGATAGATGTGAGTTCTTGAATAAATTATTCGCAAAATATAAAGCTATAGAAGATAACGAGACCGAATGGGAAGAATTTAATACTGAAGATGCAGATATAATACTTGTAAGTTTTGGCGGCCCTTCAAGGAATGTTAAATCAGCTATGAAAGAATGCAGAAAACAAGGTTTAAAAGTAGGTATGCTCAGACCTATTACATTATTCCCGTTCCCTTCTAAAAGATTGAGTGAACTTTCAGGAAATACAAAGAAATTTCTTGTCGTAGAGGTTAATATGGGACAAATGGTCAGAGATGTCCGACTAGCTGTAAATGGTAGAGTTCCGGTAGAACTTTATAATAAACCAGTTGGCTCTCCGCCGGAAGTCGATGATATAGTTAATGAAATTAAAAGACAAATAAAGGGATAATATGGCAGCTTTAACACAAATATTTAAAATACCTGAATCTATAAAAAAAGATACAAAATACTCATTTTGTCCAGGATGTGATCATGGAGTTGCAGTAAGGATTGTTGCAGAAGTATTGGATGAGTTAGGACTAAGAGAAAATACTATTGCAGTTGCATCTATAGGGTGTTCAGTAACATTATACGATTTTTTAGACGTTGATTCTTTGGAAGCGCCCCATGGTAGAGCTTTAGCAGAAGCAACAGGTATAAAAAGAGCAAGACCAGATAAGTTTGTATTAACATATCAAGGTGATGGAGATTTTGCATCAATAGGCATGGCTGAAAGCATTCATACAGCTCTTAGAGGGGAAAATGTAACTGCTATTTGTATAAATAATACAACCTATGGAATGACCGGCGGGCAGCTTGGGCCTACAACCTTATTAGGGCAAGTAACTACAACGTCTCCTACTGGAAGAAATGTTGAATATTATGGCTATCCAATTAAGATAGCTGAACATATAGCCTTGTGTGATGGAACTGCTTATAGTGCAAGAGTTTCTCTTGATACAGTCACAAATATAAAAAAAGCAAAGCAGGCAATTAAAAAGGCTTTTGAAATTCAAATGCATGGTCTAGGGTTCAGTTTTGTAGAAATATTGTCTACGTGTCCTACAAACTGGAAAATGACACCTCAGCAAGCGCATGAAAGAGTGCGAAATCAAATGATGGAAGTGTTTAAACCGGGTATATACAAAGATATAACAACAAATAAAGAGAATTAAGGATATAAAGGTGATGGAAAAGAATTTTATTATAGCAGGATTTGGCGGACAAGGGGTGTTGCTTGCAGGGGAAGTGCTTGCAAATGCTTTTATGATGACTGGTAAAAATGTTACATGGTATCCATGTTATGGAGCTGAAATGCGAGGCGGGACAGTTAATTGTGAAATTGTTATGAATGATTCTGAGGAGGTCAGTGCTGTTAATAAAAAAGAAGCGGATTTTATAGTCGCATTAAATCAGGCTTCTGTCGAAAAATTTGTTTCTAAAATAAAAAAAGGCGGTTGGCTTATTGCAAATTCATCTTTAGCTAAGGAAATAAGAACCCGAGCTGACATAAATTATTTGTTTGCTCCTATTACTAAGTTAGCAGAAAATATGGGTAATATTAAAATGACAAATATTTTAGCTCTTGGTATTCTTGCAAAAGTTAGTAAATTAGTTACGTTGGACTCTTTGAGCGAAGCTTTAGATGCAGTAATTCCTCCTCATAGAAAGAATTTGATGCCTTTAAACTTAAAAGCATTAAAAATAGGCTATGAGTATGATTTATTGCCTGTATAAATTCAAAATCACCTAAAAAGCTGATTTAAAAGTTTAAGATTAAGCTTATTCTGATAATGTAAAAACGGATTAAGGAATTAGCAATATTCAATTCTATATCCTGAGATTTTTATGAGGTTTTTGTCGTGAAGAAGGAACTAATACTAGCAATAAAAGAGAAAGAACAACAGCTGGCGAAATTAAAAAGTCATATTGATAAAAGTTATATTTGTTCTGAATTATATAACAAAGTCGTTTTAGAAAAGGCAATCCTAAATAAACAATTAGCTGATATGGAGCGAAATAAATTTGCAGAAAAAGTACGTTTTCTATTTCCTAAAAAAGAAAAACTAATTTGTGATTATTTCAAAAAATAAAAATTCTCCTAATAAAATTTAATATTTATTTGTAATCCCTATAAAAAATATATGTTTATGATACAATGAGCCTATAAGTTTTTGGTGAAAGTGTTATAAGAAGGAGAAAACTATGACTGAAAAACGCGTATGGCTCTTTAGAGAAGGAGATGCTTCCATGCGAAATCTTCTCGGGGGCAAAGGTGCCAATCTGGCAGAAATGACAAACTTAGGGTTGCCAGTACCTCCGGGATTAACTATTACTACAGAAACATGTATGGATTACATAAATCATGGTAATAAAATGCCTGAAGGTTTAATGGATGAAGTTAAAACTGCATTGAAAGATGTAGAGAATCAAACTGGTAAAAAGTTTGGAGATGCTGAAAATCCATTATTAGTATCAGTACGTTCTGGTGCAAGACTTTCTATGCCTGGTATGATGGAAACTATTTTGAATCTAGGTATGAACGATAAAACAGTTGAAGGTATGATTAAGTTAACAAATAATCCTAGATTCTGTTATGATTCTTACCGTCGTTTCCTAACAATGTTCGGATCTGTTGCTTGGGATATCGAAAGACAAAAATTTGAAGATTATTTAGATAAAATTAAAGAAAAAAAAGGTTATAAATCTGATACAGATCTTACTGCTGAGGATTGGAAATCTTTAATAGAGCCATATAAAGCTTTAATAAAGGCAGAAACAGGTAAAGAATTTCCTCAGGATCCATATATTCAACTTCAAGAAGCAATTGAGGCGGTATTCCGTTCTTGGAACATTCCTAGAGCTGTTGCTTATAGAAACCATTATAAAATTGACCATAACTATGGTACAGCAGTTAATGTTCAGACTATGGTATTTGGTAATATGGGTGACGACTGCGCTACAGGTGTTTCATTCACTAGAAACCCTTCTACCGGAGAAAATAAATTCTACGGCGAATATTTGACAAATGCTCAAGGAGAAGACGTTGTAGCTGGTATTAGAACTCCAAAACCTATTGCTGAATTGGAAAATGAAATGCCAGAGTTATATAAACAATATGTTGATATAGCTAAAAAACTTGAAAAAGGCTATAAAGATGTTCAGGATATGGAATTTACAATTGAACGTGGTAAATTATACATTCTTCAAACCCGTAATGGTAAAAGAACAGCAGCTGCTGCTGTAAGAATAGCTGTTGAAATGGAAAAAGAGGGTATAATATCAAAAGAAAGAGCTGTTCAATTAGTTGATCCATATCAATTGTATCAATTACTGCTTCCAAGTTTTGAAGCTGACGCAAAAAAACAGGCAGTTCATATTGCTACAGGTCTTGCAGCATCACCTGGAGCTGCGGTTGGTAAAATTGTCTTTGATACTGAAGAAGCTGCAGAGCGTGGTGCAAATGGGGAAAAAATTATCCTTGTACGTATAGAGACTTGTCCAGATGATATTCATGGTATGATTGCTTCTCAGGGTGTATTGACTCTTAGAGGTGGCATGACATCTCATGCGGCAGTTGTTGCAAAAGGGATGGGTAAACCTTGTGTTGCTGGTGCTGAAGATTTAGTTATAGATTTGAAAAATGAAACATTAACCGGTAAAAATGGAAAAGTTTACCACAAAGATGATATTATTTCTCTTGATGGTGGAACTGGTGAAGTTATGGAAGGTGCTGTTAAGACTTCCGTTGCTAAAATGGATGAAAACTTCCAACAGTTATTCAGCTGGGTAGATGAAATCAAAAAGCTTACAGTAAGAGCAAATGCGGATACTCCGGCTGATGTAGCTAAAGCTTTAGAACTTGGTGCTGAAGGGGTTGGATTATGCCGTACTGAACATATGTTCATGGATCCAGACAGATTACCTTGGGTTCAAAAAATGATTATTGCAGGTACTCCTGAAGCTAGAAAAGAAGCTTTGGATAAACTTCTTCCAATGCAATATAAAGATTTTTATGAAATGTTTAAGGCCTTAGGTGAAAAACCTATGACTATAAGATTATTGGATCCGCCTTTACATGAATTCTTGCCTAACAAGGATGAACTTATTGCTATTGTTGCAACTAAGAAGGCAAAAGGTGAAGATTATAAGCAAGATGAAAAAATGCTTAATCTTGTAGAGGGTCTTTCTGAATCAAACCCTATGATGGGGCTAAGAGGATGCCGTTTAGGTTTGACTTATCCTGAAATTAATGAAATGCAAGTGAGAGCTATTTTCTCAGCTGCCTGTGATTTGAAAAAAGAAGGGTTAGATGTTAAACCTGAAGTTATGATTCCGCTCGTAGGTCATGTGAACGAATTAAAAACTGTTCAGACATTGCTTGAACGTGTTGCCAAAGAAGTAATGGACGAAAAAGGAGTAAAAGTAGATTATAAATTTGGTACTATGATTGAAATTCCTCGTGCGGCATTGACAGCTAATGAAATTGCAGAATATGCTGAATTCTTCTCATTTGGTACTAATGACCTTACTCAAATGACATTTGGTTATTCTAGAGATGATGCAGAAGGTAAGTTCTTAAAACGTTATGTGGAACAAAAAATTCTTCCTCGTAACCCATTTGAAAGTCTAGATCAAAATGGTGTGGGTCAATTAATGCAGATAGCTTTAGAAAAAGCTCTTCCTGTAAGACCAGATTTGAAACGCGGTATATGCGGCGAGCATGGTGGTGATCCAGATTCTGTAAAATTCTGTCATAGAATTGGATTACAGTATGTTTCTTGTTCACCATTCAGAGTCCCTCAAGCTAGATTGGCTGCAGCTCAAGCTGTTGTTGAAGAATCTAAATAATACTGTAAAATATTTAAAGTAGGGGAAGTAGTTCCCCTGCTTTTTTCTGGTGAGGATATTATGTATAAAATTTTGAAATTGTTATTTTTGTTGTGTTTTATTAATTTTTCTATAATATATGCCAATTCTGCTTTTGCTGAATTATCTCCAAGTTTTTATAGTAATTTAAAACAGTGCAAACCCCACTATGAATTTGATAAAGATTCTGCTACTGCTGTTAAAATTAGTGGTATGCAAAATGGTACTTGCACTATAACTTACCAATCACGTTATGTTTGTCATTATGATGCTATGAAAGTTAAAGAATTAATGAGTACTCAAGGAGCAAATGGGTCGTTTTTTTCAATGTTGATGGATCATCTTAGAGATCCTAATGTTTGTTATACAGTGATTGATGGTAAAAAAATCCCATATGGTGATTAAAATTTTAAAATCTAAATATTTTTATTTAGAATTTCCCCGTTAAATTGAATTTCTTTTGCATTAAATAATTTTAAAATTCTTTTATTCATATTTTTTTGGTACCATCTATCAAAATATTCTCCTCCAGCATAAACTAAAGCTCCTGCGCCGATGCCTATAAGTGTATTTCTTGTTTTATGTGCTTTTGAATTTATGCCAGCAAGTATAGCAATTGATGCTCCAATTATCATTGAAAGTACCAATTGCGTTTTGGTAAGTATATCAGAATGTTTTTTATTCTTAATAAATAAATCAGCATATTTTTCATTAAGTAAATAGTATTTAGGCTTATTATTTTTAGAGGTGTTTGTTTTTGATTCTGCTATAATAACTTTATTATTTGGTAAATTTTTTATAATATTATATTCTACTGTCATAATATCTCCATGCAAAAAACAACATAGTAATTATTAAAAATAAAAAGTTTAAATTTTTCTAGTGCTATTTTGGATAATGTTAAGATATTTTATAATATAATGTATTTATGGATTCTGTAGAGTTAATAAAATATTTAAGAAATCTTGGCATAGATGTCAATACTAAAACTAAAGCTCGAGGACATCAAGGGTTTTTCCTTAAAAATAGGATTGATATTTCCAAAAATATTCCTCAACATAGAGTTATTCCAACTCTATTGCATGAATTTGCACATTATATTCATTATAACATCGAGCCTGATATGCCTCGAAATGGCGGCTCTTTTGAAAAACTTTTCAAGGAGAATAAGCCCTATTTTGAAACTGAATTATTAAAGGTTACAAATTTTGTAGATGAAAATTCTCTTTGTGTGAAATTATATGAACATAAAGATAGAGTTCGTGACCAAATAAAAAAACAAGAAAAAATAATTAAAAATTTTTATCCAAAGTTCCAAAGGTCAAAAAATTTTAAAGAATTTGATAAATACATAAAAAAATCAAAAGCCAGATATTTATTAAAGTATGATAGAGTAAAGCTTATAGAAAGGAAGTTTTTCAAAAAATCCGTTGAAATTCTTTCAATCTCTGATATTGAACATGACTTTCCTGAAATGCCGGAGGCTTTTTCAGCTTATATAAGACTTCGGTCTTTGCAAAGAAAACAAAAAAGAATTTCCGCAAGAATAAATAAATTGAAAAAATATTATACAAAGCCGGCTGAGCTGTTTGCAAGATTTGTCGAGGGGATTTATTTGGATAAAGAGTGGACTTACGCTCTTGCTCCAAATGTTTCAAAAGAATTTCAAATTTTGTTAGATAGTGGGTATTATGGTAAACTGAAAGAGTTAATTGAAAGGTTTAATTAGAAGTTGGTATTATGGAAGAAAAAAGTATTGCTCAAATGAAAAAAGAGCTTCAAGATTTTTATTTTAAAAAAGTTAAAAATAATTTGGATAAAATTAATCATACAAGAATATATGAAAATGTAAATTCAATATTGCTTTTTCTATTAATGTTATCTATTTTTGGAATTATGGTTTTTGGATTTTTCAATATTGAAATTCCTGCGATTTGTTGTTTTGTTTTTGCATTTTTATTTACAGGTTTAATAATTTTCCATAATAGAAATGTAAAATCCGCTTCTGTTTGTATTGATATTTCTGGTGAAAATAAAACTAAACAGTATTTGATGAATGATTTTTTAAAGATTTTCGGAGATTTTAAATGGTCGAAAGGTGGTAATGGTAGAGATTTTCAATACTTTAAAAGTATAAGTCAATTAAATATTATTAATAATTATTTGATTGGGAATATAGATGATTCTATTACTGGAGTGTATAAAGATGTGAATTTTCGAATTTTGGAATTTGATTCTTCATTATCTTTTCAAAATTTAATTTCTTATTTGGTGCTGGCGCCTTTCATTTTGGGATGCGGTTGTGCAAGTTTATTGTTTGTTATAGCTATATTTGTAATGGTATCTGTAATTTCAAATTGTATCCAAGTATTGTGGACGATTCCTGTGTTAATTCTTTTTTTATTACTTTTTATTGTTTATAAAATTATAACTTATGTTCCATTCAGAGGCGTTTTTATTGAATTTGATATGAATAAAAACTTTGAGGGACATACATTTTTATTTGAAAACGCTGTCTCAAGCAGAGGTTTAAAATTTAATCATGAAAAGTTTGAAGAAGTAAAATTAGAAGATATTGAATTTTCTAAGAAGTATAAAATATATTCAAATAATCAAATAGAAGCAAGAGTTGTTCTAACAACTGCATTTATGGAGCGGTTTAAAAATATGAAAACAGCTTTTAATGCTAAATATATAAGAGCTGCGTTTAAAGATAAAAAAATCACTATTGCAATAGATGCTGGTAAAGATCTTTTTGCTATGGCAGAAAGAAATAAAGAAACTACTGCTGAAACTTTTGTGGAATTATTTAATGAAATACTTTCAGTTTTAGAATTAATTAAAGTCTTGAAATTAAATCAAAAAATAGGATTATAAAAACACTTATACTCTTCCATAAATATCTTCATAGCGGATGATATCTTCTTCTAGAAGCAGGTCTCCTTTTTGGACTTCAATAATTTCCAAATCATCCTTGTATGGATTTTGCAATGAATGAATGGCTTTTAGTGGAATATCAATGCTATGACCTGGAGATAAAATATGTTCTTTCCCTTCAAGTATCACTTTTGCCATGCCATTTAGTATAACCCAGTGCTCACTTCTATGATTGTGTGATTGAACAGAAAGTTTTTGTCCTGAGTTTACATGAATTATTTTTGTTTGAAATCCATCGCCTTGAGCTATAACGGTATAAAATCCCCAAGGCCTATAAACAGTTTTATGAATCAAATGGGTATCATCATTTTGTTTTTTTAAAGTTTCATAAATATGTTTAACTTCTTGAGTTCTATTTTTTTTGCAAGCTAAAATTGCATCTTCGGTTTCTACAATTACGGTATCTTCAAGTCCGATCGTTGCAACGAGCTTTGATGAAGAATACACAAATGACCCTTTAGAACCCTTATCAAGAACATGTCCAATAAGTACGTTATTATCTTTATCTTTTGGACTAACATCATAAATAGATTGCCAAGAACCTAAATCATTCCAATCACTTTCAAGTTTGACAAGTGCAATTTTATCGGATTTTTCCATAATTGCGTAATCAATAGAAATATTTGGCATTTTATCAAATTCTATAAATGGAATGTCATGCGTTTTATTAAAGTCGATATTGCTAGAAATTTTTGCAATATCCGGTGCATATTTTTCTATTTCTTCAATCATACTAGAAGCTTTAAACATAAAAATCCCGCTGTTCCAAAAATAGGTACCTGCAGATATATATTTTCGTGCTGTTTCTAAATCAGGTTTTTCAACAAATTCTTTTACTTTATAGCCGTTTTCAATCTTTTCAAGAGTATTAATATATCCATAACCTGTTTCAGGATATGTAGGTTCAATACCAAAAGTAACTATATATCCTTCTTCAGCAAGCATGGCACCTTTTTTGACAGTGGAAGAGAATTTTTCAACATCTTCAATTAAATGATCAGAAGGAACAACTAAAATTACTGGATCTGAATTTGATTTTTGCATAATAAATTTTACCGCAAGAGCAATTGCGGGGGCTGTATTTTTCGAAACTGGTTCTGCTAAAACAATTGCATTTTCTACTTGGGCGCTAAGCTGCATTCTAACATTAGATGTATGTTTAGTATTAGTAATGCTTATAATATTTTCTGACGGCATGCAAAATTTTAACCTTTCAAAAGTTGTCTGCAAAAGACTTTTGTCTGAATTTAAGTTTAATAATTGTTTTGGATATAACTCTCTAGATAAAGGCCAAAGTCGGCTTCCTGAACCACCGGCTAAAATAATACCGTACATTTTAACTCCTCTTATTAAATCTAATATGTATAAATATTATATTATAAAAGAACTGTATATGTATAATTTATTATAAAAATTTAACTTAAGTTTTGCAAAAACTTAATTGTGGCATGCTCAGGATTTTCAGTATTTGTAATTTCTTTTTCTATTCCAATTTTATTTGCGCCATTTTGTATAATTAGGTCAATGTTATTTAGATTTATTCCACTGACAGCAAAGTACGGAATTTTTATATTTTTACTTATCCAATTTAAAAATTCTAAATTATTGTTATTATTATTTTGTTTTTTTGATTTCTCAAATATCGGTACGCTTAGGAAATCAGCTCCTTCATTTTGAGCTTTTATTGCTTGATCAGGGGTATTGACTAAAATCCCTATTATGGAGTTATCTCCTAGAATAGTTTTAGCAGACTTAATATCTATACTATCTTGATTAAGATGTAGACCGTCTGCTTCAAGAATAAAAGCAATATCAGCTCTTTCGTTTATAATAAATGTTATGTTAAATTCAGCACATAACAATTTTATTTTTTTACCTATCTCGATAATTTCGCTAGTACTAATTAGTTCCCATTTTAAAAGGATAATATCAATTCCACCTTTTATTGCTGAGGCAATTGCATTTAAAAAATTATTTTGATTATTGAAATCATCCGGATTGGCTATTAAATAAATTTTTTTGTTGTCGAGCATGATTTTATTGTATTGTTTTTTAAAATTATTTTGCACAATGTCTCCAATATATATTTAGTTCTGTTAAATGAATTATAGCATGGCTAATGTAACTTTTTTTGAAAAATTTTTATCGTGGGAATAAATTTGATATTATAATAGAATATAATTATGGATAAGAAGAAGATTTTTGTAGCAATAGCCTTGGTGGGATTAATAATAGCAGGAGTATGTATAAGTGCTCTTGTCTGTCAAACTCCGGCAAGAACTAAAGATATTTATAAAGAAGCACTTTCTGATATGAAGAAAGCAAATTATTCTAATGCTTATTATTTGTTTTCAAAAATCAGTTTTTTATCTACATTAAAACCAATAGCAATTTATCATCAAGGTGAATGTGCAGATAAACTTGAAGATACAGATTCTGCAATAAAGCAGTATAATTTATTATTTAAGTTATATCCAAAGCATGCTCTTAGCATAAAAGCCAAATATTTAACAGCTCAAGATTTATTAGAAAAAAATCCGAAACGAGCGAAAAAGTATTTTGATGAAATAATTACTCATTATCCTAACACAGATTACGCAATAGCATCGGAGTATTATTCTGGGCTGATTTTGATGAAAAGCTATACCGAGACTCCGAATGCGATTTTTCCGATGTCTGAGAAAGATAATGTAGAAAATTATTTTCGTCATTATTTAAAAAAAGCTCCATCTGGCAGGCTGGCATTGAATGTTATAAGCAACTGGTTGACTTTAGATAAAACAATTTCAAAAGATGATTATTTATTGATGGCAAAATCATATTATCTTTTTAATGACTATCACAATGCGGATAAAATGCTAAAAAATGTTGATTTATCAGATTCTTGGCCATTAGAGGTATTAAATTCTGAAGGCATGGGGAATGTCGCAAGGATTAAATATATAACTGAATGGGGGTTAAAAGATCATGCCTCATATGTTGATAAAGAAGATATATATAAAGCGATAGATGTTTATTTAAAGCATGTACCAGATAAATATGAGGGGACAAAAAATTTATATAATATTTCTCATTCGAAAGGAAAAGATTATATCTGGGATTTAAAGTGTTCTTATACTCCTTCTGCATATAAATCTCGATGCTATAAAGATTTATATTTAACATTTCCAGATAGTGATTTTGCTGATGATGCCTTGTCGCAGATATTTCTTTCAACAATATGGAATAATGATATAAATAATGCTAAAAAAATAGGGCATGATTTTCTTAATAAATTCAAAAAATCTGAATATGCTCCTATGGTCATGTACTGGATGGGAAGATTAGCAGAAAAAACCCATGATTATAAAGATTATATGAGTTTTTATAGGAGTGTAATAGCCCAATATCCTGACAATTATTATGCATATAGAGCATACTTGCACATGAACCATGCTAATGGCCCAATAATTACAAGTTATATAAAAGAAACACCAGTTTTATATCCATATAAGAATCCTCCATCAATAGTTAATAAATTGTTAGAACTAAGAGATTTCGATATCCTAGAGGAGCTTGCAGGTAATGATGGATTTATAAAAAGCTGGGTATTATATGAAAAAGGTGATTATAGTCATTCAATAGTTCTAGCTAGAGATGCTATGGAAAAGATAAAAGTAAAACCTGATAAGTATGATTTAAGATGGCGTCTTGTATATCCTCTTCATTACTATAAAGATATAAAAAATTATGCGGATAAAGTTGGGAATAATCCTCCTCTAATGCTTTCAATAGCAAGAGAGGAAAGTTATTTTAATCCTTCAGCAAAAAGCATGTCGGGTGCACTGGGTCTAATGCAGCTAATGCCTTCAACAGCATCCGAAATAGCTGTAAAAAAGGGAATTAAAAAATATAGTTTGTCTAATCCTAATGACAATATTATGCTTGGAAATTATTATTATGCATACTTGAAAAGCATGCTCTCCGGCATGGATGTTTCTTCAATAGCAGCCTACAATGGCGGGATAGGATCTGTAAATAGTTGGAAAAAGTCTATATACTATAATGATACAGATGAATTCATAGAACAAATTCCATACCCAGAAACCAAATACTATGTAAAAAAAGTATTCAGAAGTTACTGGAATTATGTGCGAATCTATAATGGTAATCAGTAGATAATTTGAAACATAAAAAAATCCGCATCTAGTAGAGCGGATTTTTTAGAATTTGATATTTGCCGTTACATCATGTTTTTTCTAATTTTTTCCTTAGCCTTATCAATCTGTTTAATTCGTTTTTCAGCAGCCTTAACCTGTTTTGCAAGAGCACTTCTTTCAGATTTAATTAATTTATATTGTGCATCAACGTCAGAATATTTGGCTTTATAATTTAATAGTTCATTTCTTACTTCAACTTGGGCATTATCAAGTTGTAATATTGCATTTTGCATTTTATTATTACCAGTCAACTCTCCTCCAGAATTAGAACTAGTAGTAACAACAGGAGTAGTAGTAGTGCTTGCAACCGTCTTAGATGTACCAGGGTAACTTACATCATCAAAGTTAAGCGGAGTAAAAGCGTTGCCATCAGCAAAAGCTAAGCCAGTACATGCCATGACAAGAAATACTGAAAGCATTAAATTTTTAAAATTGTTTTTCATGAGAATCCCCCTCTCTTAAAGTATCGATAATTAATCAATAATAGTATATATTACTATTAAAATTAAAACTTCATACATATATATTAGAAAATGAAAAGGAACAAATTAAAAATAAAAGCATCAATAATAAAAGGAACAATCTTAATATGATTATTAAGTTTTGTAAATGGTAAAATTGCTGATATATAAGGGTTTTACAAAAAAATAATAAAAAATATAAAATAGCATGGTTGATTTTAAAATTTCTTTTACATACAATAAAAGACGTGCCCAGTGCACAGTGAACCTTAAAAAATAAAGACCAAAGTTAAGATTTTTAAAGAATTTCTCAGGTTTTAAAAAAACCACTTGACAACAAATTTTGAGCGATTTACAATTACAAATGTGCGAAAAGCATAGTGAACCTTAAAATAAATAGCTGAGTAAGAAATTTAAAAAATATTTAAAAAAGACTTGACAAACAAAATTGAGGTGATAATCTAAAATTTGTGCGATGAGCACAAAACGACCTTAAATAAAAGTTAAGAAATTTAAAGATTTTAAAAATAAAAACTTGACAACTAAAATTTAAGTAATAAGATAATAAATGTCGCCAGTTCAAGGTGATATTGATGAAAGAGATTGACTCTTTCTTTTTAGCCCCAAGCATCTAGCTTGTTCTGCAAAACGAAAATTGAAGAAACTACCGTATGATTGGTGGCTGTTATCTTGAGGCCGAACATTGAAAACAGAATAGCTGAAAACAAACAAATACTTGTTAATTCATTAAAAATGATTCAAGACAAAGCGAGCGAAAGCTAGCAATAAAATAAAGTCGAGCAGTTAATCTTTTAGCGAGATTAACGATGGACATAAACTTTCTGACAATGGAGAGTTTGATCCTGGCTCAGGACGAACGCTGGCGGCGTGCTTTATACATGCAAGTCGAACGAGAAGCTGACTTCGGTCAGTGGAAAGTGGCGGACGGGTGAGTAATATGTAGGAAATCTGCCCTAGAGAGGGGGACAACAGAGGGAAACTTCTGCTAATACCCCATATGAGCTAAGCTGAAATGCTTATCTTGAAAACTCCGGTGCTCTAGGATGAGCCTGCATCTGATTAGCTAGTTGGCGGTGTAATGGACCACCAAGGCGACGATCAGTAGCTGGTTTGAGAGGATGATCAGCCACAATGGGACTGAGACACGGCCCATACTCCTACGGGAGGCAGCAGTAGGGAATTTTGCGCAATGGG
>CALUTP010000018.1 GCA_944323725.1 Candidatus Gastranaerophilales bacterium | reverse complement strand
AGACGTCGTGCTCGTGGTCGTCATAAATTAGCTATCACAGCTAAAAAACGTGCTTAATCATTGCTTAAAACTCGGGTTTAAAATAATTAACTTTACAGCAGGTCTTTTTTGAGGCATGCTGTATTGTTGTAGGAAGATTATGCTAAAAAAAGAATTAAGATTAAAGAAAAAATCAGCGTTTACAGCGACTTACAGGGTGAAAAATTCTATTTATAAAGGTGGAGTAACTTTATTTGCAGGCTTAAAGAAAAAAAATACTAATCCAACATTAGCAGGCTTTGTTGTAAGTAAAAAAACTCACAAGCGAGCTGTGAAAAGGAATAGGCTTAAAAGGTTGATGCGAGAAAGTTACAGGCTTTTGTTGAAAGAGAATGCTGTTGGTAATTCGCAAGATTATATGTCTTTAATTTTTGTAGGACACGAAAAAGCTATTGGCAAAAGTTTTGAAGTTATGAAAAAAAACATTAAATATTTACTGGAGGAATTAAAATAATGTTAGAGGGTGCTTTTACTGATTATACCTGGATGCACCAGAATATTCGTCCATATCCGCCTTCACCTCAGGAAACTTCTGGATTAGAACTAGGAAGTGATGCAATTTACAGATACGCACTAAGAGAGTCAGATTATCCTACTCTTACAATTGTTGAACCGATTTATGATGGTAGTGGTAATGTTATTAGACCTGGTCATTATGAACTTGCTCTTTCTATAGAAAGAACTTTTTTAATACTAATGCAGAGCAAAGAGCCTGTCGCAATAATTCCAGTATTTAAAGTGGAAGAAGATGATAGTGAGAAAGATAGATTAAATGATAGAGAAAATAAACGAAGGCTTAAAAAAGAAGCAAAAGAAAAAGCTAAGACAAATGCCCAAAGAGCAAAAGCAGGTATGCCTCCAGTGCAGGATTATGTAAATATGGAAGCAAGTATTGAGTATAATGAAAAAGGTGATTATTTTATCGTGAAATATGAGCGAGGGACTATAAGAGCTTGGGGGGCTATAAAAAAATAAAATTGGACTTATTCTTTGCTAGTTAACATAGATATCAATAATTTATGTATAAGTAATTTATAGATTTGATTTTAGAAAAATTTTGTTGTAAACCATAATTATGATAGCAAATTACCACATGCATACCAGCTATAGTGATGATTCAGTTTTCGACATGGAAGATGTAGTCAAAACTGCTATTTCTTGTGGACTTGATGAAATTTGTATTACTGACCATATTGATTGTTATTCTGGAGAAGAGTCTTTATTCCCTTATAACTCTTATGAAGCTGATTTTTTAAGATGTAAAGAAAAATATTCGGATAAAATAAATTTAAAACTTGGTATGGAATTTGGTATGCAACATACTACAATTCCTATATATGAAAAGATTTTTGAACGAGGGAATTTCGATTTTATAATAATGTCTTGTCATTTGATAGATGACAAATGGTTTTTCTCCCAAGAATTCCAACGTGGGAAAACTCAAGAGGAATACAATATTCAATACTATGAAGAGATTTTGAGACTAGTCAATAATTTTGATAATTATTCGGTGCTGGGCCATCTTGATGTTATAAAAAGATATGACAAAATTGGGAATTTCCATTTTGAGAAGGTAAAATCAATTGTCGAAGATATCCTAGAAAGAGTTATTTCGCAAGGTAAGGGTATAGAATTAAATACATCATGCTATCGTTATAAAATAGGTGACTTGACTCCTTCAAGGGATATTTTAAAATTATACAAAAAATTAGGTGGTAAGATTATAACTATTGGTACAGACTCACATATGCCATCTCAAGTTGCGGCAGATTTGGAAAAGGCTAGAGAAGAATTAATAAACATAGGATATGAAAAATTTTGTACTTTTACAAAAATGAAACCAGAATTTCAGGCTTTAAAAAAAGAAGGGGTTGCAATTTAATTTTTAGCATTTAATAATAAATTGTAAGGCGAATTAGTTTTGTCTATATTAAAATTAAATATCGCGGGATGGAGCAGTCTGGTAGCTCGTCGGGCTCATAACCCGAAGGTCGTTGGTTCAAATCCAGCTCCCGCAACCAATTTCAAGGATGTGTTTCAAAATTATGTGTCATATATGTGTCATTTAAAATATGAAACACATCCTTTATTTATAAATAAAAGCCTCCCATTATGGTTTGACAGACATTGCAGGAATTTGATTTTTTTTGAACTAATAGGGGTATGTTTCAAATATATCTTGATTTTTTAGTCGGAATTTGCTAAAAATAAAATTCCTGAACTGGCTGTATTTTAAAGTCCGATTTGTATATAAGCTATCAACTGTCGGTTGGGCATACCTGCCCAACAATACTAAAATTCAGGACTCGGAAGTTCCTTGGTATAGTATTCTTAAAGGACCCCAATCGGACTTTATTAGGACTTTAATATACAGAGAGTAGCCTCAAATTAGCCTGTGAATTACTGAAATCAAAGATTTTTGGTAGTCCTGTAAAAGTCCTATTGATTGTTGGGCTATAAGCCCAACCTACAAACTTGTTTAAGGTTTGAACATTTTTTATAGAGATTTATTGCATAATTATATTTGTTATCATTAATATTTGGTTTTGCAATCCCACGCCATAGTACAATATCTTTGTTTACTGGTTTAGATAATAATTTTTGAGCTAAGTCATTATCCTTAATAAGAGAATTTAAATTACTACTATGTGTAAATCCCATTAATGCAAGATTTGCATCATTGAATTCAAATCTTCCGACATTAGGTATTTTTTTGTTATTTTTTAATACCTTACGCCAATATTGATGGCAAAATAATTCTTTATTATTAGATGTTCTTTTAAATAAGTTAAATATCATACTAATATAAAATCTGAAAACAAATAATTTGCTATTTGATTGTTTTCTGAATATTAAGAAGTGTGAAATTAAAAATATTAATATAGCAATTCTTATTTATTAGAATTCTTTATGTAAATAGGTTAATTTAATTCCTGTGGAGGTAGATATATAATGATTAAGTTTTCTAGTTTTATGCCATCTATGAATAAAAAAAATATTGCAGAAGTTGCCAAAGAGGCTAATAAAGTTGTTACAGAAGTTGTGGCTCCTAAAGTAGAAAAAGCTTTACCTAAAACTGTTCAGAATACAGATGGAAGTTTAACCAGAGTTCTTTCTAATGGAAATAAAGTTGAAATTTATCATAACAATGGTGTAACAACAAGAAAAGTATATGCTCCAAATGGAGAGAGGATACTAGAAGATACAAAGAAATTTTCTACTGAACAAGTAGGAAATAAAACAATTAAAACAAAAGAAGTTAATCGTAAAACAAATTCCGAAAATTTACCAGAATGGCAAAAAGCTTTTTCTTATAAGGCTGAACGCGTATACAAAGACAATAAGTTAGTTGGAATGCGAGAAACTGAAACAGCCCCTTATGAGTTATATAAAGGTAATGATTATAGAACTAATAGAGTTAAGACAACATGTGTTACAAAATCTTATGTTGATCCAAATCGTAAAGTTTTTGACTTTTACCACCAAAAATACTTAGATATTCCTGCTGCAACAGGTTACGTTAAAGTATTTAATGGTGAAGGAAATGCTAAAAGAGTTGTAGATAAAAAATATATTCCTGATGCATTTGCTAATGTAACTCGAAGAGAAAATGGTGCTGGGGGGTTCAAACCTGCATACAACATGGGTCTAAGATCATATAAGAATGGGGCAATACCAGGTTTCCCTGTAGATCAAACTTGGCCAAATGTTTTTATTAGATATAATAAAAAAGGTTTACCTAAGCCAGCATATATTGGTAGTAATGGTGTATATTCAAAATATACTGATAAACAATTTGATAATATGTCTTTAAAAGAAATGAGATTAGCTACAGAACAATATCAACCATCGATTGATATGAATAATAGAAATTATGGAGCAATTTATTCTCCTTGTTCTAGAGATCATTTAAATCTCCAATTCCTTGATGAACCATATCCAAATCATAACTAGATAAATATTTAAACTATCCTTAATAAAAGTTGGGAAATAAACCCAACTTTTATCATATAATATCAAAATTTAATTTTAATAAATGTAATTTCACGTCCGGCTTAATTTGTACGAATAGATTGATTTTTTTGGGAAAGCCCGCTTTGTGAGGGCGTTTTCAGATCAGAAAATTAAGTTTACCCAAAAAATCAAACTATCTGCACCAAATAATCAAACCGCATGGCTTTTTGCACTGGCAAAAAAGTCCGATTACTGTCCGTCAATGCCTAAAACAAGACAGTATCTCAAAAGCATAAATGGCAGGAATTTAGACACAGTTCAGGTTTTTTGGATAGTTCAAGATTTTTGGGACAGGACAGTGTTGAAAATTTTTCAAAATTTTAAATTTAGATGGAAATTTATTTTAATTTACTCGGAAATATTATTTAGGTCGGATTTACTAAACCGACCTGCGAAATTCTACTAGAAGTGCTAATTATTTTAACTAACCAAATAGTTTTTCAAAGGAAGTTTTCTTTTTAGGTACTTCCGGCTAATTTTGTGTAAGAAGACTATTTGTAATATCATCAATTTCTGCTCTGTATTTGGTCTCCCATTTTTCTTTATCTTCCAGTTGCTTTAATGAGTTATTAAGTTTATATTTTAAATCTGAAAATTCTAATTTTTCTGAATTAATTCATTAGTCAAAGATAAATAAAATCGCATTTTGTCATCTCCCTCCCCAGCATTAATAATATTGCCTACACCAAAATTAATAAACCATATCTACATTATATTGTTTGAAAAATTGATTGAAAGCTTTTGATTCTTTAAAAGTTTTCAAAATTTCTGCAATTTCTTTAGGGTAAATCTTAGGATAATAGTCCTTGCGGTATTTTATAGATTTTAAGCTATTGAAATTAGGTTGTCTTTGTCTGTAGTTAGTGTCTATTCTCATTTATTAACACCTCCGATGTTGTATTGTATGAAAATATAAAAACTACAAATTTTTTTTGCTATTTTCATTAAAAAATTTTAAAATACACTCTATAAAACTTAATATAAACTTTAAAAATGAAATTTGCAATTTTTGCAACTATGAAATACTTAAATTATCTGTTAAAAAATCCAAAACTAAATGTTAATTGACAGCAGCAATATTTACTTTACCGGCAACTCCATCTTTGTTGAATGAAAATTTATTATCAAAACAAATCCTTTTGCGAAGATTTTTAAGAGGAGATAAGCTATTCATAGATGTTTATAATGATGAAATTGTGTTTAGAAAAGCTCAATAAAATTATATAAGTACCTTTGTTATAAAGTACTCATAACTAATGGTTTTTTATTATTTAAGTTAGTTAAGAAAATCTCGCCAGTACGTTCCCTCTCCTTGAGGATTTTTATTTTGCAAAGCATAATATGCACATGCAGCTTGATTTCTTACTGAAGAGGTACTTTTACAGTAA
This sequence comes from Candidatus Gastranaerophilales bacterium, assembly GCA_944323725.1. Lineage (GTDB taxonomy): Bacteria > Cyanobacteriota > Vampirovibrionia > Gastranaerophilales > Gastranaerophilaceae > Scatousia. Next base: position 41,841 of record CALUTP010000018.1, on the reverse strand, counting down.
TTTGTACCAGTAACAAAAAAATTAGTAGAAGAAGCATCATTTACAGTAGTCGATGATGGATTATTTTTATGTGGTTGTCCCATAGGTAAAACATATCCATCAGTAGTAAAATAAAATATATGCAAATCATATCCATATTTGTTGGGCTTTTTTATTCCATTTATATCTACACATACAACTGGCCCATCGTCTCCAGGAGTAATACCATCACCAACAAAAGAAAAAATTTTTCCACCAACATCATAATAAAAACCACTATCATCACAAGGACCAATTCTTAATTTAGTCCCATTCATTGTATAAATATCATACTTTATGCTCCGTGCATTTCCATCGTCATCAGTTGAAGAAAAAACCACATCATCAAATTTTCTATTGCCACTATAATATTGCATAATTAAATTAACAAACTTTGAAGCATTTCCTTGAGAAGAACCAAAAACATTGTTATAAGCAACCCACTCTGATATTGATATTCCTTTTTCATTTTTGAAAAGTTGTGCAATCTGATTTAGCTCTGAATAAACTTTTTTAAACTGTACCTCAAGTTCTTTGTTATGAATGTCATTAATTATGGAAGGCAAGGTCATAGCTGCAACTATTCCTATGATTCCTAATGTTATAAGTACTTCTGCTAAGGTAAAACCTTTTGTTTTACTATCATTATGGGAGCCCCCCCCCCCCTCCTGGTTTGAAGCACTACAACTGCTTTTACAGTTAGTATTCCCAATATACTTATTACTATTTTTGTCAGGGTGTTTTATCGGTTTTGAATCGAAATTTCCCATAGTTTACTTCTTTTTATCTTATTATACCATATTTTTCATCTTTTTCAATAAAAGAGTTTATTTTTATTATATAAGATCATATTTTTCTAGTATATAAATCTTAAAAATGTTTTTTACCTAAAAGTTTTTAAAATTATAATAATGGCTGAAATTGTCTGTTTGTTGCTATAAAATAGAATGTAGCTATTGTATAATAAATATACTATTAATTTTAGTTAATAAAAATATAGGAGAAAATTTTTATGAATAAAATGTTTTGTTTCCAATGTGAACAAACTGTAAATGGTACAGGATGCACTTTAAAGGGTGTTTGCGGAAAAATGGCGGATACTTCAAATTTGCAGGACGAACTTACTAATTCGGTTATTCAACTTGCCTGTTGCGGGGTTGTAAATCCTGAAAATACTAAATTAATAGTGGATGGACTATTTACTACAATTACAAATGTTAGTTTTGATAATGAGTCAATAAATGATTTTACAGATAGAGTAAAGGCAAATATTACTTGCAGCTCGAAATTTGATATAGAAAATGTATGGAATGCTGATGAAGATATAAGAAGTTTAAAATCATTAATACTGTTTGGTTTAAAAGGTATGGCAGCTTATGCACATCATGCTGAAGTACTTGGATATCGTGATGATGTAGTTGATAAATTCTTTTATGAAGCATTACAAGCTATTTCAAAAGATTTGACAATAGAAGATTTAACTGCACTTGTTTTAAAAACAGGTGAGATTAATTTGAGGTGTATGGAACTCCTAGATAGAGCTAATACTCAAACCTATGGGAATCCTGAACCGGTAAAAGTTACGACAAATATTGAGAAAGGTCCATTTATCGTGATTACAGGTCATGATTTACATGATCTATATTTACTGCTTGAACAGACTAAAGATAAGGGTATCAATATTTATACGCATGGAGAAATGCTTCCTTGTCATGCGTATCCTGAATTAAGAAAATATAAACATTTAAAAGGGAATTTTGGTACAGCTTGGCAAAACCAGCAAAAAGAATTTGATAATATTCCTGGAGCAATTCTTTTTACTACTAACTGTATTATGCCCGTAAAAGACAGCTACAAAGATAGAGTATTTACAACATCGATTGTTCAATATCCTGAGTGTACCCATATTGGAGAAGATAAAGATTTTACACCTGTAATTGAAAAAGCTCTAGCTCTTGGTGGGTATTCAGAAGATCAAAAAATGACAGGAATAAATGGTGGTGATATATTAACTGTTGGTTTTGGCCATAATGCAGTATTAATTTCAGCTGATAAAATTATACGTGCGATAAAAGAAGGGAAGATTAAACATATATTTCTAGTTGGAGGCTGTGATGGAGCCAAGCCTGGCAGAAATTATTATACAGAATTTGTTAGACAAACTCCTAATAATACGCTTATATTAACACTTGCTTGTGGAAAATATAGATTTAATGATTTAGAATTAGGTGAGATTGACGGTATTCCTCGCTTACTGGATATGGGACAGTGTAATGATGCTTATTCTGCAATAAAAACAGCAATTGCTCTCGCGGAATCCTTTAATTGCAGTGTAAATGACCTTCCCCTATCTTTAGTGTTATCATGGTATGAACAAAAAGCTGTATGTATTTTATTAACACTTTTGTATTTAGGAATCGAAAATATAAAATTAGGGCCTAGCCTACCAGCATTTGTTTCAAATAATGTTTTAAATCTGCTTGTAGAAAAATTTAAAATTAAACCTATTACAACGCCAGAAAATGATTTAAAGGAGATATTAGGCTGATGCAGGAAGTAATTAATTTATTAGATATTCAATATGAAGATAATGTTGGTAAAAAGCTCGTATTTGATAATGAGCAGAGTTCTTTAACTCTGCTCTCATTTAAGGCAGGTAATGAGCGAAGTATTCATGTCGATGAAAAAGATGAGGTATCAATAATTATAGAGGGTATGGCAGAAGTTATTATTGGTAAAAATAGTTATATTTTAAAAGCGGGAGAAATGATTGTAATGCCCAAAAGGACTCCTCATGGATTGAAAGCATTAAACGATACTAAAATGCTTCTGTTAAGACCAAAACATGAGCATAAATAAAAAATTTTATATATATATTTTAAAACCAAAAAATCTTAAAACCTTTTTTGTATCTTCATAAGATATTGAAAAGATTGGGTTAGGATTTTTCATTTTTTTATCACTTAACCCTCTTAAATATTTATATCCGCCATAGCGAGGATTGGCTTTATCTGTTGATAGTATTTTTATATCATTTTTGAATGGGTTGTTCTTACGCCATTTTCTTGGCATCCAATTCCCTTCCGGATATAAGTAGTTAACAGGCATGATTAGAGGATTTTTATTAAGCATATACTTATTAAGCATACTTTCATCATGCCATAGAGGAATTACATTATTCTCCATATCGATATGAGTTAAATGAGAAAGCTCTTCGCACATCTCAAGGAATTGTGTACTGTTTCCCCCATTTAAAGCGCCCGTAGCATAATGTTTACCTTTCCCATATGGAATATAAGCTTGTGATTTTGGATTTCTGTCATAAGTGAATTCATCTGGGTTTTTGTTGTAAAATGCTGGATGAGACCCAGTTATTAACCAATCATTTTCTGCATTTGGTAGAATTTCTTCTCCTACAGATTTTAAAAATTTTGTGTTTGCATTAAAGAAAAAGATGTAATCGAATTCTTTTAGTAATTCTTTTTGTTTTAAAAATATATCAAACCTTAGCATTGTATCATATGGCCAGCCAAGTTTTTCTTGGTGAATTTTTAATATATTATTGTTTTCTTCATAGTTCAAATGCTCAGCATCGGTAAATACAAAATATTTTTTATCAGCTCCAGACAAAAAATATTTTTCGCAGCTAGGATAAAATTCATCCCAAAAACAGATATATCTTCCTGTTACTATATATAAAACAGCAATTTTTTTCTTCATAAATTAATAATACCACAATATTATTGTTTTAGTTCAGTATTTATAACTCTATTCATAAGCTCTTTCCAGTTTTCATTTCTATCTTTCTTATAGAGCTTAACACTATCATACCAGTCACATTTATTAATATCTAAATGCCATCTCCAATTATATTGATAAGGAAGAAGTATTATACAAGGTTTACCTAAAGCTCCAGCAACATGGGCAAGTGAAGTGTCATTACATATTACAAGATCCATATTTTCTACAGCTGCTGCAGTATCAGAAAAATTATTAAATGTTTTACTAATATCAATAATATTCTTTCCCTCCAGTTTCTTTAATTCTTCAGAACCTTCATATGTCTGGCAAGAATATAATTGTACGTTAGAGAGGCTAAATAAGTCGTTGAAAGCTTCAATATCAATAACTCTGCCAGTTTCATAAAATGTATTCCCTTGCCATTTTATTCCAATTTTCATTTTTGAGTTGTTAAAATATTTTTGTTTGTAAAATTCTGCTTTTAATTTATTAGCTTCTAAATATTTATACGTTGGGCTAAATATATTTTGGTTGTTTCTTCCAAGTAGATATGGTAGGCTTAAAATTGGAGCATGTATATCAAAAGAGATTTCCTTTTCATCTTTAAAGATTTCCATTACTTCAATATTTGGAAAATTTTCTTTAAACCATTCAGCAAGTTCTTGTTGTGGTTTAAAAATTATTTTTTTGCATTTTGTCTGTAATTCTTTTAAATACCTAGAGAACATTATTACATCACCAAAACCGGCTTCGTAATATATATAAATAGTTTTGTTGACAATAGGCTCTCCTTGCCATAATTTTGATTTTAATGTTAATTTGGGATAAGTTACTTCCTGAGTTTTAATTGCTGTTTCTCTGCAGAGTCGTTCTTCAAAATACTTAAATCCTTTTTCATAGTTTTTTTCTCTAAAGTATGCAAGTGATAAAAAATATTTGCTTTCCCTATCATCAGGATTTATTTTTAGAACTTTATTGTAATATTTTATTGCACCTTGAGTATTATTTAGCAAAAGATATAATGCCGCAAGATTAAAATTAGCTTTTTCAGAATTTGGGTTTAATTTAATAGCTTTAAGATATGCTTTTTCAGCTTTTTCAAATTGAAAAATTCCCTTATATGCAAGTCCAAGATTAAACCATAGAATAAAACTCCCATCGTCTATTAAAATAGCTTCTTTTATGATTTCAATTGCTTTTTCCCAAAACTCTTGCTTTACATAAATTACTGCTAGATTTTCATAGTAGTATATACTTTTTTTATGTTTAATTGACTGTTTTATAAATTTTTCAGCTTCAATAAGATTATTGGTTTGATATTTTAAAAGCCCAAGAAGATTAAGAACTTCATCATTAGTTGGTTCTTTTTTAAGGATTTCGAAATAAATTTTTTCTGCATTTTCATAATCCCCTGTTGAATGCAGACTAAAAGCTTTATTTGTTAGTTCCTTTGTAGAATTTTTATCCATAACTAAATTTCAGTATAGCAAAAAACTAAAAAGTATTAAAGATAAAAATTTATTATCAGGGCTTTTTAAGTTCTGCTGAAATAATTATTCTTTTTGTATAAAATGTAATTATGAATAAAAATATGATAAAGATATTATATTCAAATTTAGCATTGCTAACAACTGCATTTATCTGGGGGGTGTCTTTTGTCGCACAAAAATCAGGTATGGAGTATGTAGGGCCTTTTACATTTAATGTTGCAAGAACTTTTCTGGGGGGATTAAGTCTGTTGCCTGTTATTGCTGTGTTAAAGATGATTTCTATAAAAAATGATACAAGAACACAACAGGAAAAAAATATACAGCATAAAACACTTGCTAAAGGCGGAATATTATGCGGGTTACTTTTATTTTTAGCGCTTTCAATAAATCAATATTGTATGGTATATGCTCCTGCTGGGAAAGCTGGCTTTATTACTTCTTTGTATGTAATTTTTGTTCCGCTTATTGCGGTTTTTATGAGAAAAAAATTACGTATTAATGTAAAAGTAAGTGTTGTTCTTGCTTTAATTGGGTTATATCTTTTATGCTTTAAAAATACTGGAAATGTTGAATTGAGTGATATTTTTTTATTAGTTAGTGCATTTTTCTTTGGACTTCATATAATTATTGTTAACTATTATTCTCATAAAGTTAGTTCAGCAAAGTTATCTTGTGTTCAATTTTTTACAGCCTGTATATTTTCTTTGCCTTTGATGTTATTTTTAGAACATCCTGAATTTTCATCTATTTTATCAGGGTTTGAGTCTATTTTATTTTCAGGAATTCTTGCAACAGGAGTTGCTTATACTTTGCAGATTTTTGGACAAAAAGGAACTACACCTGTACTAGCATCATTGATTTTAAGTCTAGAATCTGTTTTTGCAGTACTAGGAGGTATTGTATTCTTAGGTGAAAGTCTAATGTTACGAGAAAGTTTAGGGTGTTTATTTATGATTAGTGCAATTTTTCTTTCTCAGTTGAGAATACCTTTTAATATCTTATATCCACGCAAGTCCTATAGAAAAAATCGAAATTAATAATGAACATAAAAGTGCACTTAAAAAGTTGCTGACTTCAATTCCAGGAACTAAATATGCTACAAACATAAATAAAAGTGCATTAATGACAAGTGTAAAAATCCCGAGTGTTAGAATATTTATGGGTAAGGTAAGTAAAAGAAGCACCGGTTTTATGAAAGTATTAATCAGTGCTATTAAAACTGCTGCAATTAATGCAGTAGTAAAGTTCTCTATAGATATACCTGGGGTTATCCATCCCGCAAATGTAATGATTAGAGCTAATCCTACCCATTTTAATATTATTAACAAAATTATTTCTCCTTTTTTATATATTTTAAACTGTTTATTTCTACTTTCAATACCAGAATGTCTAATAAAAAAGCAGGTATTTTTAAATACCTGCTTAAATCAAATTTAATATTTATTATTTTATGAAAATGGATGCAACATACATTCCTATTAGAGCAATTACAAAAAACAAAATACCTCCGAAAACTTCATTCCTATTGTAATTGAACTGCCCAGTATGATCTGTATTGTTTTTATCTTTTTTAGTCATTATTATCTCCTTATCTCAAAAATCTTAAATAAATATAAATGGAGCTTAGTATCAATGAAATAAGCATAACAATGACACCATACTTCATAAATCTCATAAAGGAAATTGGATAATTTTTAGATGCAGCAGTTTCTGAAACAATGACATTAGCAGCAGCACCAATAATTGTCATATTTCCGCCGAGACAAGCTCCAAGAGATAAGCACCACCATAGCGGTTCAGCGTAACTAGCTCCCATAACTTTTTCAATTTCTAAAATCATAGGAGTCATTGTAGCAGTGTATGGAATATTATCAATTATACCAGAAATTATTCCAGAACCCCATAGAATAAGTAATGATGTTGCGGCTTGTGAACCTTCAGTAATTTTAATAATCCAGTTGGCCATTAAAGCAATACCTCCAGAAGCTTCAAGTCCGCCGATAATAATGAATAATCCTATAAAGAAAAATATTGTATTCCATTCGACTTCTTTACATATTTCAGATGGTTTTTCAAAAACTAACAAAATACTTGCACCAAGCATAGCCATTACAGAAGTTTCAATATGTGTGATATCGTGTGTAATGAATCCTAATATTACTCCAACAAGTACAATAATACTTCTTATCATAAGAGCTTTATCCGTAATAGTTTTTGAGTTATCAAGTAATGCAACTTGCTCCATTTTTTCCTTTGTAGTAACTAGACTCTTTTTAAAAAATAGAGTCATTACGCCAAGTACTGCTATTAAAATAATGAAAACAATTAATGTAAGTTCTTTTACAAAATCCATAAATGAAAGTCCAGCTGCGCTTCCAATAATTATATTAGGAGGATCTCCAATAAGGGTTGATGTTCCTCCAATGTTAGATGCGAAAACTTCTGTAATTAAGAATGGAATAGGGTTTATGTCAAGTTTTTTAGCTATGAAAAAAGTTACCGGCATAATTAATATGACAGTTGTAACATTATCAAGAAAAGCTGATGTTACTGCTGTAAAAAGCCCTAATACGAATAATATAAGAATAGGTTTTCCTCCGGTATGTTTTAATAATTCATTAGCTATCCAATTAAACATTCCGCTTTTTGTGGCAATGCTTACAATAATCATCATTGATACAAGTAAAAATATTACATTAAAATCAATGTAGTTGATAAAGTATAGGTTGTTAATTGTATCTCCAACCATTTTATGTTGGCTTAATAGTCCAAGTAATATGGTTGCGACTGCACCAAGTAAAGCTACGGTTGCTTTTGGAATTTTTTCCAAAGCAATAAATATATAGGCGATAATTAATATCCCCGCTGAAAATCCAACACTATGTGCCTGAACAAAATTTAATATATCCATTTTTATTATTCTCCAATTTTATTTATTTTTTGTTTATTAATTTAACGATAAAAACAGAATATTTAAGGGGCTCTTGGGTTTATATTGCAGTTAGAACTAATTTTATTTAGTAATAAATTGTTGTTTGTACTAAGTAATCTTTTTTTATAAAGATAAAATTTTTCAAATTTCACAAAGTCTGCATTTATTTCAGAATTTTGTAATGATTTTTTATTATGGTTATTTAAAGAGTAATCTGAAATAAATAAATCAGTGTTAAAATTTCTAATATTAAATGTATTATTGTTATTAATTTCTAATGTTTTATTTATTTTATATGCAGAAATGCCAAATTTATGAATAGTAGGTAATGAGTTTTTGTGTCCGGCAAACACAAACCCTAATAATAATAAAGTCAGTATCACAAAACATTTCTTCATGATACTGACATGTTATTTAAAAAGTGATAAATTTTCAATAATAAAATTTATCTTTTGATTGTATCGTTTGATTTTAAATATTCTTTAGCTTTTTCATCCTCAACATACATTTTTCCATCTTTTTTTACAAATATTTCAAAAATGTCGGGATCTGAGCATTTTTCAGGATCTGTTTTATTAAACATACAATTAGGTTTTTTTTCTGATCCATTTACATCAACTTTAATTTTACCATCTTCTGTAGCAAAATCAGTGATAGGCATAATCCATTCAATCCCATCGCTTGATGTAAATGCTATATTATTAGCTGTACAGTTTGGAACCTCTTCTACTGTATTAATTTTTGATGCAAATAACTTGCAGAATTTTGTGTTTCCAGAAATAGATGAATCTGCTGCTGCTGGTTCGGTTTCATCAAACCCTTCTTTCCCAAGTTTTGTTGCATACAAATCTTCGTCATTTATTAGTTCAGTAACGATTTTCTCTGACAAATAATATGCTTTTTTGAATAAAATCTTATTTTTAGCGGGTTTTACTTGCATAATTGCTGGAATTAGAATTGTTGCAATTATTGACAATACTGCCAAACAAACCATCATTTCTGCTAACGTAAAACCATTTTTTATAAATTTAGTTTTCATATTTATTATCCTTTTAATTTATTACTATTTACCAGATTATTACAATAGATCCAGGTGCACCAGGTTCTGCAGCTAAATTTGTATAGTCATTGTCAGAACAAGGTAAAGGGCCGAGATATGATGAACTTAAGGTATTATCTTTAAATTTTCTTATATGTGGTCCTATCCAACAATTATCCTGAGATCTACCTCCATTGCCGCCTCGTCCAAAAGTGTTTAAATCAATTCCATCAGCATCAACTATTGGTATTTCATTCATATTTGTCATATTGGCAGCTTTTTCATATGAAGATTTCAAACCGATATAGTTATCAGAAATCCCAACCTTAGTAGTGGTATAATCACTTGTTTCAGAAGGGTAATCAGCAGCTGGAGGGAGAATTTCTACAAGTAATGGCTGTGCTCCCCTGCCACCAAGTCCTCCTAGAACGGTTAGATCTCCATTTGCTATAGTAGTAGGTTCACCAGGGTTACCATCATTACCTGAACCTAATTCTGGAGCTGTGCCACCTCTACCTGGTTTAAGCTCAATTGTGCTATTTTTAAACGAACGTACAAATATTGCTAAATATTCGCCAGCAGTACCACCTTCTCCTGCTGTTAGATATTTTGTATCATATTCATGACTCCAAGTATAATTTGGGGAATGAAATCCAGGAGTACAGCTTGAAGAACAAGTTCCACCAGAGCAATATCCATCAGCACCATTTGTACCAGCTGTTGCTGTGTAGCAAGCCTCATAATCTGAACAAGGTGTTCTTGTCGCAAATGTACCTCCTTTTCCTCCATATGCGTTACAATATGTTACGGTTGAGGAATTCTTAAGGATTCGTATATATGCGTTACCTCCATTACCACCATTTAGTTCTTTGTTGTCATATTTAGGATCGTTGTAACTAGGTGATCCATCAGGTGTTCCTTTTATTGGAGGAGAGGCTTCTTGATCTTTTAAACCTATATCAACTGGAACATTTGATGTTTTACAAGTCGCACTCTCTCCTCCAGAACCACCATAGACTGTTATGTAATCTACGTAGGCTAACCAACTACAAGCAAGTGTTTCTGTTGACATTCCATTACAATTTTCTTTTGTTATATTTCCGGTTTTTTCTGTTCCACAAGTACAAGTACCAAGAGTTGATAGCTTGCTTTGTCCAGCATTAGAACCGTCACCACCTTTACCTGATTTTGCACATCCATATACTTTATCGCCTGTAACATATCCACGCCATTCTTCAAGTGTTATGAAAAATGGACTGCTCTTAATAATAGATTGTGTCCAGTTAAAACCAGTCTTTGTTCCGCTGTCTTTCACCGTACTTCTTGTTGTTCCTTTATATCCAGCATCTCCACCAGATCCGCCTCCACCAACAAGCTGGATGTAGAAATAGCTCGCTTTTGCTGGTGGTTCAAATTTACATTCAGTTACTTCCCTTTTATATATTCTTCTTTTTTCAATATACCTTTCTTCCATCAATTTGCCATTATTTGTTCTATAGCAGGTATATTTCCCGTGCACAATTTTTTTAGGTATACGGCTATGTTTTTTGGTGATAACAGACATTGAACTGGCTGTAATAAGAGAAGCAATCATTAATAATAGCAACATTTCTACCAACGAAAATGCGCTTTTTTCTTTTTTTAATTTTCTTTTTTGTATCATATATTAGATCCTTCTTATTTGTTATATATTACCAAATTATTACTGCTCCACCGTTGTTCCCTGGTTGACCTTTAGCCCCGCCATCACCTGGTGATACTGTTACAATACCATCTTCAACTCCAAGAGTTTTTAGATATGGTGTAAACTCTGACATATCAGCGTTAACTGTCATATTTGTATTTATTGTCATTGATATTTTAAATTTTTTGTTACTAGTTTCTTCATAAGTTAAAATATTATTATTTTGAACTAATTTATTTTTTATATTTGAGTAATTATAATTCTCTGTTATGTATGCAGCAGGATTAGTTCCTGTCATATCATCTTCGTTACAGTATGAAATCTGTACGTAACTAGTATATGTTCTGCAAACAGGATGTCTTGTGCATATGTATTTCGCATTTGTAACATTGCAGTCTGAGATGCTGTCCCCGCTAATATTGGCCTTATTAAAGCCATATACACCACCATTAACACTAGCGATGGTCTTTTCACCTGTAGATTCAATTGATTTTACGACAGAAGCTTCTGCAGTTCCACCTACAGGTGCACCTTTACCAGGAATAATTTCTAGTTCTTTTTCAATACTTGTAATAAAGAAACTTCCATACTCTCCAGCACTACCACCGTATCCATTAGTTGCATTTGAGCCAGCTCCGCCACCTCCTACTATATTAACAATGTAGTATGCAGCATTTTTTATTGGTTTAAATTTACAAACACTTACAGTTTCTAGTGCTTTTGGCATATTTTCAATAAAATATTGTTGTTTAAGTGTTCCACCTGAATAATAACATTCAAATCGTCCATGTGGAAATTTTTCTACAATTCGGTTTCTTTTTTTGGTAAATACATTAGCGCATACAGTTACAAATATTGCAACAATTCCCATAACTACTATAGTTTCAAAAAGTGAAAATGCTAATTTATTATTTTTATTAATATTAATCATCGAGTTCCTCTACCAAACAATTACTACTGCACCATTATTCCCAGGTTGAGCCGGACATATTGAGTTTGTGCCACTTATTGAGTAATCAGTATTTCCATTTCTATCTTTACAAAAATATTCTTGACCTTTATTTTCTGATGTATAAGTCTCATTTGTTATATATACACCGTTAAGTTCAATTTTTTCTACTGAATCAGTATTTCTTACAATTGAATAAGCTCCATCTCCTCCCATACCAGACATTGCTCCGGTAATTTTAGTTGGCATCTTAGAGTCTGAATCAATTTCAATGAATGTATTAAAGCCAGAAGCAACAGCAAACCTAGCAGAAGCATCAGCAGAACCAGTATCTACTGGAGCGCCTCCTTTAAGCCAGAAGGTGTAACTTCCTCCAAGATTGGTTCCTTTTCCACCTTTGGCTAAGATCGCTGTGGTATCTGAAGAATTTTTAAGTTTTATTGACGTATCTTCACCATCACCTCCGGCAGGACTTGTTATGCTCGTTCCAGCAGCACCGCCCTTTCCTACAGTAATTTCAAGCGAATCATTTAATCCAGGAAAGAACATTGATTGATATTCTCCAGTATTACCCATATATCCATATTTTGTGGAAGCTTTTGTCCCTTGTCTTCTGTATGATACATTTGTAAGACTAAAACTGCCTTCTTCTCCAAGATTTTTTTCGCATTCTTCATCAGGGAAACATCCTTCTACCCCAGCACCTCCATTTTTGTAACTTACTATAGGTGAGCAAGTTGTTGTCCCAGTATAACCATTAGAACCATTAATAAGTGGATTTGTTGAATCTGCACCGTTAGTCCCTCCTCCAAGTACGCAACTACCATTAGGGTATTGAATAGTTACATCACCTTCTTTAGTTGAACCTTCGTATTTAAATATTACATCCATAGGGGGACTAAGCTGAAATCTTGTACAAGCACCCTTTCCTCCATTTCCGCCTTTCGAACGAACAACGCTATTATCTTCATGACGTTTTGCTATCCCTACGCCTCCACTACCGCCGCTTGCACATGCTTCAAGTGTAACTGTGGGAGGATAATTATTCCATATGCTTTTTATCCATGTCGGACAGCTAATTACTCCACTTTGTATATCGCCTGCTTCTGATACGGTACAATTATTTTGAGTATATGCTTCACCTGATTTAGGGGCATTTATATATCCAGATTCAGATGTTGGAATTAAAGTGTCAGGGTCTTCAGTGATGTAAGTCCCACCAGCTCCGCCACCGATAGCTTGTATAATAAAAAATGATGAACTTGCTGGAGGATTGAATTCACACTTTGTTACAGCTTTGGGTGTTGTTGGGCCGTATATTTCATCTGCAGTGTACTCCATTAATTGGTCACCTTCATAATAGCATTCAAATCTACCGTGAGATGATCTGTCTGTTTTTTTAGGTATTTGTTTATAAGCTATTGGGGCAAGTGATACAATTAAAAATGAAAGAATTAAAAGAACGAGTAGCATTTCTGCAAGTGAAAAACCTTTTTTAAATTTTATATTATCATAATGAAGTCTGATATTCATATTTAGAGTCTCCATAATCCAGTCAAAAAGAATTAATCCCGTATATTTAATTATACCATTTTTCCTTTTAATTGTAACTATTTATTAATTATTTTATAAATAAAACTTTACCTTCAATTATTCTATATATATATCTTCATTGACACATCCCCTATTTTTATGATATAATATAAATGAGTACTGGGGGACGTTTTATGTTTAGGTATTTGCGGGATAGAATAGCTTTTACATTAGCAGAACTAATGATGGTGTTTGTTGTAATTGGGATAATAGCTTCTATTGCGGTTGTTACAATAAAACCATTTGAAAAGTCTGTTAAATGGCTATATTACAGAATGTATAATACTATTAATACTGCTATTTATAATTCAATGTTTACAAAATCGGAGTTTCCAAGTAATTCAGTTGATTTTTGTAATGCGTTGCTTGAGTATATTAATTCTAATGAGAATTATTGTGCAATTGAAAGAAATGTTACATTATCAACTACCAAATATACTGATGATAAAATTCAAATTATTGCCTCAAATGGTGTTCGGTTGTATATTGCTGCAAATGCTGATGGTTCTCCATTCACTCATACAGAAACTCAAACTAATGGAATTTCAACAACTTACAAGTATTATGTTGTAATTGCGGATTTGAATGCTGAAAAACGTCCAAATTCACCGGTCTGGTCCCAAAATCAGATGGCTGATATTGTTGCTTTTGTTGTTACTGATTCTATTGAAGTAGTTCCTGTAGGGTATCCAGAAATTGATACCCGTTATATGTATGCTAAGGTAGTATATCCTCCATTAAGTTCTGATAATCCAGAAGATAATCTGTCTTCTGCAATGTCATTTTATGAGGCAAAACATAGAGCTTGGGGAACTACAATTGATTCTTCAGAAGCAATATCTTTTCATTTTCAGGATGATTTTCCCGCTGATTCTCCTTTTAAGGTTCCAGCCTCAGCTTATCCTACAGCTCCGTTAGTAGATGTTGATGAAGGTTGTTTGGAAACAAACTCACCTTGTTATGTTAAAATAGAGGAATATGATTAGCTTTTTGTGTAAATTCTTGTTTTTTGAATTTATTTATGCTAATCATAATGTTAACAGAAAAGTTTTCTATAAAAGCTTGAGGTAATATGATAAAAAAAAATAAATTTTTTATATTAGCTTGTTTGTTAATAATTTTATTAAGTTTTATAGGTATATTTTTTTATAATAAACTTTTTGTTCTTACTAATGATGCTGTAATTGAGCAAGAGTTTGTAGTTATTGATGCAGTGCAGTCAGGAAAGCTTAAAGAACTTTATATAAAGCCAAATCAAAATGTTCATAAAGGACAATTACTTGCTGAAATAGAAGTGATAGAAAATATAGTTACCGAAAAGAAAGCAGCTAGCGATAATACTTTGGAAAGTTCAAAGTCACTACTGAATAAAGCTGAGGAAACTTATAAAAAACACGCTATAATGTATAAAGATGGTGTAATTTCTCAAGATGATTATGATAAATCTCTAAATCAGCTTACTGAGGCTCAGGCCGATTATGATAAAGCTCTAAAGACATCTAAAAATCTTGATTCTTCTGTTAAGACTGTTATAAAGAAAAATATTTCTACATCTAAAGTTTATTCTCCAAAAGATGGAATTGTAAGTTTAAGTTACGTAAACAAGGGTGAAAATGCTATAAAAGATGCGCCTCTTATTTTATTAGATTCAAATGTTCCTAAAGTTACAGCTTATTTTAATCCAAAGTTTGCTAATAATTTAAATGCAGGTCAGCAGGTTGATATATTTATTAAAAATTATCCTCTCAAAAAAATCAAAGGAGTAATTGATAGAGTTAGTCCTGAACCTGAAATAAATAAAACTGATCAGTCTTTAGTCATTCCTGTAAATATTATTATTAAAGAAAATTTGGACGGATATGATATAGAAAACGGTCAGCCTGTTGTTGTAAAATTTAGGAAGTAATAAAATTTAATATTATTTATAGCAAAAAAAAATTTTTTTAGGTTATACTTATCTAGGATATTGTAGTCAAATTGATAAGCGTATGGCAAAAAGTGTATCTATATCAAATAATCAAAATATATTTGGTTCTTTCCCTAATGAAAGGAAAGTTAGTCGAGGATATTTAAGTTATAGAAATCATAAAACAGAAAGTGTAGGTACATTTACTTCTATGAAAACAGCAGCAGGGGCAATTTTAGGAACAGTTATCCCTGTTTTTTGTTTTCTAAAAAAACGTGATGGTAAATTAAAAGGAATAAAGCAGTTTTTTTCCCTAGACTATGGTTATAAAGAAATGATGGTAGTGAGTCTTTCGGCTATTACGGGAGGTGTAATTGCCGGAATAGCTGGAGAAAAAAGTAAAGTAAAAAAAGTTCGTAAAAAGCAAGAAGGGGTATTTCAGTTTATGAATACTGCAGTTCCAGCTACTTTAGTGTGTGGTGCAATAAAGTTTTGTGAACACTTTAAAAAATTAAACCATAGCACATATAAAATGATTGGTACTGCTGCAGGTCTTGTTGGTGGGATGTTTTTAGGTGCAGAAATTTCAAATAAAATTAATGATCCGAAAGATAAAGTTCCTGATCGTAAAGTTACAATGAAAGATGCTATTGCAAATATAGATGATGCATTTGGCGCACTTGTAATTGCAAAATTTCCAGGGGTAAAACATCTTCACGTAGAAAAAGTCCTTCCTGTAATTTTTGCTTGGTGTGGTTATAGAGCTGGTCAAAGTAATTAATTATCCTGAGGTTTATTATTTGAATTGTCGGTTTCTTCTATTTTTATTTGACCATCTTTTTGTACAAAATTAACATTTTTATTCTTTTTCTTATTTAAAAATTTTTTAATTGCTGGATCGTCTGAATAAATTTCAGCATTTTCTAATTCTTTATTTTTTTTGTTTTTTTGTTCTTGTATATCTTTTGTTTCATCAAATTCTTCTTGTCTAAATTTTTGTTGTAGCATTAATTGCATATCATGCTTATTTATTCCTTGAATACCTTGAATATCATTGATTGCCGATGGGGGTATATCAGGATATGCCAGAGCTGAACTACTTAATGCGCTTATTATAATTGCACTAATCCAGAGTTGTTTCATACATAGACCTCCTTTATTTGATTTGGAAAGTTACATTAGCTACAGATGTGATTTTCTTTTCAATAGTTGAAGTGTCACTTATGCCCATGTCTGATACATTTGTGGAATCTACTGGTGTAATTTGGAATACTCCCATTCTTACAGATTGAATTTTGCCAGTTCTATCATTAGTAGCTTTTAACATAGCATCAGCTCTTTGTTTAGCATCTTTTGTAGCTTCTTCAAGCATTTGTATTTTGTCATCTGCAAGTTTTGAATAGAAATATTCAGGATTGTAAGCATCGATATCAATACCATCCTTTATTAATGTAGGTAGTTCTGTGGAAAGATTTTTAATTTTTTGTACATCTTTAGATGTTACATACATAGGTTGAGAAATGTTATAATATGCAATTTCATTTGTAGTTCCGCCATTTGGTAAAGTTTTATATGTGTAGTAACCATTTGGAGCTTTTATTTCTATTTCAGAATCAGTAAATCCCTTTGATTTGATAAATTCTTTAACCTCTGGGACTTGTTTGCTTATTGTATTATAGGCATCAGCTTTAGTGGTTTTTCTTGTCATAATTCTAAATTCGAGTCTTCCACTGTCTGATATTACTGTTTTATAAGATGAGCCAGTAACTGAAATTACGTCTTTAGAAAGCTGTGTCGTAGCTATCCTAGTTGCACAAATAAGTCCGGATGCCAATATTAAAGCAAATATAGTTAATTGAAATTTTTCTAATTTTTCAAACATATTTTCTCCTTTTTTAATAACCAATTTGTTTTTTATTATAACATATATTTAGATTTTACAAAAGTCTTTGTTGGTGATATAATTAAGAAAAATAAATAAAGGGAAAATAATATGAGTATGTATGTTGAAAATATTTTGGAAGATGTAAAATTAAAAAATGCTACAGAACCTGAGTTTGTTCAAGCTGTAGATGAAGTATTAAGTGCATTAAAGCCGGTTGTTGCACAAAATGATGCTTATGAAAAGTTAGCTGTTCTTGAAAGAATGGTTGAACCAGAAAGACTTATTACATTCAGAGTTCCTTGGGTAGATGATGCTGGTAAGATTCGTGTAAATAGAGGTTACAGAGTCCAATTCAGCAGTCTTATAGGTCCATATAAAGGCGGTTTAAGATTCCATCCAAGTGTTAACCAGAGTATAATCAAATTTTTAGGTTTTGAACAGATATTTAAAAATGCACTTACTGGACTTCCTATTGGTGGTGGAAAAGGAGGAAGTGATTTTGATCCAAAAGGGAAATCTGATTCTGAAGTAATGAGATTTTGTCAAAGTTTCATGACCGAATTACAAAGACATATTGGACAGGATGTGGATGTTCCTGCCGGTGATATCGGTGTAGGTGCAAGAGAAATAGGTTATCTTTTTGGACAATATAAGAGAATAAAAGATGCCTATGAAGGCGGAGTATTAACTGGTAAAAGTGTTGTCTACGGCGGTTCCTTAGCTCGTAAAGAGGCTACAGGATATGGGCTTATTTACTTTATGAAAGAAATGCTTAAGGCAAATGGTATTAATTCTTTAGCAGGTAAGACTGTTATTATTTCAGGTTCCGGTAATGTTGCAATATATGCTTGCGAAAAAGTTCAGCAATTAGGGGCAAAGGTTATTGCAATGAGTGATTCTTCTGGTTGCATTTATGATAAAGATGGAATCGATTTAGATACTATCAAAAAAATTAAAGAAGTAGAAAGAGGAAGAATTAAAGATTATTTGCATACTAATCCTTTTGCAGAATATAAGGAAAATTCCAAAGGGTATTCGCCTATATGGTCAATAAAAGCAGATATTGCTCTACCTTGTGCTACACAAAATGAATTGAATCTTGAAGATGCTAAATCTCTTGTTAATAATGGAGTCATAGCAATTGGTGAGGGTGCTAATATGCCTACAAGCAAGGAGGCTATTGAGTATTTTCAAGCACATAATGTGCTTTTTGCACCAGCTAAAGCTGCAAATGCAGGTGGTGTTGCAACTTCTGCTATAGAGATGAGCCAAAATAGTATGAGATTTTATTATACTTTTGAAGAAGTTGATAAGAAACTCGAAAGTATTATGAAAAATATATTCTCCTCTTGTAAATCTGCAGCAGAAAAGTACCAATTAGGTAATAACTATGTAGCTGGTGCTAATATTGCAGCATTTACTAAACTCGCTGAAGCGATGATTGAGCAAGGAATTGTTTAATTTTTTTACCGTTTGCAGGGACAGGCTTTTCTTTTGCAGCACGTTTCTGGTTTGCCAAACAAAAGCCTCATCCCGCCCATACGGGTTTTTAGTGTTTTAGATATAGTGCATGTTATATCATCAATATTATTAGTTATGGAATTAACTTGATTCATTGTCTGAGTTAAATTACCTGTGGCACATTCGATATTTTGAGAAATTGCTTTAATACTTTTAGTTGTTTCTGTAATATTTTGCATGCTTTCGTCTGTCATATTCTGTTTGATTGATTTGTTTATTTTTAGTGTAGTTAACCTAAGGTTTCTTGTGCTTAGTTCTATATTTTTTGTTGTTTGATATATACTTTTTTGGTTTTCTTTTATGGTATTATTTAATGTATTCAGTAAATCACCGGCATTTTGTGTAGTGTTAGTTAATGTTTCTAAGAAAGTTGAGACATTATCTATTAAAAGATCTAAAGTTCCATTTTCACTCTGTGCATTTATAAAAGATTCTACTGTTGCTGTGGTTTTGCCTTTTATATGGTCACCATTTTTTAACATTAATTCAGATGGGATATTTGGATAAATGATATCTATATAATCAAATTCTTTCCTGTAATTTTTTACGCTGGCTGAAACATTTTTAGGGAGTTGTAAGTCAGCAGGGTAAAATAAAAGATGAACTTCTGTTTTTGTGTAATCATCTTGAGGCTGAACTTTAGTTACTTTTCCTATATTAAATCCTTTATAATAAACATTCATATTAGCTGGAAGAGGCTCAGCTTCATCAAATTCAGCGATGACTCTTGTATAAGTTGTATTTTTGTATAAAAAATATCCAATAGGGATTACTATACCTAAAAATATAATAATTAAAATTGTAGTTATAATAAAATTTCTTATTTCAAAGTTTTTTTCCATAATTTGAATGTATTATTTTATAAAAAATATTACATTCTCTTATCTGGCTATTTTATTAGTCAATAAAACTTATTTCATAAGCTCCATTATCTATGTAAAATTTAATCTTTATAATTTCTCCATTGTACCCATTAGGTGGAGTTTTATAAGCAGGTAAGCGCATTAACATAAGATATATCTGGTCATTAAGAGTTTTATTGTTTGACTGATAGATAAATCCTCGATTAAGAAGTTTTCCATTTTGACCTAAACTGAATTTTATTGCGCATTCACCAGTTCCTTTGATTTTAACTAGGTCTAATTTCGAAAGAAGTGCTAGGCGTATGCTATTTTTATAATTTTCAAATTCAGTTGGATTCATAACAGGTTTTTGCTGTTTGGGCTGATTTTGAATTTTTACTACTGAGGTCTTAGGTTTTTGCTCTGGTTTTATATCATTATTTTGGGTGCTATTTATTTTGGTTTGAGCTTTTTGTGACAGGTTTGTTTGGTTTATTTTATTAGAATTTTTAGGATTTTGTGTTGTTTTTGGAGCTGTTTTTTTGACCGATTTATTTTGATAGATAATCTTTTCCTGTTTTTTTGGAACTTGTTTTATTTGCTGTTGTTGAGAGGTTTGTTTTATCTTATTAGTAGAATTTGCAATTTCTATTTGAGCTTGTTGTTTTAGGTTATCATTCCAAATTTCATCAATACTAGGAATGTTAATGACAGGTTTTTCCAGTTTTTGAGTTGTAAGCTCTTTTTCAGTTTTAGACTGTGTATTAGATGGTATAGTCCAAGGAATAGCTGCAAGTATCAAGCAAAATATAAAAATTATTATTGAAATAATTTGTCCTGAGGATATTTTATTTATATTATAAGCTGATTTTATTTGTGGTACTTTTTCAAAAATATTATTTCCGCAATCACAATAATCTGGTTTGATTTCATATTCAGCATTACAGTCAGTACATCTGAACATTATTACCTCATATATTTTACTCGTTCTACGTCAGAATAATCAGACGGTTTACTATACTTATCAAATGTAGCAAGAACAAACCCTCCTGTCACGTTTGTTACAATACGTTTCGTACCTTGTGGAAAATTTAGGATAGGCTGACCTTGATAGCTTAATAAAAGCGGTTTAATACGACTTACTGCAAGAGATGTATATTCAGGATTGTCTGACCATACCTTTAAATTGGAAATTTGACCATATTTGTCAACAGTAAAAGAGAATCGAAATCTAGTACCAAGTGGAGCATTAATTTTTACGTCACGCATTACCTTATTTTGTAAATTACTTCTCCAGCGGTTCCATATAATTAGTTCTTCTTGTTCTGTTAGTTGCCTTGTAGGCTGTTCAATAGGTGCAGGTGGAGCTGAATCTATCTTTGCAGGCTTTTCAGTTTTTACAATTTCCTTTTTATTTTCTGCTTGTTTTTTTACTAAAATCTCCTCAGAATTTTTTTCTTCAATAGGTTCTTTTGTGATTTTTTGTATTGAGGATGGAAGTTTTGGGCTTTTTATGGTTTTTGTCTCGTTTATTTCTTGCTTTTTTACGGGTTTTAATGTTTTTTCTATTTTTTCAACTTTTGTATTATTGGAGATTTCTATATTTTCCCGTTTCTGCTCAATAGGTTTAATTTCTTTAATTTGAATTTCTTTTTCTGGAATTTCAGAGGTATTTTGGACGACTTCAATTGATTTAGGTGCAAATATTACTTGTTTGTAAATTGCAGGCTTAAATAAAACAGTTAGGACTGTCGAAATTGTAAATGCTAAAATTAATATTGATGATAGTATTATATTCGTCATTATTTATCCAATTTTGCCAGAAGTGATTCTGTTACATGAATTTCATATCTTGTGCCACTAAGCAAGTAGGTTTCTGCAAGTAATAAAGCTGTAGGGACGAGTGCTGCAATAAGACTTATAAATATACCTTTGAAGTCTCCTCCTATTTCTGTCATAAAATAAGATGTATTCATTGAAAATTCAATAAATATGATAGAAATACCAATAATGAGGGATTTTAATCCATCTGCTTTAATTTTTCTTGTACTTTCTAATCCTAAAATATCTGTACCATGTGAAAGATAATCTCTGTATCCATCCAATTTGATTACGTTAGATCCTGATATTTTTTTAGAATTTACAAAGGCGCTGACAAAAGAGAAAAATGCAAAAATTATAAGCATTGTAGCTAAAATTAAGAAAATTGGTGAAAATCTTATGCTGGAAATTCTTATCCAACCTGCAGCTTCAGGAAAGCACATTGCTAAAGTATTTGATACTCCGTAAGCTAAAAATGGGGCTGTTAAAATCCCTAAAATAATTTCTCCTGCACTTTTTATTTGCAACATAAAAGCCTTTTCTTTGATATAATTTAATTTAGCATCACTAAGACAATTTATAAACCTCTCAATCCATATTTGATATTCATTAAGAACTATTTCTAGATCTTCTCGAAATTCATATTTATCCAACTCTTTAGACAGCTGATGACTGCTAAATTTGAAATATCCTGCGGAAATAGCGAGTGTTGCAGTAAGCAATGTAAAAAATAATGAAATTAAAATAGCGAAAAATATTCTATTATTGGGATTTAGATAGTATATCATATTTACAGTGTAAAATGCGCATAAAAATATTCCGGATATAAAAATCATAAAATTATAAGCTAGTTTAGAATTCTTATGATTTTCTCGATTCTGAAGCATCATAAATATTCCTTGCTTTAGGGTAAGTGTAATTCCATATACAACTAATGAAAATAAACCGAGTATTTTAATATTAGTGGGCATATTTAAAAAGGTGCCACTTTCAGTAATTGGTAATCCCATAAGATAATTTGTAATACCGAATGAACAAATTATTGATGAAATAAATAATGCAATATTTATGATTATTGAAGCTTTAAAGTTTGATGAGAGTCTCTTGCTTATATCATTAATAGCAAAAGCAATCTGCTTTACGATAGCTACCCGAGCTTTTTCTATTTCAGTTTTATGATTTTCTAACTTTGTTTTTGTTGGAGATGTAACCTGCTGTATTGATTCATTACTACTAGAAGTGTTTTCAGCTGGAACCACTTTAATACTTATAAATTCATCGCTGTTTTTGATAAGAAATTTACATAACCTATCGAAGACCAGAGTTCCATTCCAAGATTTGCCTTTAAATAAGATTTGTTCAGAGTTGAAGTTATTTAAAACACTAATTTTACCATTGGATAAGTTATATTCAACAGTAAGCATATAATCAAAACCCAAATCTAGATAAACATCAAACTGGTCATTCCCGCCAATTGTTATAAAGTCTTTATTTTTAAATATTTTTTCAGTCTTACTTGTACTTATTATGATATTCATAATTTGTTCCCTTTAATATGGCTGAACAGTCATTGGTTCTGATAGCATAATTTGCAGACTAGTACCTTCAGGTACCATAATTTCTTCACCTTTGGTTGCAACAGCAGATACAGCACCAACAGTTCCTCCTATGGCTGAACCTCTAATTAAAGCATCTTTTGGATCAGCTCCAAATATCATTGAAATTGCAGCAATAGCTACCCCGCTGAGGATTCCGCCAAGAACTCTTTTTGTTATTTTTGCTGCTCTTGAACTGTCACCTACTATGTATACTTTATTTGTAGATAATGGTATAATTTTTCCATCTGGTGTCATCAATCGATTAAAATTGATTCCAATTTTCCCATTTCTCATAGCAAAAGATGCTTTGTTTGAATCGATGACATTTCCGCTCAAAATACTCCCCTCAGGTGCAATGACTGTCCCATTCACAATCCAATCAGAAACTAGTTGCGCACTTATATTATCATTATTTGTAATACTTTCAGAGCTTATAGACGAGTTTAGCATAGCATTGAACTGTGTGCCAGCTTCAATATAGACAACTCCGCCATTAAGTTGTGTTTGTGTAATTCCTGGAAATTGAAATTCTTCTTGTGCTGGTTTTGCCTTTTGTGGAGGTGTTATAATTAGATTTTTTCTATCAAATTCTTCTTGAGCCTCATCACTAAAATCATAAATTAGCTCTTCCTCTTGGTCTTGCTTATCGTTTTTTTCATACATATGTAGGCTGTCAGCTGCAGAAACAAAATTCCAGCTAAATACAAAACATATAAAGACAATAAATAATTTTTTAAGATTCATTATAATATATTATACTTATACTTAATGCATTTGTAAATCTAGATTTGCAATTGTAAAGTAAAAAATATATAATAATTAATAATGTATAAATTGAAAATTGTTTTAGTTATATTCTTATTAATTTTTTCTTGTATGTTGTGTGTAAATGCAGCGTCACGTTATAATGTCTATACCCCTACAGTTTATAAGCAAGGGAATCTTATTCAAGCTCCATTGAAAGTAGAAGGTAATGTAATCGAATTGGTCGTAGATTATTCTGGAAGTATGGAAGTCTGGATTAATCTTGCTAAGTCAATGCTGGTAACTATTCTCCCAAAAATTACAGAACAAACCAATGTTGCATTAAGAGTATTTGGTCAAGGTAATCAAAATTCATTTGGTTTATTTAATGGTTGTAAAGCTACAACCTTAGTTAGTCGTGCAAAACCAATGAATACTGATGGAATAATTAGTGGACTAAGCTCTGCTGTTATTGGGGGTGCAACACCTTTAACTTATGCTCTACAGCAGACTGTATATAAGGATTTTGCTTCATTGAAGTCTGATGTTGGTAAAAAAATTGTTCTAGTCACAGATGGTGATGAAACTTGTGGAGGTGATCCATGTGCTTTTGTGAGAAATCTTGTTAAATATAGAAAAGATATAATTATTGATGTTGTTATAGTAAATGGCTCTAATAAGCTCCGTTGTCTTGCGGATGAAACTGGTGGAAAATATTATAATACATTGAATTCTGTTGATTTCAACAGTGCTTTGAATAAAACTTTTGGTGCTGAATCTGAAAATCAAAATTTAGAGAAAAATCCAAATGGTAAAATTCATTATCAATATATAAATTAAAAGCAAAAAAATAAGGAAGTAAATGCTTACTTCCTTATTTTTATTATTATAGTGCTGTTTATTATTTTTTATTGTCATTTGTTTTGATAACTCTGCCGTTTGTAGAAGTTACAGAACCTTGAATGTTCATATTTTGGTCTGCGGTGTTCCATATAGCTACGTTACCTTTGTTTTGAACTTTGCCAGTTTGGGTGATGTTTAATGCAGTACCGTGGTTTGTGATGTATAATTTGTCTGCATTGTTAGTAACTGTACCACTGATGTTCATTTCACCATTGTCATTTTGGATAACAGCATTTCCTGTTTCGTTTTCGATGGCACCTGCGATATTAGTACCGCCTTCACCAGTGCTCCATACTTTTAATATACCATTACCATCGATTTTACCGTTTACATTGAGTGCATTGCCTCTGCTTGTTACGTTCAATTTACCGTTGTTGTTAGTAACTGTTCCATTGATTGTATAGTCACCATTCATATTTGTAAGAATTGCATTTCCGTTGTTAGTAACAGTACCGTCAATTGTTAAGCCATCATCACCGGTATTTAACATTGTCATTGAGCCTTCATTATCAATTTCAGCAGTTTCTTCAACTTTAATACCATCTTTACTTGAGATAGTTAATTTATTATCTTTACCTGTATATTTACCTTTGATATTCAAGCTGCCTTTATTGTTTGTAATTAGTGTTGTTCCTGTTGATTCAGTAGTTCCATCAAGAACAAATCCTTCAGTACCATTGTTTACCATTGATAATTCGCCATCATTTGTAATATTACCAGCTGCATTTAATTTAGTACCATTATTTTGGATATTTAATTTATTTGTATTTTCAATCTTGTCAGTTAATGCTAATTCACCTTTGTCATTTTTGATTATAGTGCTGCCGCTATTGTTTAGAGTACCAGCAAGTTCAGTTCCTTCAGAACCAGTGTTCCATAAATTTAATGTTTCACTATTTTCAATAGAACCTGTTTCTGTAACTGTAAATTTAGTTCCTTGGTTAGTAATGCTTGTTTTTACATCAACATCTTCATTAAGTTTTTCGGCCTTAACTTTACCGCTAACTTTTAATTCACCTGCTCTATTTGTGATGATAGTAGAACCAGAGTTAGTTACTTCGCCAGCTATAGTCAAACCATTATCACCTTTATTTAGCATTGTTAGGCTGTTTGAATTCAAAACTTGTCCATCTTTACCAACTGTTAAACCGTTATTTGCAGTAAGGGAAGCTTTACCGTTATTTGCAATAATGCCGTTAACTTCAACTGCTCCTTTTTGGTTATTTACTAACAAGCTTGATGTTTTTTGAGAGTTTTCAAAAGTACCATTAATATAAATGTTACCATTTCCTGTATTGGCAATTTGGAATTCTCCATTATTTTTAACTGATCCATTTGATTCAATACCATATTTTGATGTAAGTGTGGTTTTACCATTGTTTTTATAGTCTGTTGTTGTTTTAATATTCATTTTGCCATTTTGGTTAGAAATTAGAACAGTTCCATCATTTTCAACTGTACCGTTGATTTCCATTCCATTAGCACCAGTGTTTGTTATTGTAACGTTACCACCTTTAGTGAAGTTTTCGCCACCATTAACAAGCTTATTAGTTTCAGCGAATTTCATTGAATTACCCTTGTTAGTGAGTCTTAATTCATTTTCGCCTGTATAAATTTGAGCATCAAGTGTCATATCGCCTTTATCATTTTGTATTACAGCGTTACCGTTATTAACGATTTGACCTTTAACTTCAGTACCATCAGTACCGGTGCTCCATACTTTTAATGAATCTGCGTTATTGATTTTTGCATTAGATGAGATTTTTAATGCTTCACCTTTATTAGTAACATTAACTTTACCTTTTTGGTTATCAATATTGCCAGAAATGTAGAAGTCACCTTTTGTATTTGTTATTACAGTATTACCTTCGCCATTAACAAGGTTTCCTTCAAATTCCAAACCTTCAGAACCTGTATTTTGGATACCAAGATATCCTGTATTAGTTAATTCAGAATTTTTAGCAATATTCATTGAAGTTCCATTGTTAATAAGGTTTAATGTATCAATATTGTTTATGTCACCTGTAATTTTCATTTTGCCATTATAGTTTTGAATAACAGCTTTTGAATTGTTTTCAAAATTACCTGCAACATTCATTCCATTTGCGCCTTTGTTCCAAATTCTCAAAGAACCGTTGTTTTCAATGTTAGAATTTTCAGCTAAAGCTAAACCTGAACCATTATTAATAACATCAATATCTGCATTTTTTGAATTATTAATTTTACCGTTTACTGTAAATGCTCCATTATCATTCTGGATTACAGCAGAACCATTGTTGTTAACTGTTCCATTAAGGTTTGTACCATTGTAACCTGTACTCCATACTTTTAAAGTCTTGTTATTGTTAATTGTTCCATTAAGGTTAAGAGCTCCGCTTCTGTTGGTAATATTGGTATTGCCATTTTGGCTTTCAATTGTTCCGGCAATATTTGAACTACCTTTTGTATTTGTTATTACAATGTCACCATTTGTATTAATTGAACCTTCTAAATCTAGACCATCAGAACCGGAGTTTAATGCTGTTAGTTTACCTTTGTTATTGATTTTACCGGTTGAGGTGATATTAAGTCCATCACCATAGTTAGATATTGTAACATTTTTATCACCTGTAATTTGTCCACTTATTTCTAAATCTCCATTGTGGTTTACTAATAGAGTATCACCTTTGTTTTCAATTTTGCCTGCAATTTTTAGTCCGTTAGCACCTTTATTTCCGATATTAACTTTACCATTACTTGCAAAGTTTTTAACTGTACCGTTAATTTGGGTTCCACCATTGTTAGCATATGAGGTGATAACTATTTTCCCATCTTTTGCAGCTAAGGAACCAGCATTTGTAACTGAGGTATTTACAAGGTTATTAAATAAAATGTCTGCTTGTGAATTTGTTTTAATTACATCTGTATTTTGAATACCTGTAATTAATCCTGCATTAGCTCCTAGTATTACATTTTTACCAGAAAGTTCTAAAGCTTCTCTTGTGATAACTTTACCATTAATTGTTACATCTGCATTATTTTGGTCTAATTTATAATATCCTAAATCAGGAGCAGATTTAAATTTATCATAATCTGATTGTGTTGGGGTTAATACAGAAAGGGATCCTACATTTATTACACCGGATGCGCCAACTACTAAACCTTTTGGTGAAATAAATATAGCTTGTCCATTGTAGAATTTACCATCTCTCATTGAGTTAACTATACCGTTAATATTTACTTGATTATCAACTAAGTTTACAAATTTAGATACATTTTCTGTACCATATTTGAAAATTAAATTAGCGATATCGCCTTCTGATAAGTTGAAATTGTTATATTGTCTAAAACCCACACCGTTATGTTGGTCTGTAGGGTTAATATTGTAAATCCCATTATTTCCAGTTACACCTGTAATGTCTGTTGCATTAGCTTGTAGTGACTGAGTTGCTAATAAGCACACTGCTAATACTGATACTGCAATTCTTCCTTTGTTTAATTTTTTCTGTTTCATAATTTTATCATTCCTCATAAATTTGCCCCATATTCTTATATAAGATTAAAACATAAAAATAATTGCTATTTTGTTAATGATTGTAAAGAAAATTTAAGATAAAATTTACGTTAAATCCTAAGAGCTCTTAGTGAATTAGTAATGGCAATTAGGGCAACTCCAACATCTGCAAAGACGGCTCCCCACATTGTCATAAACCCGAGTGCTCCAAGTAATAAAAATAAAATTTTTATCCCAATGGCAAATATAATATTTTCTTTAATAATATACAAGGTTTTCTTTGAAATTTTGACAGCTTCTGGAATTTTTGATGGTTTATCATCCATAATTACAATATCAGCAGCTTCAATTGCAGCATCTGAGCCCAGTGCTCCCATAGCTATGCCTGCATCAGCTCTTGTTAAAACTGGTGCATCATTAATTCCATCTCCAACAAATATTACACTTTTATTATCTCTTTTTTCATTGATTATTTCTTCAAGTTTTTCTACTTTGTTTTCTGGTAATAGTTGTGAGTAGTTTTTATCAATTCCAAGTCTTTTTGCAGTATTTTCTGTAGAATCTTTATTGTCTCCGCTTAGCATAATAATTTGTCTTGCTAATTTTTTTAATTCTAATATTGCAGATGCAGCATCTTCTTTTATTTCATCAGATATAATAATATAGCCTGCATATACTCCGTTAATTGCTGTATATACATAAGTTTCGGCAGTATCTATTTTATTAAATTTAATATTAAATTCGTCTAGTAGTTTATTATTTCCAATTAAAACTATTTTATTTTCAATATTTGCTATGATACCTTTGCCTGATATTTCTTTTACTTCTTGTATTTTATTTATATCTATACTTTTCCCATAAGCTTCTTTAATGGATTGTGAGATAGGGTGACTGGAGTAATTCTCAGCATAAGCACATATTTCAAGTAATTCTTCTTTAGAAATATTTTCAGGTTTTATTGATGTAACTTTAAATATTCCTTTAGTAAGTGTTCCAGTTTTATCAAAGACTATTGTATCCGGTTTTGAAAGTGTTTCGATAAATGAACTTCCTTTTATTAGGATTCCCCTTTTAGATGCTCCAGCTATACCTGCAAAAAAGCCTAACGGTACAGAAATTACTAGTGCACAA
Source organism: Candidatus Gastranaerophilales bacterium (assembly GCA_944323725.1). Taxonomy (GTDB): domain Bacteria; phylum Cyanobacteriota; class Vampirovibrionia; order Gastranaerophilales; family Gastranaerophilaceae; genus Scatousia. The sequence continues at coordinate 12,551 of CALUTP010000018.1, read as the reverse complement.
GGGCAGGATATTACAAGGAAAGTCAGTGCTCTAGATATCCAGTCTGAAAATTCTGTTCCCTTTATTAAAATTGGTGGAATAAAAGCTAGAAATAGTGCAGAGATTACTACAATTGGCGTGTAGTATTTTGCAAATTTTGTTATAAATTTTTCAGTTTTTGCTTTCTTTTCTCCTGCAGTTTCTACTAACTTTAGTATTTTACTAACAGTAGCTTCTCCAAATGCTTTTTGAGTTTTGATTTTTAGCAGCCCATCCAGATTTATGCAGCCACTGATGGCATTATCTCCAATTTCTATTTTCTTAGGTATAGATTCTCCAGTTATCGCAGAGGTGTCAAGTATTGCTTTCCCTGAAATTACTGTTCCGTCTATTGGGATTTTTTCTCCGGTTGTTACTGTTATTATACTACCTATAGCAACTTTTGTTGGATTAACCTTAATAAGTTTTCCGTCTTTTTCAATATTTGCGTAATCAGGCCTTATGTTCATTAATTCGCTAATTGATTTTCGGGATTTTTCAACTGCATAGTCTTGAAATGATTCTCCAATTTGATATAAAATCATTACCATTACAGCTTCAGGGTATTCTTTAATTCCTATTGCGCCTATTGTTGCTAGTCCCATAAGAAAGTTTTCATCAAAAATTTTACCTTTGAAAATATTTTTAATTGCTCTATATATAACATCATATCCGCATATTGCGTATGCTGTTAGAAATATAACAAAACTGAGATTATTTGAGATAAAATATCCGCTTATAAAAAGTATGGCTGATAAAAAGATTCTAATAAAAGTAATAGATTTATTCTCATTATTATGGCTATGAGAGCAATGAGTACAACATTTTGTGTGGTTATGGTCATCCATAATTCTTTTATACTCCATTAATTAAATAATTGAATAACTATTCATTTATATTAGTATTATAATTGAATAACTATTCAATTGTCAAGTGTAAATTGAATAATCTTTACAATGTGTTGACAATTGAACAACTATTGAACTATAATGTATTTATGAGCGAAATTGTTTCAAAATTAAAGCCATTGTTGCCTGATACTACGTTATTGTATGATTTATCAGATTTTTTTAAAATAATGGGAGATGGAACCAGAATTCAGCTTTTGTGGGCTTTAGAAGAAAGTGAAATGTGTGTGAATGATTTAGCATCACTTTTAAATATGACCAAATCTGCAGTATCCCATCAACTTAAAGTTTTGAGAGTTGCAAAGCTTATAAAAGCTCAAAAGAAGGGTAAAAATGTTTACTATTCTTTGAGTGATGATCATATAAAGACAATATTTCAAATGGCACTTGAGCATATATGTGAATAATTAATCTTTATATTTTTTATATTTAAGTTTATCTTCAGGTGTAATTTGACGGATTATTTTGCAAGGATTTCCTGCTGCAATAACGTTGGGGGGTATGTTTTTATTAACAACACTACCGGCTCCTATTATAGAGTTATCGCCAATTGTTACGCCTGGTAAGATGCAGACGTGGCCTCCTATCCATACATTATTGCCTATAGTAATTGGAAATCCATATTCTAGTCCAGCAATTCTATCTTCTACATCTATTGCGTGTCCTGCTGTATAAAACCCGCAAAATGGTGCTATAAATACATTATTACCAAATTTCACCTTTGCACAGTCAAGTATAACAGAGTTATGATTCATATAGAAATTTTCTCCTATTTCTATATTGTAGCCGTAATCACAATAAAATGGCTGTTCAATCCAAAAGTTATTTCCTGTTTTACCTATAATTTTTTTTAGTAAAGCTTTCCTTTTATTAGTCTCAGCAGGTGAAAGTAAATTGTATTTATGACATAGTGTTTTAGCCTTTATTCGATCCTCAGCTAGGGATTTAACTTCAAATGGATTATATAGATAGCCAGAAAGCATTTTTTCTTTTTCATTCATTTAATTTATACCTCATAAACTTATTTAATTATACAACATCAAGACTGTATAATTTGAATTTCTAAGAATTAAGGCAGGTTTTTTTTTAGATTAAATGACTATGAGTAAAGTAGTATATTATTGAAATGTAGTTCTTTTACTAGAGCGAGTATTTGTTTAATAAATTTTTTATATGCTTCTCTATCGGCTTCTCCAGAAAGAATAATGTCAGCGTGTGATATTGTGGGGTGGATGTAAGTTTTAGCTTTATCTGAGGCATTTGCATAGACTTCATCTACTGAAGAGCCTAGACTTCTTTCTGCAGCTCTTCTATAAAACCTTTCTTTTTGTATCTCTCTAGATATATCTACATATACTTTAAAGTCAAACGCTTCTGCTACTTTTTCAGTTAATGTAAATAACCCTTCAGATATTATAATTTTTGAAGGAACAGCTCTGGTTACATTGTCTTTTCTTATTGCAGTGCCTGACATATCATATTTGGGAAGATAAACAACTTCTCCATTTAAAAGAGATTTTATATGTTGTTTCATTAATTCTAATTCAAGAGCTTCTGGTACGTCCAAATCGTAGTGTTTTGCAAATTCAGCAAAGCTGCCTGCTTTTTTTACCATATCAGAACGGTCATAGTAATAATCATCTGTATTAATTCTTGTGATTGCATTTTCAATACAGTATTCTTCAGCAAAGACCTCAATAGTGTTAATAATATCAAGTGTAATAGTCGATTTTCCGCTTGCAGTTTCTCCGGCAATTCCTATAGCACAGGCTCGACCTTTGCAACCGGATAAAAACAATGCCATCTTGTGAATGGCACTGTTTGATACATATTTAAATATTGAATTAGATGAATTCATTTCATCTGCAAAAATTTCATTAAGTTTTTTTTCAGCTTTTTGAAGAATTGAGATATTGTTGTTTCGTTTTAGTTGAAACGAAGCGGTTTGTCTTGCTTTTATGCTTTCAGTAATAGTATTTTGCAATTTATAATTCCTTATTTATTGCGTAACTTTTTCATTGATTTTACTACAATAAACCACAAACAAAACAAAATTTGTCTTAAATGTTAAAAAATATTCAAAAAACTTTACACCTTAAATTTATAAAAGTTCTCTTGTAGAGGTGCTAAGCCAGTCTAGATAATTCTTTGAGCCTTCATCTATTTTAACAGATATAATTTCAGGATTATCGTATGGATGTAATTTTAATATTTTGAATTTTAGTTCTTCAAATAGTTTTTTTTGAGTTTTAATCATCATTAGTAGCTCTTCATCTTCTATTACTTCGCCTTTCCAGTAATATATTGAGGAAATTTTTGGTATTATATTTACACAAGCTGCTAATTTATCTTCTACTATAATTTTAGAGATTTCTTTTGCTTTAGCTAAATCATTTATTGTGCATAAGACTGTGATATATTCCATATTGGCTCCTTTTTTTTTTCATATTATCTAATGAAAAAAGTTTTTCAATCTTGTAATAATATGTTATCATTATTTAAAAAGGGATTAAAATGAGAGAAAATCAACTGGAAGATTATTGTGCATATTTACATCTTGTGACTAAAAGGCTGGATGAATATTTTGCGTCACAGACTCCTTATATATTCTGTAAAGAAGGATGTTCAAAATGCTGTAGACATGGAGAATATCCTTGTTCAGAGCTAGAGTTTGCTTTTTTAAGAGTAGGTTATGCAGCTTTGGATATTCAGACTCAGAAATTAATAGTTGCAAAAGTTATGAAAATTATTGAAGAGAAACAAAATTGTACGGATGGCGTCTATAATTACGAATGTCCATTTTTGATAAATGATAGATGTTCAGTATATAATTACAGACCTTTGATTTGTCGTACATTTGGACTTCCTTATTATGATGATGATAATAAAATTAAAGTTCCATTTTGTGTTTACGATGGTCTTAATTATAATCAAGTTTATGATAAGGAAAGTAAGACAATTTCTGTTGATATGTATAAAAGCACAGGATATACTCAGGAACCGTTGGCTTTTAACGTAAGTTTAAAATTCTTAATTACAAAAGTAGGAGTTGAAACTATGGGGTTGGATTTTGGTGAGGAAAAGACTATTTTAGACTGGATGTGATATTTTTGATGCAGGAAATTTTATTAAAAACTGAAGATAATATTAAAATTGCTATAAATCATTTTTATTCTCCTAAGGCGTCAGAGGATGTTCTTATAATTTGTCCTGGCTGGTTTATGACTAAGGATAGCAGATCTTTCAAGGAAATGGCTCAGGAATTTTCTAATTATACAGATGTAATTGTAGTGGATTTTAGAGGACATGGAAAAAGTTCTGGATTTTATACATTTATGAGTAAAGAAATCCTTGACTTGAAATCAGTAGTTGATTATGCTCGTAAAAGATATAAAAAAGTTAATTTATTAGGGTTTTCATTAGGTGGTGGATTAGTTTTAATTCATTCTGCTCTTGAGAATGATGTGGATAAAGTTATTTCAGTATCAGCACCTGCAGATTTTTATAAAATAGAAAATCATATGTGGAATCCTAATGCTTGGATACCTACATTATTTAAAAAATTTGAGCCACGACGATGGTTATCTATTAGACCAGAATTGTTATTCCGTAAAAAATTAAAGCCAATTGAGCTAATAAATAAAATTAATTGCCCAACTCTTTTTATTGCAGGGAAAAATGATCCTACTGTATTTGAGTGGCATACGCGAGTTTTATTTGATAATGCAGTTTGTGTGAAAAAATATGAATTATTTGAAAATGGCAGGCATGCAGAGGATTTATTTATAGAAGATCAAGAAAAGTTTATGAATGTCTGTATTGATTGGCTGCAAGGTAAGGTATATGTAGAAAATGTATGATGAACTATTTGATAGACTTTCTAAATCAGATTTTAGAAGCAGGTTTAAGCTTAAAGAAAAAGACATATTATATATTGAGCAAAAAGGCTTAAATACAATAAAATCTCATGCTAGAGATTTTATTGCTAAAAGAATTGCTCCTGCTGAAATTAAAAATGATGGAAAGCAGACACCTACTAAAGGTCATCCAGTTTTTATCGCTCAGCATGCAACTGCTTGTTGTTGCAGAGGTTGCATATCAAAATGGCATAACTTTCCAAAGGCTGTACCACTGGATAATGAACAGCAAGATTATTTAGTTAGTATTATTATGGAATGGATTAGACGTCAAATGCTTTAAACCTTTAAAATTACCTATCTAGTTAACATAATATTCTATTAATTAGTTTATCCTAATTAATATGCAAGAAAAAGAATCTATAGTAAAAGATTTTTATAATGAATCATATCAGGAAATACCAAAATTTTTTGAAAGGGTAAAGTGTAAGACATTATGTTATAAATATAATAGGCTTTCTCCTGATATGTTATCTTTAAGGCAAGAGTTAATAAAAAAAATTATAGGGAAAATAGGCAGTCTATTTTTGATCGAACAGCCATTTATGTGTGATTACGGCTCAAATATTAAAATTGGTGATAATTTTTATTCTAATCATAACTTATTGATTTTGGATTCTTGTGAAGTTATTTTTGGCAATAATGTATTCATAGGTCCGAATTGCTCATTTTATACTCCTAAGCATCCATTGGATGTTATTAGTAGAAATAATGGACTAGGATGTTCAAAACCAATTAAAGTTGGAAATAATGTTTGGATATGTGGTGATGTCACTGTGCTTGCTGGGGTTACAATAGGTGATAATAGTGTAATTGGGGCAGGAAGTATTGTAAATAAAGATATTCCCTCAAATGTTATGGCAGCAGGAAATCCTTGTAAAATAATAAAAAAGCTATAGGTTATAAGTTCTTATTTTAAATTTTATCTAATATAAAAGTTAAATCTTTTTTTTCAATTATAATATTTGCTTGTTTTCTTAAAACAGGTTTAGCACAGAAAGCGATTCTTTTTTCAGCATATTCAAACATACTCAAATCATTAGCTCCGTCCCCTACAGCAATAGTATTAGCTGGTGAAATGTCTAAGAGTCTTTGCAGACGGTATAACATTTGTCCTTTGCTGTCATTAAACATCATTTCTCCGCCAACAAGCCCTGTTAATATTCCATCTTTTGTATGTAGAATATTCGAAAATTCACAATCAAGTCCTAGTTTTTTCATGAAAGGTATAGTTGCATTTTTAAATCCCCCAGAAAAACAAATTACTTTATATCCGCGATCTTTTAAACTATTAATAGTTTCTTTTGCGCCATTCATGACAGGTAGATTTTCACAAATTCTATTAACAGTTTCGACTTTTAACCCCTTTAATAATTTGACTCTTTGCTGTAAACTTTCGAAAAAGTCGATTTCTCCACGCATTGCACTATCTGTAATTTCTTTTACTTCTTTTTCTATTCCGATTTCTCTAGCAAGAAATTCTAAAGTTTCTCCATCCATTAAAGTAGAATCAAAGTCAAAAACTGCTAATTTCATTTGTTATTCCTTACTTATTGTGCATTTAGATTAATGTATTTAGGATTATGAACACCATTTATCTTTCCAATGCTTGAAAGTACATTTTCACCGACCTCAGAATCTATATTAATAACCATGATTGATTCAGTTTCGTGTTTATCATTTTTTTGGACTACGTTCATTGACCCGATGTTAATATTATTTTCTCCAATTACCTGAGCTACTTTGGCAATCATAGCAGGCTGGTTAATGTGAGGTACAATAAGCATATGTTTTTGAGGGCGTATGCTTGTTTCATAATCATTGATTTTAACAATTCTCGGGATATCCTTTGCAACAAGAGCTCCAGCGACAACATTTCTTCCTTTGTCAGTTGTTAATTTTATAGTAAGCAGTCCAGCGAAATTACATTTTACTTTTGAACGCGAAGATATAATATCAATTCCTCTTTTCTTGGCAAGAATTGGGGCGTTAACATAATTTACCCCTTCCAGCATCGACGATAAAGCTCCTTTTAATACAGCGACTTCAAGTGGTTGAATATCTAATTCTGCCAAATCTCCTTGTGCTGTAATTTCAATAGATTTTATCATTCCTTCGGAAATCTGCATAGCGAGTTCTCCGGAGTTTTCTGCAATATTCATATAATCCTTTACAGGTTCCAATTTATCAGGCCTTAGAGATGGAATATTTACGGCAGAAGCGGCAGAACCACCCATTAAAACTTCTTTAATTTGTTCAGCGACATCAATTGCAACATTAATTTGAGCTTCCTGAGTGCTTGCTCCTAGATGCGGAGTTAGTACAATATTCCCCTGACAGTTAATAAGAGGACATTCTGTAATATTAGGTTCATTTTCATATACGTCAATTGCTGCGCTTGCAACGTAACCGGAATCTAGTGCTTCTTTTAAGTCTTGTTCATTAATAATTCCGCCTCTTGCACAATTAACAAGTCTTACCCCTTTTTTCATTTTTGCAATAGTTGATTTGTTAATAAGGTTAATAGTTTCTTTTGTTTTAGGAACATGAACTGTTATAAAGTCACATTTACTCCAAAAATCATCTAAAGTTTGTGCATATTCACCGCCCATTTTTTCAACAACATCTTTAGATGTATATGGATCATATACAATAATTTTCATTCCTAATGCTAGAGCTACTTCAGCCACGTGTGAACCAATTTTACCAAGACCTATAATACCTAAAGTTTTGTTATATAATTCACAGCCGGTGAATTTTGCGCGATCCCATCGTCCTGCTTTAGTTGACATAGCTGCAGGTGCGATATTCCTCGCCATTGCAAGCATAAGTGCAATTGTATGTTCAGCAGCAGCCATAGTATTTCCATCAGGAGAATTAACAACAATGATTCCCTTTTGTGTTGCTGCATCAATATCAATATTATCAACGCCCACTCCAGCTCTGCCAATTATTTTTAGATTTTTACCAGCTTCTATTACTTTGGCAGTAACTTTCGTTTGACTCCGAACCATTAATGCATCATATTGAGGTATTATTTTTATTAATTCTTCTTCGCTCATTGTAGGAAGAAAATCAACATCTGCAGCAGTTTCAATTATTTTACCTGCGGATTCATTTATTTTATCTGTTACTAAAACTTTCATTTATTATATATTCCTTTACTTATTGCTTAATTCTGTAATAATAGTTTTTACGCCGTCCCCGATATTGAATTTATGACCGAGTTTATATAAAGAAGCCTCTAAAGCCCCTACTGAAGCAATTAAATCTCTATCGCAGACAAATCCAAGTGTTCCCATCCTGAAAATTTTATCTTTCAGTTGATTTTGTCCATTTGCTACTACAATGTCATAATCTTCTTTTAGAGTTTTTCTTATATCAGGTACAGAAATTCCATCAGGTGGTAGGATGGATGTAATAGCATAGCTTGCTTTTTCATCATCTTCCACAAGAAGATTAAGTCTAATTGCACGAAGAGCTTTTCTTAAAGCCATAGCGTGTCGTCTATGACGCTCATTTACATTGTCAATTCCTTCCTCTTTAATCATTTTTAGTGCTGTATTAAGCCCTACAATTAAATTGACGGCTGGAGTATACGGTGTAGAGTTCGCTTGAACAGATTTTTTATGAGCAGCCCAATCAAAATAAAAACTAGGATGTTTGCATGTTTCATAAAGTTTCCAAGCTTTATCATTTGCTGTAAGAAAAGCTAGTCCAGGAGGTATCATAAAACCTTTTTGAGAACCTGAAATAAGCACATCGATACCCCACTCATCGGGTTTACAAGGCATAGCACATACACTGGTCACTCCATCAACTACAGAGACAGCACCATGTTCATTTATAATTGAGCATAATGTTTTAATGTCATTTGCAGCTCCGGTCGATGTTTCACTATGTGTGAGAGTTACGATTTTTATCTCTTTGTTTGTATCTTCATCAAGTCTTTGTTTTAAAATTTCAGGATTAATCACTTCTCCTGCTTGAACTTCAATTTTTTCAACAATAGCACCTCGTGATTCCGCTATTTTCGCCCAACGGTTTCCAAAATTTCCTATAATAAGACATAGTACTTTATCACCTTCATTGATAAGATTTTCTAAAGCTGCGCACATTGCACCTGTACCGCTGGATGTAAACATAAATACATCATTTTGAGTTTGAAAAACATATTTAAGATTAGTATATACTTCTTCCAAAATAGAGGAGAATTCCGAGCTTCTATGTCCTATGGGGTGTTTAGCAATTTCCAGCATAACAGATTCAGGAACTGGTGTAGGTCCTGGAATCATCAAAAATGTTTTGTCTTTCATTTATTTCTCCTCCTTCTTATTTATTATTGTTATTTATATATATTAATAAGGGATAATTTTTAATAAAAGTATATGTATTTTTTGTAATATAGTTTTAACTCTAAAAGATTTAAACTGAAATGAAATACATAATAAGAAGAAAAATCATATGAACAATAATAGTGCCTTTTTATAAAGTAAAATTCACAAATGCTTTTATTTACGAGTGCATCGCATCTTAATACATTTAATCTCATTGAATTAGTATGTTCTGTGGATTGCTTACTAATAAAAAATTTCGTAGATATAAATTAATTAGTTATAAATGTAAATTTTTATGTATAATAAGCGTAATGAAAAAGCTGTTTTTATTGATAATTTTAATTATATTAATTTCTATGACTTATTGTTTTGCAAATAATAGTCAGGAAAATATGCAGGATAGTATAAATTTTTATTATGTAAGAGCAAGAGAATACAATGTTCCTAGTTATAAAACACGAACTCAAGCTGGTCAAGAGTTAATTAAATTAATTAATAATGCTCAAAAAAGTATAGATTTTGCATTTTATGGTTTTTCATATCAGGAAGATATTTTAAGTGCGTTAATAAATGCTAAAAAAAGAGGTGTAAAAGTAAGAGGAATTGTAGATATAAATGTTAATGGTAAAAATGACTATTCTGGTACGGATTATGCTATAAACGTATTAGGGAATGGAGTTGTAAAAACGGATTATTTAGCTGATATTCAAAAGCTTGAAAAAATTAAGCAAGAAAATCCTAAAAAATATAGATTTTTCTATGGACATATTATGCACAACAAATTCTGTATTATAGATAATTCTTATATTTGGACTGGAACATTAAATATTTCTACCACTGGCACAGGTGGTTTTAATGAAAATATAGCTACAGTTATAAAATCAAAAGAATTAGCAAAATACTATAAAAAAGAATTCGAACAAATGTATCTAAATAATAAATTTCACGAAAATAAAGAAAAAATTTTTACTAACGATTTTATTAAAGTTGAAAATAGCGAAGTTAAATTATTTTTTTCTCCAAACTCAAGAATCGTAGAAGATGGAATAATTCCTGAGTTAAAACAAGCTAAAAAATATATATACATTTCAATGTTTTTAATAACAAATGAAGAAATTGTTAATGAATTAATTGCTGCCAAAAAACGTGGTGTAGATGTAAAATTAATTATAGAAGCAAATCATGCTGCACAACAGTATACAAGGCATCATTTATTGAGAAAAAATCATATCCCTGTAAAAGTTGAAAATTGGGCAGGTAAAATGCATACAAAAACAGCAGTTATTGATGATAATACTATAATTTCGGGTTCAGCAAATTGGACAAATTCTGCATTTAATTATAATGATGAAAATTTGTCAATATATAAAAATGTTCCAAATGAAGCACAATATCTAAAAAAAGAATTTTTATTGTCTTGGAAAAGTATTCCTTTAAAATGGAAATATTTTAATCCAGATGCAGAGGGAAAGGATTCTCCAAATTCTTGTGAAGATGGAATAGACAATAATCATAATGGGTTAATAGATATTGATGATCCATTATGTAAATAATTTATATAATTTTGTTTGAAGATTATTTTCTGTTTTATTTAAAATTTTAGTATTATTACAAATTATATGATTCATAATTTGAGGTTTTATTAATTCTTTCAATTGATATTTTGAATTCCATCCAAAACGATATTTTTTACCTTTATAAGCTAAATTTTCATATTCCATAGCTTTTTTATATAAATCAGGGTATTTTTTATATAAATTTATCCAATCGATTGGTTTTTGATAGAAACAGAAATAGCAACCGTTTCTAGCTCTCCATTCATAGTATTGAGGAATTCCAATCCCAGCTTTGTCTAATATATTTTTAACGTCAGATTTATAAATAAAGTAATCTTTAAATGGATATTGTGGAATAATATATTTTTTTTCTAATTCAGAGTTTAATAAAACCCCTTTTCTGTTTATTTCATCGGCTCTTATTCCAACATATAAAAATATTTTTTTATAATCGTTTTTATTAATAATATTATTAATAAAATCAATAGAAGGTTGAACTTTTAATAGAACGGTACACCATCTTTTAAATGGAGATGGAATAATTGGATTAGTATAAAATATTTCATCAAAACTTTTTGCAGGTTTCACTCTTGTAATTTTTTTATTTAGAAATATCTCAATTTTATTTAAATAATCGTAAGTTTCAGGCAAATCACATCCAGTGTCATAAAATACGAGCTCTAATTTTTCAAAAATTTCAGGCAGATTCTCTTTCATAAAGAAGGCTAGAGCAGTGGAATCTTTTCCACCAGATAGAGATAAAATATGATATTCTTTTTCCATTATTTCTCCTTATAATAAGCTACACAAAAGCACAGCAAAGCATCTGCTTCACTGTGCTAAAAACTTTCAGTTACTCCTTGCAAACACAAAAATTATCTTAGGATTTTGCTTAACAAGAGGTGTATCACCATTTACATTATTACTGCAAAATGACAAATATGAATATTACTTAATCTTTTTTTAAGGTTTTACAATTTTCTCTTTTTATTGTTTTTCATAAAAAATAAATTCCAATCTGCACCTTTAAATTTTCAAAAAGAGAATTTAGGAGATATTTTAATTAAAATTGGTAAAAATTAAGCTTAAAAAATTCTCTAAATAAAATTACATATCGAAAACCGTCCACACTGGGCGGTTTTTAAAACTTATATCTTCACTAATTCCTAATCTTTATACTAAAAAACGGAGAAAAAGAGATTTAAACTCAAAGGAAAAATTTATTCCATTTTATCATCCTATGTCAAGTATTACTCTCTTTTCTAGTAATTTCAAGTATTTGTGTTGATGTTGAATACTTAAGGTATAAAATTTAATTTGTACTTAATATTTTACTAAATATAGTCTGTATAAATGTGAATGAATCTATTTAAAATAATAATATAGATGATAATAGTTGATTTTGATAAATTTGAAATAATAGAGAATGAATTATAAATAGAAGGAGATAATAAAAGAATGGTTATTATAGATCTTTAAGCATATTTAGATGATGATAATTTGAATTCGTTTATTAGAGCTTTAGAATACATTGTAAGAGCAAAATATAATATTTAAATTTGTCTAAAAAGACAGGAATTAAAAAAATTAATTTATATGCAAATTTTTTTAATAAAATTATACCTCTGTTTGATATAGTATTAAAGGAACAAAAAGAATTTGAGTATATATTAAAAGTTGTTTAACTGGTCTAATTGCTCAATTTTTTGTAATTTTTCAAGCCCAAGTACAAAATATAAAACTTGATTTATATTTTCTGAATTAAGAGTTGTTTTTGTTGCCAATAATTCTCTTAATTCATCTTCAAGATTTGGG
>CALUTP010000017.1 GCA_944323725.1 Candidatus Gastranaerophilales bacterium | reverse complement strand
AAGGCGAAGGAGAGACTGGCTGGTGGCGAGGCGGAGCCTGTGCGAATTGGGTAATAGCAACAGGAAATATGGACTATTTGCATAGAGAATTATCTCGAGAAGAATGGGTTTCTGTTATAAAATTGCTTGTCATAGATGCTGGAGATGAAGAATTAGAATGATTTTGTTTATGATAAAATAGACCTATCGAAAGAGAGGTTTATTTTATGAAAGCTGTTGTATTTGACAAAGAATTAAAGTTAGTGAGTAATTATCAAAAGCCTGTGCCTAAAAAGGGAGAAGCTCTTGTTAGAGTTACTCTTGCAGGTATTTGTAATACGGATTATGAAATTACAAAAGGTTATATGGGCTATAAAGGTATTTTAGGTCATGAAGCAGTTGGTGTGGTCGAAGAAATAAACGATGAAGATCAATCATTGCTTGGCAAAAGAGTTGTGTCTGAAATTAGCTATGGATGCAAAGATTCTGATTGTATTTGGTGTGCTGAAAAACTGTACCGTCATTGTCCTAATCGTCATACTTTAGGTATATGGCATAAAGATGGCGTTTTTGCTGAATATTTTACAATGCCGTTGGAAGTCCTTTTTGAAGTTCCTGAAAATGTTTCAGATGAGCAGGTTGTATTCGTAGAACCATTAGCTGCAGCTTGTGAAATTACTGAACAGCTTCATATAAAACCTTTTGAAAAAGTTGTGGTGCTTGGCGATGGAAAATTAGGGCTTATTACTGCGTTAACTCTTAATGCTCAAAATTTTGATGTGACTTTGGTTGGAAAACATCAAAATAAGCTTGATATTGCAAAAGCTCAAGGGGTAAAAACTAGACTTTTACAAGATTTCCCTATCGAGAAAAAATATGATGTCGTAGTAGAAGCTACAGGTTCTGTATCAGGATTTGAAACATCTTTATCGCTTACAAGACCGCGTGGTGTACTTGTATTAAAAAGTACAGTTGCTACAGGGAAGGAATTGAATCTTGCACCTATTGTAATAGATGAAATTACGGTGCTAGGTTCTCGCTGTGGACAATTTGGACCCGCATTAAGGCTTTTGGAACATAATAAAATTGATTTTTCACCCCTAATCTCTGCTACATATTCTATTGATGACGCAATAGAAGCTTTTGAAAAAAACAAAGAAAAAGATGTTTTGAAAGTTTTATTGAAATTTTAGAATAATTTTATTATTTTTGACGATAGAGATATATTTGTTATGGTAAAAACAAATATATCTTTTGTCGTTTTTTGCTTTTATTTATTTGCGTAAATCTTTTGTTTAATTTATCATATTGACATGGCTGTAAGAAAAAAAGTTCGTGAGAAGATTAATAGTATAACGCTTCTTGATAAATATATATTAAAACAGGTTGCTGAAGTCTTTATTATGGGTGTTTGTGTATTTACATCTATTATTTTTGCATCTGACACCTTTATTACATTAATTAAACAGATTTCTCTATTTGGAATACCCTTCAAGGTTGCATTGATGATGATTATTCTTAATCTTCCACAAGTTATTGTGATGACAATCCCAATGGGTGTGCTTCTTGCTACTGTTATGACTTTGAATGGCTTAAGTTTGAAGTCAGAAATTACAGTAATGAGGGCCTGTGGAATTGGTTTAAATAGAATTGCTAAACCTATATTTGTTTTTGCAATTTTGATGTCAATTTTTAGCTTTTTTATTAATGAAAGCGTAGTTCCAATAATGACTAAACAGTCAAAAGATTTAGCATTATGGGCTTTAGGTCAGAAAAATATCCCTGATGGAAAACAAAATTTTGTATTTAAAGAGATAAATTCTGATGGGATATTAAAAAGGCTTTTTTATGTTGGTTATTGTGAAAATAAAACTTTGCATAATATAACAGTTTTGGATACTTCAAAAGATGGTACAATCCAAGTTTTGCAAGCACAAGAGGGTAAAACATCACCTTCTGGATGGGATTTCCAGAAAGGTGCTGTTTATACTGTAGGACAAGAAGGTAATGTTCTAAATACAACCCTGTTTGAGGATTCAAATGTGAAATTCGGGTTGGATATGTCCAAAGAATTGAATAAAAATATGGCAAAAGAAATGAATTTTACCCAGCTTATGAAGTTTATAGCTAAAAATATTAGTACACTTGAAGAACAGCAAAGAAATGTTGTGGTAATTGAGCTTTATGATAAGCTTGCGCTTCCTTTAACTACAATTGCACTTGTGCTTATTGGAGTTCCTCTTGCGATTACTCCTCCTAGAGTAAGGTATAATAGAGGATTTTTGTTTAGTATTCTAATTATATTCGCATATTATCTAATAAGGGCACTTTCGCTTTCATTTGGTGAAACTGGAGCGTTGGCTCCATTTTTAGCTGCTTGGATGCCTAATATTGTCCTTACTTTTGTTGGAGTAATTTTATATTACAAAAAAGTTTATACTATTGAGTAATCTAAGGTGCTTCTTCTGGAGTTGCTTCTGGTAGGCATACTCCAAATTGACAATTTGAATTGTAATTTGGTGCTGCTGCTCCAGTAGAATCGTTTGATTCAGTATTTATCAGCATGTCATAATATGGTTTATGGTATTTGGGCATAAATGCATCTGGTTTTTGTAAATTTTGAAGATTATCTGGAATGTACTTGTCTTTAATGGTAGGTAGTCCAAGAACAGATGCACCTCCTGTGCATAAGCCATTTTCTATGCTGCATGCAGAATATACTGGTATTGCCAGCATATTCAGTATTAGTATTGCTATTATTTTTTTCATATTTCCAACCTTTCGTTTATCCAACTATCTAAAGCTTAAACGACATTGTTTTTTATTTCATTGGACGAAAGTGTAATTTATTTTATTTTTTTCTTTTTTGTTCTTTTTTTAGAACTTCTTCAAAGCTAATAATAGGTTCCATTTTGTAGCCGCAATCATCAGAAAGTGCCCCGCCCATAGAAAATAGTTCTTCTTGAGGATATCGTCTGCATATGCCGGGACGTTTTTTGTGTATTTTACACTTATGAGTTACAGGATCCAGATTTGTACATTCAAATACTAGTCCGGTTTCATCTTTGTCAATTACCTTTAAGTATGTATAAAATCTATGTAGAAATTGTAATTTTTTAAATTCTTCTTCATCTTGTATAACATGTTTGTAATGTTTTACATAAATTTTAGTGCAGCATTTGCCACAGGCGTTGCATTTTCCTGTTCTGTAATATTTTCGCCTTAGTATTTTTGATAGTATAAATTTTTTTATGTTCAAAATTATATTATTCATTTTATTGTAAAGTTTTGTAAATAATTAAAACCCTTCTGGCAAAATAAAATATTCAGGGGAATTAATAAATTTGCTAGCTAAAAAGATTTATAAATACCATAACAATACTATAACATAACCAAAATAACCAACCTTGACCTCTTGATAAATAAAAAATAAAGAGGTCTTTTTTTTTGTAAAATCTACACTATTTGATGGAGTAAATATAAAAAAGGATAGTTTATCCTAAAAATATAAAATCCATTGTACTTTAACATAAAAATATCAGAATAATGTAGAAAGCATGCTTATATTTATTACTATTACAAATTGTAACCAAAATTTAAGAAATATTAAAAAGTCTGAAAGCATGTCATTATCATGGTTTTGGATGATATTAAGGGGAGGTGGTTACACTTAAAATAAAATAGTTGTCCACATTACTCAAATCGAGTAAAATTAATAGTATACACAATCAGAAATACATTTTTGCGTAAATCTGATTAAGTGTTTTCTTGTAGAGGTAAGATTATTTATGTTTGAGACAGTAAAAAGAAATCTTTTACAGATACAGGAAGAAATTGCACCTTATACACCAAAAATAATTGCAGTTACAAAATATTTTGATGAAGAAGCCATTGAAGCTGCATATAATGCAGGTTTAAGAGATTTCGGCGAGTCTAGGGCAATAGAGGCTGTGCAAAAAATAAGAAATCTTCCCGATTATATCAGAGAAAATTCAACATTTCATTTCATTGGTCATCTTCAGTCAAACAAAGTAAAAAAAGTAATTGAATTTTTTGACTATATTCATTCTGTTGACTCTGTGAATCTCGCAGAATTGATTTCTAAAGAATCTCAAAGTCATGGAAAAATCCAAAAGATCTTATTACAGCTTAATAATGCCAATGAAATTCAAAAGTTTGGTTTTTCAAAAGAAAGCTTATTTGAAAATTTTGGAAGAATACAGGAGCTTAAAGGAATTAATATTGCAGGATTAATGAATATGGCGCCTTTAGGTGAGTCAGATGAGAATTTGAATTTACTTTTTGAAGATGTGATTAAGACAAAAAAACTTTTAGAATCCCGTTTCGGGTGTAAACTAAAAGAAGTGTCTATGGGTATGAGTCAGGATTATAGGATTGCAGCGCGAAATGGCGCTACGATGTTAAGGATTGGTAGAAAATTATTTAGTTAACAGTAAAATTGAAATAAACGGAGGAAAAACGGTGGCAGCAGTTACAGACAAAATTAAATCAGTTGTAGATTTCTTGGTAAGGGGTTTTGAGCCTAGAGAATCTTTTGAAGACTTGGCAGATGAAATGAATGAAGAAGATGGCTATGAAGTACAGGATAATCTAGCATTAGCTCCTAAGTATAGTTATCAACCAAAAGAAGAAAATTCAAATGAATTAAAAGTGGTGAATCATCCAAATTATAGAGGATATGAAGTAATGGTTATGGAACCACGTTCATTTGATGATGCTGCTCAAATCGTTCAACACCTTAAAGATAGAAAAACAATCGTTCTTAATCTTCACTTATTAGACAAAGAACAGTCACAAAGGACAATTGATTTTGTTTGTGGTGCAGCTCATGCTCTCAATGGCAAACCTCAAAAAGTTGGGGATTTAGTATTTGTATTTACACCAAGTAACGTAACTTTGTCTGTAGATATTAAAACAAATCAAAATAAATTTAACGACTCATTGTGGAGAGCTCCTCTACAATAGTCATTATGGGATAAGAAGAAAGAGGATAGTTTAATAAAGAGTCTGTGTGTATGTTCAGACTCTTTTTTTTATATTGAAATTCTATTAAATATAAGGTATAATAAATATAGTAGTATTAAAAGGAGAACAACTATGCAAAATGTAGTCATAGCAATGATTTCGGGGGGGGGGGGCACCTAGTTTAAGCAATAAATTTGCGAATATCCATAAATTAAATCAGCTAGCAGAAGAAGGAGGCTGATTTTTTAGTGCAAAAAAGATTAATTAAAAAAATTAAGTTTAATAA